>JBCDFR010000018.1:0-69990 GCA_039177505.1 Actinomycetota bacterium | reverse complement strand
TCGTGTACGACGCCGAGTTGACCAACAAGACGCTGGCGATGCTCGCGCTCAGCAGCGCCGTGTACATGGGCGCGTTGGCCACCGCGCAGGCGGTGATCGCCCTGCAGGGTCACGCACTGGTTGCGCTGGGATGGGCCCTGGGCGCCGTCGCATTCGTGCTCGGGACCTGGCTCTCCAGCGATCAGATCTTCCGTCGAATCGAGATCGGCCTGCTGCTGTCGTCGATCGCCGCACTGATCACATTCGCGATTGCGCTCCAACTACGGCTGCGCGCCGGCGCCAAGCCAGATCAAGATTCGATGATGGACGCGATCACCGACATGCCGTTCGAGACATGAGCGACGCACACACCATCGAGATCGCCGACCTCTACGTCGGCACACCTCGACCGCTTGGCGAGGAGCAGCTCGGCATCACATCCGCGATCCACAAGCACCGAGTCGACCCGGACACGTCGTTACAGCTCGACCACATCAACCTGGCCGGCGACGACCAGGCCGACCGATCGGTACACGGCGGTCCGGACAAAGCGGTGTACGCCCACCCGGACGAGCATCGGACAGCGTGGGCGACCGAACTCACTCAGCCCGAGATTGCCACGATGCGGGACGCTCCGGCGGTTGGCGAGAACGTCGCCACGGTCGGCGTCGACGAGCACACGGTTCACATCGGCGACCGGTGGCGCTGGGGTGATGCCGAACTCGCCGTCTGTCAACCGCGTTGGCCGTGTCAGAAGCTGACGGTGTATCGAGGGACCCCGACCGTCGGACCGCTGATGCGCTCGTCGGGACGGACCGGGTGGTACCTGCGGGTTCTCGCCCCAGGCACGGTGCCAGCACGGGGGCCGATCACCGTCGAACCACACCTCCTGGGAGTCAGCGTCCACGACGCACACCGGGCGATGCTCGACCGGCACCTCAGCGATCGAGCGCTCATCGAACGCGTCATCGAGCTGGGCGATGTCCTCGCGGACGAGTGGCGGGTGCCGCTCGTCGAACGGCTCGGCTGAAGCCCACCGTCTGAGCAGCGGTTCACATCGCCTGCATCGGGCAGTGTGACGTGCGTACGTCAGGTCGGAATCGGTACGCCCGCTTTGGCGGCTTCGTGTTCGAGATCGTGGGTGACCATCATCTTGACGAGCTGTCCGAAGTCGACCTCGGGCCGCCAGCCCAACTGTTCGCGGGCTTTGGAAGCATCGCCGATCAGCAGGTCGACTTCGGCGGGCCGGAAGAACTTCGGATCCTGACGCACATAGTCACCCCAATTCTCGATGCCCACCTCGCCAAATGCCCGCGTGACCAGATCCTCGATCGAATGCGTTTCGCCAGTGGCCACCACGTAGTCGCCCGGGTCGTCTTGCTGCAGCATCATCCACATCGCCCGCACATAGTCGCCCGCGTACCCCCAGTCACGTTTGGACTCCAGGTTCCCCAACACCAACTCGTGCTGCAGCCCCAGCTTGATGCGCGCGACCGCATTGGTCACCTTACGGGTGACGAACTCGATCCCCCGCCGCGGACCCTCATGGTTGAACAAGATCCCCGACGACGCATGCAGCCCGTAGGACTCGCGGTAGTTGACCACGATGTCGTGCCCGAACACCTTCGCACACCCATACGGGCT
This sequence comes from Actinomycetota bacterium, assembly GCA_039177505.1. Classification (GTDB taxonomy): domain Bacteria; phylum Actinomycetota; class Acidimicrobiia; order Acidimicrobiales; family Ilumatobacteraceae; genus JABSQH01. The sequence goes on along the minus strand of JBCDFR010000018.1, from coordinate 68,367 downwards.
ACGCGGATGAAACGGCGTCATCTCCGTCTGCGGTGTCTCGCGCACCTTGCCGAACATCTCCGATGACGACGCTTGATAGAACCGCACCGCATTGTTCTGCGTGCCGCCAACCATGCGGATCGCCTCCAACATGCGCAACACACCCAACCCGGTGATGTTCGCGGTCAACTCCGCTTGGCTGAAACTCAACGCGACGAAACTGATCGCGCCGAGGTTGTACACCTCGTCGGGCTGCGACATCTCCAACGCCGCCACCAACGACGGCAAATCCGCCAAATCCCCCGAAACGAGCTCGACGAACGGCATCTCCTCTTGCACCTGCTGAGCACGCGGGTTCGACTGACCCTTGACCATGCCGAACACGTCATACCCCTTGCCGTGCAACAACTCAGCCAAATGCTGACCGTCCTGGCCAGTGATCCCGGTAACAAACGCCCTCGGCATAGAACCCGAGAGTGTACGGCCCACAGCGGAAGCGTCACGCTCATGCGAACCCATCCGGACTTCCGTCCCGCGACCGCAGCTCGTCGGTACGCTGCCGACTTCCATGGTTCGTGTGGCGATCGACGTTGGTCCAACCCATGGGCCACGCACGGGTGTCCCCGCCGCGGTCGCCGGCACGATCGATGCCCTCCAGCGAGGCCCAGCCACCCGGGCGGACCTCGAGCTGCTGCCGTACGTGGTCAGCATGCGGGCCAAGGTCACGCCCCCGGAACGACGGCTCCCGCTCCCTGCAGCGGTCGCCCTGCGCTACTGGGCGCGAGGGGGGCGTCCGATCGATCGCCGACTCGGCTCGCCCGATGTCGTCCACGGCACGAATTACGTCGTGCCACCGAGTCGGGCCGCCCGACTCGTGTCTGTGTACGACTGCTGGTTCCTCGAGCATCCCGAACTCGCAGCGCCGGATGTACGCCGCTCGGGCGCCGTACTGCGGCGCGCTGTCGCCGACGGCGCCACGGTTGTCACGTCATCGCGTGCGACGACGGCCCGCGTGCGCCAACTCCTCGCACCCGCTGCTGTGCACACGGTGCTCCTCGGACCACCGACCATCCCTACCGCGAGCGGCGACCAGGCACCGAACGGCCTCCACGCGCTGGGCGATCGACCGTTCATCTTGTCGGTATCGACGTTGGAGCGACGCAAGAACCTTCCGACGCTCGTCACGGCGTTCGAGCGCCTGGCACGCGAGGTGCCAGACGTCGGCTTGGTGCTCGCCGGCGGCCGTGGCGACGACGACGGAGCAATCACCAGCACGATCGACATGCTGCCGCCGAGTACGTCGCGGCGAGTGGTGCGCATCGGCGGAATCGACGAGCGCTCCAAGTGGTGGCTGCTCCGCCACGCACGAGCGCTCGCCTACCCCTCGCTCGACGAGGGCTTCGGTTTCCCGATTCTCGAGGCTCAGCTCGTCGGCACCCCCGTCGTGGCGAGCAGCGCTGGGTCGATTCCCGAGGTCGCCGGATCCGCTGCGCTGCTGAGCACAGCCAGCGACCCTGACGCCCTCGCCGCCAACCTGCACTGGGTCGTCACCGACGATGCCATGCACGCCAAGCTGAGCCGCCGCGGGACCGCCAACGCGGCGCGTTTCTCGTGGGACCGCACAGCCGACGAACTCCACGCGATCTACCAGGGTCTCGCGGTGTGACGACCGGGCCCATCACGGTGCTGGCCGGCGGCGTCGGCGCAGCGCGTTATCTTCGGGGCGCAGCTCGTGCGCTGCCGCCCGAGCACATCACCGCTGTCGTCAACACGGGCGACGACTGGCGGGTACACGGGTTGGCGATCTCGCCCGACCTCGACACGATCACCTACACCTTGGCCGACGCCATCGACCCGGAGCGTGGCTGGGGGCTCGTCGATGAAACCTGGCACGCGCTCGCCGGCCTCGAACGGTATGCCGCCGTACGGCCGTCGGATTCAACCGCCGCGACCGAGTGGTTCGGACTGGGCGACCGCGATCTGGCGACACACATGTATCGCACAGCGCGCCTCGAGGAAGGTGCCGACCTCACCACGGTGACCGACGAGATTCGTCGCGCCTGGAATATCGGCACGAACATCGTCCCGATGAGCAACGACCCGCAGGCGACGATCGTCGAAACGAGCGATTACGGCGATCTCGCATTCCAGGAGTACTTCGTTCGACATCGCCACGACGTCGCTATCGACGGGGTGCGCTTCGAGGGCGCCGCCGAAATCAGTCCCACGGCCCGTCACGCGCTCGAACGCGCCAACCGGATCGTGATCGCACCGTCGAACCCGGTCGTATCCATCGGCCCCATTCGCCATCTCCCCGGCGTCGACGAGCTGCTCGCCGATCGTCGCGACGATGTGATCGCGGTGTCACCAATCGTCGGTGGAGCCGCGCTCAAGGGTCCGGCCGACCGGATGCTGCGCGAACTCGGCCACGAGGCAACGGTCGAGGGCATCGCCCGGTGGTATGCGCCGGTCGCCGCAACGCTCGTGATCGACACCGTGGACGCCGACGCCGCCCGGGCAATCGAACAGGCCGGCGTGCGCGCAGTCGTCACCGAGTCCGTCATGTCGACACCCGACATCGCACAACGCCTCGCCGCGGTCACGCTGTCGAGCTAGTTGAACTACAACTGGCTCAGCCCGGTGTCGACATCGGTCCACGGCGACCACTGCAAGTGAATCCTGGCGCGAACCGGCGACACGGCGAAGCGGATGAGATCGTCCGGAGCGGTGGCGACGGTGGTCGGCGAAGCAGCACCCGGGCCAGCCATCCGCGCCCACACGTCGCGCACCAGCGTCTGGTGCCCCGTCCCGACATTGATCAACAACCCGCTGCCGCGCTCGGCGGCCCGACTCAAAGCGTCGGCGGCGTCATCGACGAACAGCAGATCGCGAGTCTGTCGACCGTCGGCATGCAGCGCCGGGGTCTCACCCGCAGCGGCTGCCGCTGCGAGCGAGGCGACGAGCCCTCCGGTCGGTCGTTGTCGCGGACCGTATACCGTGGTCATCGCCAACGCGGTGAACTCGATGGCATGCCGCTCTCTGTACTCGGTCAGAAGATCGAGAATCGCCCGAGCGACGACACCGCGCACGCCGCGCGGGAGCGGCTCGGTCTCTTTCACGGGGAGCGCCGACGGCGCCGGATAGCCATACAAGCTGCGCGCCGGCAGGGCCACGACGACCTTGCCGATCCGATGGCGGCGTGCCGCCTCGAGCAACACGAGCGTTCGATCGAGCGCACCGAGTTGTGCTGGGCCCGACCGGTCGTGACGCGGCAGCAACGCCAGGTGGAACACGACATCGGGTGTGCGCATGCCGAGCAACGTGTGGAGATCGGCTCCCGCCGCGTCGAGGTGGTCGATCTTCAACGCCCCGTCCGAGCGACGGGCGTCGGCCAGATTGGCCAGTGCGCCCGACGACAAGTCGTCGATGACGTCTACCGATCGACCGGCAGCGAGCAGCTGATCGACGAGGTGCGACCCCAAGAACCCCGCTCCGCCGATGATCGCAACGCGCATCACCCGACGATACGTCGTTGGACGCGACGCGCCGAGGTGCTCAGACCGGCGGCTCAGTAGACGCCGACAACACCGCGTCGGATGCAACGACGCCGGCGCGGCCGACGATGGTCTCGTCGACACGGGCGCGATCGCCGACAACACCGGCGATCAGCGAGCGCTCGACACGTGCTCCGGCACCGACACGGGCCCCATCGAGAACCACGGAATCGTGCACCTCTGCTCCGGCGCCGACCTGTGCGCCACCGCCGATCACACTGTTGACGACTGTGGCATCCGCAGCGACCGACGCATCACCGGCGATCGCGTCGGCGCGATCGAACCGTCGCTGGTCGCCCAGCAGGTCGAGGTTGGCGGTCCGATACAAGTCGGGACGGCCGGCATCGATCCAGTAGTCGGACGTCGCAACGCCGTGCAGCCGTCCGCCGGCGACCACCTGCGGGAAGGTGTCGCGTTCGATCGAGACTCGTTCGCCTACGGGGATCCGGTCGAGCACCGACGGCTCGAAAACATAGGTGCCGGCGTTGATCAGATTGCTCGGCTCAGTACCCGATTCGGGCTTCTCCACGAAGGCGTGTACGACTCCGTCGGCATCGATGTCGACGACTCCGAACGCGGATGGATCGTCGACACCGATGAGGTGCAGCGTGGCCTCCGCCTCGACGGCACGGTGGTGGGCGACGAGCGCACCGACGTCGAGGTCGGTCATCACATCGCCGTTGGCAACGACGAAGGTGTCGTCGATCCCGCGGGTATCGGCTGCGAAACGGATCGCGCCACCCGTATCGAGTGGCTCGGGCTCGACCGCATAGTGCACCACAACGTCGCCACACCGACCGTCAGGGAACGCAGCCACGAACGGCTCCGGCTTGAACCCGAGGGCCAGCGTGACATCGTCGACGCCGCCACGGGCGAGTCGCTCGATCAGGCGGACGATCATCGGCCGATGCCCAATAGGCAGCATCGGCTTGGGTAGTTCGTTGGTCAGCGGCCGAAGTCTGGTTCCGAAGCCGCCGACCAGGACGACGGCTTGCATCAACCGTCGTCGCCGGTGGTCGCCGTAACCGTCGAGTCCGTGTCGTCGGTCGAGTCCGTGTCGTCGGTCGAGTCCGTGTCGTCGGTCGAGTCAACATCGGTCGACTCGGTGTCGTCGGAGTCGACCACCGTGTCTGTACTCAACGGATCGGTGTTCAACGTCTCCTCGGTCAGCGGCTCCGTCGGATCGATGAGATCTTCTGGCGTGAGCTGCACCGTGTCGATGGCACCAAGCTCTGGCAGGTCGGGCGCCCACGGCGGCATCGTGACATCGGTGCCCTCCGGCGCAAACACGATCGAGATGGCCATGCCGTCCTTGTTGAGCCGGATGTTGTTGAAGTCGGTGATGAAAGTCGTGCCGGCATCGGTATCGGAGAAGTTGTCCCACACGACGACCGACAGCACCGCGTCTTGTTCCTCACCGTCGATCACGCAGGTGGTCTCGCCCTCTTCGAACACGCCGGTGTCGTTCTGCGACGGCAGCAAGGCGCGCTGATTCTCGGGGAACTCGATGCGATTGTTGTCGAGTTCGACCTCGTAGTTCTCGAGGAACACGCCGAGCGTGGCCCGCTGGCCGACGGCCGCCGACGAGAACGCATGCCAGTGGATCACGCCATCGTCGTGACTGTGGATCCCGGTGCGCGCGAACCCCTCGTTGAGGAAGCCGCTGGAGTCGCGCTCTTCGAGGTCGCCCGCAAGGTAAAACCATTCGTCGCACAAGAAAAACCCGTACGCGTGGTGCCAATGGTCGTCGACCTGCGGCGAAGAGGCGTCGGCGGCTGGGCGGCTTTCGCGCGAGTAGACGACGAGCGCCAAGCCGACGACGACGACGACCGCCACGATCATCGGGAACAGCGTGCCGCCTTGAAATCGGATGCGGCGGCCTTGCCCGGACTGGGCGAGTTTGGCCGCTTTCTTCGTGGACGAGGAGGGGGATGCCACGTCGAGCGAGGCTACCGGCCAGAACGCGCTCCGGGTGATCGGCCTCCGCCGCGGCGCTTCGCCCCGAGCGCCCCGATCAACTCGGAGTACCTTTGCCCGACCGCCGCTGGCGAAGCGTTCGAAACCACCCACGAGCGCCCGGCGAGGCCCATCGCCGCCCGGGTGGACGGCGACGCCAACAGTTCGGCGATCGCCGCAGTAAAGGCATCAGCATCATCAGGTGCAACCGCAACGCCGGCTCCAGACGCTTCGAGAATGCGCGGCACCGCTGTGCCCGCGTCGATCGCGGCCACGACCGGACGGCCGGCCGCCAGAATCGAGTACGTCTTCGACGGCACGCTCACGCTGCCGAGCCCGCGCCGCAATGGGACGACGTGTAGGTCCGCCGATGCGAGCAACTCGGCCAGTCGATCAGCATCGACATACGGAGCGAAGTGCAGATTGGTCAGGTGCGCACTACTGGCGGCGAGATCGTTGCGCGCCGCGCCCTCGCCGTTGATCACGAACTGGATGTCGGGGAGCCGCTCCGCTGCGGCGACAACGAGTTCGAGCGACTGAGAGAACCCGACGTTGCCGGCGTACATGACGACCGGACCGATACCCAAACCCAGTTCACGGCGATATGCAGTGTCGCGGTCGCCGGGCGCAATCGCCACGGTGTCGACGAAGTTCGGGATGACGTGCACGGTGTCTGTGTACGTCGACGGGAGTTTGGCAACGACGTTGGTCCGCAGATCGTCGCTGAGCACCGTCACGGCGTCGGCGAGCCGATAGCTCACGCGCTCCAACCACGACGCGGCGGCAATCACCCAACGGTTGGTGATCGCTCCGGTGGTCACAGCAGCATCTGGGAACACATCCTGGATGTTGAAGATCAACGGCGCTGATCGCCATGTAGCGACCACCCAACCGGTCAGCCCGAGCGTCAGCGGCGGCGACATGGCAATCACCGCATCGACGCGCCGCCGTTCGCCGACGCGCAACGCGGCTGCGCCTGCGAGCACGCTGTAGCCGACGAATCCGAACGCGCGGCGTATCAGGTTCGACTTGTCGTCACCCGGGAACGGATCGACCCGAGTGATCGAACCCCACGGGGTGCGCTCGGTGCGGCGACGCCGACCACCCCAGCCCGGCTCGATCGCGTGGGCCCGATACCACGGGAGCGATGTCACGACGTGGACGCGATAGCCCAACTCGACGAGTTCCTCGACGATTCGAGTCATCACCGTGCCCGTGGGCGCGGTGTCAGGAGAGAAATGGGGACACAGCACGACGATCGTGCCGTGTCGCGACGGAACCGACGCGCGCTCGGTCATGATCGCTCCGCCAGCGCCAACCGGTATGCGTGAGCCAGCGAATCGCCTGAGACGGCAGTCGTGAACGCTGCGGCCCGGGTCGTCCCGGCAGAGATGAGATCGGCGCGTCGTGCGCGTACGGTGTCGAGCGCGTCAGCCCACTCGTCGACGGTGAGCGGTCTGAGGAGTCCGGCATCGCCGACCACCTCGGGAAGGGCCGTGCGATCGCTGGCGATCACGGGCGTGCCCAGCGTCATCGCCTCGACGACCGGCGCACCGAACCCCTCGTACTCGCTGGGGAATACCAGCGCCTCGGCTCCGGCGATGAGGGCATCGCGGTCGATCGCTGGCACCCGACCGGGGCGCACGATGCGTTCGGACAAACCGAGTTCGCCAATCGCTGCACGCACATCGTCGTCGGCCGCGCCAGGCCCCCCAAGCATGACCACCGCGACATCATCCCAACTGGCCGCCAGGACGTCGAGCAGGAAGCGGTGGCCCTTGTGCGGGTGGGTGATCGCCGGGAACACCACATACGGGCGATCGGCAATGCCGTATCGAGCGCGTACTGCTGCCGAATTGTTGCGGGCGACGCCTCGGTCTGAGGTGACGCCGTGTGGGACGACGACCACGCGGTCGGGATCGGTGTCGAACGCCTCGATCACCGAGTGCCGTACGTAGTCGGTGGGCACCGCGACCACATCGGCTCGACGGACCGACCGTGGCACGGTCCATTCGAGATACCGCCGCTTGACCGGCGCGACGTAGTCCGGATAGGTCAGCCATTGCAGGTCGTGAATCGTGAGGACAACGGGGCCACGGACGCGGGCGGGCACGGTGCCGCCGCCGTGGTGGACAATCGCTGCGGCCTCGGTTCGTCGATGGAGCCACGTGTGCTCGACAGCGACACGGCGCGCCCTGTTGTGACCATCGATCGTCGCCGCCTCGACGACGAAACGCTCGGCGAGGTCGGGGTGTGCGTCGGTGAAGGCGGCGAGGCAGTACAGCGTGGGCGCGAACTCCGTGTCGGCATCGCCCAGACCGGAGAGTTGGCGGACCAGGTACTCCTCGGAACCGCCGACCTTGCCGGGTACGCACCACAGGAGGTTGACCGCAACGTCGACCGAGCCTGCCGTCACCCCGACAGCTCCCGATAGACGGCGACGGTCGCGTCGGCGGTTGCCGCCCACGAGAGTTCCTGGGCGCGACTGCGACCGCGGCGCGTGAGATCGTCAGTGCGATCGAGCGCGTCGTCGATGCCGCGCCTGATGTCGGCTGGATCGAACGGATCGACCAAGATCGCGGCACCGCCTGCGACCTCTTCGGTCGACGTGCCTCGGCTGGTGACGACCGGGGTCCCGTGGCTCATCGCCTCGGCGACTGGCAGGCCGAAGCCCTCGCGTTCGCTGGGGTAAGCGAACACCGCCGCCGCGGCATACAGGGCGGGCAAGTCCGCGGAATCGACGAATCCAACCGGGAGCACATGGGCTCGATTGAGGTCGGGACGATCGCCCCACCCGGGCGCCCCTGCGACCACCAGCGGCAGCGTCGCGCCGTCGAGCGCAGTGACGAGTCGCGGCAGGTTCTTGCGCGGTTCGAGCGTGCCGACGAAGAGGACGAACTCGGTCGGAAGCCGATATCGCCGGCGCACCCGTTCGATGTCGGCATCGCGAACATCGACGATGTCGACGCCGAGCGGAACGTGCCGGACGCGCTCCTGACCGATCCCGGCGCGCACGCAGTCCTCGAGCGTGGCCACGCTCGAGCACAACACGCGGTCGGCGCGCTCGGCAATCGACTTCAGGCTGTGCCGCATCGTACGCACGCCGTGGCGGGAGAACTGCGACGGGTCGTGAAGAAATGCGAGGTCGTGGACGGTCACCACGAGCGGTGCACTCGTGCCGCAGGGGACGAGCGCGGTGGCATGGGCGATGTGGATCTCCCCGATCACGGACTCGACCTTCGGCCAGTTCAGCCGGTTCCAGGTCTCGTACAGCAACGGCCGGTTGAGCGGCAGCATGGCCAACTCGCCTGTCGGGCGGTACTCGGACTGAGGCAGCTTCGGATGGCGGCCGGCCACCTGGTGCAACTCGACGTCGGAGCGAGCCCGCAACGCCTCAGCGACGCGCAGTGCGGCGACAGCGGTGCCGCCCGGAACCGGATGCCAGCACTGTTCAAGCGTGTACGCAACGCGCAGTGGCGCATCGAACTGCTGAGGCACGTGGTCATCCTCGCGTGCCCAGGGCCGCGCGGCGCGTTCGCGTCCTCTGCGTCGGCCTCTAGCCTCTGGTTGATGTCGTTCTGGTCATCTCGCCGTGTCGTCGTAACGGGGGGCGCCGGCTTCCTCGGCCGCCGGGTGGTCGCCCACCTCGAGGCCGACGGTGCCGATGTGGTCGCGCCTCGAAGCGCCGAATTCGATCTGACCGTTCCCGGCACCGCCGACACGCTCCTCGCGACGTACGAGCCGAGCGTGATCGTCCACCTTGCAGCCCGCGTCGGAGGCATCGGATACAACCTCGAAAACCCAGCACCGCTGTACCTGTCGAACCTGTTGATGGGCACATACGTGATCGAGGCCGCGCGACACGCACCCTCGGTGGAGCGCACCGTCCTGCTCGGCACGGTGTGTAGCTACCCGAAGATCACGCCGGTGCCGTTCATTGAGGCCAACCTGTGGGAGGGCTACCCGGAGGAGACCAACGCTCCCTACGGAGTCGCCAAAAAGGTGCAGCTGATCCACGCCCAGGTCAACGCCGAGCAGTACGGCCAGCAGTTCGCCTACGTGATCCCCACCAACCTGTACGGCCCGGGCGACAAGTTTCATCCGGCGGTGTCGCATGTGATTCCCGCGCTGATCAAGAAGTGTGTCGATGCAGTCGAATCGGGCGCAGATCACGTGCAGGTGTGGGGCACGGGCGCGGCAAGTCGCGAGTACCTGTACGTCGACGATGCCGCTGCCGCCATCGTTCGTGCCGGCGAGGTCGACGTCGGACCAGAGCCGTTGAACCTGGGCGCTGACCGGGAGGTGACCATTCGCGAGACCGTCGAGACGATCGCCCGGCTGGTCGGATTCGAAGGCGAGCTGCGCTGGGATCCGTCGAAACCAGATGGTCAGCCGCGGCGCGGCGTCGATGGGACCAGAGCCGCGAAGTTGCTCGACTGGTCGCCGTCGATGCCGTTCGAGGATGGTCTGCGGGCGACGATCGACTGGTATCGCGCCAACCGGGAAGAGGCCGAGCGCCCGGTCGCGTAACGGCGCTAGACGAGCACGCCCGCGGCCTGCGCCGGCACGGCGTACGCAGCAGCGAGTGACTCGGTGGTCTCGTGGGCGTTGAGCCCGCTGGGATTCGGGACGACAAAACAGCGCGCCGAACCCAGCCCGTCGCGTTGTTCTCCGGCGACCGCCTTGGGCAGACGAAAGGCGCTGCGGTATGCGGTGATACCTGCAACGGCGACCACTGCGGGACGATGCTCCTCGATCGTGCGGAGCAGGCGCGAACCTCCCTCGCGCAGCTCGATCGGACCCAGATCCGACGCCTTGACGGTAGCCCGTTCGACGAGGTTCGTGATGCCGATCCCGCGATCGATCAGGTGCTGCCGATCGTCTTCGGTCATTCCCGTTCCTCGATCGATCTTGCGCTCGATGATCCCGGCTCGGAGCAATGCTGGATAGAAGCGGTTTCCGGGATGGGCAAAGTGTGTCTGCGTCGCCGCCGTCCATAGTCCGGGATTGATGCCGACGAACAACAACCGCACTTCTGGCCCGATCAGGTCAGGGACGGTCGCGCCAGCGAACGCCTCGAGTTCGGCGCGAGTGAAACCCATCGCTCGATGCTCTCGCACGAAGGTGAGACTGGAGAAATGCGACATGCCCATTGGCCGCTGTTCGAGCTCGGCGTGGTCACGCCGCGCCTCGAACTGCGCTACCTCGACGACGAGTTGGCGCTCGCCATCGTGCCCCTGATCGCCGACATCCACGATCCTTCGTTCATGCCGTTCTCCGTACCGTTTACGGACGTCCCGGCGCCAGAGCTCTATCACGAGGCCTTGCGGTTCTTCTGGACGTGTCGTGCGTCGACACGCGCTGACCACTGGCGACTGCAGTTCGCCGTGCTGGTCGGGAACACTCCGGTCGGGCTCTGTGACCTATTCGCCGAGCACTACCCCACGTTGCGCCAGTTCGAGACCGGTTCGTGGCTGGCGCGGGAGTCTCAGGGTGCTGGGCTCGGCACCGAGATGCGCCAGGCTGCCCTGCACCTCGGCTTCGTCGGACTCGATGGGCAATTCGCCACCACCGGCGCATGGCACGACAACGCTCCATCGCTCGGCGTCACGCGCAAGCTCGGCTATCGGGAGGAAGGCCGCCGGCGAGCAATGCGCCGCGATGCCGCCGACGAGATGATCGGATTCCGGATGGACCGGGCGCACCACTCCACGATCCGGCGCGACGACATCGAGCTACGCGGCGTCGAGACCGCGCGCGAGTTCCTGGGCCTCTAACCAGGACAGCCGGTGCACGACAGTTGGTGCCAGGCACCAACTGTCGTGGCGCGGGAGGGTCATCGCCGTTCGCGACATGCGACATCTGGTGCCTGGCACCAACTGTCGTCTACATCACGACTGCAGCTTGGTGATCAGTTCCGCGAGGGGCTCGCGATGATCACGAAGCGGCACGTGTCCGAGCTCTATCCAGCGATCGTTGGCCAAGACGCTGTTCGCCGGTCGCGGCGCTGGACGGGGAGGGTCGAGTTCGGCAGTGGCGATCGGGCGCACGCGATCGGGATGATGCCCGGACGCCTCGAGGATCTCGCGCACGAACTCGTACCACGACACGGCACGTGCGTTCGTCAGGTGGACGATGCCTCCCGGTGCCGTCTCGGCCAACGTGATGAGCGCCGGAGCAAGATCGGAGGTGAAGCTGGGATTGCCGCGCTGGTCGTCGACGAAGGCCAGATCGCCCTCGCCTGCGGCGAGCCGCAAGACCAGCTTGACCATGTTGTTGCCGTGCTCACCGCACACCCATGAGGTGCGCACGACGGTCGCATCCGCACCGGCCGCGCGTTCACCACGGAGTTTGGTCTGCCCGTACACCGACGTCGGGTTCGGTTCATCGTCCTCTCGGTATGGACGATCGAGGGTGCCGTCGAAGACGTAGTCGGTACTCACGGTGACCAGGTGCGCACCGACCTCGTCGGCTGCCGTTCGCAGATGAGCGACCCCACGAGCATTCGCCGCTTCGGCGCGGTCCGGCGCCGCCTCACAGGCATCGACCGCGGTGAACGCGGCGGCGTTCACGATCGCATCGGGCACCGCGTCGGCGACGGTCGAACGCACCGCGTCGGCGTCGGTGATGTCGAGGCCGCGCCGATCGAGTGCCACGACGTCGTGGCCGCGGGCGCGGGCGCTCGCGGTGAGGTCGCTCCCGAGCTGGCCCTGGCCGCCGGTGACCAGGATCCTCATTGCTGTGTGTGCTTGAGCGGCTCCCACCAGTCGCGGTGGTCGCGGTACCAGCCGACAGTGGCGGCAAGAGAGTCCTCGAAGCTGCGCGACAGACGCCAACCGAGCTCAGTGATCTTGGTGATGTCGACCGAGTAGCGGCGGTCGTGACCGAGACGATCCTCGACGGGACGGATGAACGACTCGTCGCGTCCGGTGAGATCGAGCAGTCGCTTTGTCAGCTCGACGTTCGGGAGTTCGTTGCCGGCGCCGATGTTGTAGATCTCGCCCGGGGTGCCCGTCTCCAGCACGAGCTGGGCGGCGATGTTGTGATCCTCGACATGGATCCAGTCGCGCACGTTCATACCGTCGCCGTACAACGGCACCTGCTCACCGTCGAGCAGATTCGTGGTGAACAGTGGAATCACCTTCTCGGGGAACTGATAGGGCCCGTAGTTGTTGGTGCAGCGGGTGACGATGACCGGCAGCCCATAGGTGGAGTGGTACGACAGCGCGATCAGATCGGACCCGGCCTTCGACGCGGAATACGGCGAGCGCGGCGCGAGGGGGTCGGTCTCGAGCGACGAGCCGTCTTCAACAGAGCCGTACACCTCATCGGTGGAGATGTGCAGGAATCGACCGACACCGACGGTGTTGGCCACATCGCACAACACGTTGGTACCGATGCAGTTCGTGCGCACGAACGCCGAGCCGTCTGCGATCGATCGATCGACGTGGCTCTCGGCTGCGAAGTGCACGACGGCGTCGTGCCCGTCCATCGCGCTGGCGACGTCGTCGTGATCACAGATGTCGGCGTGAACGAAGTCGGTGCGGGTGTCATCGAGCACGTCGCGGATACTGGCCAAGTTGCCGGCGTAGGTGAGCGCATCGTAGATGGTGATCTCGTGGTCGGTGGCGGCGAGGACGTGGCGCACGTAGTTCGATCCAATGAAACCGGCCGCGCCGGTGACGAACAGCTTCACGACGGTGCCTCGGCCACGATGACATCACGCAGGAGCGGTGCGGCCACATCCTTGGCCGACACGAGCGCGCGGTCTGTGGGATCGATCGAGATCGGCCAGTCGACGCCGAGCGCTGGGTCCAGCGGGGTCACGGACCGACCGGGCATGCCGGGCGACCACTCCCGATCGAAGCAATACACGTACTGCGACACCTCGGTGACGGTCTGGAAGCCATTGCCCACGCCGGACGGTACGAGCACCTGCACACCCGGCCGAATCTCCACCGTGGTAACCGCACCACGCGTCGGAGAGTCGTCACGCAGGTCGACGAACGCGGCGAACACTTCGCCGGCGGCGACGCTGACGAGCTTGGTCATCGATTCTGCGTGCATGCCGCGCACCGCGCCCCGGCGGGACTCGGTGATGTTGATCTGATCGAACGGCGCGAGCGTGATCCCGGCTTGCTCGAACGCCGACCGGCGGAACAGCTCGCGAACGCTCCCGCGCTCGTCGGAGGCCCGCTTGAGCTCGATGACAACCAGTCCATCGAGGGCGCCCGACTGGACCCGGAAATCGACGATCTCGGTCGCCATCACTCGACGTCGATCTGGCAGTGGTCGCCGACCATCAACCGGACCGCCCGAGGCTTGCGTCTCGACCGAGTCACCGTCGCGTCCGTTCCGATCAGCGAGTCTTCCAAGCGCGGGATGTCGACGATCTGGCTGTCGTCCATCACCACCGAGTGTTCGACCTCTGAGTGGGTGACCTCACACCCGGACCCGATCGCGGTGAACGGCCCGATGAAGCTGTCGGTGATACGGGTGCCGGCGCCGATGGCCACGGGCCCCCGGATGGTCGAGTTGACTACTGCTGCCCCCTCGGCGATCACCACCCGTCCGTCGATCGTCGATGCCTCATCGACCGCACCGGAGATGTCGGTGTCGATCCGCTCCAGGATCAAGCGGTTGGCCTCGAGCAGCGGCGTCAGTTTGCCCGTGTCGATCCACCAGCCGGTGAGGACCTCGGTACGCACGCGGTGCCCGGCGTCGATCAACCACTGAATGGCATCGGTGATCTCCAATTCACCGCGACCGGATGGCTCGATCGCGGCCACCGCTTCGTGGATGCTCGGGTCGAACAAGTACACGCCGACCAACGCCAGGTCCGATGGCGGGTCGGCCGGCTTCTCGACCAGATGCTCGACGTGACCCTCGACGTCCAGCTTGGCGATTCCGAAGCGATGCGGATCGGGCACTTGCTTCAACAAGATTTGCGCCGACGGTGGCGCATCGGTGAGCCGCGCCGCCTCGAACGCGTCGACGAAGGCCGCGAGATCCTGCTCGAGCAAGTTGTCGCCGAGGTACATGACGAAGTCGTCGTCGCCGAGAAAGTCGCGGGCGATCAGCACGCAGTGGGCCAAGCCCAACGGCTCGTCCTGCGGTATGTACGTGATCGTCGCCCCGAACTGTGCACCGTCGCCGAGTGCTGCCATCACCTCATCGCGCGTGTCGCCAACAATGACCCCGAGCTCCTTGATGCCGGCCTCGACCATCGCCTCGATGCCGTAGAACAGGATCGGTGTGTTGGCCACCGGGACGAGCTGCTTGGCTCGCGTGTGGGTGATGGGCCGCAGGCGCGTGCCCGCACCTCCGGCCAGAATCAACGCTTTCATCGCCGCGGGAGCTTACGACTCGACCGGTGGCCGCGGGCCGATTCCGCGGAAGTAGTCGAGGATCGCCTCGGAACCCTCGGCCAGATCAAGCACGGCGTTCCCGGCGACCGTCCTGCCCGTCACGGGCAGTTGGTATGTGTTCAGACCGGCGCCGAAGGCCTTGCGCAGCGTGCCCGCGGCGGCAATCGGGTCGAGCCCGGGGTCCATCCGTACCGCTGCGGTGCTGGCATCGAGGATGCGTCCGGCGGCGAACGGGTCGGATTGCACCGCGGTGAGCGCCCGATTGGCGGTGGATGTGATGAACCCTTGTTGGCGCTCGATACGCCCGAGGTCAGCTGTCGGGTCGGTGCGCCAGTCACCGTCGCGGAACTCCTCGAAGTAGCGGCTGCGGGTGTATTGCAACGATTCGACGCCGTTCAGCGTGTGACAACCCGGGTCCTGCTCGAGCCCGGTGTTGTCGTCACGGGTGGCGTACTCGAAACACACCTCGGTGCCGCCGACTGCATCGACGATCTCCTTGAAGCCTTCGAAATCGACATCGACGACATGATTGATCGGGATGCCGAAGTTCTCGGTGATCGTCGC
This sequence comes from Actinomycetota bacterium, assembly GCA_039177505.1. Taxonomy (GTDB): domain Bacteria; phylum Actinomycetota; class Acidimicrobiia; order Acidimicrobiales; family Ilumatobacteraceae; genus JABSQH01. The sequence goes on along the minus strand of JBCDFR010000018.1, from coordinate 52,946 downwards.
TGCGAGCACGTCGATACCGTCGTTGTAGGCCGAGTTGATCCGGTTCTGGGTGCCCTTGCCGGCGATTTCGACCCAGAGGTCGCGCGGCAGGCTGACCAACGACGCGCCGTCTCCGTCCTCTTCCTGACGGAGAATCATGATCGTGTCGCTGCGCCGACCCTGCACGACACTCTCGTCGCCGATCCCACCAAAATCGGGGCTGTTCGGGTCGGCGTTCTCACGCGAGTCGGATCCGACCAGCAGATAGTTGACCGCAGGGCCATCCTGCGCCTCGAGCACGAGCTCCAGGCCGTCGATGCGCTCGACGTTGGTGGTACGCGCATTCGCCGCACGAATCACGCCGAGCGCGCCGACGCTGCCGACGATCACGGCCAGCAGCAGCGCCAACGGCGCGGACGAACGACGGGCGAGGGGCATTGAGAAAAAACGCTACTGCGGTACTCGGTGCATTTGGTGGCAGAGCGACGCCGTAGCGCGTGTGCCCTGTCACACCGGCGACGGGCGCACCGCCTCAGTCGGTGCCGCGCAGGTGAACGATGTCGGCGACGTCGAAGGCACGCACGCTCCCGTCGAGGTTCACGAGAATTCGACCGTCGTCGTCGACATCCACCGCCGTTCCCTCGACAGCGACGCCATCGGGCAGCTCCACACGGACCTCCCGGCCGAGGGTCGCCAGATCGGCCCGGTAGCGCTCCCAGAACGCCGCTCCGCTCGGCAATTCGTCGAACGCCGCGAGCAATGACGCGAGCACGTCGGCCGGATCGGCATCGTGGCCCAAATGCGCCCCGCCTGCAGGCGCCCAGCGAACGTTGAGTCCGATTCCCACGGCCACCGAGCCGAGGGCGCTGCGTTGGGCCAACACGCCGGCCAGCTTGGCGTCGGGCCCGCCGACGGTGCGGACCACCAGATCGTTCGGCCATTTCAACGCAACGTCGAGGTCGGAGTGCTGGCGACTCGCCGCGAGCCCGGCAAGTCCCATTCGCTGGGTCGGGTGCACTGGCGGCACCTCGGCTGCGAACCCGAGCGTGACCAACAGGTTGGACCCGGCGGGTGCCTCCCACCGCCGATCAAGCCGTCCTCGCCCAGCGGTCTGGAACCCGGCGGCGAGGACGGTCCGGTCGTCGATCGCTCCGGCATCGAGCGCCGCGAGCACATCGGTATTGGTGCTGCCGGTCTCGTCGACGTGGCAGACGGTCCAACCAGCCGGCCACTGGCGCACGTCCCAACGTCGGAAGATGTTCGCGGTCGGCGCCACGGCACCTACATTGGCAGCCGTGCTGCAGAAGATCCTGATCGCCAACCGGGGCGAGATCGCCGTCCGCGTCATCCGCGCTGCTCGTGAAATGGGCCTCCAGACGGTGGCGGTCTATTCCGACTTCGACCGTGATGCGCTCCACGTCCGGCTTGCCGATGAGGCCTACGCCCTCGGCGGACAAACGGCGGCGGAGAGTTACATCAACAGCGACGCCATCATCGACGCGATCGAAAAGAGCGGCGCCGATGGTGTCCACCCCGGATACGGGTTCTTCAGTGAGAACGCCGACTTCGCACGCGCCGTTGCCGAGATCGGCGTGGAATTCATCGGCCCGCCGCCCGAGGCGATGGACGAGATGTCCGACAAGGTGTCGAGCCGACTCGCCGCGCTGCGCGGCGACGTCCCGGTGGTTCCCGGCACCACTGAGTTCGCGCAGGGCCCCGACGACATCCGCAACTTCGGTAACGAGTCAGGATGGCCGGTGGCGATCAAGGCCGCCTATGGCGGCGGCGGACGCGGGATGAAGGTCGTGCAGTCGGCCGACGAAGTCGACGAAGCAATGGCCAGCGCCCAGCGTGAGGCGAAGGCATTTTTCGGTCGCGACGAGGTGTACGTCGAGCGGTATCTCACGTGGCCGCGACACGTCGAGGTGCAGCTCGTCGGCGACAAACAGGGCAATTGCGTATGGATCTCGACCCGCGATTGCTCGGCGCAGCGCCGTCACCAGAAGCTCGTCGAGGAGGCACCGGCGCCAGCACTCCCCGACGCGGTCGAAGACGCGATGGGCGAGGCGGCGGTCAACGCCGCCAAGGCGGTCGGCTACTACGGCGCGGGAACCGTCGAGTTCATCTACCAGGACGGGGAGTTCTTCTTCCTGGAGATGAACACCCGCCTCCAGGTCGAGCACCCGGTGAGCGAGATGATCACCGACATCGACCTCGTCGAATGGCAGATCCGGGTCGCCTCGGGTGAAGCGCTTCCGATGACACAAGAGGAGGTCTCGGCGCGCCGACGCGGCCACGCGATCGAGATTCGGATCAACGCTGAAGACGTCGCGGAGGGCAAGTTCCTGCCATCGCCCGGCGAGATCACCAAGTTGAGTGCACCCGACGGCTTCGGCGTGCGCTTCGACACCGGGTACTACTCCGGCGACTCGATCAGTCAGTTCTACGACAACCTCGTCGGCAAGCTCGTGGTGTGGGGCCGCGACCGCGAGGTGGCCATCCGCCGTGCCATTTGCGCACTCGAAGAGCTCGTCGTCGATGGTGTCGCCACGACGATCCCGGCTGACCTGGCCATTCTCAAGCATCCGGACTTTGTTGCTGTCGAGCACTCGACCAAGTGGGTCGAGCAGACGCTCGACCTCACCGGTCTGGGTGGGGCGACCGGCACCGACGAGGCCCCATCGAGCGACGACGAAGAGCCGCGTGTGCAGCGAACCACGACCGTCGAGGTCAACGGCAAACGCTTCGAGGTGTCGATGTGGGTGCCCGAAGCGAGCGCGGTCGTCGCCGCAGGCCCAGGCGCGCCGAAGAAGTCGGCCCGCAGGGAACGGTCGAGCGGCAGCGGCGGAGGCAGCAGCAGTGGCGCGGTCGAGGCCCCGATGCAGGGCACGATCGTCAAAATCCTCGTCGAAGAGGGCCAAGCGGTCACATCGGGCGAAGGACTGCTCGTGCTCGAAGCGATGAAGATGGAGAACCAGATCAACGCCGAGGCCGACGGCACCGTCAAGGAGATCAAGGTCGCTGCGGGGGACACCGTCGGCGGTGGCGATGTGCTCCTCGTGATCGAGTAACGACGCCTATTCGGCAGCTTCGGCGAGGGCTTCGCTGAGTGCCGGGTGCACGAGGATGCTGTTGGCCAGATCAGTCACGGTCAGCCCAGCGGTGACCGCCACGGCGATCACCGAGATCAATTCGGCGGCCTGACGCCCGACGATGGAGCCACCGAGGACCACCCCGGTCGCAGGGTCCGAGATGATCTTGACGAACCCCTGGGTGTCGTTGTTGATCAGTGCCTTCGCGGTGGTGGAGAACGGCACCTTAGTGACCCGAATCTTGCGGCCGGAGCTGAACGCTTCGGCCTCGGCGAGGCCAACGTCGGCGATTTCCGGCTCGGTGAAGATGGCCGACGCGGCCTTGTCGTAGTCGAGGTGTCGGTGCTCACGAGTTTGGAGCCCCATCACGTGTTGGGCGACCTTGCGCCCTTGCATCGACGCCACCGACGACAGCGGGAGCTTGCCGCTGACATCGCCAGCGGCGTAGATGCTCGGCACGTTGGTCACGCAGTGCTGATTGATCGGGATGTAACCGCCATCGGTCTGCACGTCAGCGGCGTCGAGACCGATGTCTTCGGTATTCGGGATCGAGCCGATCGCCAGCACGGCATGCGTCGACTCGATGACCCGACCGTCGTCGCAGCGCACGACCACGCGCGCCCCGTCATCGGTGCGCTCGATCGACTGGGCGCGCGCACCCATCAGCAGCTTGACGCCACGGCGCATGAATTCCGCTTCGAGCAGGGCCGCCACTTCGGGGTCCTTCCCCGGCAGCACCTGCTGACGGCTGACCACCAGATTCACGTGCGCTCCGAACGACGAGAACATGTGCACGAACTCGACGCCGGTGACTCCCGAGCCGACGACCGTGACGCTGTCGGGAAACTGCTTCGGCGGGTAGCAGTCGCGTGTCGTGAGGATGCGATCGCCGTCGGGGTGACACCACTCGGGGATGCGCGGCCGTGACCCGGTCGAGATCAACGCTGCGTCGAACTCGATCTCCTCGCTGCCGTGCACTCCGTCGACGACAACGCTGCGCGGCGAGAGGAAGCGGCCGGTACCACGCACAATGCGCACGCCCTGGCTCTCGAGCAGGCCGGTCGTGCCGTCGCGCATGTCGTGCTTGATGCCCTCGATCCGCGCCGTCAGCCCCGACGTGTCGATCGAGAGATCGACGGAGTCATCGTCGCTCGTCACCAGCGACGACGACAGCCCCATCCCGCGAATCGCCCGCGTGCGACTGATCGCCCGACCCGTCGCGATCATCGACTTCGATGGGATGCAATCCCACAGGTGCGCCGCTCCGCCGACGACGTCGCGCTCGATCATGATCACTTCAGCGCCGAGCCGGGCAGCAGTGGTCGCCGCCACGTTGCCCGCAGGTCCGCCACCGACGATCACGAATCGAGTGCTCACGGCGGCCAGGTTACGTCGCCGGTCGGCGGGTTGGACTGGCTGCTCGCGGGGAGCGTGTCGGCCGTCGGCGATCGCGCTCAGTGGTCGTGGTCGCCGCGTGCGTGGCATCGGTTTGCCTGATCACCATGGCTGTGTGCGTCGGTCAGGCCAGCGTCGGCATACAGCGTCGCCCGTTGGGTCGGCACATCGCCGGCGTCGACCTGCACCGAGCTGCGATCGACGATGTTGCCGCACAAACGACTCGGGTACGGCAGCTGATCACGTGGTTCACCGACCCACTCGAAGTGCATCCCGTCGGGTAGTACGAAGTTCCCACCGCAGGCACACCCGTGTTTGCGAAAGATGCGCACTGTCCGACAATCGAAGTCAGGCGGCGCGCACCCCTGGCACGAACCTTGGGTGCTGGTGTCGACCGCGTCACCCCCACGAGTGACGCGACAGGAAGCCGAGGGAGCTGTCGGGTGTCAGCCGGTTGAAACGCGAGTGATAGCACCCTCCGTACCGGTTGGCGTCGAGGTAGTCGATCGTGTCCTCCAAGCCCTCGGCGATCATCTCGTCCATCGCGGCTTCGAGATTCTCCCGCACGTCTCGGTAGCAGCCGGTGGACAGTTGCGCCATGCCGAGCGTGGAGTCCGGATCGGGCGGGTGCTACGACCGCCGGACACGAATCGACGTCGACACGAGCGAGTTGCGCACCAGTGCTCGCCCACGACGGATCGCCATCCGACACAGAACGTGTACATCGCCGGCCGTTTCGCTACGGTCGACCCACCGTGAGCGAGCCCACCCCCGAACCCGACGGTACGAGCGGCAGCGGTCTCGCGGCCGAACGCGCTCGCCGGCAGGGCGAAATCGACGAGCTTCGCGCGAACGGCGGTCAGCCATACCCCTATCGCTTCGACCGGACACACACGCTCGGTGAGGTGCGCGACGGTTGGGGCCAACTCGAACCAGGTACGGAGACCGACGCCGAAGCGACCATCGCGGGACGCATTGTGTTGAAGCGCGACTCGGGCAAGTTGATCTTCGCGACGCTGCGCGACCGGAGCGGCGAGCTCCAACTGTTCATCTCGAAAGCAGTCGTCGGCGACGATACGTTCGCCTCGATCAAGCGACTCGACCTCGGCGATTGGGTGGGAGCGAGCGGCACGGTGATGACCACCCGCAAAGGTGAGCTGTCGCTCAAAGTGGCCGACCTCGAGCTGCTCGCCAAGTCGATTCGGCCGCTTCCCGACAAGTGGCACGGCCTCACCGACACCGACACCCGCTTCCGCCAGCGATACGCCGACCTCATCGTCAACGACGAAGCCCGACGTGCGCTCGAGATCCGCCACGCCGTGGTCGCCAGCTTCCGCCGCACCCTCGACAATGCCGGATTCACCGAGGTCGAGACGCCCGTGCTGCATACCGAAGCCGGCGGCGCCCACGCACGGCCGTTCGTCACGCACCACAACACCCTCGATGTCGATCTCTACCTGCGGATCGCATTGGAGCTGCACTTGAAGCGGCTGATCGTGGGCGGCATGGAGCGGGTGTACGAGATGGGACGCATCTTCCGCAACGAGGGCATCTCGACACGCCACAACCCCGAGTTCACGATGATGGAGCTGTACCAGGCGTTCGCCGACTGGACCGACATCATGGAGATCACCGAGCGATTGATCACCGAGGCGAATGTTGCGGCCACCGGATCGACCGAACTGACGATCGGTGACCAACGCGTCGACCTGCAGGAAGCGTGGCCACGGGCGTCGATGGTCGACCTCGCCTCTGCGGCCGCCGGTCGCCAGATCCATCCCTCCGACCCCGTCGACGAGCTGCGTGCGCTGGCCGCCGAGTTCGACGTGCGTGTCGAACCATCGTGGGGGGGAGGCCGATTGATCGCCGAGATCTTCGAGGCCACCAGCGAATCCGGACTGTTGCGCCCTACATTCGTCACCGGCCACCCCACCGAGATCTCCCCGCTCGCCCGTATCGATCGCAACGATCCGTGGCTGACCGAGCGCTTCGAGTTGTACATCGACGGCCGAGAGATCGCCAACGGGTACTCCGAGCTCAACGACCCGGTGGAGCAGCGTGCCCGGTTCGAAGAGGAACAGGCCGCCAAAGAGGCCGGCGACGCCGAGCGAGGCACCGTCGACGAGGACTACCTGCGGGCATTGGAGTACGGGATGCCGCCCACCGGCGGCCTCGGCATCGGCATCGATCGGCTGGCCGCCACAATCGCCGGCGTCGACACGTTGAAAGAAGTGATCCTGTTCCCGACGCTGCGACCAGAGGTCTGGTAGGCGCGGCGCGCGAACTCGACTGACGGAAGAAGGAGACATCACCGATGGCACGGATGGCATGGGGCGCAGGGCTGGCGACGGTCGCCCGCGACGGGTCGACGCTCGACACGTGGTACCGCTGGTTGGGGTGGGGCGAGTACGGCGGCGACGATTGCCCCACCGACGAGATCGAGAGCCAGCTCGGACTGCGCGAGCGCACCGACGACGTCCGCAAGGTGACGATCCGCCCGGTACGGATCTCGGTGGATGTCGACGAGGCGCCATCTTCGCCTGAAGACGCCTATCTGCGGCTCCATCTGCTGTCGCACAGGCTCGCCCAGCCTCGCACGCTGAACATGGACGGCACCTTCGGCGCGCTCAACAACGTCGCCTGGACCAATCTCGGGCCAGTGGCGATCGACGACCTCGACAACGTGCGGCTCGAGGTTCGTCTCGCCGGTGGCGTGCTCACCGTGCACGGTCTCGACAAATTCCCGCGCATGACCGACTACGTCGTGCCGTCTGGCGTCCGCATCGCCGACGCCGACCGAGTCCGACTGGGAGCACATCTCGCCTCGGGGACCACCGTCATGCACGAAGGCTTCTGCAACTTCAACGCGGGCACCTTGGGAACATCCATGGTCGAGGGACGCATCGTGGCCGGGGTGATCGTCGGCGACGGCTCCGACATCGGCGGCGGAGCGTCGATCCTGGGAACGCTGTCGGGCGGGGGCACCGAACAGATCTCGGTCGGTGAGCGCTGCCTGCTGGGTGCCAACGCCGGCATCGGGATCAGCCTCGGAGACGACTGCGTGGTCGAGGCCGGCCTCTATGTCACCGGCAGTACGCCGGTGCTGACCGACGACGGCGTGGTCAAGGCGCGCGAGTTGTCGGGTGCCTCCGGGCTGATGTTCATCCGCGATGGACAAACGGGCGCTGTGATCGCCCGCCGACGCAAGCAGGTGTGGGGCGAACTCAACGAAGAGTTACACACCAGCCAGTAGCGCCAGATTTCTGACGCGGTGCGGCCGGCCTCGCCGCGAACGAGACCGCCGGTGGATCCCTTGACTACACTGTTGCGTGACCAATCGTGCTCCTCGAGCCCACATGGCGTGTTCACCATGGCAAACTGCAGCCGTGGCGGGAGTTGTGATCGCGCCGTGAGCAGCGGCCCTGATCCATCGCCAACTCTCTGGGCCCGCGCTGTTGCCACCATCGACGACCCGCGTCCACGGTCGGTCGTTGCGGTCACGCTGCTGGCCCTGGTCGTGCTCCCGATCATCGGACTACTCGCCGTGACTGCGGGCCAACTGGCTGACGACGAAGCAATCCTCGACGAGGTCACCTCTGCGATCAGCGCCGGCCGGCTGACGGAGGAGTACGTCCCACGGTCGATGTCCGGGCGCTTCATCGACGTCTGGACCGACTGCCACACCATCACGATCGGATCCGTAGATACTGCGGGCGCGTCGCCGTGGTCGGTCGCACTGCGCAATCCAACGCTCGGCAATTGCGGGCGGATGGTCCCCCACGTCGAAGCCTGGACGGCAGGCGGGGAGTTGTCCCCGCACTTCGACTACTTCCGGTACTGGCACGGCACCACCTCGGTGACCCGGCCATTGATCGCCACCGTCGGACTCGAGGCGACGAGGATCGTCACAGCGTGGGTGCTCGTCGCGGCGATCGCCGCATTCTGCTGGTCGTTCGCTCGCCGACAGGGCGTGATCGTGACCGCGGCGCTCATCGGCCCATTCGCACTGACGGGCGACGTCCTCGACCTGCCGGGAAGCCTGCACCAGGCGTGGGCGCTCAGCGTCGCACTGGTCGGCGCCGTCGTGGCGCACGAAGCGGTGTACCGACGTCGCACGCCGGGGCGCATCATGTTGTCCACCGTGATCGCCGGCGCGGTGTTCAGCTTTTTCGACGTGCTCACGATCCCCCCCGGGGTCTGGGCACTCACGGTGTTCGTCGTCGCAGCCGCGGCGACCCGACACGTTCGCGGCTGGGCGTTGGCGGGTACGGCCGCCCTCGCCACCTTCGGGTGGATGCTCGGGTTCGGGTGGATGTGGGCCGCCAAGTGGGCGCTATCGATCCCGATCTATGGTGTCGACGAGGTTCGAGACGAAGTTGTCGAACAGACGACGTTCCGTCTCGACGGCGAGCCGGGTTGGGAGATCGACCTGTCGTTCGGTGCCAGCTGGACCCGAATGCGCGACCTCTGGTTCCTCCACGGCTTGACCAAACCCGTTCTCTGGGCGCTGATCATCCTGGTCATCGTGGTGCTCGTCAAGCGGGCGCGGGCTGCGGGTGCGCAGTCGCTGCTCGAACGCTGGCCGGACCGCCTCGTGATGCTTACGCCTGCGCTGCTGGTGCCGGTGTGGTTCGAGATCCTGCGCAATCACACGCAGATCCACACGTTTCCGCTGAAGTCGGTGCCCATCGCCGTAGGCATCGTCGCCGCAGCGTTTCTCGTCCGCCTATCGCCGATCGAGCGCACCCCACCGTCGACCGAGGCCGCCACGACGTCGGCGAGTCCACCAGTCGATGCCGACGCGCCCGATCCAGCAAGCACACGTCGCTGACGTCCGACCCCCGACACCCGGAGTACCGTCGCCTCATGGCACGCGCCGAGTTCGGGGAACCGGTCGAGCTCGACACCGGCGAACGCACCGTGGCGATCACCAACCCCCACAAGGTGATGTTTCCCAGCGTCGGGCCCGACAAACAGCCGCGCACCAAACTCGACCTCGCCCTCTACTACCTGTCGGTCGCCGATGCGATCATCCCCACGCTGCGCGATCGGCCAGTGTTGCTCGAGCGCTATCCCGACGGCGTCCGCGGCAACTCGTTCTTTCAGAAGCGCATCCCGAAGTCGGCACCCGCGTGGCTGCAGACGACGACGGTAGAGACGATCAACGGCACACCGTCGCGCGCCCTCGTGATCGCCGACATCGCGCACGTGTTGTGGGCCGCCAACATGGGCGTGCTCGGCCTCCACGCCTGGCAGTTCCGCGCCAGCAATCCGGAGGAGGCCGACGAACTGCGCATCGACCTCGATCCAGCGAAGGGCGCGACGTTCGAGATGGTGCGCGAGGCAGCCGCGCTCACCCGCGACTACCTGGCCGAGGTCGGCATGGTGGGGTTCCCGAAAACCACCGGCAGCAAAGGACTCCATGTGTTCGTGCGCGTCGAACCGGGGTGGGATTCGTTCGCCATCCGCGCAGCGTGCATCGCCCTTGGCCGTGAACTCGCCGAGCGCCATCCCGACCTGATCACCGATCGCTGGTGGAAGGAGGAACGTGGCGAGCGGGTGTTCGTCGATTACAACCAGAACGCGCCACACAAGAACCTGTTCGGCGCGTGGGGCGTGCGACCGCGTGTCGGCGCTCAGGTGTCGACGCCATTCGCTTGGGACGAGTTGGACACGGTCGATGCCGAGTCGTTGACGATCGACGTCGTTCCACAACGTCTTGTCGAGCTCGGCGACCCCTGGGAACTGCTCGATGACGCGGCGTGCACGATCGCCCCGCTCGTCGAGCGATTCGCCGCCGATCTCGAGCGCGGCATTCCGGACTCGCCGTGGCCACCGGTGTACCCAAAGATGCCGAATGAGGCGCCTCGTGTACAGCCGTCTCGGGCCCGCAATTCGTCGACCTGATCGCCGGACCGCACCGGATCAACTGTCCGTCGCCACGACCCGATCGGCGGGAATATTGTTGCGGAAACAATAGTTGTACTAGGCGTGACAAACTCCAGCGACACCAGCCACACCACCGGCGTCGACATCCGTCGCGCCACCGACCGTTTCACCACTCGTATCGGTTGGCTCGACTCACAACACTCGTTCAGCTTCGGTCACCATCGCGATCGGACCAACACCCATCATGGGCTGCTCCTCGTCAACAACGACGACGTCGTGCGCGGTGGGTCCGGCTTCGACACCCACCCACACCGCGACATGGAAATCGTCACCTGGGTGCTCTCGGGCGAACTCGAACACAAGGACTCCGAGCGCAACCGAGGCATCCTCTATCCCGGCCTCGCGCAGCGCATGTCGGCTGGAACAGGCATCTGGCACTCGGAGATGAATAACTCCGGGACCGACGACGTGCACTTCGTGCAGATGTGGGTGCTCCCCGACACAGAGTCGGTCGACCCCGGTTACGAGCAACTCGACATCAACGCCCAGCTCGACGGAGGCGGCCTGGTACCGATCGCGTCGGGGAAGGGCCACGACGCAGCGATCTCGATCCGACAAGCCGGCGCGGTCCTCCACGGTGGACGTCTTGCACCAGGCGCGACCGTCGACGTGCCAGAGGATCGCCACATCCATGTATTCGTGCCGCGCGGCGAGGCCCAACTCCACGCGCCATCGGGCGACGACGCACTGGCGACGGGTGACGCCGCCCGGCTCACCGATGTCGGCGACGTCCGACTCACCGCCGGCGACGACGGCGCCGAGATCCTGATCTGGGCGACGGCGTGAGGAGGGCCGGGACCCGGCTGGCATGCTGGAAACGTGGACACTGACGTCGCCCTCCCGGCATACGAGGCGTTCGCCGCCCTCGCGACGCACCGTCGCACGTCGATGGTCGTCGACCAGGATCGACCCGTACCAACCGAGCTGATCGACGAGTTGTGTCAGCTCGCCATGTGGGCGCCGAACCACAAGCGCACCTGGCCGTGGCGGTTCGCTGCGTTCACCGGCGAGTCGCGCCATCGCCTGGGGTCGGCCATGGTCGACGACATGGTGGCCGCCGACTTCGGCGACGACGGCAAGCGGGCCAAGACGCTGACGAAGTACTCGCGCACGCCAGCGGTACTCGTCGTCGGGTCCGCTGCGCACGACAACGCAATGCTGCACGCTGAGAATCGAGATGCCGTGGCCGCAGGAGTACAGAACCTGCTGCTCGGCGCGACCACCCTCGGACTGGCCACGTTCTGGTCCACTCCGGCGATCACCCAACCACCGTCGGTGCTCGACCTGTGCGAGTTCGAACCCGACACCCAACTCGTCGGCATCATCTACCTCGGCTGGGCCACACAAGCATGCGCGGCACCCGAACGTCCCCCGGTCGACGTCCACCACCTCGACTGATCGAGACCGGTCGCGCGGGAGGCGCATTTCGCAGCGCTCGCGACAACACGCGATGCTGGCGGTGTGTCAGGAGGTGAGCGTCAGACCATTGTCACCCTCGACCTCGAGGGCGTGCTGATCCCCGAGATATGGATCGCCGTCGCCGAACGGACCGGCATCGACGGGCTGCGGCGAACCACACGCGACGAGCCGGACTACGACGTCTTGATGCGGTATCGCCTCGACCTCCTGACCGAGCACGGATTGTCGATGTCGACGATTGCAAGCGTGATCGGAGCGCTCTCGCCTCTCGATGGAGCGAAGGAGTTCCTCGACGAACTGCGGGCCGAGACACAGGTAGTCCTGTTGTCGGACACGTTCGAGCAGTTCGCCCGTCCACTCATGGCTCAACTCGGGTGGCCGACGGTGTTCTGTCATCGTCTTGTCGTCAACGGCAACAGGATCGTCGACTACCGCCTCCGGCAACCAAACCAGAAGCAATGCGCCGTCGAAGCGTTCCAGCGGCTGAATTATCGCGTGATCGCGGCCGGCGACAGCTATAACGACACCACGATGCTCGCGGCCGCCGATTCCGGATTCCTGTTCCGGGCGCCGTCCAACGTGATTACCGAGTTCCCGCAGTACCCGGCGTACGAACGCTACGACGAATTGCTCGCAGCGATTCGCAACGCCCCGGCGGTACCCAGCGCACCGACGTAGCACCCCCGCGCCGCCGTAACGTGTTCCCGTGGAACCGCGCCGGATCGACGATGTGTTCGACAGCTTCGACGCGCAGTGGGAACCGCGCATCGTTGCTCGCGTGAACGACTACGACGTGCGCGTCGCCAAGGTCGACGGCGACCACACATGGCACAGCCACGCCGACACCGACGAGTTCTTCCTCGTGCTCGATGGCGAGTTCACGATCAACCTGCGCGACCGGGATCCGGTCGTCCTCGGACCCGGGGCGACATTCGTCGTCCCCCGCGGGGTCGAGCACTTTCCGCAAGCTGCGCCAGGAACCCGCATCTTGATGTTCGAACCGACGGGGACGCCCAACACCGGCGATGAAGGTCCGGTCGACCACCTTCCGACAACCACCGGGATCAACCCCGATCTCCGGTAGCCACCCGCTCCTCGCGGTTCTGTTCGCGGAGACGTGCGCGGTACGCACGGAATCCCCGGGATTTCCGAAGGGCCCCGGTTCTGTTCGCGGAGACGTGCGCGGTACGCACGGAATCCCCGGGGTTTCGGAGGGTCTCGGTCGGAGGGGTCAGTCCGACGATTCAGTCCGACGGGTCAGGGGGTGTACGTGCCGAAGACGTCGCGCAGTGCATCGCTGATCTCGCCGAGGGTGGCGTCGGCGCGTAGCGCTTCTTTCATCGGGTAGAGCAGGTTGTTGTCGGTGGACGCGGTCACCTTCACCGACGCAAGGGCCGACTCGACGCCGGCGGTGTCACGATTGGCCTTGTAGTGGGCGAGCCGCTCGCGTTGATCGCGCTCGAGCTGCGGATCGATCGGGAACACCTCGGGTTCGGGCTCGTTGTCGATCGTGAAGCGATTGACGCCGACGATCACCCGCTCATCGTCATCGACCGACTTGGTGTACTCGTAGGCCGACTGCATGATCTCGTCCATCTGGAAACCTGACTCGATCGCCGCCACAGCGCCGCCCATCTCGTCGATCCGCTCGATGTACTGCCAGGCGAGCTGTTCGACCTCGTCGGTCAACGACTCGACGAAATACGAGCCGGCAAGCGGATCTGGGGTGTCGACGACACCCGACTCGTATCCGATGATCTGCTGTGTGCGCAGCGCGATGCGCGCCGCCTCTTCGGTCGGCAAGCTCAGCGCCTCGTCGTAACCGTTCGTGTGCAAGCTCTGCGTGCCCCCGAGCACTGCCGCGAGGGCCTGTAGCGATGTGCGCACGATGTTGTTCATCGGCTGCTGCGCGGTCAACGTCGAGCCACCGGTCTGGGTGTGGAACCGCAACATCTTGGCCTTCGGGTTGGTCGCCCCGAACCGCTCGGTCATGATCCGGTCCCACATCCGCCGGCCGGCGCGGAACTTAGCGACCTCTTCGAAGAAGTTGTTGTGGCCGTTCCAGAAGAAGGACAGGCGCGGCCCGAACTCGTCGACATCGAGCCCGGCCTCGATCGCAGCCTGTACGTACGCGATGGCGTTGGCCAGGGTGAAGGCAATCTCCTGCACCGCTGTCGAGCCGGCCTCGCGGATGTGATACCCCGAGATCGAAATCGTGTTCCAGTTGGGAACGTGCTGACTGCAGTACTCGAAGATGTCGGTGATGATCCGCATCGACGGCCGCGGCGGATACACGTAGGTGCCGCGGGCGATGTACTCCTTCAGCAGGTCGTTCTGGATGGTGCCGCCAATCTGATCAGCCGATACGCCCTGTTCCTCGGCGACCAGTTCGTACATCAACAGCAAGATCGCCGCCGTCGAGTTGATGGTCATCGACGTGGTCACCTTGCCGAGCGGGATGTCGGCGAGGAGCGTGCGCATGTCGGCCATCGAGTCGATGGCCACGCCGACCTTGCCGACTTCACCCTCGGCGCGTCCGGCGTCGGAGTCGTAGCCCATCTGCGTCGGCAGATCAAACGCGCACGACAAGCCGGTCTGGCCCGCGTCCAGCAGGAACTTGAACCGCTCGTTCGTCGACGCGGCGTCACCGAACCCCGAGTACTGACGCATCGTCCAGAGGCGACCTGTGTACATCGAGGGATAGACACCACGAGTGAACGGGGGCTTGCCCGGCGCGCCCAACTGCGCATCGACGTCCCAGCCGTCGAGATCCGACGAGTCATAAAGACGCTTGACCTCGATGCCCGAATCGGTCTGCGGCAACTCACCAGCGCTATCGGCCATCACCGCATCGTATTCGTGCGGGTGCATCGGCCACCATGCCAGCGGCTGGCACGCTCCTCCGAGGGTCGCGCCGGGCGGGCGGTCCGCAGGGAGCCGCCGTTGGCCCCACGACTACGCTGGGGACATGGCCATCACCGAAGAGCCGATCACCACGCCGACCACCGACCGCAGCATCGACGGCATCCCGTTGACGCCCAAGGAGGTCGGACTCGATGGCATCCCCGAGTTCGACACCGTCGAAGAAGAGCGCCTCTACCGCAAGACCCACCTAGCCGGAGCACTGCGCACGTTCGGCCGCTTCGGGTTCTCCGAGGGCGTCGCCGGACACATCACCGTGCGTGACCCCGAGTACCCCGAGATGTTCTGGGTCAACCCGTTCGGAATGAGCTTCCGTCACATCCGCCAGAGCGACCTGATTCTCGTCGACCACGACGGCAACGTCGTGTACGGAACCCAGCCGGTGAACCGGGCGGCGTTCGTGATCCACGCGGCGATCCACGCAGCCCGCCCCGACGTCATCGCAGCTGCTCACGCCCACTCGCCATACGGAAAATCATTCAGCTCGCTCGGCATCCCACTGGCCCCCCTCACCCAGGACGCGTGCGTGTTCTACAACGATCATCGCGTGATCTCTGAGCAGGGCGGCGCCGTCGTGTTCGACATCGATGCCGGCAAGGAGCTGGCATCGAAGTTCCCCGACGGAAAGGCCGCGATCCATCAGAACCACGGGCTGTTCACGGTCGGCGAAACCGTCGACGAGGCCGCGTTCTGGTTCATCTCGATGGAACGCTCGTGCCAGGCGCAGCTGATGGCGATGGCTGCTGGCGATCCGATCGAGATCAACGACGAGTACGCCACCTACACCCAGCAGAACACCGGGTTTCACGCTGCAGGTTGGTTCAGCTTCCAGCCGATGTGGGACGAGATCTCCCGCTCGGAACCGGAACTGTTCGACTGAGCTCGACCGAGTTCCGCCCGCCAGCGGTCGCCCGCTGGCTGAACACCGCGCAGCCCGAGGCGCTCTTCGTCCTCTCGGCGATCGCGCAGTACGTCGGCGCGGCGATCGCCGTGGTGCTCTTCGACGAAGTCGCGCCACAGACAGTGGCGTGGTTTCGCGTCATCGGCGCCGCCGCCGCGGTCCTGTTGGTGTCGCGCGGATGGCGCCACGGGTGGACCCGCGACCAGCTCGTTGCGGCAGGCGTGTTCGGTATCGCCACGGCGTTGATGAACACGTTCTTCTACCTCGGCATCGACCGCATCGATCTCGGCAAGGCGGTGGCCATCGAGTTCATCGGGCCAATCGCGGTCGCCGCTGCCGCCACCCGCTCGGCGCGTAACGCGTTGGCGCTCGTGTTCGCCGCCGCCGGCGTGGTCGTGCTCGGTGGCGGCGAGATCGAGGGCAACGCGCTGGGCCTGCTGTTCATCCTGCTGGCATCGGCGATGTGGGCGGCGTACATCGTGGTGGGATCACAGGTGGCCCAGCTCGACCGCGGCGTGGCCGGGCTCGGTGTCGGACTGGCGATCGGCGCCGTCGTGACCACGCCGATCGGCGCACCCTGGAGCGGCCCGGTCTGGGTGTCGCCGACTCTGTTGGCGCTGTGTCTGCTGGTCGGCGTGTTCTCGAACGCCATCGGCTACGGGATCGACCAGTTCACCATGCGACGTATCCCCGTTCGCCGTTTCTCACTGCTCTTGGCGCTGCTTCCGGTGACCGCAGTGGCCATCGGTTGGCTGGCACTCGGCCAGACGCCGTCCGGTGTGGAACTGCTCGGCGTGGCCCTCGTGCTGGTGGGTGTCGCCACACAAGAACGAGAACGCCGCGACCGCGCCGAAGCAACGGTGCTGACCGAGCCTTCCTAACTGTCGGGCACTGCGGTTGTTACGCGCTCCGCCAGGTGAGTTGGAGGGCGTGGCGGTCGGCGTCCGATCGGTTCTTCGTACCCGAGTGCAACAGATGGCCGGTGAACACAAACGCCGTGCCGGCCGGCCCGGTGAGCGCGAGCTCGGCGGGATGGCGCTCGAGCGATCCTGACTGTCGCTGGAGATCGGGGCGTCGGTGACTCCCCGGCACGACGCGCGTGGCGCCGTTCGTCTTCGTGAAGTCGACGAGCGTCACGATCGCGGTCGCCACTCGGGCGGGACCATCATCGAGCTTGGGTGGATCGTCGGCGTGCAGCTGCTGCGACCCGTAGCCCGGCTGCGGACAGCGGTACGACGCTTGTTCCAGCCGGACGTCGGCGCCGAGAATCTCGTGCACCACGTCGAGCACCACCGAGTGGCCGCACAGCTGGGCGACCACGTCGCAGCGCCGATCGAGGGCGAACAGGTGACGCGTGCCAGCGGCGGGTTTGTCGCCTGCCGCCCGCTCGGCCGGTGGCACGGCGCACAGCTCGCGGCTGCGTCGCACCACATCGGCGACCTCGTCTGCGTTCAGGGCGTCGGGGATCGCCACCCAGCCCGCAGCATCGTCGAACACGCCGCCCACCGTAGGGCGACGCGTCCGACGGGCGAGGGCGAGTTCAGTCGAGCCCGGGGGCGCAGAGACCGTCGAGTTCTTTGATCTGGATGCGATCGCGGTTCTCGAAGGTCACTTCGTTGCCTGGGTCGGACTGCAGCTTGAACACGCGGAACTCCATCTCGGTCGTGTCGACCGTGAGGATCCGACCGATGAGCCCGTCGCCGAGGTCGAGGATCAGCTTGATCGTCTCCAGGGCCTGGATCGACCCGATGATGCCGGGTAGCACACCGAGCACGCCGGCTTCGGCGCAGCTCGGAGCGAGTTCGGCCGGCGGCGGCTCGGGCACCATGTCGCGATACGTCGGGCCAGCCGTGGGGTGGAACACACTGACCATGCCCTCGAAGCGGAAGATCGAGCCGTGGACCACGGGGATGCCGAGCTTCACGCTGGCGTCGTTGAGCAGATAGCGACTGGGGAAGTTGTCGGCCCCGTCGACGATGACGTCGTAGTCGGAGATGATGTCGACGATGTTCGATGCGTCGAGACGCGTGTCGTAGGTGACGACGTTGACGTCTGGGTTGAGCATCGTCAACGTCTTCTTCGCCGAGTCGACCTTGCGGTCACCGACCCGATCGATGTTGTGCAGGATCTGTCGCTGCAGGTTCGACGAGTCGACCTCGTCCATGTCGACGATGCCGATCGTGCCCACACCGGCTGCGGCCAAGTACAGCGCGGCGGGTGAACCGAGGCCGCCGGCGCCGAGCATCAGCACCTTGGCGTCGAGCAACTTGGCCTGGCCCTCCACGCCCACTTCGGGCAGCAGGAGGTGCCGCTTGTAGCGGTTGGTCTGTTCGGGGGTGAGCGACGCGGGCGTGGTCCACGGACGCCCCTCGTCCTTCCACCGGCCGAAGCCACCGTCCATCGACAGCGCCGACGTGTACCCGAGCTCGGCGAGCGTCTTGGCCGCGAACGCCGAGCGCACGCCGCCGGCGCAGTACACGACGATCTCGGCGTCCTTGTCGGCGATGCGGTTCTCGATCTGTGCTTCCAGATGGCCCCGCGGGATGTGGATCGCCCCGGCCAGCGCACCTTCGTCGTACTCGTCGGGCTCGCGCACATCGAGCACGGTGGCGCCGGCAGCGACGCGCTCGGCGGCAGTGGCCGTGTCGATCTCGTCGATCTCAGACTTGGCGGATGCGAGCAGGTCGCGGAACGTTGCCATGAGCAAAACCCTAACGTGAATGCCGATTAGATCGGTCGGGAATCATCTCCTACTGCAACCCACCGGCCGCGTCGCGCATTCCGGTCGAGCGCTGTGTGGGCGCACGCCGTGCAGAGCGCTGTCGGAATCCCGCCAGCGGAGCCGGAAGCGACCACTAGGTTGCTGCCGTGGCCGCCGACGATCGCATCTTCACAGCGACGTCGGCCGAGAACGAGGGCAGCTTCCGACCTGGCGACTGGGGCTTGTTCGCAGCGGTGTCGGCGATCTGGGGATCGTCGTTCCTGCTGATCGACATCGGCCTCGACGCACTCGAGCCAGGCCTGATCACGCTCCTGCGCGTCGGGCTCGGCGCGCTCACGCTGGCGTTGCTCCCGAGAGCGCGTCGGCCGATCGATCGCGCCGACCGACGGCGTGTGGTGTTGCTCAGCATCCTGTGGGTCGGCGTCCCGTTGACGCTGTTCCCGCTCGCCGAGCAACACATCAACTCCGCGGTGACCGGTCTGCTGAACGGGGCCACCCCGATCTTCGCCGCTCTCGTCGCCACCTTCTTGTTGCGCCGGCCACCGGGACCGGCACAACGAGCGGGGATCGTCGTCGGCTTCCTCGGCGTGGTGCTGATCAGCGCGCCATCGATCTCCTCGAGCTCAGGCGAGGCACTCGGTGTCGCGCTCGTGCTGGCGGCGACCCTGTGTTACGGGTTCGCCGTGAACCTGGCTGCGCCATTGCAGCAGCGCTACGGCTCAGCCAACGTGATGGCGACGATGCTCGCACTGGGAACGGTGTGGACACTCCCCTACGGCTTGTTCGGCATCGCCGGGTCGAGCGTCGAATGGCGTCCACTCCTGGCAGTCGCCACCCTCGGCATCGTCGGGACCGGTGTTGCATTCTTGGCGATGGCCTCGCTCGTCGGTCGAGTCGGGTCGACGCGGGCGTCGCTGATCACGTATCTGATCCCGGTCGTGTCGCTCGTGCTGGGGGTCGCGTTGCGCAACGACTCGGTGTCGGCCATCGCAGTGGTCGGGATCGCCGTGGTGATCGCCGGCGCCTTGCTCGCCGCCCGACCGACGGGCCGAGATCAGGGCGCGGTCAGCCGACCAGCGCCGGCAACACGTCGCTGATCGAACCGATCAGCAGGTGGTCGGCGTAACGATCCATGCCGGTCTCATCGCCGTTGACGATCACCACGGTGGCGCCACCGGCCTTGGCCCGGGGGACACAGTTCGCAGCCGGGAAAACGCTGAGGGTCGAACCGACCGCAAGCAGCACGTCGCTCTCTTCGCTGACGCGCAGCGCCCGCTCGATCACCTCCGGTACCAGCGCCTGACCGAAACTGATGGTGTCGCTCTTCAGGATCCCACCACAGACGAGACACGGCGGATCGTCTTCTCCGGCGCGCACTCGGTCGAGCGTCTCGGCCATCGGTCGACGGTCGTCGCACTCCCAGCACCGACTGAACCAGATCGTGCCGTGCACCTCGATGACGCGATCGGGGTCGTTGCCGGCCTTCTGGTGCAGCCCGTCGATGTTCTGTGTCACCACTGCATGGAGCTTTCCCCGCCGCTCCAGTTCGACGATGGCCTCGTGACCCGCGTTGGGCTGCGCCTCCCATGCCGGAGTGGTCAGCCGGTTCTGCCAGGCCGCCAGCCGCACCTCCCGATCGTTGAGGTAGTGCGAGATGTCGGCAGCCTTCTCGGCTTTCGGGTTCTTGGTCCACAACCCGTTGGGACCGCGAAAGTCGGGAATGCCCGAATCGGTCGAGATGCCTGCGCCGGTCAACACCACCACACGCTCGGCGTCGGCGATCACACTGCGGGCGGCGAGCGTCATCGGTGGCAGCGCTGCGTCGGACACCGCGTGGACGCTACCTGCCGCACCTGTGGTGGCGGCCCGTCACCGTGCGAGACTCACTCGTGTGCGCATGCTGCTCGCAGTCACGGTCGTGCTGACGTTGGTCGGCCCGTCGACGCTGCTCGCCGCGCCGGCGCTCGACGACGTCGCACGACCGGCCTCGCCGACCGAAGCCGCAGCGCGCGACATCCAATGGCGCGACGGCGCCATCTGCGATCTCGAGACGGTCGACGCACTCGAGGCTCGGCACCCCGAGGTCCGCCAATTCGTCGTGCTGGCCACCGACACCTTCGCCGACACCACTGGCACCGCGTTCACCGCCGCCCGCCGCGCCAACGGGCAGTGGGTCTGTCAGACCGAGCCGCAGATCGCGCGCTTCGGGCGGACCGGCACGCGCCCGCTCGTCGAGCGCCGATCGGGCGATGGCACGACTCCAGCGGGTGTCTTTCCCCTCGGCGAGGTCACCGCCTGGGACGGGGAACGAGTGAACGTGTTCGGCAACCGGCCCGATCCCGGCGTCCGGCCAGGTGTGAGCTACCGCAACGTCCGCCCGGAGGACTGTTGGGGGGCCACACCGAACACCGCTGACTACCAGCGGCTGGTCGCGCGCCCGGGGTGTCCCGGCCCGGAGGACGAATGGCTCCCGCGGTTCGGCGATGTGTACGCCCACGCAGCGGTGATCGGGGCCAATCTCGATCCCGTCTCAGGCGACGAACCCGGCGAGCCGCCCTACGCAGCAGCGATCTTCCTCCACCGCCATTCGTACACCGAGAGCGGAACAACCAAGCCAACGAGCGGGTGCGTGTCGCTCCCACTGCTCGACCTCGCAACAACGGTGCGTCTACTCGACCCGACGCTCACGCCGCACTTCGCGATAGGGCCGACCGCTTGGCTCCGCGCCGACGCGTAGCGCCGGTAGCGTCGACTCGGTGTCTGAACAGGTGATGTCCGAGGCGGCGCGGCGGCGCACGTTCGCGATCATCAGCCACCCCGACGCGGGAAAGACCACCCTCACCGAGAAATTCCTCCTGTACGCCGGAGCGATCACCGCCGGGGGCGCCGTCAAGGCTCACGAGGGCCGCCGTGCGGCGACCTCGGACTGGATGGACATGGAGCAGAAGCGAGGGATCTCGATCACCTCGACGGCGCTCAACTTCCCCTACCGCGACCACGAACTCAACCTGCTCGACACCCCTGGCCACCGCGACTTCTCCGAAGACACCTACCGGGTGCTCGCCGCCGTCGATGCCGTGGTGATGGTGCTCGACTCGGCCAAGGGCATCGAGCCTCAGACCTTGAAGCTGTTCGAGGTCTGCCGATCGCGGAACCTGCCGGTGATCACGTTCCTCAACAAGTTCGACCGGCCCGGCATGGATCCGCTCGAGCTGCTCGATCAGATCGAGGAGCAGATCGATCTTCGACCAACCCCGGCGACGTGGCCAGTGGGCACCTACGGCGACCTGCGCGGGGTGTTCGACCGACGCTCCGACATCTTCACGAGGTACACCCGCACCGCCCGTGGCGCGCAGATCGCGCCCGAAGAGGACGTACCCGTCGAGCGCGCCGCGGCTGAAGAGGGCCCCGCCTGGGAACAGGCCGTCGAGCAGATCGAGCTCCTGAGCGCAATGGAGGCCGACGTCGACCTTCCGAGCTTCCTGGCTGGCGAGTCGACACCGGTGTTCGCGGGCTCCGCCCTCACCAACTTCGGGGTCCGCCACCTGTTGGACGCGGTCGTCGATCTCGCTCCGGCACCGGCGCCGCGCGATGACCGCGATGGCAAGCCCCGCCATCTCGACGAACCCTGCTCGGCATTCGTGTTCAAGGTGCAGGCCAACATGGACCGCAACCACCGCGACCGCATCGCGTTTGCCCGCATCTGCTCAGGGCGCTTCGACCGCGGCATGGTCATGACCTGCGCACGTACCGGAAGGCCGTTCGCCACGAAGTACGCCTCGACCGTGTTCGGCGCCGAGCGGACCACCATCGACGAAGCCTTCCCGGGCGACGTCGTCGGGCTGGTGAATGCGACCGGACTCAACATCGGCGACTCGTTGTACGACGAGAACGGCGCCAAGGTCGACTTCCCCGGCATCCCACAGTTCGCCCCCGAAGTGTTCGCCACCGCTCACCCGGTCGACACCGGCAAGTCGAAACAGTTCCGCAAGGGCCTCGATCAGCTCGACGAAGAGGGCGTGGTCCAGGTGCTGCGCGACCCCGATTGGGGCGATGCGTCGCCGGTGCTCGCCGCAGTCGGGCAACTGCAGTTCGACGTGTTCGCCAACCGCCTCGACATCGAGTTCAACGCACGAATCGAGCTCTCCTCCGCGCCGTATCAGGCAATCCGGCTCACCGACACGGCCTCGGCCGACGTGCTGCGCGAGAAGCCCGGGGTTCGCATCCTGGCCCGTCAGGACAGTGCGCTCGTCGCGTTGTTCGAGAACAAGTACGCACTACAGCGCATCGAGCAGAACGAGCCCGAACTCGTGCTCGACCACATCATCGCCGGTTGAGCCGAACGCGGTCGAGAGCCGCCATCGCCGTGCGACCAGCTCCTATGGTGGCGGACCATGACCAGTGCCTGCGCCCGGCTGATTGCCGGCGCAACCGTCGCCTGCGGTTCGTTGATCGTCGCAGGCACGGTTGCTGCGAGTCCCGATACCACCACCTCACCAGACACGACGACGTCCCCGGAGACCACGGCTGCGCCTGCCACCACGACCTCACCCGACAATGGCGGCAGCGACATCGACTGGGGCCCAATCGCGATCGTCGCCACGTTGGCGATCATCTTGATCGCCATCCTGGCGGCGCTCGCCTCACGTCGGCGGCCATCGGAGGCTGCCGCGTCCGCCGCCGCTCCGCGCAGCAACGACTACGAAATCGAGTTGCTGGGCACGGCGCAGTGGTTCCACGATCAGCTGTCGCTCGAGCTCCAAGCAGCTCCCCCTGCGCAGGCACAGCAACGCTGGACGGTCGACCGCAGTCGCGTCGACGGCATCGTGATCGGCGCTCAACAGCAAGCGGCCCGCTCGAACCCCGAGGCCTGGGGTCGTCTCGGCCAGTCGGTCTCGTTGCTGTCGGGAGCGCTCGACACGTCGCTTCAGCTGCGCAACCAACAAGAGCCAGACGCCACGCTCGTGGCCGAGTCGGTGCAGGTGGTCAACCGCCGCCGGGCCGAGCTGCAGTCGCTGATCTCGGCGATGGGCCCGATCCTCCGCGGCTGACGCGTGTAACGCTGGTCTCTGAGACCACGGTTACATCTGCTCACCACGGACCACAGCTGCCACCGCCGGCTCAGCTGGTGAGGTCGCGCAGTACCTGCTCGCTCGAGCTGTCTGCTGGCAGCAGGGTCTCCAACCGGATCTCCGCCGCAGTGGTATCGGCAGCGGCTGTGAACGCCATCACCGTGGTGTACAGCCGCACCGTGCGACCGTCGATCATCACGTGCAGCTCTGTCAGCAGCTGGTCGCCGACCGGGCCGGCGCCGCGCGGGAGAACGTCCATCCCCGGATACTCCCGAACGTAGGCCGCCAATGCAGCGAGCTCAGTGTCACTCGGGTCGAGCTCGCACTCACGCTGCACGCGATCGAGCAGCGACGCCGCGACCATCGGCCAGTTGGGGACGTGTCGGCGCAGACCGTCGGGATGCAGCGCGATACGTAGATGTTGCCCCCGAGCTCGAGCGCCACACTCGGATCGACGAGCAGCATCGTGAGATTCGCGGCAGCGTCGTTGCTGAGCTGCAGGTTCCAGCAACGATCGACCACATAGGCGGGGAAGGGCTGATGGGCGTCGACGAGACGCTGCAGTGAGTTCCTGAGGCTATGAGTCGCTCGCCGTCGAGCGGTTCCTCGGAGTGCGCAGGAGCAAATCCGGCCGCGACGAATAGCGAGTTGCGGGCGCTCAGCGGGACGTCGAGCGCGATCGACAGGTGTTCGATCATCTCCGGGCTGGGGCGACTGCGACCGTTCTCCAGATAGCTCAGGTGCCGCTGCGACACCTCCGAGCGCAACGCCAGCTCGTGCTGGGAGTAGCGGCGTTGGGTCCGCCACCGCTTCAGCTCGGCACCGAAGCGCCGCGGATCGGTGTGCACTGCCATGAGACGAACCTACGACGGATCGGATGGCCGATCGATGACGTCTCGGGTCATCGAA
The DNA here is from genome assembly GCA_039177505.1 of Actinomycetota bacterium. Lineage (GTDB taxonomy): Bacteria > Actinomycetota > Acidimicrobiia > Acidimicrobiales > Ilumatobacteraceae > JABSQH01. Next base: position 28,586 of record JBCDFR010000018.1, on the reverse strand, counting down.
ACGCGCAGCTCGAGCCAGCATCGCGCTCGATCGACGTTCCGCCGCTCGACGTCGGCCGCCCATACCGCTGCATCGACTCCTCCCTCGCTGACCTCGGCTGTCTGCCGAGGCGCATCGAACTCGGACCTCTGCCGAGACACTCGAGGAGTTCACTCATGCAGCACCCGGGGACCGCACGTCCCGAGCCCACCGCCGACCAACAGGTAGCGCCTCCGACACCCTCGACCGCCAAATCGACGACCGTAATGGTCAGGCCGTGGGTTGACCCGCTCGTCGACGACACCGGATTCGATCCGCGTTCGCGGTACGTCGAGACATTCTGGCTGGGCGTCCTCGGGCCGACAGCGACCTGGCTGCTTCGGCGATTCGCCGATGGCTTCGATCGTTGGCCGGACGGCTACCCACTCGATCTCACCGCTACGGCCCGCTCGATGGGCCTCGGATACCAGCCGGACCGACCGACGTCGCCATTCGGTCGAGCGCTCGAACGATGCGTCATGTTCGGCGCGGCGCACACGTTGTCAGACGGCTTCGCTATACGCCGACGCCTCCCTCCGGTGACCGCACGGCACCTTCGGCGCCTCCCAGCGACCGTGCGCGAGGACCACGACACATGGCTGACAGAAGTCGTCACGCTCGACGGACTGACTCGCGCCCACCGACTGGCCATCGCACTGCGCGAGTGCGGCGATGGCTGCGACGAGGTCGAGCATCGTCTCGTTGCGCTCGGCATCGACCGCACCACTGCCGCCACGGTCGCCGACAACGAGCGACTCGTCGCTGCCGACGCGGCGGCGGGCGACACGGAGACCGGCGACCGACGTGGCGTCTCGTCAGAACGCTCGATCGCGTCCCGCACCATGACCTCGTAGGTCATCGCATCGACGACCGACGATGCGCATGCTCGACACCATGACACCAACTTCGGCTCAGACCTCTGCTCCCGATCACTCGAGCGGCACCTGGCGGACGGACCATCCTGGGACCGCGCGCGCCGAGCGGTATCTTCGCACCGCGCTCGGCGCGAACGCCGCGTTCTCGGCGGCCTCGGGCGCCGGCGCCATCGTCGCAGCGGCAACCATCGGGGAACGTCTCGACGTCGACACAGCAATCATCTGCGTCGCCGGGGCGGTACTCGTCGGGTTCGCCGCCGCGGTACTCGCGATCCGCCGTGTGGAGTATCGAGGTCGGCTCCGTGCGTGGGCGCTTGCGGTGTCGATCGCCGATATCGGGTGGGTGCTCGGCACGGTGCTCGTCATTACCGCAGGGTTGACCGCAGGGGCAACTGCGCTCATCGCGATCGCTGTCGTCGTCGGCCTCCTGGCCGCCGCACAGCTCCATTTCCGCGCGAGTTCGGCCTGATCACCGAGCGCCAACCCCATCGATTCCGCCTGGAGGACAAGCCCGGCACTCCCCTTTCGCTGTGCCGGACCGGGCTACAGGAGCGCCTCGAGCGCGGCCGTCGCCTCCGGATGAGGGGCGTCGCCGAGATTGCGTTGCAGCCGGTCGAGCTCGGCAGCGAGTGCGTGCGCGACGTCGCGGTACGCCGGCTCGGTGATCACGTTGTGTAGTTCGGCCGGATCAGCCTCGAGGTCGAACAGCTCCCACTCGGGTGGACCGGCAGGTTCATTCGCCCCGGGCTGGTCGAGCGGGTCGTTGTAGTAGCCGATCAGCTTGTGCCCGTGTGTTCGCACGCCGTAGTGCGCGGGGACGGCATGGGCGTCATCATCGTGCATCCAGTACCGGTAGTACATCGACTGGCGCCAATTCGCCGGTCGCTCGCCGCGCAGCAATGGCGTGAGGCTGTCACCCTGCACCGCCTCGGGGACGTCGAGTCCCGCCAGCTCCAGCAGCGTCGGCGCGACGTCGACGTTCAGCGCCATCTCGGCCGTCGTCGAGCCCGCCTCGACCAGACGCGGGTAGCGCACGAGGAACGGCATGCACAGTGACTCCTCGTACATCAGTCGTTTGTCGAACCATCCGTGATCGCCGAGAAAGAACCCCTGATCGGAGGTGTAGATCACGATCGTGTCATCGCAGAGACCGTTGTCGTCGAGCCAGTCGAGAATGCGGCCCACGCCGTCGTCGACCGCCGCCACGACGCGTAGGTAGTCCTTGATGTAGCGCTGATATCGCCAGCTCACTTCGTCGTCTTCACTCAACCCGCGTGGTACCGGAGCCTTCAAATCCACGATCGGGTCGAGGTCCAGGATGCGCATGCGCATCGCCTTGACCACCTCGGCTCGCCCGGTGTGGTCGTCGAACAGCGTCTCGGGCTCAGGGATCTCGACGTCGTCGTACATCGTGAAGTGGCGCGGCGCAGGCTCCCATGTGCGGTGGGGTGCTTTGTGGTGGCACAGCAGCGCAAAAGGACGCTCGGGATCACGGCGATCGAGCCAGCGCAGCGAGTCGTCGGTGATCAGATCGGTGACATAGCCACCGCGCTCGATGATCGTGTGCCCGCGGTCGTCGGGACGAGGCTGCAGCATCACGGGGTTGTGGTAGTGCCCCTGCCCGGGGAGGACTCGCCATCGATCGAAGCCGGTCGGGTCGTGATCTGGACCGTGACCGAGATGCCACTTGCCGAAGATCGCTGTTTGGTAGCCGGCCGACTGCAGTCGCTTGGGAAACGTGTCGAGTCGGTTGTCCATCGGCGTGACCAAGGTGGTGACCCCGTTGACGTGGTTGTACGTGCCGGTGAGGATCGACGCCCGACTCGGCGTGCAGATCGAGTTGGTGCAGAAGCACGAGTCGAATCTCATCCCCTCGTGGGCGAGGCGATCGATGTGCGGCGTCGTGTTGATCCGCGAGCCGTACGCCGAGATCGCGTGAGCAGCGTGGTCGTCGCTCATGATGAAGATGATGTTGGGCCGCGATGGCCCCCGACCGGTCAACGGACTCGGGTCAGCTCGCGGTGTTCGGCGGCGTGAAGTTGGTCGCCAATTCGATCAACGTCCGGGTCCCGAAGCCGGTCGCCCCCTTGGCGTAGATGCCCCGATCGGCGTCGACCTTCATCGGTCCAGCGATGTCGAGGTGAGCCCAGGGCACGTCGCCGGTGAACTCGCTGAGAAAGATCGACGCGGTGATCGCCCCGGCGTACGGTCCGCCGATGTTGCGCATGTCGGCCACCACCGAGTCGAGCATCTTGCGGTAGCGGCCGCGTTCGAGGGGCAACTGCCATAGCGGTTCGTCGACGGTATCGCCGCTCGCCTTCACCTGGTCGATGAACGATTGATTCGAACCGAGCAGCGCAGCGACCTCCGGACCCAGTGCACCGAGCGCCGAACCGGTGAGGGTGGCGACGTCGACGATCGCATCGGGCTCCTCTTCGACCGCCAGCGACAACCCATCGGCCAGCACGAGGCGACCCTCGGCATCGGTGTTGTGGATCTCTACGGTCTTACCGTTGCGCATCGTGAGCACGTCACCGAGCTTCAGCGCGCTTCCCGAAGGCATGTTGTCGGTGCACATGAGGTAGCCGGTGACCTTGGTGCGGCCTCGCAACGCGGGCAGCGCCGACATCGTCGAGAGCACGGCGGCTGCACCCGACATGTCCATCTTCATCACCTGGTGCATCGCGTCACTCGGTTTCAGCGAAATACCGCCCGAGTCGTACATCACGCCCTTGCCGACCAGGATCAGGTGGCCGTTGGGACGACGCGGCGAGTAGGTGATCTTTACCATCCGTGGCGGCTCGGTCGATCCGCGGTTGACGCCCAGGATGCCACCGCAACCCATCTGTGCGAGATCATCGGCGTTGAACACCTCGACGGTGAGCGACGTGTCGGCACCGATCGCAACGGCACGGTCGGCGATGTCCTTGGCGTTCAAGTGAGTGGGCGGCGTGTTGGCCAGCTCCCGTGCGAGCGCGGCGGCGGTGGCGATGACCTGGCCGCGGGCGGCGCCGTCGCCGACCGCCGACCTGCGCTTCGCGCCGGCGACGAGGGTGAGCGCCGCCAAGTTCGAAGCGGCCTTGGCGTCATTCTTCAAACCGACGTAGCGATACGACGCCAGCAGCACCCCTTCAGCGACTGCCTGTCCGGCAATCGCCGGCGTCACGCCGTCGACGTCGGCGAGGTTGGTCGCCAGCGCCCGGTGTTTCGAGGCCGCACGGGCGAATGCAGCAGCAGCAGTCCGCAGCGCTGCGGCGTCGATCGCGTCGGCGTCGCCGACACCGACGGCGATCGCCGTCCCATCGCCGTTCGGCACCGCAAGCGTCTCGCCGACGCCTCCCTTGAAGCCGTTCGCCTCGAGTCCGGCGCGGTTGACGCCGAGAGCGCGCGGCACCGAGCCCTTCGTGGCCACGGCGTACCCGGTCGCACCCGTGGTCGCGGGTACAGATGCGGCGACGGAGACGTCGACTGCGGATACGGCATCGCTGGCGTCTGACATGAGCGACAGTCTTACCGGATTCCTGTGCATACGGCCTCAACGAGGCGCTCGGGATCGGTCATGATGGAGAGATGTCCGACACTCCCGACGCAACGATCGAAGACGACGAGCCGAAGTCGTGGACGCGTTTCATCAAGTGGGGCGTGCTCGGCGTTGTTGTTCTCGTCGCGCTGGGGTACGGCGCGATCTTCATCTACGCCAACGTGATCAACGACTCCCCCGACGAGCTCGACGCCGACGACCTGAGCGCCGCACTCGAAGCGACGACGCCGACGACAGCGTCCTCAGCTACCGACGAGGCGACCGACGACACCACGGCGACGACTGATACAGCGGCCACGCTCGAGTCGACGGCCACCACCGCAGCGTCATCTGAGAGCACCGACGCCTCGGACGAGCTCAGCTACGACGGCGAGTGGGCCCCGACGACCGAATCGGAATTCGGCTACCGAGTCGACGAGGTACTCGCTGGAGTGAACGTGACGGCCGTGGGCCGGAGCGACGAGATCACCGGCACGATGACGATCGATGGGACGCAGGTGACTGCACTGGCAGTCGAGGTCGAGGTCGCAACGATCACCAGCGACGATTCGCGCCGAGACGGCCAGTTCGCCGGCCGGATCATGGAGACAGACCAGTTCCCCACAGCGACGTTCGAGCTCACCGAGCCGATCGAGTTCGGCACAGTCCCGGCGATCGGCGAGCAGGTGATGACGACAGCGACGGGCGATCTGACTCTGCACGGCGTGACCCAGACCGTCACCTTCGATGTCACCGCCGAGGGCAACGGCGACCGGATCGGCGTGCTCGGCAACATCCCGATCCTGTTCTCCGACTACGACATCGACGACCCGTCCTTCGGTGTGGTGTCGACCGAAGACAACGGCCTGCTCGAGTTCGTCCTCGTCTTCGAACCGATCTAGACCCCGACGCCGCCGATCAGAAGAGTGTTGACGCCGTTAAATAAACGGCGTCAAACGTTGTTGTGCCTCGGCCGTCGCTGACCGAAATACAGATCACTCAGTCACGGAGCGCGCTCTTGGACGTGGCGCAACGGTTGTACGAGACCGCAGGCGTCGACGGTATGTCGTTCCGGGCGATCGCCGCCGAGTACGGCTGCAGCTCGACGATGCCGTACAAGTACTTCGATTCGAAGGCGGATCTCATCGACGGCTTGCGGGTGCGCTCCTATGAATGGCTCCGCGGCGTACTCGTCGCCGAAGCAAGCGAGGCCGACCAGCCGGTCGCCGCGCTCCAACTGCTGGCCAAGGCGTACGTGCGAGCTGCACTCGATCGGCCCCTCATGTACGAGCTGCTGTACTCCGACACCGGGGCGATGCCCGAGACCGAGCCCGCGCTGTTCGGAGCCAAACGCGCAGCCCTTGACGTCTGCAAGCGAGTGATTGCGGCCGCTGCGGACGCCGAGGAGATCGAGTTGCGCGGCGACCCCGAGACGGCGGCCCATCTGTTCTGGGCCGGCGCCCATGGGTTGGTGTCGCTCGAGCTCGGCGGCTTCCTCGTCATGGGTCGGTCGATCGACGACTTGCTCGACCCCCTCATCACCACACTCATCCAGGGACTGAAGGTCCCCTCATGACCGCTGTACCGATCGAGGGCGACATCGTGGTGCGCCGCGTACCGTTCGAGTTTCCCGACGACCTCGATCCCGTGCGGAATCCGGGTCACCACGAGTGGTCGCACATGCTCAACGGTGCGTCGTTGACAATGCCGTATCTCGAACCGTTCCTCATTGCGACGCTACGCGAGGCGGCCAAGGACATCGAGGACCCCGAGGCGGTCAAGGGATTCTGTGCGCAGGAGGGCCAGCACTATCGCACCCACCGTCGCTACAACGAGGTGATCAAGGCCAACGGCTATGCCGGACTGGTCGAGGTCGAGGAGGCGATGAAGGCCTCGTGGGATCGAATCCGCACGCGCCGGTCCCTCACGTATCGCCTCGCATACTCGGCCGGGTTCGAGAGCATGACCCTCGGCGTGACCAACTGGCTGGTCACGGATCGTTGTCGACTGTTTGCCGGATCCGACACCCGGGTGGCGTCCTTCACCCTATGGCACATGGTCGAGGAGGTCGGGCACAAGCGAGTGGCCTTCGACGCCTACCAGGCAGCGTGCGGTGGATACTGGCAGCGAGCGCTCGGCGTGTTCACCGGTTCATGGCACGTCTTCTGGTGGTCCCGTAAGGGCTGCGTCGCGATGCTCAAGGCCGACGGCAAATGGCGCAACGCTCGGTCACGGCTGAAGTTGTGGGGCCGCACCGGCTCGTTCTTCACCGCGATCCTGCCTGGAATGCTCCGCAGTGCGATGCCGGGTCACGATCCCAGGCACGAACAGGACCGGCCGTGGGTTCGGGAGTGGATCGCGGGATTCGCCGCTGCCGATCCGTCAGTCGCTCCGATGCTCGACACGTCACACCCGGACATCCCCGTGCCGTTCCCGCACGAGCGTGCGGCCTGAGGGCCACCGACCGATCATCAACAAAACGGGGGAAGGGGTCATGAGCACCTCGACCGACGGCGCGAGCCGCCCAACCGATCGCGACGTCGCCATCGCGGTCTACCAGCGCAAGCTTCTCGGGCACGGCTCGCTCGTGCTGTTCTGGGGCTCCATCGTCGGATTCGGCTTTCTGTTTTGGCTGATCGAAAACGGCCTGGACGGCGGGATGTCGGGCCACGCCGAACTCTGGCCGATTCCGGGCGAGGTCGATGTCGGCATCCCCGGCACTTACGACGCATGGCGCATGGTGCACATGGAGGGAGTCGTCAACGGCTTCGCCCTCTGGATCATGGCGCTCATCGTCCCGATCCTTCCGTTCGGTGCGGTCGGCGTGAAGCGCAGTGCGCGGACGATGATGGTCGTGGCCTGGACGATCGTCGTCGCCTCGACGCTCGATCCGCTCTTCGACGACTCCCGAGGTCTACGAATGGGCCTGAACGTCACCAACACACTGGCCTTCCTGCTCTTCTACGGGGGAGTGGTCGCCGTGTGTGTTCTGGTGGTGGTGGTGATCGCGTACAGGTCGCTGTGGGCCAAGAATGCGAAGCCACCGGTGGACGACGAGCCCGCCATGGTCGAGCCGGTTCCCTAGCGTTGACAGCTGGCGACGACCGCAGGATCGAGGTGCCGTTGGTTCCTCGCGTTCGACGTCGCGGAACCAGGCGCTAGACAGTCGGCTGGCTGCGGGCCCATGCGCCGGCGAGGGTGGCATACCGACCGCCGAGCGCGACGAGTTCAGTGTGCGAGCCCAGTTCGACGAGGCGGCCGCCAGCCACGACCCCGATGCGATCGGCGCGCTGCACGGTGGTGAGCCGATGAGCGACCACGATGGTCGTTCGATCGGTCATCAATCGTTCGAGTGCCCGCTCGACGATCATCTCGGTACCCGGATCGAGATTGCTCGTCGCCTCGTCGAGCACGAGCACGGCGGGATCGACAAGCGCCGCCCGTGCGAGCGACACGAGCTGCCGCTCCCCCGCTGACAAGCGTGACCCGCGCTCACGCACCTCGGTGTGGATGTCGTCGTCGAAGGCGTCGAACCGTTCGAGTGCGCCGATCGCTGCGAGTGCGTCGCGGAGTTCGTCGTCGGTGGCGTCGGACCGGGCGATGCGAATGTTGTCGGCCACGGTTCCGGAGAACAAGAAGCCCTCTTGCGGAACCACCACGATGCGGGTGCGCAACGAAGCCTGCGTGGCATCGCGCAGGTCGACACCACCGAACGAAATCGATCCTTTGGTCGGGTCGTAGAGCCGTGCGATCAGTTTGGCGAGCGTCGACTTGCCCGCACCGGTGGGTCCCACGAGCGCAAGCCGTTCGCCGTCACCGATGGTCAGGTCCACTTCGGAGAGCACCGGCACGCTCGTGCCCGGGTACGAGAATCCCACCCGGGCGACGGCGATCGCGCCGCTCGCCGGCAACTCGTGCGCGCCGTCCTGCACGTCGGGCTCGGTGTCGAGAATCGTGAACAGCTTGTTGAGCGACGCCGCTGAGGACTGCAGAGTGTTGTACAGCTGCGACAGCTGTTGCACGGGCTCGAACAGTTGGGCGAGGAGTAGTGCAGCGGCGATCACCGTACCGATCTGGACATCGCCGCGCGACACCAACCACCCACCGATGCCGACGACGAGGGCCGTGCCGAATACCCCACACGCCTCGACCAAACCGAAGTACCACGTGCTCACCTTCACGCTGTGAACGTGCGAGTCGAACAGTCCGCGGTTCGACTGGGCGAAGCGCTTGATCTGCTCGGGCTCACGGGCGTACGCCTGGATCACACGTACTCCCGAGATGCCCTCTTGCATCGTCGACAAGTTCTCACCGACCTGTTCGCGCACCTCGAGGTACGCAGCGTTCGAGTCGCGCTGGAACTTGCGCGAGGCCACCACGATGATCGGCAACACCAGCAGACCGACGAGCGCCAGCTGCCACGACAGTGCGAACAGCAGAGACAGCGTGAGCACGATCAACAGCCCGGCAGACACGAACTGCAATAGTCCCCACTGCACGAGTTCGGCCATCGACTCGATGTCGGCGGTCATCCTGGCCACGAGCACCCCGGACTTGAAGCGATCGTAGAAGGCGAGGGACTGTCGTTGGACGTGGTCGAACACCCGCGTGCGCAGCGCACGCAAGAAGTTCTCGCCGGCGCGGTTGATGAGGATGTACTGCCGGCGCGCCGCGAGGTAGCCGATGGCGACAACCACCACGTAAAAGATCACCGCGTTGCGCAGCACGCCCCGATCGTCGGCCCGGATACCGTCGTCGATGCCGTACCCGATGATCACCGGGCTGAGCACCAGCCCGAGCGTCGAGACGAACGTGAATGCGAGCGCACCCGCGATCGTCCGCTTGAACGGCAGCGCCATCCGCGCTGAACGGCGCAAGACCTGACGGGCGCCATCACGTCCGAGGCGGTCGTCCTCGTCGACACCGCCCATGCGCATCATCAGTCGCCACCCACCGGAGCACCGGTTGCGGCCACACCGGGCTCGCCGCCATCGGCGTCAACATCGACAACGCTGCCCTGACGTTGCGCCTCGTCGTCAGCCGCCATCGCGGCCAACACGGATCGATACCGTTCGTTGGTCGCAAGGAGTGCGTCGTGCGTTCCCCGGGCAACCACGCGGCCCTCGTCGAGCAACACCACCGCATCGGCCAGAGCAATCGTCCCTGGCCGATGGGCGATGACGATCGTTGTCCGACCGTCCATCACCGTCGCCATCGCTGATCTGATCTCGTGCTCCTTCGATGGGTCGACAGCAGACGTCGCATCGTCGAGGACCAACACCCGAGGGTCGGCCAGGATCGCTCGAGCAATGGCAATGCGTTGACGCTGGCCGCCCGACAACGAGTACCCACGTTCACCGATCATCGTGTCGTACGCCTCGGGAAGACCCATCACGAAGTCGTGCGCGCCCGCCAGGCGAGCGGCGCGTTCGACGGCCTCGGTCGACGCATCGGGTTGGGCGAACGCGATGTTCGCCGCCACGGTGTCGTGGAACAGCAGTGTGTCTTCGAACACGATCCCGACGGCGCGACGCACGTCGTGCAGGGTGAGGTCACGCACGTCTTCGCCGTCGAGACGGACGACGCCCGAGTCGACGTCGTAGAACCGCACGAGCAGCCGAGCGACGGTCGACTTCCCAGAACCCGTCGCGCCGACCAGCGCGATCGACTGGCCCGCCTCCAGATCGAGATCGAAGCCGTCGAGCACCGGAAGGTCGGGTTCGTAACCGAAGCGCACGTTGGCGAACTGCACTGCGCCGCGGTTCCCGCGGTCAGGGAGATCAGCCGGTTGAGCGGCGTCGACGATCTGCGGCGCCGTATCGAGGATCTCGTTGACCCGTTCCAACGCGGCGGAGGCGCGTTGTGCGAACGCGATCGTCATCCCGAGCATGCGCAGCGGGGCGACCAGCAGTGCGACGTAGATGTTGAACGACACGAGTTGGCCGAGCGTCAACGTGCCGTCGATCACCTGTAGTCCGCCGACCGCGAGAACGGCGATGAGGCCGACCTGCGGCAACATCTCGATCGCTGGAAGGAATCGGGCGCGAATCCTGGCGGCGCTCATCGACTCACGCCGGATGTCGTCGGCCTGCCGGCGGACCTTCTCCGATTGCACGTGTTCGGCACCGAAGCCCTTGACGACGCGCACACCTCCGACGCTCTCCTCGACCACCGTCGCCAGCTCGGCCTGCTCGGCCTGCACTGCGAGCACGGCCGGATGAATCGTTTGAGAGAAGCGGCGTCCGGCGACGTTGACGAGCGGCAGGGGCGCCAGCGCCACCAAAGCTAGCAACGGATCGGTGATGAACAAGATGATCGCCACGGCCGTCACCATGCCGAGGTTCGACAGGGTGATCGGGATCATCACCACGAACATCTGGATCTGGTTCAGATCGCTCGAAGCGCGACTCATCAACTGACCGGTCTGCGCCCGATCGTGATAGCCGACGTGCAACGACACGATGTGGTTGAACAGTTGCTCGCGGAGGCGGGCTTCGGTCCATCGGGCCTCGCGGAAAGCGAAGAACCTGCGCATGGCCGTGAACGTGCCGGCCAACAGACCCGCTAGCGCGATCAGCGCCGACCACAACCACAATCGATCACCGTCACCGATGCCTCGGTCGATGCTGTACCCCACCAGGATCGGTACAGCGATCTTGCCGACCATCCAGACCAAGCCGATGATCGTCCCGATTGCCAGATTGCGGCGTTGGTCACGCAACGTACGCCGGAGGAGCGCCCACCTGCTCGTGGGCTGGGGTTCGCCGCTCACCGTGTGGCCGATGCGCTGAACGCTCGGCAGATCACGACGTTCCCCCCGGACATGGCCTCAAGGTTACGGGCTGCTTGGCACGGTGTTCTCATCGGTTCCACATTCGATGGAGAACACCAGATGGCCACACCGCCCCGACACGCCAGCCACAGCGGCTGCCGATAGCGTCGCTCCGGACCGACTTCTCCCGCCGTAGCGACGTGCGGCGTGCAACGCCGCGGGAGAGTCATGGATCCGACAATCGATTCCGTTCCGGTGCCCCGCGCCGGCATCGATCACATCCGCTGTGCTCGACAAGCACTCGCCGCGATCAACACGCGGCCGCCCCGTCCCGGTGCTGCCCAGATCAGTGTGCTCGCACTCGACCGCGAGCACCGCGGCGTGGCCCTGATGACGGTCGCTGACCCGCCCGATCGAGACGCTGTGGTGACCGTCGCCACGCTTGTGGCAAACGCTCACCAGCGCACGGGACGACGGCGGAACGCCGTAGTGCTCGCATCGTTCCGGCCCGGCGACGACGCCGACCTGAGCGATATCGACCGGTGGATCGAGTGCGACAGCATCTTCGACGAGATCGGCGTCGATCTGTTGGAGTGGTTCGTGATCGGCGCACGACTGGTGTGTCCGCGCGAGTTCACGGCGGAACGCCCACGTTGGCGGCCGTGACGGTCAACCCGATCGGGCACGTCGTTGCGCCGGACTCAAGCGCAACCCAGCGGCGCGCAATCGACGGACCAATTCGCGGCTCTCCACTTCACGCGCCCCCGCGGCGACAACCTCGTCGCGGTGTTCTTCGGGAATGTCGTAGTGATCACCCTGGAACACCCGCCGCGGAATGCCCAGTCGCTCGGCGAACTCGTGGAGCTCCTCGTACGACGAGTCGCTGACGAGGTGACACCACTTGCGGCCGCGCCACCACCAGCGCGGCTCGTCGATCAGGATCGCCACGAGGTCCACCGTGGCACACTGCACGCGGTGGCCGAGAACGAGACCGAACTGTGGGTGTGGTGGCAACGGTGCATCGGCACCGAACGGGCAACGTTCGACTCGCTGCTATCACGTCATCGTGAGGAACACCGCCGCTATCACACCACCAGCCATGTCGCTTGGGTCATCCGACACTGCCGCACACTGCTGAACGACCACTTCGGCGACGGGCAGACCGTCGACGACGCACGACCCGACGACGCAGTTGTCATCGCCGCGGCGTTCTGGCACGACGCTGTGTACGACCCGACGAGCGCATCGAACGAGCACGCCAGCGCACAACTCGCCGCACGCGACCTGGCAGCGCTGGGTTGGGGCGACTCCTCGATCACCAGGGTCGCTCATGCGATCGAAGGCACCGCCGACCACCTGCACCCCGCCGACGACGCCGAGGCAGTGCTGTTCGACGCCGATCTCGCCATCCTCGGCGCCGAACCACGGGCATATGGCGACTACGTCGACGGCGTGCGCTACGAGTACCGACACGTTCCCGACGACGCGTGGCGCACCGGTCGGGCAACGGTGTTACGCAGTTTCCTCAGCCGCGAACACATCTACGCCACACCCGCCGGGCGGTTGCTGTGGGCGGCGCGAGCCGCGGCCAACCTCGAAGCGGAATTGGCCGCACTCGACTGACGCAGCCGACGATCAGTCGCCACCGGTGGCCGATGCGACCACGCGATGCTCCGGACCCTCGTTGTGCTCGCGATGCAGCCGATACTCGAGCGCCGCGTAGATGAGCACCCCAGCGAGCGTGACGATGCCCATCAGCTCGATCGCTTGCCGCAGACCGATCACCTCGGCGACGAAACCGAGCGGTGCTGCAGCGATGCCGAACCCGGCGAAGCTCAGCATCATCAGCGACTGCACGCGGCCGCGGTGACTGTCTTCGGTCATCGACAGCGCAATCGTGTTCGACAACGACTGAAATCCGGTCGTGCCGGCACCGAGCACCATCGTGACCAGCATGGCGAGCCAGAACCAGGGCGCGGCGCCGAGCGCCATGACGCCCACACCGAACACGACACCCGACACGATCATCAGCCGCCACGCTCCCGGCGCGTCGGCGCGCGCCGCGAGAGGCACTGCCACCGCAACTGCCCCGACCGAACTGGCCGACATCAGCAGTCCGACCATTCCATCGCCGAGACCGAACTCGCCCTTCACGAGCGCTGGCAAGAACGCGACGTAGTTGAACCCGAACATGATCACGACGAACGACGTGATCACTAGTCGGCGCAGGTGTGCTCGCTCGGCGACGTAGCGCACGCCGTCGGCGATCTCGCGGAACGGTCCGCTGTCGGTCACCCTCGCCACGGCATGGCCGGGTGGACAGCGCAGCAAGGTGACGAACGCCACCGACGCGATCGTTGCGGCGATGAGGTATGCGCCGCCCAGACCGATGAAGGCGACCCCCGCAATCGCTCCGGCAAACGACGGCGCGAGCACACGTGTGCCGTTCATGCTGAGCATCGAGAGGCTGATGGCGTTGCCCAACTGATCACGACCGACGATGTCGGCGGTGAACGCAACCCGCGTCGGGCCATAGAACCCAAACGCCCCTCCTTGCAGCACCGCAGCGATCAGCAGCATCCAGAACTGCACCAGACCGGTGACGACCATGACCCCCATGAACACCGCCGCGCCGAGCAAGACACCCTGGGCGACGATGAGGACGCGTCGCTTCGGCAATCGGTCGGCGGCGACACCGCCGAGCGGTGTAGCGATCAGCATCGCGATGCCGAAGCACAGGTACACCAGCCCCAGCGCTCCCTCGCTCTCGGTGAGATCCCATGCCAACACGCCGCGCAGCAAGAACTGCATCTGCACCGACATCATCGAAAACGTGCCGGACCACCACAGGAGCTTGTAGTCCGGGTTGCGCAGCGAGGTGAACGCTGCCGATGAGCCGAAACGAAGGAGGGACACCAGAGACGTTTCTAACAGCGTCCCGGGCTCATCGGCTGTGTTGGAGGTTCATCGATCGCGGACAAAACCCTGAGCGACCGCACATGTGCGGACCGCGTCGGCCACTACATCGGCGACACCCGGTTCGAACGCGCCCGGGATGATCCGGTCCGGCGTCGGCTCGTCGACCATCGCCGCGAGCGCATCGGCAGCAGCGCGCTTCATCTCGATCGTGCATCTCGTGGCACGAACGTCGAGCATCCCACGGAACACGCCGGGGAAGGCGAGCACATTGTTGATCTGGTTGGGAAAGTCACTCCGACCGGTGGCGACGATGGCCACGTTCGGTGGCATTTCGTGGGGCATCACCTCCGGCGTCGGGTTGGCCATGGCGAACACGATCGCGTCGTCGTGCATGTCGGCGAGCCACGCCGGATCGATAATTCCCGGGCCTGAGAGCCCGAGCAGCACGTCGGCTCCCTTGATCGCCTCGTGCGCGGCGCCCCGCCGATCGTCGGCGTTGCCGTGTTCGACGAACCACTGTTTCGAGCTGTGCAGCGGGCCGCGCCCATCGTGCAAGATCCCTCGACTGTCGCAGCCGATGATGTCGCCGGTCCCGGCCTGGCCAGCTCCGGCGTCGTACAGGAGCTCGGCCACTGCGACCCCAGCCGCACCGGTCCCGATGATCGCCACGCGCAGTTCATCGACGGGCTTGTCGACGAGCTTGGCCGCGTTGATGAGCGCAGCGAGGGCGACGATCGCAGTGCCGTGCTGGTCGTCGTGGAACACCGGGATGTCGAGTTCGTCCTGCAACCGACGTTCGATATCGAAGCAATGTGGCGCTTTGATGTCTTCGAGGTTGATGCCACCAAAGCTCGGAGCGATCGCCTTGCCGATCGCGACCACCTCGTCCACCGTCGGCGCGTCGACGCACACCGGGTATGCATCGACATCGCCGAACTGCTTGAACAGCACCGCCTTGCCTTCCATCACCGGCATCGCCGCTTCAGGCCCGATGTCACCGAGACCGAGCACGGCACTTCCATTCGAGAGCACGGCAACGGCGTTGGCTCGGCCGGTGACCGTCCAGCCGAGCGACGGATCGTCGGCCACGGCTTGTGACACACGGCCGACACCAGGGGTGTAGGCCAGCGCAAGGTCGTCGGGTCCGTCGATGGGTGTTGTCGGCTCGACCACGATCTTGCCACCACGGTGGAGCTCGAACGCTGGGTCGTCGACGAACGGGGCCAGCGCACGGTCGTCGAGCGCACGGTGGTGTCGGTCTTGATTGGTGGTGGACATCGGGATCTCCTACGGATCTACCGGCTCCAACAGCGTCACCCGCCGCCGGATTTCGGCTGGTCGGGGCGAGTTCGACACCGTTCAGCGCTGCTGACGGCGTGCCCCCCGCCGGACCCGTACCGGAATGAGTACGGGTGCGGGGACGCGTGCTGCTGCAGCAACTCCGGCTGCCACGAACGTGACGGCGACGGCGATCGCGACTGCGAGCACGAGGGAGAGCGTAGCGGATGTGGTTCACTGAGCGCATGGCGCAGCTGATGACCGATCTGGAAACGATGCCGGCGCCCGCGGATCCGTTGCTCGATCTCGACGAGCGCACCGAGACCGACGAGCCAACGGCGGCGCACATCGTGAAGACCAAACGCGGCGAGAACGCAGCCGCCAAGGTGCTCGAAGCGCGCATCAACGGGACGCCGGTCGAGGCGCTGTGCGGGTACGTGTGGGTCCCGTCACGCGACCCCAAGCAACTGCCCATTTGCGAGGAGTGCAAGAACATCTACGAGATGTACAAGGCGTTCAACGACGGCTTGCACGACGTACCCAACGACTGAAGCGAACGACTGAGTCGGGCGACCCGAGTGACTGCCGCCGACGGTTCTGTTCGCGAAAACGTGCGGATTTTGCACGTTTTCCCCGGGATTTTGGTGGGACGTGGCTGAGCTTCGGATCCGGCGGGCGGTGCGCGGGTTGCTGCTCACGCCGGACGAGGAGGTCTTGTTGGTCCGCTTCGAGTTCCCCGAGCGCACGGTGTGGGCCACCCCCGGCGGTGGCTTGGAGAACGGCGAAGATCACCTCGATGCGCTGCGCCGCGAGTTGCGCGAGGAGGTCGGCCTCATCGATCCGATGATCGGGCCGCACGTCTGGAACCGCGAGCACATCATTCCGCACCTCGATGGCAAGTGGGACGGCCAGCGCGACCGGAGCTACCTGGTGCGAACCGAGCGCTTCGACCCGCAGCCCGGACTGACCTGGGACGAGCTGCGCGCCGAACGCGTCCAAGAGCTGCGGTGGTGGCGGGTGTCCGAGATCGAGCAGTCGGCGGCGACGTTCGCGCCACGCGAGTTGGGCCGACTGCTCCGATCACTCGTCGACGAGGGTCCGCCAGCAACAGCGATCGACACGGGCGTGTAGACCGGACCGCCGTCGGCGCGTCGCCAAGGGCTTCTCGTTCACCACAGCGTCCGACGACGCGGTGGTCCAGACGTAAGACGGCATCTGGAATCTGACCGACCACGGCGACGTGATGTTTGCCGTGCTGGACCACTGCCGCCGGTGAGCCTCGTCCACTACAGCGCGAAGATCGCGGTGTTCCTTCCCGGCGAGGCATCACTCGAAATGGTCGCCAACTGCGTCTCCGACGAACGCGACACGGTGTACAAGGCCATCGGATGGGTCTCGCACGAGAACATGACGGCCACTCCGGACGAGGTGATCAAGTGCCTCCACGAGCACGCGCCGACGATGTCGGCGCCAGCGATTCGTCGATCGACCGAGCGGCTACCGCCCAAACAACGCCAACGGGTGCGCGACTCGCTGCACTGACACCGGACCGCCCGCAATCAGGTCGCGGCACGCTGGTGGCTCGTGCGGATGATGCAGGTCTGCTGGGCAGTACCGATGAGACGGCCATCCTGGCTCCAGACGTCGAGTGACCCGTGGCCGATTCCTTGGTGGTATCCGTCGGCACGCACATCGAGGAGCACCCACTCGGTCGCACGGCGATCGACAACTCGCACCGTGTTGTCAAGGCTGGTGCCACCTGGAACAACACCCAGCGCAGCGCACATGGCGAGCGGGATGACGTCGGCGACGAACGCCTGCGTCGCTGGTGAACCGATGACGTGGTCGGGGATCCGACACCACAACCGCATCGGGCCACGCTCGGGCGCATCGACGGCATCGAGTGCCCACGCCCCTGCGGCCACACGCCGTTCGAGATGGTCGAAGAACGTGCCCGCCGTGTCGACTGCGAACGGTTCAGACATGTCGGGGCAGTCCTCGGGCGGGGACACGCGTGGCATCTCCGTGAACTGTCGCGAATTGCCGGACGCCTTCGAGGTCAACGCGCACAGTGACGTGAACATCGGCCGTCCCTCGATCGAGGCGACCACCTCGATCTGTGATGTCGCCCGGCCAGCTGCGCCCGTTTCCACGACAATGTCGATGTCGTCGCCCGGCTGAGGCGAGCCGATGAATTGAGTGGTCACCCACTGCAGCGCTCGATCGGTGGCCACCTCGGCAGCCTCGACCGATGCAGCGATCGCCGATCCGCCGTACAGGAACTCGAACGGCGTGCACAACGCTCGCCGAGCGTGCAGCGTGAAACGATTCTGACTCGCCGCAGGGGTGAGTTCGAGCAACTCGAAACGACCGTCGCGGGCGTGCTCTGAGGAGTTCGTCACCCCTCTAGAGATACAGCGCGGTGGCGATGATGAAGAAGATGCTCACCCCGAGAATGTCGTTGGCCGCAGCGATGAACACGCCGGTGGCTACTGCAGGATCAGCTCCGAGCCGCCGCAGCACGAGGGGGATCACAGCACCCAGCGTGGTCGCCATCGTCATCGCCACCATCAACGCAAGCGTCGCGGTGGCGGCCAGTTCTACTGGTCGATCGATGTCGTTCAGCCCTGATGTCACGACGATGAACCCCGACAACACCAGTCCGACGATGAAGCTGTTGCATAGCCCAGTCGACGTCTCGCGCAGCACGCGCCGCAGATGGTCACCGTGCCAGATCGTGCCTGTGCTGATACCGGACACCGTCACCTGCGACGCCTGGATCCCGGCGTTTCCGGCCATCGCCATCACCACCGGGATGAAGCTCGCCAAGATCGCTGCTTCGAGCAGCTGCTCCTCGAACAGCCCGACGGCAACACCGGCCAGCGTCGAGCCCACGAGACCGGCGAGCAGCCATGGCAATCGGTGCCTGATCATCACCGACACGCTGTCGTTCGGGCCCGCGTCGGGGTCGAGGCCCGACGCGATGTTCAGGTTCTCCTGCAACTCGTCGGCGAGCACCTCTGCCAACTCATCGGGGGTGATCCCGCCGACCAGTCGACCGTGTATGTCGACCACTGGGATCGTCGACACCCCTGCTTCTCGCGCAACCAGCAGCACCTCTTCTTGGTCGAGACGTGGCCGCACCGAGACAACATCGGTGTGCACCCACTGTCCGACCCTGTTGCTGCCGGGATGCACCAGCAAGTCCTCTGGCTCGAGGTATCCAATGAGCCCACCATCGTCGTCCATCGCATAGATCGCCCGCACCGAGCCGACTTTGGCAGCGCGATCTTGAATCGCGGCCACCGTCTGGGTGAGCGTCCACGATGCGGGCACGGCGATGAACTGGTCGGTCATGATCGTCGCGGCGGTGTCGAGGCCGTACGACAGACGGGCCGCGAGGTCCCCGGGAGGGAGCCGTTCGATCACCCGGTCGCGGGTTTCCTCGGGGAGATGGGTAATCAACTCGACTGCTTCGTCGAGATCGAGACCCTCGGCGATCGCGATCAGTCGGTCGATGGTCTCGTCGGCGGCCAGGATCGCGCCGGCCTCCGGATCGACCACGTCGAGGATGCCGATCGCCCGCGCCATCGGCAGCCAGTGGAACAACACACGCGCGCGCTTGAGCGATAGCTCCTGCATGAGCGTGAACACCTGACGGATGTTCCACGTGCCGAGCTCGGCGAGCACGGCGTCACGATCACCATCTTTGATCCGGCGGGAGAACCATTTGTCCGGTGGCTGCCCATCGATCTCGCGTTCGAGCAGGTCGGCGTCGGCCATGCTGCGGGAAGCTAGCGCTCGGCCAGTGACGCTGCTGAGGTACTGACGTACCGTGGCCGGGTGCAGCTCATGGCGGCCTCCGCTGACTCGGCCGACGATCTCAACGATGCACTCATTCGTGAACGTCACGATCTGCGGGGCCTCCTGCGCACCCTCGATCCCGACGAGTGGGATCTCCCGACCGAGTGCCCGGCTTATTCGGTGCAGGGCGTGGCGACGCACATCCTCGGTGACGATCTCAGCCTGCTCAGTCGACAACGCGACGGAGCGCCAGCGGGTCTCATCACCCTGGCTGTCGACATGCCGGGAACCGATTTTCGCACGCTGCTTGACACGTTCAACGACGGGTGGGTGGCTGCGGCGAGGTTCTGCAGTCCCCAGCTGCTGATCGACCTGCTCGACGCCAGCGGACGATGGTCGAACGACTTCTACGGCACTGTCGACCCGGCTGCCCCGAGCGAGCCGATCCCGATGTTTGGAGCTTTCGATCGGCCCGCGCCGTATTGGCAAGCGATCGCTCGTGAGTACCTCGAACGCTGGGTCCACCACAGCCAGATCCGCCGCGCCATCGGCCGGTCGTCGCTCGACGATCCACTGTACGTGCGAACCGGCGCATCGATCCTGGCAGCGATGGCCGACACCACTGCTGACGAACCGGAGTCACCAGACGGTGCGTGGCATATCGGCAACGTCTCGCTCGGCGAACGCCAGCAAGCTGCTGCCGTACTGACCCGGGCATACACACCGACCGAACTCGACACCATGTTGAGCGGACCACCCGAGGAGTGCCAACTGCTAGGCGCAGCGGCTGGTCGGCCAGCTGATCCGTAACGCGCGGATCAGCAGACGGGCGACTCATCGAAAGTCACGGCTGCGAGTGCTCGCCGGCAACGGCAACGGTTCCATGTGCTCGGCGACCACGTTGATCACCCCTTCGCTGCGCTCGAGCCTGCCACGAATGACCAACGCTGCAGCTTCTCGGGCGACACGCCGGAACCGCGCCCAACAGCCCTTCGAGACGACGATGTTCATCAATCCCGTTTCGTCTTCCAAGCTGATGAACGTCGTGCCCTGCGCGGTCATCGGCCGCTGGCGGTGCGTCACCACCCCAGCGACATGCACGATCGAGCCGGGTTCTGGATCCCACAGTGCGTCGGCGGTGAGTACACCGCGTCGATCGAGATCGTTACGCACGAACTGCGTCGGATGCCCATCGGGTGAGACCCCGGTCGCCCAGAGGTCGGCGACCGCTTCTTCGACCGGGTCCATTCCCGGCAGGCGCGGCGCATCGGCACCGGTGACCACACCTGCCAGCCGACCAGGATGGGACTGAGCGGTGGCTCCGACACTCCACAACGCCTCACGCCGTTCGAGCCCGAGACAACCGAACACACCAGCAGTAGCCAGCGCCTCCAGATGCGCCAACGTGAGCGCCGGGACTCGACGGACGAGATCCTCGGTCGACTGGTAGAGCCCGCCCTGCTTGCGTTCGCGCTCGACCTCCTCGGCGAGATCGTCGCCGAGACCGCGCACCGACCCCAACCCGAGACGGACCGCAACATCGCCCGTCGACTGAGCACCATTCGAGTCGCCGAGACACGGCTCGAGCGTCGCTGCCGCCAGCGACGCATTGAGATCGGGCGTGTGCACCACCACACCATGGCGACGAGCATCACGAACCAGCGTGTGCGGCGACCAGAAACCCATGGGCTGGGCGTTGAGCAGCGCCGCGCAGAAGGCCGCCGGCTCGTGATACTTGATCCACGACGACGCGTACACGAGGTAGGCGAAGCTCACCGAATGCGACTCGGGAAACCCGTAGTTGGCGAACGCCTTCATCTTGGTGAACAACTCGTCGGCGACGTCGCCCTCGATCCCGCGCTCGGCCACCCCCGCATACAGGCGTTCGCGAAGACGCTCCATGCGCGCCGCTGAACGTTTCGAACCCATCGCCTGACGCAGTTCGTCGGACTCGGCTGGGGTGAATCCAGCGACGTCGATCGCCATCTGCATCAGCTGCTCTTGAAACAGCGGCACACCGAGTGTTTTGCCCAACGAGTTCTCGAGCAGCGGATGCAGATAGGTGATGGGCTCTTGACCATTGCGCCGACGGATGTACGGGTGCACCGAACCGCCTTGGATCGGCCCCGGGCGGATCAGCGCCACCTCGACGACGAGGTCGTAGAAGGTGCGTGGCTTCAGCCGCGGCAAGGTGGCCATCTGCGCACGTGACTCGATCTGGAAGACACCGACAGTGTCGGCGCGGCACAACATGGCGTACACGTCGTCGTCTTGGGGGATCGTCGCCAGATCGATCTCGTACCCACGGTGGTCACGAACCAGATCGACCGCGTAGTGCAGCGCCGACAACATCCCCAAACCGAGCAGGTCGAACTTGACCAGGCCCGTGCGGGCACAGTCGTCCTTGTCCCACTGCAGCACCGAGCGTTTGTCCATACGCGCCCACTCGACCGGACACACCTCGATCACCGGCCGATCGCAGATGACCATCCCCCCGGAATGGATCCCGAGATGGCGCGGCGCATCTTCGACCTCGGCAGCCAGCTCGATCACCGGTGCCGGAATCGAACAATCGGGCTGGGCCGCGGTGGCGGCGACGTCGCCCCAGGCGTCGACTTGTTTCGACCAGGCGTCCTGCTGGCCGGGCTGGTAGCCGAGTGCTTTGGCCATGTCGCGCACCGCCGAACGCGAGCGATAGGTGATCACGTTGGCCACCTGCGCGGTGTGGTGCCGCCCGTAGCGCTCGTACACGTACTGAATGACCTCTTCGCGGCGATCGCTCTCGATGTCGATGTCGATATCCGGTGGCCCATCGCGCTCTGGGGAAAGAAATCGCTCGAACAACAGCCCGAGTGACACCGCGTCGGCGTTGGTGATTCCGAGGGCGTAACACACAGCGGAATTGGCCGCACTCCCCCGCCCCTGACACAAGATGTTGGCCCGGCGACAGAACTCGACGATGTCCCACACGACGAGGAAGTAGCCGGCGAAGTCGAGTTGTTCGATCAACGCCAGCTCGTGGTCGATCGTCGACCATGCCCTGGAGCGGAGCGACGCGTTGTTCGTCCCGGTCGCCGCCGGACGATCGCCGTAGCGCCGTCGTCCCCCATCGCCGACGACTCGACGGAGGTACTCCATCTCGCTGATCGGTGTGCCATCTGCCCCGTTGGGGCACGGAAACGGAGGCAGATTCGGCGCCACCAACGCCAGATCGAAGGCCGCGGCGCGGCCGATCTCCGCGGCCCGTTCGACCACACCCGGGTAGCGCCGGAATCGACGGGCCTGTTCGGCACCCGCCCGGAGGTGTGCTCCGGCAGCACCTGGCAACCACGAGTCGAGTTCAGCGAGGCTCCGTCGGGCACGCACGGCTGCGAGCGCCGTCGCCAAACGACGTTGGCTCGGTGTGGCGTAGTGCACGTTGTTGGTGGCCACACACTCGACACCTTCTCGATGGGCCACGTCGACCAGCGCATCGTTGCGTGCCGAATCGAGTGGATCACCGTGGTCCCACAACTCCACGAGCACCCGGTCGCGTCCGAACGCGTCGATCAACCGGCGGAGCTCTCGACGTGCTGCGCCGGGACCATCATCGACCAGTGCCGCCGGAACGGCTCCTTTTCGGCACCCGGTGAGCGCCCATACGTGCCCTGCGGCAACGGTGGCGATGTCGCCCAACGCGAATCGGGCAATACCTTTCTCACCGGCGAGGTGCCCGTTGCTCAGCGCGCGGGCGACCCGGGCATACCCATCGGGTCCATCGGCCAACAGCAACAGGTGGGTGCCGTCGGGGTCAGGGGCATAGGTATCGGGGACGAGCCCGGTCGCCACCTGCTGTGTCGCCTCGGCTTCGCTGCGGATGAACGACGCATCGCGACGTTCTGGAATGTCGTTGCCCAAGGTGATCTCGGTACCGAACACGGTCGGCAGCCCCACCGCCCTGGCTGCTTCGGCGAAGCGGACCACCCCGTAGAACCCATTGTGATCGGTGATCGCCAACGCCTCGAGCCCGAGCCGAGCGGCTTCGGTGGCGAGCTCCTCAGGGTGCGAAGCACCATCGAGAAACGAGAAGTTCGAGTGACAGTGCAACTCGGCATAGGGAACGGCACCACGACCGGCCGACAGCCCCTCGGGAGCCTCGAACGGTTGCCGCTTACGCCCCCACGCGGGGCTGTCGCCGCCCGCATTCCACGACGGACTCCCCGCGGGCCGACCATCGCGCCCCGGACGCCCAGACAGCGCCGCTTCGAGTTCCGACCATGACCAGGACGGGTTGTTGAAGCCCATCCACCACAGTGTCGAACATATGTGCTACGAACGCAAGTTCGTGACGATAGTCACTGGACCACGACGAGCTGGTGACGTCGACTCAGGACGCCGGCCGCGGTCCTTGGCGTCGACCACTGCGGCACGACGTCGGGCTCGGACTGATGGCGTGCTCGCCGTGTCCGGGAACGGCACATCCGGATCGGTTCGATTCGCTGGGAATCGTTCTTCGGCTTGGGTTCGGAGTCGGGTGAGAGGGCCCGGAAGTCCGGTGACTGCATGCGGTCGCCGTACCCCCTCATTGATGGTCGAGGTCGTCGTCAACTGGCAGAGTGGCCTGACGTTCCGTACCGGAGCACGCCGATGCACCGCTTGGGTACCGATCGTCACGGCACCTGTTGTACGCGCCTCGTGGTGCCGCTGCGACCTCGATGCCCATTCGGTGAGCTTTGCACCGCGGACGGGTTGATAGACGGCCAACTTCGAGCGAGAGGCGCCTCACCTGCGCCGCGCAAATCCGATCGGCTCGGGCGGGCGCATCGATGCCTCGATGCGTGGGTCGAATGTCGCCGCTGCCTGAGGTTTGTGCGTGCCGGTCCCCAAGGTAATTCGGTGTGCCCTACTTGGAGGTCCAGCGATTCGGACGCATCGCAATCGTGGAGGTCGGTGCCGAGGATGACTGTGCCTGATGCGTCTCACCTCGGAACGCGGTGGGGTGCGCTATCTGGCGTGTGGTGGCTCGGTACCGTGCTCGCTTGTGCGTCGCCGTTGGTGGGTTGTCGTGTGCGTCGTGACGGCTGTTGCGGTGGGCTGCACAGACGCTGACGATTCCGATCCGATTTCTTCCAGCACCGCCGATGCCGATGTGCAGGCGTTGCGACAGCGCGAAGTCCTTGCGACCGGTGATTGTGCAGATCAACCGACCGTTGAGAAGGCGAGCAAAGACATCGGACCGCTCGTCGGCGATGGTCCAGTGCGCGTCGTGGCCAACGCTGACGGCACCGTGCCTACGGCATCGCCAGAAACGTACGGCTCTGAAACATGGGGCGGGAACAAGCTGCTGATCGCTGTCAGCGACGAGATCGACGGGCCGGTCCTAGTGCGCGGCTTGTCCCAGCATGGCGGTGACCTCGGGTTCGGGACTGACCCGGCTCCTGAGGACTCGCAGGTCCTCAGCATCGATGGCCGACAGCCGCTTGGTGGGGGTTGGTATGACTTCCCGAACGCGGTGCGAGTCGAGCAGGGTGGTTGCTACACGCTGCAGTTCGACTATCCGCAAGGAACGTCACGGGTCGAGCTCGCCATCGACGACATCGACTAGCGGTGGTGTTAACAACGAGCCGGTCAGGAAGTGCACGACCCGACCGAACCCCCGAGTAGACGGTCGCGAGTGAGTGCTCCGATCGGTGCCGCTACGTCACCCCGTGCAAAAGCGAGAAGCAACAGCCGAAGAAGCGCAGTGCTTCACCCGGTGAGACGTTCGCTGCCAACACCAACAAGTTCGGGAGACTGTCGCGATTGCGGTGGGTGCGGTGTCTATAGAGCAGATGACGAAGGCACAGGCGAAGGCGAGAACCCACGAAGGGGATTCATGTCTTGAATCGATTCTGGTGGATTCCTATTGCGAGCTTCGTCGTTTCGCTGCCGTTGTCGGTCCATTGGAGTTGCCGCCCGACGACCTGGTTCATGACGCAATCGTCGCTGGGTTGAGTCGTCGCAGCTACGTGGGGGTGTCTGATCCGGTCGCGTACACAAAGCGGACCATCTTGAATATGGCGTCGAACGAACGCCGTCGGCTCGGTCGGCGACGTTCGGCGTTGAGGTTGCTCGATGGCGGTCGCCGAAACGACGAGTCCGATGTGTATCCGTCGGACCTCGAGTATCTGAACGAGTTGGGACCGGACGCGAGGGCGGTGTTGTTCATGCACTACGTGGAAGGTGAACCGTTCGAGCAGATCGCCCGCGAGCTCGGCAAGCAGGCTTCAACGGTTCGTCAGATTGCGACGCGGGCACGTCGTCGCCTTCGTGAGATGGGAGCAGAACTATGACGTTTGATCTCGAGCGAGACCTCGACCGGTTGGCTGAGCGAGGTACACCTCGCGAGGCGTCCGACGTTGTATCGAGGGCATTGACTGGACCGGGAACAGTGCGCATTGGTGGCCGGTGGATGTTGCGCGGCGCCGCTGCGGCGTTGGTGGTTGCCCTTGGTGGAGCGGTGGTATGGACCGTGGTGCGCGACGACGCATCGGTTGAGACACTGTCAACATCGTCTGATTCAGCAGTAGCCAGCGTTGGAGGCGAAAACGGTGATCAGCAGCTACCGGCTTCAGACACTCCAGCGGTCGTCGCCACTGGCGCCGACGCGGTCGCCGAGACTGAGCTCCTCAACCCGCTTTGGGTGGTAGAGCCAACACCTGAACAGGAACACCTGATCTTGCTGGCGTACAACACGCTGCTGGATACCTGCATGATCGAAGCAGGTCTGGAGCCTTGGGGCGCCGAGACTGACTCAGTTGAGTTGATCCAACAGTGGCGCGAGCAGCGCGCGCTGCATCTGCGGTTCGACGATCCAGCGGTGATCTCGCAGTGGGGGTACGACTACAGCGGCCCCAAACGCAACCGGATCGGTGTCGATACCGCTGACCCAACCACCCGGGAATGCGCGCTACGAGCGTGGACACTGCTCCAAGACGAGTCGGGTGACTTCCTGAACGCGCCCGCAGAAGTGAGCGAGCCGTATCGTGCGTACGCAGCTGCGCTCAACGATGCAGCCCGCAACTCCACCGAACCGTGGGAGTCATGCATGAAAGCGCTCGGCTACGCCAACGCTGACCGAACCAAGCACCCCTTTGGCTGGGACCCAGCAGAACAGGCAACCACCCAGCTAGCGCTCGACGACCTGTCGTGCCGCACCCAGGACTTCCGCGAAGGACTCATTGAACTTCGCACGTCACTCACCGAGCAATGGTTCAGCGAATCAACGCAGTTGATCGCCGAGCTCAACCAGCGCGTCGAAGCCCAGACCGCCAAGGCACAGCAAGCACTCAACAACCCTTCAGAGTTCCTGGCCACCAACGACGTCGACCTATCCCAACTCGAGCAACTCGACGGGCCATAGCCCACTCGACACGACGCTGACGACTCGCAGCTGCACCACGAACCCCGCACCGAACGAGTCGCACGTACGCCGTTGAACTGAGTAGCTCGCAGAAGTCTCGCTCATCGCTATTGAGTCCAGAGCTGCGTTCGCCGGAGCGAAGGGTGGCCAACGGATTGCCACCGATCAGCACGTCGAGACCAGCAAGGAGCTCGACGCGCTGCTCGCCGAACTCCACATCGCCGTAGCGACCGCGGAGCTGATTGCAGCCGCAGGAAACTCGCCGCGAGTGAGGCACTACGGGGCTATGAAGCGGTCCACCTCGCTGCAGCACTCCTGGTGGGCGCAACCATCTTCAGTAGCGCCACACCGATCTGTGCACCGCCGGGGAACGACGAGGACTCCATGTCGCCAATCCCAATGGTGGCCGACTGAACTTGCTCTGCGGCTGGGTCTACCCCGCGCGATATCGAGTGGGTCGAGAGTCCAGAACGATCCACAGTCGTGCCGCGATGCGTGGACGGGAGTGTCGCGCTCGATGCGCGGATATGGGCGGGTTGGGTTGAGTCGAAGCTCTTGACTGCGGCGCTAGTTTGCGCTACAAACGACAGGAGTTTGCAACCCAAAGTAGAAGCGCAGATGGAACCCAACACTGGCCGCCTTGACCACCGCGATGCCCTCGAGCTCGCTGAAACAACCGAACGCAACGCGCGCGCAGCGATCACGCCATCGAACCGATTCGTCTACGCCACATGGGCCATTGCTTGGCCGCTTGGCTTCGGCGCCCGATGGGTCACTGCTGGCGACGATCCCACCATCGACGCCAGCTGGGCTGGCAACTTGATCTACTCGATCTGCGTCCTTGCGGCCGTCGTCGTTACCGCAGCCCACTACGCCAGACGCGCCCGCGGTGTCACCGGCACCTCATCACGCATCGGCCGCAACTGGGCGCTCGCGTGGATCACTGCGTTCGCTGCGTGCATCACCACCACCGCCGGCATCGGCAACGTCGTGACATCCGATGCTGCGATGGATCTCATCGCAGCATGCCTCGTCACCTTCACCATCGCCGTCATCTACACCGCAGCCGGCGCCGTGATCGACGACCGAACCCTGTACCTCACCGGCCTGTGGCTACTCGCTACCTGCGGCACTGCCGCAATCGTTGGGCCCTACGCCCACCTCGCTGTCATCGCCATTGGCGGCGCTATCGGGTTTACCGCAGCCGCCGTCGCGACGCCCGAGCAACGATGACCGACCTGTCCGAACTCGACCCGCTCATCCACGCGCCAATGCGGCTGCGCATCACCTCCACACTGGCCGCGCTCGCGCCCGGCGACGCAGTGTCGTTCACCCGGCTACGCGACCTGCTCGACACCACTGCCGGCAACCTCATCACCCATCTCCGCAAGCTGGATGACGCCGACTACATCGACGCAACGAAACGGGCCAACGCGACCTACTACGCCTTGACCGACACGGGCAGAACGGCCTACGCCAACTACAAGACAACACTCCAACACTGGCTCAACCAAGTCCCGACAGAGCCACCCCACCTCCACGAATGACATGCTCATCGCACGCACTGATCATTCAGACCGAGCGCTGCCAACTCGCCGCCGATCTAGTCTCGGCGTATGTCCGACGCACCCACAGGCACGAGCGACGGCAAGAAGGAACGGTGGAACATCGAGGCTAATGCTGCGGTCGCAGGCGACGAGTACATCTTCGTCGCGGCACTCAACTTCGTGATTCGCTCTTTCCGGCGACTTCGCTCCCGACTTCGGTTCTAACCCTGCCGTCAAGGCGGACACGACCGCTCCTGTTGGAATTCAACTGCGTCCTGCGCAGCCCCATGGTGGCCGCGTCCCTTGCTCATTTCGAGCGTTCCCACGCGTCTTTCCGAGCTGTGAGTGTGGTCTGAGCCGGTCACGTGGATCGGTCAGGGTTGGTGTCGGTGACAGCGGTGCGACCCTTTTCCGAGCTTGCCTTCGCCGTGAGGCGGAGTGCACTTGACCCGATGTGTCTGCCGTTGTTGCC
>JBCDFR010000017.1:0-71084 GCA_039177505.1 Actinomycetota bacterium | reverse complement strand
CCCAGGTAAGGTTCTTCGCGTTGCATCGAATTAAGCAACACGCTCCGCTGCTTGTGCGGGCCCCCGTCAATTCCTTTGAGTTTTAGCCTTGCGGCCGTACTCCCCAGGCGGGGCACTCAATGCGTTTGCGACGGCGCGGATCCCGTTGGTTGGAACCCACACCTAGTGCCCAACGTTTACGGCGTGGACTACCAGGGTATCTAATCCTGTTTGCTACCCACGCTTTCGCTCCTCAGCGTCAGTTACGGCCCAGAGTGGCGCCTTCGCCACTGGTGTTCTTCCTGATATCTGCGCATTTCACCGCTACACCAGGAGTTCCCCACTCCCCTACCGCACTCTAGTCACAGCAGTATCGGGTGGCGTCTCTGGGTTGAGCCCAGAGTTTTCACACCCGACTTACCGAACCGCCTACGAGCTCTTTACGCCCAATAAATCCGGATAACGCTTGATGCCTACGTGTCACCGCGGCTGCTGGCACGTAGTTGGCCGCATCTTCTTCTGCAGGTACCGTCAGTTTCTTCCCTGCTGAAAGCGGTTTACAACCCTAGGGCCGTCTTCCCGCACGCGGCGTTGCTGCATCAGGCTTTCGCCCATTGTGCAAGATTCCCCACTGCTGCCTCCCGTAGGAGTCTGGGCCGTGTCTCAGTCCCAGTGTGGCTGATCATCCTCTCAGACCAGCTACCCGTCGATGCCTTGGTGAGCCGTTACCTCTCCAACTAGCTGATAGGCCGCGAGGCCCTCCCAGACCGAAATTCTTTCATCGGCCCACCAGGCGGTGGACCGGTGATATCCGGTATTAGCAGTCGTTTCCAACTGTTATTCCAGAGTCCGGGGCAGGTTCCTCACGTGTTACGCACCCGTTCGCCACTAGGTCGTCCGGAGCAAGCTCCATGGACCTCGTTCGACTTGCATGTGTTAAGCACGCCGCCAGCGTTCATCCTGAGCCAGGATCAAACTCTCCAACAAAAGCCTGTCCGAGCGAACTCGGATCGACTGCGTCAGCGAGTGCCCGCCGAGCACGAGGGGAATACCTCGATCACGACGAGCGTCCTTGCTGTGGTGGCTGAGCCACCGAATTATTAGTTTGCCATCGGCTGGGTAGCCGACAGCTGAATTGACAGACAGCTCTCTACGGCCGAGGCCGCATGAACTGCCCGCACTGGCGTTCTGTCTTCTCTTCCGTTTTCAAGGAGCCGAAGCTCGTGGCACACGCCGAGGCGCTGAGCGCTCGCTCGGCGGAGGTGCCGCTGCCTCTGCGTTCCGGGTGAACCGTGCGCAAAGGCGGAGTTAGAAGATAACCACGCAGACGGGGCTCCACAACCCCTCGGCGAAAAAGTTCGGCGGCGGCGTCCGCTCAGGTCGCCAACTCGACGAGGGCGTGGCGCTTCTTGCCACGCCGCAACATCAAGAACCGTCCGTGCAGCGGCGCGACACCAGCGAGGTCGGCGTCAGCGGTGAGCACATCGCCATTGACCGTGAGCGCACCCTGCGCCAATTGTCGGCGGGTGTCGCCGTTCGAATCGGTGAGGCCGGCGGCGACGAACAGCGGGACCGGATCGCCGACATCGGCGGCCGGCACAGTGATCGAGTCGATCTCGTTGCGTAGCACCTCGAGGGCTTCGGCCGAGGCGTTGGTGGGATCCTTGGCGAACAGGAGGTCGGCGGCCTCCGCCGCGCCGGCGGCCGCTGCGGCACCGTGGATCAGCGTGACCATCTCATCGGCGAGGGCGCGTTGCGCTACTCGTCGCTGGGGCGCCTCGGCATGCTCGCCGAGCAGTGCCTCGATGTCTACGAGCGGGCGCAACGAGAAGGTTCTGAGCTGTGCGCCGATCGTCTCGTCGGCGACCTGCATCCAGTGCTGGCGGAACTGGTACGGGCTGGTGCGTTCGGCCGACAACCACACTCTGGCCCCGGTGGTCTTGCCGAGCTTGCTCCCGTCGCTGGCGGTCAGCAGCGGCCACGAGAACGCGTGGACAGTGGTCCGGCGAGTGCGCCGGACCAGGTCGACGCCCGACAAGATGTTGCCCCACTGGTCGGACCCGCCGACCTGAATCGTACAGCCGTAGCGGTCGTACAGTTCGAGGTAGTCGTTGGCCTGGAGCAGCATGTAGCTGAACTCGGTGAACGAGATCCCCCGCTCGGACTCGAGTCGCATCTTGACCGACTCGCGCGCCAACATCTGATTGACCGTGACGTGCTTGCCGACGTCGCGCAGGAAGTCGAGCACCGACATCGTTTCGGTCCACTCCCGGTTGTCGACGAGCACGCCCAACCCGTCGTCGTCGAGATCGATCACGTTTGCCAGTTGGGCCTTGATGCAGGCGACGTTGTGGTCGAGCACGTCGTCGTCGAGCAAGTTGCGTTCTTCGCTGCGTCCACTCGGATCGCCGACCATCCCGGTCGCTCCGCCAGCCAACGGAATCGCCCGGTGGCCCGCATCCTGGAATCGACGCAGCATGATCAATCCGATCAAGTTGCCGACGTGCAAGCTGTCGGCGGTCGGATCACATCCGTAATAGATCCCCACGGCATCGTTGGCAATGTGCCGACGGAGCTCGTCGCGGTCGGTCGAGTCGTGGATCAGACCGCGCGCTTCGAGGTCGGCGAGGAGGTCCGGATGCTCAACGGTCATAGAGAGCGCAAGGGTACTGTCGGAGCGTGTCCCACCAGCCCGAGGTTGCAGAGGCCGATCCGTCATGGCGCCGGGAGATCGCCCGACGGTTCGGCGAGCTCTCGGCGACAACCGCCCGACGGGCGCCGCTCTATGCGGCGATGTCGGCCCATCTTGCGGCACAGCCCGAACTCACCGACCCACTGCAGGCCGCGCCGCAGACACAGCGCCAGCCGGTACTGCTCCTCGCCGCCATTCACCACCTGCTGTTGGCAGACCCCGCCGAGCCGTTAGCCGCCTGGTACCCGAACCTCTTCCACAACCGTCGGCCACCGACGGATCCCGCGTTGCCCTCGACGGTCACGGAGTTCGTCACACGACATCGCGCCGAACTGGTCGAGATCACCGGTCGGCGAACAACACAGACCAACGAGATCGGCCGGTGCGCACTACTCGTTCCGGCAATGGCGGTGATCGCCGCCGAGCAGCAACAGCCACTGGCCCATCTCGACGTCGGCGCCAGCGGTGGCCTCAACCTGCTCCTCGATCGATTCTCGTATCTGTACGAGCCGAGTGACCGCAACGCAGACGCATCGATCGACACGACTCGCCTCGGTGCGGGCGCCACCGTCGAACTCAGCTGCCAAATCACCGGCTCGATGCCGCTGCCGGCGTCGCTTCCCCCTGTGATCGCCCGATGCGGAATCGACCGCACGCCGATCGACGTCACCGACCCGAACGAAGCACGTTGGCTCGAAGCCTGCGTGTGGCCCGATCAGCGAGACCGGTTCGAACGTTTGGTCGCAGCGATCGAGCTCGCCCGAGAACACCCACCCGAGCTGCTCGCCGGCGACGCGGTGGCGTCAACGGTGCCGGCACTCGAACGGTTGGTGGTGCGCGGCCACCCCGTCGTCACCAACACCTGGGTACTGAATTACTTCACCAGCGACGACCGCCAGGCATACGCCGCGGCGCTCGACGGTTTCGGAGCGGACCACGACCTGTCGTGGATCTACGCCGAGTCTCCCGCCCAGACACCAGACTTGGATCACGGCGTACCGACCGACCAACACACCACCGAAATGACCCTGGTGCGCTGGCGCAGCGGCGTGCGCCGGGTCGATCACCTGGCCACCTGCCACCCGCACGGCTACTGGATGGACTGGCGCTGAGCCGGGTCGACCCGCCATCGCCACGGCCGGTCCCGGGCGACCGAGATGCCGATCCTCGGGCCGACCACTGGTGTGTTCGGCGGTGGCACCCCATCGTCGGACAAGCCGATCGGCGACGACGGGTCGAGCAGATCGACACCGTCGTGTTCCAGCCTGATGTCGAGGGCTTGGCACAGCTTGCCCGGGCCGTCCGCGAGGTCGTGACGTCCGGCACGGCGGGCTCGCATCTCCTCGATCCCGTGCACCGGGTCGAGCGCGCGCAACAATACAGCAGCACCCGTACCCACCGCATCGACGGAGACGTTGGCGCAGACGTGAACGCCGTAGCTGAGATAGCAGTACAGCGTGCCCGCTTGATCGAACATCGTCGAGTTGCTCGGCGTTCGTCCGCGCACGGAGTGCGAGGCCGGATCGTCGGGGGTGTAGGCCTCGACTTCGACGATCCTGCCGATCGTTCCGCCGTGCGTGAGCAGCTTGTTCAGCAGCCGTGGGGCGACCGTTGGCGCGTCACCCTCGAGCGCCGACCGATCGAGCACCGATCGAGCACGCGGTGAGCGTTCGCTCACAGACCGAGCGCATCGGTCTCGGCGCGGACCATCTCGCGGTACGCCTCGACCTGGCGGTCTCGCGCCGCGGGCCCACCCGCACCATGACTGCGGCGCATTGAGACCGCGACGCCGTCGGCCACCAGTGCCGCCCCATCGTCGCCAAGCCGCGGATCGGCCGCGACCAGGTCGCGCAGCTCACTGTCGTCGGCGAGCGCACGGCGAACATGATCGCCGACGATGGCATGCGCTTCACGGAATGGCATCCCGCCGCGCACCAAGTGCTCAGCCAGATCGGTGGCCGCCATCGTCGCTTCGTCGGCGGCCTGTTGCATTCGCTCCGGAACGAACGTCGCGGTCGCGATCATGCCGGTGATGGCAGCGACGGCGAGCGCCACCTGCTCGACCGAGTCGAACAGCGGCTCCTTGTCCTCTTGCAGATCGCGGTTGTATGCGAGCGGCAGGCCCTTCAGCGTCGTCAGCAGGCCGGTCAAGTTGCCGATTAGGCGGCCGCTCTTACCTCGCGCCAGTTCGGCGATGTCGGGGTTCTTCTTTTGCGGCAGCATCGACGAACCGGTGGCGAAACCGTCGTCGAGCACTGCGAAGCCGTACTCAGCAGATGTCCACAACACCCACTCCTCACCGATGCGAGACAGGTGCACGCCGACGAGTGCCAGTGCAAAGAGGGCCTCGGCGACGAAATCGCGGTCGCTCACCGCATCGAGCGAATTCTCAAAGGGTTTCGAGAACCCGAGTTCTTCGGCCGTGCTGAACGGATCGATGGGTAGCGACGACCCAGCCAGTGCGCCCGCACCGAGCGGCGAAACGTCCATTCGATCGAGCGCATCGATCAGTCGGTCGACGTCTCGACCGAGTGCCCACCCGTGGGCCATCAGGTGATGTGCAAGCAACACGGGCTGCGCGCGCTGCAGGTGCGTGTAGCCGGGAAGGTACGTATCGCCGGCAGCCAGCGCTTGATCGAGCAGTACTCGTTGAAGGTCGACCAATCGGGCCGCCACCGACCGGAGCTCGCGGCGGCACCAGAGCCGTAAGTCGGTGGCGACCTGATCGTTGCGACTCCGCGCCGAGTGCAGCTTCCCCCCGGCAGAGCCGGCGAGTTCCGTGACACGCCGTTCAATCGCGGTGTGGATGTCCTCGTCGGTATCGGCGAACTCGAACGTCCATGTCTCCATCTCGTCGGCGACGCGGGCGAGCGCCGCGAGAATGACCTCGCGCTCGTCGGCGGTCAGCAGCCCAGCCCGCGCGAGTCCGTTGACGTGCGCGGTCGACCCGGCGATGTCGTCGGCCCACATCCGTTGATCGAATGGGAGGCTGACCGTGTACGCCAGCAACGCCTCATCGGGCCCGCCGGTGAAGCGGCCATGCCATAACGTGCGGGCGCTTGCGGGTACGTCGCCGCTCCGGCCGAACTCGTGGCGGTCGTCAAGATCCATTCTGGGCCTCCGTTGCGGTGTGTTGTCGGGGCGACCTCGCCGACGTGCGCAGCGTCACGTCAGTCCAGGCCGGCCAAGCCTCGCAGTTGATCGGCCAGGTCCCCACCGTCCGCGACCGACGCAACGCACAAGAGGGTGTCGTCACCCGCCACGGTGCCGAGCAACCCATCGACGCGACTGCGATCGAGCGCCGACGCCACGACGTGGGCACAACCGGGAGGCGTTCGGCACACGACGATGTTGCCAGACGACGTCACCTCGGCCACCCACTCGCCCATGACCCGCCGCAGCTGGTCGGCGGGTGCCAGCCGGTCGGGCTCGTACTCGGGAATGGCGTAGACGGTCGCCCCACCCGGAACGCGCACCTTCACCGCACCGAGTTCGTCGAGATCGCGCGACACCGTGGCTTGGGTAGCTTCAACCGACTCGCGTGCGAGCAACTCGATGAGTCCCGGCTGACTCGTCACCTCGTGTTCACCGATGAGTCGGGTGATCAGGGCTTGCCGCTGCACTTTGGTCGTCATGGCACGTCGACGCCGAGCAACATCGCGAGCGCGCCCCGGGCGGCGTGCATCCGATTGTGGGCCTGCTCGACGACCACCGAGCGCGGACCGTCGATGACCGCTGCAGACACCTCGAGCCCGCGATATGCGGGCAGGCAGTGCAGGAACACAGCGTCGGAGGCAGCCGCCCGCATCAACTCTTCGTCGACCGTCCACCCGGCGAAGGCCGCACGCCGCTCCTCGCGGTCGCTCTCCTGTCCCATCGACACCCACGTATCCGTGTGGACGGCATGCGCACCGTCGACCGCCTCCGCAGCCCGCTTGTGCACCGTGACCGTCCCGTCGCCCAACGCGCGAATTCTGGCGACATCGACCGGATCCGGCTCGTAGCCACGGGGACTTCCCAGCCGAACGTCGGCGCCGAGGAGCACGCAGACCTCAGCGAGCGACCGAGCGACGTTGTTGTAGTCCCCGACGTACGCCACGACCCGACCCCGAAGATCGCCGAGGTGTCGCTCCATGGTGAGCGCATCAGCCAGCGCCTGCAGCGGGTGAGAGTGGTCCGAGAGCAGGTTGACGACCGGGACATCGGCGGCCCGGGCGAGACGAACCAGGGTCTGGTGTTGCATAACGCGTGCGGCCAACACGGCGTGATAACCAGACATGACGCGCCCGATGTCCTCGACCGGTTCGCGGGTATCGAAGCCGACCTCTTCACCGCGCGTGTACACGGGATGACCGCCGAGCTGCACCACGGCCATCTCACTGGAGTGACGGGTTCGATTGGACGGCTTCTCGAAGATCAAGGCGGCGCCCAGTCCGGCGAGCGGCGCACCGAGCTCACGCGGATCGAGGACCGCGAGATCCAGGCTCTTCCGGACCTCGGCCACGCCGAGGTCGGCGATGTCGAGCAAGTCCGACGGTACCGCAGCGGTTGGCTCGCTCACGACCGCACCTCGTTGTGCTGTACTCGCACGTCGTCAATCGCGGAGGCGAGTCCACCGGCCGCACACTCGATCTCCTCGTCACCGATGATGAGTGGTGGCACGAACCGCAATGCGTCTGGGGCAACAGCGTTGACGATGATCCCACGTGCGAAGGCGGCCTGCGCCACGGCGCGAGCGTCGAGATCGCGGTCGAGCACAGCGGCCAACATCAAACCGCGACCGCGCATCTGGACCACTCCGTCGATGGCATCGACCGCCGATGCAAGTCGTTTCCCGTACTCCTGCGCCCGCGACGGCGCATCGATCGCCCGCAGCTCAGACAGGGTTGCGTTGACCGCCGCCGTGGCAAGCGCCGTTCCCGAGTACGTCGACCCGTGATCTCCCGGTTCGAAGACAGCAGCGACCTCGTGCCGCGCCCAGCACGCCCCCACCGGCACTCCGTTACCGAGCGCCTTCGCCAGCGGGACGACGTCGGGCGAGATCCCGGCTTCCTCGAACCCGAACCACCGTCCAGTTCGGCCGAGACCGGTCTGGATCTCATCGACGATCATCAAGATCCCGCGCTCGTCGCACGCGGCACGAACGCCCCGGAGAAAATCGACGTCGGCCTCGTGCACCCCGCCCTCGCCGAGAATCGGTTCGAGCAGCACCGCGGCAACGGTTGAGTCGAGCGCTTGGATCGTCTGCTCGAGATCGCCGTACGTGACGTGCCGAAAACCTTCCGGCATCGGCGCAAAGGGCTCGTGTTTGGCCGGCTGGCCGGTTGCGGCGAGCGCCGCCAACGTCCTCCCGTGGAAGCTGCCGAACATACTGACCACCGTGTGCCGACCACGTCCCCCGTGCTTGCGCGCCAGCTTGATGGCGCACTCGACTGACTCGGCACCCGAGTTCGTGAAGAAGACTTGCCCGGAGGTCCCTGTTGCCGCTTCGAGCAGTTCGTCGAGAGTGATCGCCGCGTCGGTCGCCGGCCGATTGGCGAAGAAATTCGATACGTGGAGGAGCCGGCCCGCTTGATCACTGATCGCCTCGGCGACGGCCGGGTGCGCATGCCCGAGCGACACCACAGCGATCCCGGCGAGCAGGTCGAGGTAGCGGTGACCCTCGTCGTCCCACAGCCAGCAGCCCTCGCCGCGCTCCATCATCGCCAGCGGTGGACCGAAGACGGGCATGAATGGGCACGCGTCGAGCGTCGACGCGTACGGATGGGCGCTCATTGGTACTCCTCGGTCTGAATCATGGTGCCGATCCCTGCGTCGGTGAAGATCTCGAGCAACAACACGTGAGCTACGCGCCCGTCGAGGATGTGTGCTCCGTTGACACCGCCGCGGACAGCATCGATGCAACTCTGCACTTTGGGAATCATCCCGCCGGCGACCGTTCCGTCAGCGATCAGCTCGGCGAGCTCGTCGCTTGTCACCCGCGAGATGAGCGTCGATGGATCGGCGGCATCGCGTCGCAGCCCGTCGATGTCGGTGAGATAGATCAACTTCTCTGCGCCCAACGCAGCGGCGATCTCGCCTGCCGCGACGTCGGCGTTGATGTTGTACGGCTGGCCCCGTCCGTCGACGCCGATCGTGGCCACGACCGGGACGAACTCGTCGTCGAGCAGGCCCCGAAGCAACGCCGGTTCGACCACATCGACGTCACCGACGAACCCGAGCCGCTCGTCCCGTTCGACGGCGCGCAACAGCCCGCCGTCAGCCCCGCTCAGGCCGACCGCGTACCGGCCATGCACGTTGATCGCGGTCACCAGCTGGGGATTGACCTGCCCGGCGAGCACCATGCGTGCAATATCGACGGTTTCTGCGTCGGTGACCCGCAGCCCATCGACGAATTCGGGGTCCTTCCCCAATCGGTTCATCAACGCCGAGATTTGAGGTCCGCCACCATGCACCACGACTGGACGCATCCCCACCAACCGCATCAGCACGATGTCTTGAGCGAACAACTCGAGCGCATCGTGATCGCTGGTCCCTGCGAGCGCATTGCCCCCGTACTTGACGACCACAGTCCGGCCGGCGAAGCGACGGATGTACGGCAGGGCTTCGACCAACGTCGACGCGATCGACTCCGGTCCGGCACCACTCACGGTTGCAGACCAATCGTCGCCAGCCCCGCGGTCTCCTCGATTCCGAGGGCGACGTTCAACGATTGCAGCGCACCACCTGATGCCCCCTTGGTCAGGTTGTCGAGCGACGCCATCGCAACGACCGAACCGGTGCGGGCGTCGTAGCTCGCCGACACCAGCGCCGTGTTCGCACCGAGGCATGCCTTGGTCGACGGTGGCCCGTCGACCACCGCGACGAACGGCTCGTCGTCGTACGCGTCGCGGTAGGCGGCGGTGATGGCGGCCCCGATGTCGCGTGCGTCACGGTCATCGGCGTCGGCCGCTGGCGCGTGGCATGTCGCCAAGAGGCCGCGACTCATCGGGACGAGGTGCGGTGTGAACAGCACCTGACCGCCGATCTCCTGCTCCATCTCCGGCGTGTGCCGATGATGATGCAGCCCGTAGGCGACGGTGTTGGCGTCGATGTTGGCAAAGGTGTTCATGTCGGTGGGTGCCCGACCCGCGCCCGTGATGCCGGTCATCGAGTCGACGATCAGACCCCGCGCCTCGACCACCCCGGCGTTGACGAGCGGCGCAAGCGCCAACGTCGCAGCCGTCACATGACACCCGGGCGTGGCGATCAGCTGGGCGCCGCACAGCTCCTTGCGGTGCAGTTCAGGAAGCCCATACACCGCACTGGCCAGCAGGTCGGTCTCGGTGTGCTCGAATCCATAGAACTCGGGGTATGCCGCATCGTCCTTCAGCCGAAATGCGGCCGACAGGTCGACGATGTGGCCAACGCGATCGATCAGATGCGGAACGAGGTGCATCGCGGCCTCGTGCGGAAGGCCGAGGAACACTGCGTCGAGGCCGTCCAGCCGGTCGGCCAGGGCGGTCGGGGCGTCGTCGATCAGACCAGCTTCGAAGGTTCGGTCGCCATAGGCCACGCCGAGTGACGGATAGACATCGGCAATCCGACGACCAGCCATCGACGCAGCCGTGATCGCCTCGAGCGACAAAATCGGATGGGCGTGGAGCAGTCGCAGCAGTTCCGCTCCCGTATAGCCGGAGGCACCAACAACTCCGACGGCCTTGGCAGTCATGTGCATGAACATACACCGTTACGGATGTTCATGCAATCATGCACCGAACACAACGGCGGCATCGCGGGTGCCGAGGCGCGAGGGTCCCGGCACAATGGACACGTGCTCGCCGGGACACCGACCAAGGGACGATTGCTTCTCGCCACTCCCCCGCTCGTCGACCCCAACTTCGACCGAACCGTGATCTTCATGCTCGAGCATCACGACGACGGCGCCATCGGCGTGGTCATCAACCGTCCGAGCGAGGAGAGTCTCGACGAACCGCTCGATCGCTGGATCGAACTGCAATCAACACCGTCGTCGGTGTTTCTCGGTGGTCCCGTCGAGGAGAACGCACTCATTGCGCTCGCCGAAACAGCGGCACCGATCGGCGACAGCGGTGACGGAGACGGTGACGCGCTGTCACCGATCGTCGGTCGCGTGGCGTCGGCGGACCTCACCGCCGACCCCGCGCTCGTTGCCGACGCGGTCCGCGGCGTTCGAGTGTTT
The DNA here is from genome assembly GCA_039177505.1 of Actinomycetota bacterium. Lineage (GTDB taxonomy): Bacteria > Actinomycetota > Acidimicrobiia > Acidimicrobiales > Ilumatobacteraceae > JABSQH01. The sequence continues at coordinate 60,213 of JBCDFR010000017.1, read as the reverse complement.
CGGGGTTATGCCGGCTGGGGACCAGGGCAACTCGACGAGGAGATCAGCTCCGGTGCGTGGCTCGTGCTCGACAGCGAACCGAGCGACGTGTTCAGCGCCGAGCCCGATCAATTGTGGCGGACGGTGTTACGCCGCCAGCCCGGGCGACTCGCCTGGCTCGCCGAAGCACCAGACGATCTCAGCCTCAACTGACGACACCCCGGAAACCCTGGACATCTGGTGCCTGGCACCAACTGTCGCACGCTGCCACGGGCGATCGATGCCGCAGGCGCCGCGACATCGGGTGCCAGGCACCAGCTGTCACGTGCGGACTGTTGGCGCCAACGCGGCGAGCGCGTCATCGGCTCGGCTGTTCGGCACCAGCAGGTGGTCGTGGTGATACCCCGCCAGCACGTTGCAGGCGATGTTGTGCTCGGCGAGTCGACCACTGACCGCTGCGGTCAGTCCGACGGCGTCGAGGCTCGAGTGCACCGCCAACGTCAGCCAAGCGAGCTCGATGACCACGGGGAGCCCAGCCCTGGTCGCCGCCTCGACCGGTACCACCAGGGTGGTCAACTCGCCCTCGTCGACCATCGCAGCGGCAGCGGCGAGCAGACCTGGCGTCGGCACATCGACCGCAACATATGTGTAGACCTCGGGTCGTCGATCTACGCGCAGCGTGGCCAACATCTGCACGAGATCGGTTTCGCCGGGAGCGGCCACCTGCTCAGCTTCGCAGCTCGACACCCAGTTTGGTCGTCACCGTCTCGACACTCCGGCGAACGTCGGCGACGTCGCCATCAGTCAGATTGCGATCTGCCGCCTGCAACCGCAGCCGGTACGCCAGCGAACGTGTCGCCAGCGGCACCCGGTCGCCCCGGTACACGTCGAACAGTTCCAGACCGACGAGCAACCTGCCCGCGCCCTGACGGATCGCCTTCTCGACACGCTCCGCGCTGAGCTCGTCGCCGACGACAAAGGCCAGGTCGAGGTCGCTCGACGGATAGCGGCTGGTCGGTTTCCACTGGGACGGCTTGGGGGGACGCGCGAGCAGTCGATCGAGATCGACCTCGAGGATCGCCACCCGTTCTTCGACGCCGAACGCCGCGAGCACCTCGGGGGCGATCTCCCCGACAGCACCGATCGCGTCCTTGCCGACCTGCAGTGTGGCCGAACGGGTGGCGTGCAGACCGGCGGGGACGCGGCCTTGGTCGATACGCGCCCCGACGCCGAGGGCAGCCGCCAGCTCACGCCACACGGCGATCGCCGCTGGTGCTTCTCGACCCGCGAGCACCACGGTCAACGACTCGAACTCGTCGGGCAACTCGCCTTCGCCCGGCGGGTACACGTGCCCCACCTCGAACAGCGACACTCCCATGCGACGATGCGACTCGTTGAATGCGATCGCCTGCAGCAACCCGGGCCTCAACGACGTCCGCAAGACGCTCTCTTCGGCCACGAGCGGGTTGGTGATCGAGATCACCGCCCCCGGGATCCCGGCGCGCTCCTGTGTGTCCGGAGCGAGGAACGGGTTGGGCATCGCCTCGGAGATCCCCAATCCCAGGAGCACCTCGCGGGCGAGCCGGCGTCGCTGCTGGTGGACGGTGAGCGAACCGTGCACCACCGACTGCGGGACGCGCTTGCCCAGATTGGCGTACCCGTAATGCCGGGCGACCTCTTCGACGACGTCGACCTCCCCGCTGGAGTCGGGTCGCCACGTTGGCAGAGCCACCACCCGCGTGTCGCCGGTGCCGGTCACGGTATACCCGATCGGGTCAAGCAGACCCGGCAGGTCGTCCGCGGCGAGCGAGGTGCCGAGCACACGGTTAACCGCCGAGATGCGCACCTCGGCGTGACGCTGCTGGGACGGCAGGTGTTCGGTGCGTGCGTCGACGCCACCATCGTGGACGACGAGATCGGGGCAGGTCTCAGCGAGGAGTTCGGCGAAACGGACAATGGCCAACGGCATCCCGTACGGGTCGACGCCCCGTTCGAAACGGGTCGACGCTTCCGAGCGCAGATTCGTGCGCGTCACGGTGCGGGCCACGCTGTACGGATCGAACCAGGCCATCTCCAACGCAACGGTGCTCGTCGAATCGGAGATCTCCGACTCGAGCCCACCCATCACCCCTCCGACACCGATCGGCACGTCGTCGGCGTCACAGATGAACAAGTCGTCGGTCGTGAACGTTCGTTGCTCCCCGTCCAGTGTCGTCAACATCTCGCCGTCAGCGGCCAACCGGACGCGAAACCCGCCTCCGCCGAGCGTCTCCAGGTCGTAGGCGTGGTTCGGCTGATTGAGTTCGAGCATCACGTAGTTGCTCACGTCGACGACGTTGCTGATCGGGCGCATGCCGGCAGCGAGCAACCGACGCGCCATCCAGCCAGCCGACGGGGCGACGACGACCCCGGAGATCACCGTCGAGGTGAAGCGCGCACAGCGATCGCCATCGAGGATCTCGACCGGCGCGGACCGCGCCGGTCCGGTCGGCGGCGCCGGCGGCGTCGGCGGTCTGAACTCGACACCGAGTGCCGGCGCCAGGTCCCGGGCGATCCCGACGTAGCCGAGGGTGTCGGGTCGATTGCGAATGACCTCGACGTCGATCAGGGCGTCAATGGTGAGACCGAGCGCGTCGCCATATGGCACCCCGAGGGCCGTATCCGGTGGCAACAGGTGGATACCGCTGTGATCCTCGCCGAGACCGAGTTCGGATGCCGAGCACAACATCCCCTCTGAGTCGATGCCGAGGATGCCACGCCGTTCGATGGTCATCCCGCTGGGCATCTCGGTGCCGAGGGTGGCCAGCGGCACGACGTCACCGACGGACATGTTGAACGCCCCGCACCAGACATGGCGTTCGACGCCGTCGCCGGCGTCGACGTAGACGCGTTGCACCTTGGCCGCGTCGGGGTGCTGCTCGAGCCGGAGCACGCGGGCCGCAACCACCCCGTCGACCGTCTGTCCGACGACGTCGACCGAGGCCACCTCCATCCCGAGCGAGGTCAGCGCGTCACACACGCGGCTGACCGCGGCCGGGTCGGCAGGGTCCCCGAAGTCGCCGTAGTCGTTGAGCCACGACAGCAATACGTCCATCAGAACTGCTCCAGGAATCGAATGTCGTTGCTGAACATCTCGCGGAGGTCGTCGACCCCGTGGCGTTCTTTCGCCATCCGATCGATGCCGAAACCGAACGCGAACCCGCTCCACTTTTCGGGGTCGATGCCCCCGGCGCGCAACACGTCGGGATGCACCATGCCGCATCCACCGAGTTCGATCCACGAACCGTCGGGTCGCTGGATGTCGAACTCGGCCGACGGTTCGGTGAACGGGAAGTGGTACGGCCGCAGGCGCGAGGTGAACTCCGACCCGAAGAACGCCTTGGTGAACGCTTCGATCGTGCCGGCAAGATCGGCCATGGTGATGTCGCGGTCGACCACCAGACCTTCGATCTGGTGGAACACCGGCATGTGTGTCGCATCGGCGGTGTCACGGCGGAACACACGCCCTGGAGCAACGATGTAGATCGGTGGTTCGCCCGCGAGCATCGTGCGGATCTGCACCGGCGAGGTATGAGTGCGCAACAATGTCGAGCCAGGCTGTCCACCCTGGGGCGCGTAGTCGAGGAACAACGTGTCGAACTCCCCGCGCGCGGGATGACCCTCGCCCATGTTCAACGCCTCGAAGTTGTGCCAGTCGGTCTCGACCTCGGGGCCCTCGGCGATCTGGAACCCCAGCCCGATGAACAGGTCTTCGAGACGCTCCCAGGCCTGGGTCACCAGGTGGGCGTGTCCACGGGAGGGGGCGGCGACGAACTCGGTGAGGTCGAGACGTTCCTGCTCGACCCGGTCGGCGAGCGCCGCCGCTTGCAACTCCGCACGGCGGTCGTCGAGTGCGGCGTTCACGGCAGCGAGGGCGGCGTTGATCGCCTGCCCTGCAGACTTCTTGTCATCGACGCTCGGTAGGGCGCCGAGCCCCTTCTTCAGCCCGGACAAGGCGCTCTTCTTGCCCGTGAGGCGGGTGGTCGCCGTCGACACGGCGTCGACGTCGCCGAGCGCGGCGATCTCGGCTAGTGCGGCATCGCGCGCCGCTTCGATCTCGTTGATCACGACAGATCCTTTCGCTGGTGGCTCCGGTGGACAGACCCCGGGCGACTCAGGACGGTGGACGGCGCAGCGCGTATCCCCGGGTCACCCGGGGCTCAAAAATCGCAGCATCGCGGTCGTCACGGTGCTGCAGCGTACACGGTCTGCGCCGCCTACGAACTCGGGATTCCCGCTTCGAGCTTGGCGATCACTTTGTCGAGGTTGAACGCCGCCGGCTCTTGCCGAGCCGGGAATTCAGCCAACGTCGAGATCATCTCCGCGACGTACGACTGCGCCGGAACCAGCAAGTAGGCGCGATCGATCAACCAGTCGTAGTAGGTGTTCGAGGTGATGTCGGCACGCTCGTACGGATCGGTACGCAGATTGAAGATCTTCGGCACCCGCAGCTCCGTGTACGGCTCGGCCCACACCTGCAAGGTTCCGGTCGCTCGTTGTTCCATGAACACGAACTTCCAGTTGTCAAAGCGCAGCGCGGTCAGATCGCCGTCGTCGGAGACGTAGAAGAACGAGTCGCGGGCGCTCTCGTCGGTTGCGCCCGTGAGATAGTCGAGCTGGTTGTTGCCATCGAGGTGGACGTGATATTCCGTGCCGTCGAGTTCGGTACCCGCGCGCAACCGCTCGGCGACGTCGACATCGCCGGCAGCGGCGAGCAGCGTGACGAACCAGTCGTTGTGGCTGACGATGTCGTTGAGCACGACGCCCTGCCGGAATCGCCCAGGCCACCGGGCGAGCGACGGCACGCGATACGCGCCTTCCCAGTTCGAGTTCTTCTCGTTGCGGAATGGGGTCATCCCGGCGTCGGGCCACGTGTTCATGTGTGGACCGTTGTCGGTCGAGTAGAGCACGATCGTGTTCTCGGTGAGGCCCTCGGCGTCGAGGAAGTCGAGCAGCTCACCGACGAGACGATCGTGGTCGACCATCGCGTCGTGGTACTCGGACTGCCACCGCCCGGCGATCCCTTTGATCGCTTCGGGAATGTGCGTCCGGAAGTGCATGTGGGTGGTGTTGAACCACATGAAAAACGGTGTCTCGGCGGCCGCGGCGTCGCGCATGAACCGCAGCGCTTCCGGGGTGATCTCGTCGTCGACCGTGCGCATTCGCTCCTTGGTCAGCGGACCGGTGTCTTCGATGCGTTGTGTGCCATCACCGTTGGCCCATGAGTGGATCACTCCGCGTGGGCCGAAGGTGCGGCGAAAGTTCGGGAAGTTCTCGCGGTCGGGATAGTCGGTCTGTTCCGGCTCCTCTTCCGCATTGAGGTGGTAGAGATTGCCGAAGAATTCGTCGAAGCCGTGCATCGTCGGCAAGAACTCGTCGCGGTCGCCCAAGTGGTTCTTCCCGAACTGGCCCGTGCGGTACCCGCACGCTTTCAGCGCGGTGGCGATCGTCGGGTCTTCGGCGCGGAGCCCGATGTCGGCGCCCGGCATGCCGACCTTGGTCAATCCGGTGCGATACGGGTTCTGCCCGGTGATGAACGCCGAGCGCCCTGCGGTGCACGACTGCTCGCCGTAGTAGTCGGTGAAGCGAATTCCCTCGTCGGCGATGCGGTCGATGTTCGGCGTGCGATACCCCATCACGCCGTCTCCGTAGCAGCTGAGATTCGTGATTCCGATGTCGTCGCCCCAGATCACCAAGATGTTCGGTTGGTCGCCCATGCCGCGACGGTAGCCAGCCTCGTAGCCGGAGAGTTACATCGCTCGGCGCTGACGCTGCACCTCGAATGCGAGCACGGTAGCCGCCATCGCCACGTTGAGCGACTCGGCCGATCCGCCGTGGGGAATGGTCAGCCATCGGTCGATCGCCCCGTTTGCGTCGGCGGGCAACCCGTGTGCCTCGGTACCGAGGACGAGTGCGACCCGCCCGGAGAGGTCCGCCCGGTCGTAGGCCGTCGGCGCGTCGTCGTCGTGACTGGTCGTTCCCCACAGCATCAGGCCGGCTGCGGCCACATCTGGGAGCGCAGCCTCGAGCACCGGCAATCGAAACAAGGACCCGGCAGTAGATCGCACGACCTTCGGATTCGAAGGGTCGACTGACCCGGCGGTCACCACCACCGCGTCTGCGCCGGCCGCCTCGGCCGAGCGGATGATCGTGCCGAGGTTGCCTGGATCGGCGATCCGATCGAGGACGAGCACCAGCGACGCGCCGGCGAGTACCGCGCTGATGTCCCACGCCGGCTGGCGCACGATGACAATCGGCGGTTGTGGTTGTTGGGTCGGGGCCACCTTCTCGAACACGCCTGGACCGAGCAGCCGGGTCGGACCAGCTCCGGCAACCGCCGTCTGGGGCCGGTCCGCTGGAACGAACTGCTCGTCGCAGGCAAGTCCCGCTGCCAACGCCTCGCCGACCGACTGTGGCCCTTCGACGACGAACGCGCCCGCGCGGCGCCGCTCTCGACGATCGCCGATCAGGCGCCGCACGCGTTGGACGGCGCCGCTGGTGTAGCTGAGCTCGTCGGCGCTCAGAGCGCCGACTTGGCCGACTCGACCAGCGCGGCGAAGGCAGCGCGGTCGGTCACTGCGATCTCGGCGAGGATCTTGCGGTCGACCACGATGTCGGCGGCGTTGAGCCCAGCGATGAACCGGCTGTAGCTCATGTCGTTCTCGCGGCAGGCCGCGTTGATCCGCTGGATCCACAAACGCCGCATCTCACCTTTGCGCGCCCGGCGGTCGCGGTAGGCGTACTGCCCCGACCGCATCACCTGCTCGTTGGCGGCCCGGTACGACCGGCTCTTGTTGCCGTAGTAGCCCTTGGCCTGACCGAGCACTTTCTTGTGGCGTCGCTTCGCCGCGACGCCGCGCTTCACACGTGCCATGTCACTTCTCCCGTCTTGTCGTCGTCGATCTCAGCGCTCGGCGAGGAGTCGCTTGATGCGCTTCTCGTCGCCGGGGTGCACGTCGGCATCAGCGGCCAGACGACGAGTCCGTGTCGACGGCTTCTTCTCGAACAGGTGCTGGCGCATCGCCTGCTGACGGCGCAACTTGCCGCTGCCCGTCTTCTTGAACCGCTTGGCGGTGGTCTTGGAGGTCTTCATTTTTGGCATCGTCTACTCCGTTCCCTGCTCGGCAGCCTCGGCGACATCGGCCGACTCGGCCGCGCGGGCCGCCTCGGCAGCCGCTTTCTTCATCGCCTCTTGCGCCTTCTTGTCCGGCGAGAGCACCATCGACATGCTGCGACCCTCGAGCCGAGCTTGGCTGTCGACCTTGGCAGCGGGACCGACCGCTTCGAGCACGTCGTCGAGGATCTTGGTGCCGAGTTCTGGGTGGGCCATTTCCCGACCCCGGAACTGCAGCGTCACCTTGACCTTGTGCCCCTCATCGATGAAGCGGATCACGTTGCGCGTCTTGGTGTTGAAATCACCTTTGCCGATCTTGGGTCGATACTTGACCTCTTTGACCGACACGTTGGTCGACTTCCGACGCGCTTCTTTGGCCTTTTGCCCCTCCTCGTACTTGAACTTGCCGTAATCCATGATTCGGCAGACGGGTGGGTTGGCATTCGGCGCCACTTCGACGAGGTCCAGATCGAGGCCTCGTGCCATGCGCAACGCCTCGGGAACGGGCTTGATCCCCAGCTGATCGCCGGAGGGCCCGATCAACCGCACCTCGCGGGAGCGGATCCGATCGTTGACGCGATGTTGGTCGCCGCGTTGGTCGTTTCGCGGTGCTATGGCTGAACGCTCCTGTGCAAAGGGTCTCCCTGGGTCTCGATATGTGCTGTTTTCGGCGCTCGACGCGAACTGCACGCGGAGCGGCTCGCAGCACTGCCAGCCTCAGCCTTGTGACCCGAACTCACCGTCGCATGTCGACATTCGCACTGCCGATACACCGTGGCCGGGTGGGAGTTGCCCCCACTTCGCCTCAATTGTCGCGTCGGTAGGGTAGCGCCTGTGACCGACGAAACCTCCGCCGCTTCCCCCGACCAGCCGTTCGACCCAGACGCCTTCAACCCGGAGCAACTCGATCAGGAGCAGCTCGATGCGCTCGCCGAAGCCGAGCAGGCGATGACGGAGGCCCGGGCGCGGCTGGGCGACGTACCGGCCGAGGTCGTCGTGACGAACCACGTCATGGGTCTCTACGAGTTGGCGGCAATCCACCTGTCGGCCACTCCCCCGAACCTCGAAGCGGCGGCCCTCGCCATCGATTCGGTGGCCTGCCTCGTCGACGGACTCGGTGACCGCCTCGGCGAAGAAGCCGGCACCATGCGCGATGCACTGAACAACATCCGGATCGCGTTTGTCCAGGTCAAGGGCGCGACAACTCCAGGCGACACCTGACGCCACAGTCACGCGTTCTGCCGCACCACACCGACGATCAGCGGACCCCACAGCGTCAAGAGCAAATTGGCGAGGGCGAACGTCACGGTGAACGTCGGCACCGGTGTGGCGTTGCCGGCATCGTTGAGGAGCGCTGCAAACCCCGGCTGAGCGCTGCGCCCCCCCATTGTCGTCGCCAGGGCGTCGATCGGGTCTCTGATCTTGTACACGTAGTACAACAGCGGAAAGGTGATGAACATCGGGATCATCGTGACTGCTACGCCCATGAGCAGGAGTTCAGCGCCCTGATCGGTCATGGTGTCGATGGCCGTCGCTCCCGACGTCAGTCCCACGATCGCGATGAAGATCGCCAACCCCACCTCGCTGAGAAAGTTCGCGGCGCCGTCCGGCAACGCGGCGTACCGCGGGTGCACACTGCGGAGCCAGCCCATCGCGAGGCCGGCGACGAGACATCCGCCGCCGGTGCCGAGCGTCAGCGGTGCTCCAGCGACGTTGACGGTGAGCAGGCCAATCACGACGCCGAGCACCATGCCGGCGCCGAACGACACGACATCGGTGACACGGGCCCGGGTCACCGAGTAGCCGAGCTCCTCGGTGACCCGATCGAGGTCCGCGGGACGGCCGGTGAGTGTGAGTTCGTCACCTCGATTGAGTTCGACGCTCCGGAGACCGGTAATGTCGGTACCGGCTCGCCGCAACCGCGTGGGGTACACACTGCGCCAGGTCCGGCCTTCTGAGGCCTCGACGAGCTCGAGGTAGGTGCGATCCACCACGTCGGGTTCGGTGATCACGATGTCGCGTTGCTCTTCGACGAGGTGCACATCGAGCGGAGCCGGCACCTCGATGCCGATCAACGGGTGGGCCTCGCTCAGGGTTGCAACAAACCCGGTCACGGCAACGATGTCGCCGTCGCAGATACGCAGATCCGGTTTCGGTTCGACCGTCTCGCCATCTCGGACGACGAGTTCGACCACGGCGTGCTCGAGGCGCTCGCCGATCTCGTCGACCGACACTCCCGCGGTCCAGCTGTCGGACTCGACGCGGAAGAAGCGCGTGCGCACCCGAGTTGCAACGTCGACCTCGCCGGGCTCGAGCAACAGGCGACCGCCAGACATCTTCTCCGCCTTCACCCGCGCCTCGCGTCGTACGTTCCACTGCATCAAGCGCGGAATGATCCAGCTGACCATGAGCACCGGGCCGATGCAGCCGAAGATGTAGGTGATGGCGTAGACGGCGGCGACATTGGCTTGCATCTCGTCGATCTGGCTCGACGACAACCCATCGAGTCTGCCGATTGCTTCGTCGGCGGTGCCGATGATCGTCGTCTGAGTGAGGCCGCCCCCAGCCAGTCCGGCGGCGGTTCCTCGATCGAGATCGAACGTATAGGCAAAGAACAGCACGATGATCAGCCCGACCACACACATCGTGAACGCTGCTGCCAGGTGACGCACCGACTTCTTGGTCAACGAGCGGGCGAACTGCGGCCCGCCTCGATACCCCGCCGAGTAACTGAACAACGCAAAGAACAACCCCTTCACGTCGTCGCTGAACGACACGTCGAACTGACCGATCGCCAACCCGACCAACAGCGTTGCCGCCGTGCCACCGAGGACGAACGATCCGATGCGCAGCTGGCCAACGATGTAGCCGAGCGACACGGTTGCGAACAACGGCAGCAGCGGAACATCTGCGAACAGCGACTCGATGGCATCAAACATCTGCGGTCAGCTCACCCGTCCCGACGCTGATCAGCCGACGTTGGTGTCGACGATGCCGACGATCAGCGGTCCCCACACAGTGAGCACCACGTTGGCCAAGGCATACGTGATCGTGAAGGTCGCCACCGGTGTGGCGTTGCCGGCCTTCTCGAGAAGCGCGGCGAAGCCGGGATTGGCGCTGCGCCCGCCGACGACCGAAGCCAACGCGTCGATCGGGTCTTTGATCTTGTACACGTAGTACAGGATCGGGAACGTGATCAGCATCGGAATGATCGTCACCCCGACGCCCATCAGGAAGAGCTGAATGCCCTGATCCTGGATCGCCTGCAGGGCTTGTTCTCCGGAGTTGAGTCCGACCACTCCGACGAACACTGCCAAACCGAAGTCGCGCAAGAAGTTGGAGGCGCCGGAGGGCAAGGCGGCGTATCGCGGATGCGTGCTGCGCAACCAGCCCATCAGGAGTCCGGCCACGAGACATCCGCCGCCCGTGCCCAGGGTCACGGGTACGCCGGCCACGTCGACGCTGATCAGTCCGATGGCGATGCCAATGGCCATGCCCACCCCGAAGAACACGAAGTCGGTTGTCTTGGCGCGGGTGACCGGATAGCCGATGCGATCCTGCACTCGGTCGAGGTCGCCCGGTCGGCCGACGAGGGTCAATTCGTCGCCGCGATTCAATTCGACATCGGGAAGCAGTGGCAGCTCTTGGCCCAGCCGACGGATGCGCGTGGGGTAGACACCCCGGCGGGCGTCGACGTCGACCCGCTCGGTCAGCTCGCCATACGAGACCTCGGTGAGCGCGGTGTTCGTGACGACGACATCGCGCTGTTCCTCCACGAGATGCACACCAAACGGTGCCGGCACCTCGTTGCCCACCGTCGATCCCGCCGTCTCAAGCGCGCCGACGAAACCCGTCAGGGCAACGACGTCGCCGCGTTCGAGTTCGATATCGAGATCGGGTTCTATACGATTGCCTTCGCGTAGGAGCAACTCGATCGCGGCCTGGCCGAGTGCATTGTCGACGTCGCGCACCGTCGACCCTACGCCACCAGCGTCGCCGTCGAGTCGGTAGAACCGCGTCTGGACGAGCTCGACCGCCTCGACCTCCCCGGGCTCGAGCTCTGGAGCGCCCCCGGACATGAGCGCTGCTTTCTCTTTCGCCTTGCGTCTGATGTTCCAGCGCATGATGCGCGGGAAGAACCACGTCGCCATGATGATCGGGCCGATGCTGCCGAAGATGTAGCAGATCGCGTACCCGACGGCGACGTTGGTCTGCATCTCGTCGATCTGGTCCGAGGTGAGTCCGTCAAGATCGGCGATGGCTTCATCGGCCGTGCCGATGATCGCCGACTGCGTCAACCCCCCTGCGGCCAGCCCCGCCGCCGTGCCCCGGTCGAGATCGAACGAGAACGAGAAGGCCAGGACCACGAGCAGCCCCATGAGACACATCGTGAACGCAGCGCCCAGCTCACTCAGCGATCTGCGGTTGAGCGAACGAACGAACTGTGGTCCGCCCTGATACCCCACCGCGTAGATGAACAACGCGAAGAAGATGGTCTTCACACCATCGTCGATCTGCACCCCGAATTGGCCGATGGCAACTCCGACGATCAGGGTCCCGGCGATGCCGCCGAGCGTGAACGACCCAATCGACAACTTTCCGAGGATGTACCCGAGCGCGATCGTGATGAACAACGCCAGCAACGGCGCATCGGCGAACAGGTCTTCGATCGCGTCGATCACGCCGAGGAATTCCCAGCGGCGACGAATCGTCCGTGGTAGTCGGCGAGCAAATCCGAGATCGACCTACCGATCTGTGGGTAGGCGTCGGTCGGCAGGTTCGCCAGTGAGACCCGTATCGACATCTCGGGAGCATCGAACCCACCACCGTCCATCAGCACTACGCCGTGCTCGTGCGCCAAGCGCCACACGAAGTCGATCGGTTCGTGCGCGGCTCGGAGCCACGATGCAAAGTCGTCTCCGAACCGTTCGGCGGCGAGAAGCGGAACGTCGATGGTGTTGTAGTAATGCGTGTCGTACGACGAGTCGACATAGTCCACACCGAGCCCCGAGTAGAGGCCCTCCAGCCGGTGCTGAACGATCGCCTGCGCGGCGTGCTGATACGACCGGTCACCGTCGCACAGCGAGTGCAGCGAGAACAGCGTCATCATCACCTGTTGCGGCGTGGACAGCCCCGCGGTGTGGTGCAGAGCGACGGTGCGGCTGTCGGCCACCATGCGATCGATGAGCTTGGTGCTCGGCGGGTCGAGGAACACGGTGCCGTAGCGCTCGTCGAGCGCCGCCCGGTCTTCCGCAGGCAGCCCTCGAATCGCGGTGTCCAAGACGTTGTCCTGGTGCAAGCCGATCACTCCGAGCCGCCATCCGGTGGCGCCGAAGAACTTCGACCACGAGTACACCAGGATCGTATTCTTCGGAGCGACGGAGGCGAGCGAGCGGAAACCGTCGACAAAGGTGCCGTAGACGTCGTCGGTGAGCAAGATCAGGTCTGGTCGCTTCGTAGCGACCAGCTCGGACAAGGCATCGAGTGTTTCGGCATGCATCGCCCGCGAGGTCGGATTGGACGGGTTAACGACGAACAACGCCTTGACGCTGGGATCGGCGAGCTTCTCGATCTCTTCGGGCGGGTAGCGCCACTCGTCGTTCTCGGCCTGCGCGATCTCGAGCTCGATCAGCCGGTAGTCGTCGAGATACGGAATCTCCAGGTACGGCGTGAAGATCGGTGTGCCCAAGGCGATCGTGTCGCCGGGGTGGATCAGCTTGTTCTCGGCCATCGATTGGAAGACGTACGTCATTGCGGCCGTGCCACCCTCGGTGGCGAACAAGTCGAAGTTGCCTTCGGGCCAGGCACCACCGGCGAGCGCCGACGCGAGGTAGGCATCGACGACTTGTTCGCAGTGGCGCAGCATGCGGTCGGGCACCGGGTAGTGATCGCCGAGGATGGCGTCGCAGAGTTCGAGCACGAACGCATCGAGATCGAACCCGAATCGGGCGGCCACGAAGTCGAGCACAGCGTTGAGCAGATCGGCGCCCTGAGCGCTCGGGCCACCGAGATGGTTGCGTAGCCGAGAGGCGATGCCGGCGGGTTCCGGCGTGCCACCGAACCCGGGGGCGATCGCGGTGCGTTCGGATTCGTCGAGGGCGAATCGGTGCAACTCACCGAACGCTCGTCGCGGCTCGACCGCCACCCAGTTCGGATTCCCGCGTCCGGCATTGAGCATCATGGCCTCGGACTCGTTGGCCATCGCGATTAGCTTGTTCTTCAATTCGAACGGGCTGAGGCCCTCGTAGCGTTGCTCATCGGAGCGTTCCGACACCGAACTCACCGTCCTTTTGTCGCCACGTCGACGGCGGCGCGCCGACGTGGCGAACTTAGTGCGAGTCGCGGTGGAAGCGCCCAATCGGTGCATCATGCACCCGGCCGTTTCGAACGACCACACCCTCAGCGCGCAACAGGACGGCCTGTCGTCCTCTCGGTGCTGTGCGGATCACCCCGGCCGCGTTGACCACCCGCCACCACGGGACCTCGACTCCGCGCCAGTCAGCGAACTCACCGAGGATCCGACCGACCAGGCGCGCCTGGCGTGGATGGCCTGCGGTGGCCGCGACATCGCCGTAGGTCGTCACCTCACCGGGCTCGAGGGCGATCAGCACCTCGAGCAACTCAGCGATGCGCCGATCGGTCACCCGATAATGGCCGTCGCCTCGCGCCGCCCGAACCGGCTGCTGACGGTGAAGCCGACGGAGGTCCCGACCTTGATCGTCCGAGTGCCGTCGGCGACTTCGACGCAGTGAAATGGATACCTCACGGCGGTGTCGTCGACGATTGTGCCCAGGCCGGATTCACCGTCGAAGGCCTCGACGACGCCGGTGCGGCGTTCGATGGCGTGCATCCGCTCGGTCACGGGACGATCTTGGAGATCGGCATCTCGACGAGGTCGGTCGCTCCGGCGTCGCGCAGGGCCGGGATCACGAGGTTGATCATGCGTTTTTCGACCACCGACTCGACGGCGTAGCCACCGCCGGCGAGCGGTGACACCGTAGGCGACTTCATCGACGGCAACACTTCGAGCACCGCATCGCGCCGTTCTTCTGACACGTTGATCTTGAGCAACACGCGCCCGCGTGCGTCCAGGACCCCGTTGAGCAACGTCAGGATCTGTCCCATCGCCCGTCGCTTCTCAGGGTCGGCTGCCGCCGCCGGGTTGGCGATTACCTCGGTGTAGCTCGTCAGGATCGTGTCGATGATCTTCAGGCCCGCGGCCCGGAGCGCTCGACCGGTCTCGGTGATCTCGACGACGCAGTCGGCGATATCGGGCACTTTCGCTTCGGTCGCGCCGTACGACAGGCGGACGTCGGCGCGGACACCCTTTTCGGCAAAGAAGCGCTTGGTGAGCCCGAGATACTCAGACTGCACCCGCACGCCGTCGGGCAGGTCAGCCGCCGTCTCGGCCGGCGAGTCGCCGGCCACGGCGACGACCACACGAATCGGCTTGGTCGTCGCTTTGGAGTACTTCAGTTCACCGAGCGACTCGACCTGGGATTGGGTCTCCTCGATCCAGTCTCGACCAGTGATGCCGATGTCGAAGAGCCCTTCGGCGACGTAGGTCGGGATCTCCTGGGGTCGCAGGATGCGTACCGAATCGATGCGTGGATCGTCGATCGTCGCCTGGTAATCCACCGTGGACGAGCGGCGTACTGGTAGGTCGGCGGACTCGAACAAGTCGAGCGTCGCCGCCTCGAGCGAACCCTTGGGAATGACCATCCGCAGCACGGCGCCGCAGGTTATCGGCGCGCCCGAGGGTCGACCGCGGCAGTTTCCAGCAACGGCCGTTCAGTGGCCGATGTTGCCGCCGGTCAGGACCGCTAACGCGTGTGGGATCACGTCGATCACCGCATCGAGTTGCTCGACACACCCCTTGGTGCTCCCGGGCGTGTTGAGCACGATCGCCGCCCCACGAACCCCCGCCCGTCCGCGCGAGAGCCGACCGAGCGGGTTGCACAGGCGCATCGCCTCGGCGAGTCCGGGTGCCTCTCGCTCGATCACCCGCAGCGTCCCCTCCGGCGTCTGGTCGCGAGGAGCGAACCCGGTACCGCCCGTGGTGACGACGAGCCCGGCGAATCCAGTGGTCATCGTGTCGAGATGACCGGCGACCTCATCGGCACCGTCAGCGGTGATCTTGTGGTCGACCACGGTGAAGCCCGCTGCGGTGAGGTGCTCGACGAGCGCGCGACCGCTGCGATCGTCACGGGTGCCGTGGAACACGCCGTCGCTCACCGTCAGCACCTTCGCCGCCGGAGGCGGTGAGTCAGCGGAATCGTGATCAGCCATCCACGCGACGGTATCGGAGCACCGTCATGCCGTCGGTGTCTGCATCGTGTGGGAGCACCCGCCAACCCCGGTCGTACGGGCGCCACATCCCGTGGTCCGGCGGGCGGTCGTCGACGTCGAAGCCGCGCGGAGTGGCGTGATGGATCGACTCGGCCGCGGTCAACGTGCACACGCTGTACACGAGCTGCCCGCCGGGGCAGGCAAGGGCAGCAGCCGCATCGAGCAATTCGGCCTGGAGTGCGACGAGCGCGTCGACGCCCGACGCCGTGATCCGCCATCGGGCGTCCGGGCGGCGACGGAGTGCCCCGAGCCCCGAGCAGGGGGCATCGAGGAGCACCGCATCGAAGGTCTCGGGAGTGAACGGCGGCCGACGGCCGTCGGCCACGGCCACCGGCATCTCGACGCCGAGGCGCGCCGCGTTGCGCGCCATCATCCGCACGCGTCCCGGATGCGCATCGGTTGCGACGACGGTCGCATGCGTGGCGAGCGCCGTGGCCTTGCCTCCAGGCGCGGCGCACAGGTCGAGCACCCGCCCTCCGGCGTCGACTGCTTCGGCCACCCATGTCGAGGCCAGGTCCTGGACGTATCCGTCGGAGCGTTCCCGAACGGGAGGCGGCCGGTTCATGGCCTCGAGGGCGGCAAGGGCGTCATCGGCGCCCAGCTCGACGCGCATTCGATCGACGACCCAGTCGGGATAACTCAGCCGGGCGCCGTCGCTCGGCCACGACGCGGCGGGCATTGGCTCGTTGGCTACTCGCCGGAGCACGGCATTGACGAACCCTCTCGTGCGCCGTGGCGCCAGCTCGACGGTCTCCGACACCGCGGCGTGCGCCGCGACGCCGGCGTAGGCCAGCTGGTACGCCCCCAGGCGGAGCAATCGCCGGGTTGCAGCGTCGGGATCGACGGAGACGAAACGATCGGTGATCGCATCACACGCTCGCCGCATGCGGGTAACGCCGTATACGAGGTCGGTGGCGAAACCACGGTCCTTCTTGCCGAGTCCGCTGCGCAGAAGCGCAGGCCCGAGCACTGCGTTGGCGAACGCACCATCGTCGATGCGCCCGAGCACGTCCAGCGCGACGCGGCGCGCCGAAGGACCGTCGGTCGGCATCAGCCGAACAGCTCGTCGGGGCGGGGCTGAGCACCGTTGCGCCAGGCGTCGAAGGACATCGGCGACTTACCGGCAGGCTGAACGGTGACCGGGCGCAGTGTTCCGTCGGCGAGCTCGGCCTCGAGGATCTTGAGGCGGGCACCGCGGAATGTGGTCCACGCTCCGCCGACACGTACGAGACGATCGTTCTCCGCCTGCGAGCGACTCCAGTCGATCTCGAGTTCGGCCGGATCGATCTTGTCGGCATAGGTGGTCGTTCCGGTCTGCGGGGTGGCATCGTCGATCCAACCCGCCAGTGGCCGACCGAGCTGCCGCACCAACAGCTCGACGCCTTCGGTGATCAACGTCAAGCGGAGCTCGGACGCCGTCGTTGTCGGCCCGATCGGCACCCGTGCACACTCGAAGACCCCACCGGTGTCGAGGCCCGCTTCGAGGCGCATCAGGCACACCCCGGTCTCGTCGTCGCCTGCCAGCAGCGCCCGTTCGACCGGGGCCGCCCCCCGCCAGCGGGGCAGGAGTGAGAAGTGCAGATTGACCAGCGGGAACGCGTCGAGCACGGGCTGCTTGATCAACCGCCCGTAAGCGACCACGACGCCGAGTTCGATGTCGTGCTCGGTCAGCGCAGCGGGATCGTGGATGACTCGAAGACCGAGTTCGGTCGCGGCAACCTTCACCGGACTGGGGGCGGTGCGACCCCCACGGCCTCTCCGGCGGTCGGGGTTCGTGACCACCACGACCACGTCGTGGCCCGCTTCGGCCAGCGCCCGCAGCGGCGGCACCGAGATCTCGGGGGTCCCGAGATAGGCGAGCCTCATGGGGGCGACGGGCTACTGCAACCCGAGCCGCCTGGTCAGCGGCCTCCGAGGCGGTGCGGCCGCCGCCTCGGCCTCACGCTCGATGCGGCGATACTCCTTCATCGCCTCCTTGCGCTGGTCGGCCGTCATGCGGTCGAACATCAACACACCGCGGAGGTGATCGATCTCGTGCTGGAACATGCGCGCTTCCAACTCGTCGGCTTCGATCTCGATCACGTTCCCGTCGAGGTCGACACCGCGCACGAGCACCTGCTTGGGGCGCAGCATCTCGACATACAGTCCCGGGATCGAGAGACACCCTTCGTCGTATACCCACTCGCCGTCGGATTCGACGATTTCGGGATTGACGATGGCCAACGGATCCTCTCCCAGATCCCACACGACCACCTGTTTGCGCACCCCGATCTGCGGAGCTGCGAGGGCGATCCCGTTGCCGGAATCGACGAGCGAGTCGAACATGTCGTCGACGAGGCGGACGATCTTGCCGTCGACGTTGTCGACGGGCGCGGCCTGCGCTGTGAGGACCGGGTCGCCGTAGGTGCGAATCTGGTACGACATCCATGTCAGGCTACGGCCATGGCGCCCGACGCGGACGAGCACTACTTCTCCAATGCGCCAAACGTGCCGTCCGATCCGACAACGGTCGAGGTCGTCCTGCCCGACGTGGGCTTCACCTACACGACCGACCGTGGGGTGTTCGCACACGGGCGGCTCGACACCGGCACCGCACTCCTCCTGCGTTTGGGGCCACCGATCAGCTCCCACGGGACGTTGCTCGATCTCGGGTGCGGAGCCGGTCCGATCGCATTGACGCTCGCCCAACGCTCGCCGGACGCAACGGTGTGGGCGGTCGACGTGAACCAACGCGCTCGCGAACTGTGTCGGCACAACGCCGAGCGCAACGGATTGGCGAACATCGAGGTGGTCGCGCCCGAGGACGTCCCCACCGAGCTGCGGTTCGCCGCGATCTGGTCCAACCCGCCGATACGCATCGGCAAGAGTGCCCTGCACGATCTGCTCGACGCGTGGTTACCACGTCTCGACGCGGACGCCGAGGCCGCGCTCGTCGTCCAGAAACACCTCGGCGCCGACTCGCTGCAGACGTGGTTGCGCAGCCGGGGCTACGACGTCGATCGACTGGCCTCCAAGTCGGGCTTCCGGCTCCTCGTCGCCGCCCGCGGCGCGACCTGAGGGTTCGCCCCGAACTACAGCCGTGGCGGGTCGATGGCCACACGCACGCGAGCACTCGAAGGCCGTGGCGCAGCATTGAGGATGGCGCCAAGTTGCATCCAGTCGGCGGCGCGCACCAGGGTCGTCGAATCGTCGACCTCGGCCACGTCGACCTGTTCGGGGAGCGCGGCGGCAAGTTCGGCCGCACCTGAGCCTGACAACAGGCCGACGGCCGCGTACGGCGGAAAGCGCAGTAGCCGGCGACGTGCCCGCTCCTCGTCGACGAGGCGGCCCGGATCACCGGTGCGGACGGCCTGGAGTACCTCGTGATCGGGGATGAACGTCTGAATGAGCACGGTCGGGGCCAGTCGTCCAGCGAGCACGAGCAACGCCAGTGCCTGCTCGGTCGCGCGGTAGCGCGGAGCGAGGAGCTCCGCATCGAACTCGAGGAACGCCACGACGTCGACACTCCGCCCGAGACGATGCAGCACAGCTTCGGTGCCGACGTACACCCCCGAGTCGGCGATCGGTCCGTCATCGGCGCCGGTGACGGCGATCGCGGGCCGACCCGCGGCCGCTTCGAGCTCCTCACGCAGCCGCGTCACGCCCGGGCGCAGGTTGGCGAATCCCGTTCCCGCACACTCCTGACACACGGGCGGCCTGGTGGTGCCACAGCGGCGACACCGAAGGCGCCCATCGTCGTCGAGGCCGACGGCAGCGGAACAGCGCTCGCAGCGCAACAGCGCACGACAGTTGCGGCACGCCAGCAACCGAGCCCGGCCGGTGATGTTGCTCACACAGACGACCGTCGAGGTGTGATCTCGGAGTCGCTCGATCAACGCCGACGTGAGCAACGAGCGCTGCCACGGGGCCTCGCCTCGGCGATCGACGGTATCGATCCGCGGCCACCCGAGTCGCTCCCGACGCAGTGGCGGATGCACGACCGTTCCGCCCATCGCCTCGATGGCCGCGAGCGTCGGCGTCGGCGACACCAACACGACGGGCACGTTGGCCCGACGCCCACGCTCGAGCAACACGTCGCGGGCGTGCCAGGTGGGGCTGCGCTCTGCCTGGAGCCGTTCGTCGTGCTCGTCGAGCACGACGATCGCCGCCAGACCGGGGCACGGAGCCCATGCGGCCGTGCGTGCGCCGATGACGACATCGACGCCGCCGGCAGCCTGCGCCCACTCCCCCGGCGCTTCTGCGACCGTCAGCCCTGCACGGCGCAACCGCGCGGCGAGGAGTGCGGCCTCCGCAGCGGTCGGTGCGACCACCAGGGCCGGCCCCGCCGCCGCCGCGGATAGCAGTGCAGGAACGACATCGGTACGCGGTGGCAGCCGCAGCACTCCCCCGCCGCTCGCCAGCAGGTCGGTCGTCGCCGGTGATGCCGGACCCGGTGCGCTTCCCGTGCGCCGCACGGCCGGCACGTTGATCACCGCTCGTGGCGGCGACGCTGCGACCAGAAACGGGCGGACCCGTCCGGCCGCCCACCTCGTGGTCGCCCACTCGGCGAGCTCGATCGTCGCTTGGTCGGGACCGACTCCGGTGACCTTGGCGATCGATTTGAGCGACCGCGGACCAGGGTCACTGTGTCGCTCCAGCACCCACCCCCCGACGCGCCGACCGTGCAGATCGATGCGCACGATCGTGCCGACCGCAACGCGCTCGTCGATCTCGTCTGGGACGAGATAGTTGAAGGTCTTGTCGAGGCCGGTGAGATCCGGCAGTACACGAGCGACGTGCACCGCCGCGGCTCGCTCAGACGCCGAGCGCCGACTTCAGCTCATCGAGCTTGCCGAGTTCTTCCCAGGGGAAGCCCGCTCGACCGAAGTGGCCGTACGCCGCAGTGCGACGGTAGATCGGACGCTTGAGTTCGAGGTCGCGCACGATGGCGCCGGGACGCAGGTCGAAGGTCTCACGCACCGCCTGTTCGATACGTGCCGGGTCGACATGGGAGGTCCCGAAGGTCTCGATCAGGATCGACATCGGGTGGGCCATGCCGATGGCGTACGCCAGCTGCACTTCACAGCGGTCGGCGGCGCCGGAGGCGACGACGTGTTTGGCCACCCACCGCCCGGCATAGGCCGCCGAGCGGTCGACTTTGCTCGGATCCTTGCCCGAGAACGCACCGCCACCATGGCGCCCCATGCCGCCGTACGTGTCGACGATGATCTTGCGGCCCGTGAGTCCGGCATCGGCGTACGGGCCACCACGTACGAAGTGGCCTGTTGGGTTGACGTACACGTCGTAGTCGTCGTCGGCGAATTCCTCGGGGATCGTGGCGCGAACCACCTGATCGGTGAGATCGGGACGAATCACGGTGTCGCGATCGACACCATCTTGGTGCTGCGTCGAGATGAGAACACCCTTGAGTGCCACGGGCTTGCCGTCTCGGTACTCGTAGGTCACCTGGGTCTTCCCATCCGGTCGCAGGTACGGCACTTGGCCCGACTTGCGGACCTCGGCCAGGCGCTCGGCCAAGCGGTGTGCCGTCCAGATCGGTAGCGGCATCAGGTCTGCGGTTTCGTTGCACGCGTAGCCGAACATCATCCCCTGGTCGCCAGCACCTTGGAGATTCAAGATGTCCTCGCCCGAGTGCCCGCTGCGCACCTCTTCAGAGGCATCGACGCCCTGGGCGATATCGGGGCTCTGCTCGTCGATCGACACGATCACACCACAGGTGTGACCGTCGAAGCCGTAGAGCGCATTGTCGTAGCCGATGCTGATGATCGCCTCGCGGGCGATCTTGGGGATATCGACATACGCCGACGTGGTGATCTCGCCAGCGACGACGCACAGACCGGTCGTCAACAACGTCTCGCAGGCGACGCGCCCATCGGGGTCGTTGGCAAGAATGGCGTCGAGGACCGAGTCGGAAATCTGGTCGGCCATTTTGTCGGGATGGCCTTCGGTGACGCTTTCGGAGGTGAAGGTGAAGGTGCTCATGGGTGGTGGGATCGCGATCTTGTAGTTGTTCGATTCACGGCGTCGTGGGACTGACGAATGTCGACGATGGCGTCGATCACGGCCCGGGCGACATCTCGCTTGGCGGCGAGGTCGATCTCGACAGGCTCCGCGTCGGGCCGCATCAGCGTAACCGCATTGGTGTCGTGGGCGAAGCCAACCCCGTCTGCGCTGACATCGTTGGCGACGATGAGGTCGAGATGTTTGCGATCGAGTTTGTCCTGGGCGTTGGCAACGAGGTCGTCCGTCTCGGCGGCGAAGCCGACCAACGTCTGGCCAGACCGCTTGGTCGAGCCCAGTTCCGCGAGGATGTCGGCGGTGGGTACGAGTTCGATCGTCGGTGCGCCATCGCGTTTCTTGAGCTTGGACGTGCTGGGGTCGACGGGCCGGAAGTCCGCGACTGCCGCCGCCATGATGACGACGCCGGCCTCGGCTGCGGCCTCCACCATCGCCACCCGCATCTGCTCGGCCGTCTCCACCGTCACTACGTCGACCACTCCGCTCGGCACCGGGAGGTCGACGGTCGAGACAAGGGTCACCTGCGCACCGCGTGCCGCCGCCTCGGCAGCGATCGCGTAGCCCTGTTTTCCCGAGCTGCGATTGGCGATGACGCGGACTCCGTCGATCGGCTCGCGGGTGCCGCCAGCCGACACGCACACCCGCGTCCCGACCAGATCTCGGGGAGCAGTCGGTTCGCCTGCGAGTACGGTGTGGACTGCACTGACGATGTCGGCGGGGTCGGCCAGCCGCCCTGCGCCGACGTCGCCGCCAGCGAGTCGGCCGACACCGGGTTCGACGATGAACACGCCGCGGGAACGGAGTACGGCGATGTTGTCAGCGACCGCCGGGTGCTCCCACATCTCGGTGTGCATTGCCGGACACACGATCACGGGGGCGCACGTCGCAAGCAGAGTGTTGGTCAACAGATCGGTTGACAAGCCCATTCGGTAGGCGGAGATCACGCGCGCAGTCGCCGGTGCGACAACGATCAGGTCAGCTCCTTGGCCGAGGGCGGTGTGCGGGATCGGCGTACTGGGGTCGTCCCACAGCCTGGTGTGCACCGGTTCAGATGCCAGTGCACTCACCGTGGTGGCGCCGATGAAGCGCTCGGCTCCGGCAGTCATCACAGGTACGACGTGGGCGCCCTCGTCGACCAAGCGACGAAGCACTTCGACGGCTTTGTAGGCGGCAATGCCGCCGGTGATGCCGAGGACCACCCGGCGGCCGGTCAGCGACCCCGGCTCGGTCATCGCTGGCGACTCAGGAGTTGTCGGACTCGCCGAAGGCCTCGGCTGCGTCGGCCATCGCCTGCGCTTCGGCTTCGGCGTCGTATTCGGGCTCCTCAGGCGCTTCGGTCCACACGATCTTTTCGTCGGAGATCTCCTCGAAGGCGATCGACAGCGGCTTGCGAGCCACTGATGACACTTGCGGAGGGATCATGTGACCGAGCCCGTCGCCGAGCTGGTTGAAGTACGAGTTGATGTTGCGCGCCCGCCGCGAAGCGAGTGTGACCAAGGAGAACTTGGAGTCGACGCGACCGAGTAGAGACTCGATGGGCGGCGTGATCATGGTGTCGTGGTCGAGCGCCATAGCGGTCCAATCCTACCGGGAGCCGGCGATGATCGCTTCGAGTTCGACCACCGTGTCCATCAAGTCGTCGTTGACGACAAGATGGTCGGCGACCGCTCGACCGATCGGTTCTTCGTGTTCGGCCTTCTTCAGTCGGGCGAGCACCTTGGTATCGGGGTCGCCGCGCCCGCGCAGTCGGCGCTCCTGTTCCTCGCGACTCGGCGGAAGGACGAAGATCAGCACCGCCTCGGGATGGCGCCGTTTGACCTGCTGCGCTCCGTCGAGCTCAATCTCGAGCACCACGTCGCGGCCGTTGTCGCCGATTTCGAAGTCAGGGACCGGACTGCCGTAATAGTTGCCGAGAAACTCGGTCCACTCGAGGAACTGACCGGCGGCAACCCGGGTCTCGAAGGTCGCCGAGTCGGTGAACACGTACGCATCAGGGTCTTCGCCATCGCGCCGCTGGCGGGTGGTCCACGATCGGCTCAACCACAGCGCCGGATTGCGACGGCAAAGTTCGGACACGATCGTGCCCTTTCCGACCCCGCCGGGGCCCGACACCACAAAGATCAAGAGCGACAGATCAAGAGCGACAGATCAACAGCGAAAGATCAACAGCGCAGATGCGGCTCAGTCGCCGAGCTGTTCGAGCAGTTTCTGCTTCTGCTGCGGACCGAGGCCCTGCACGCGGCGATTGTCGGCGATGTTGACGTCCTCCATCACTCGACGCGCCTTGACTTTGCCGACGCCGGGAAGCGACTCGAGCAGCGAAACGACCTTGAGCTTGCCGACGTTGACGTCATCGGACTCGAGCGCTTCGGCAAGAGTCATCGACCCCATCTTGAGGCGAGCCTTGATCTCGGCTCGTGCGGCCCGGGCTTCGGCTGCCTTGGCCAGCGCCGCTGCCCGTTGCTCGGGGGTCAACTGCGGTGGAGTTGCCATGAGGTCACGCTAGCGCGCCAATATCGGCGACGCGGTCGACCCCCCGCGAACGGCACCATTCGACCAGCTCCTGCTGGACACGCAGTGGCGCCCGTGGATCGGCGAACGTTGCCGTTCCCACCTGCACCGCAGATGCCCCGGCGAGGACCATCTCGACCGCACTCCAACCGTCGGTCACCCCGCCAACAGCGACGATCGGCAGTTCGGGCAGCTCCGCGTGGACGTCATGCACCGCACGCACAGCGACGGGATGCATGGGAGCGCCGGAGAACCCTCCCACGCCCGCGCCCAGGGTCGGAGCCAACGACGCCGGCGAAAACGACATCCCCAACAACGTGTTGACGCAGGTGACCGCCTCGGCACCGGCTGCGGCGACGGACGCCGCAACGTCGACGATGCGATCGGTGTTCGCACTGAGCTTGGCCCACCGTGGTCGCCCACATCCGGCGGTCGCCTCGACCACCGCTCCCGACAGGTCGGCGTCGTGGGCGAAGATCTCGCCTCGTGCCTCGAGATTGGGACATGACAGGTTGACCTCGACCGCCGTGAGATGGTCGGCCGCCGGTGCCAACGCATCGGCCGCAGCCGCGAACTCGTCAACCGACCGGCCCCAGATGCTGGCCACGATCGCCGCTCCGCTCTGCGCGAGCTGCGGCAGATGGTCGCGGCACCACGCCTCGACGCCGGGACCCTGCAGACCGACCGAATTGAGCATTCCCTGCCCGGCCGGAGCCAGACGGGGCGCAGGGTTGCCGGGCCACGGCATCGCCGACAACGACTTCGTCACGACTGCTCCGAGCTCGGCAAGACCGAAGTACGGCGCTATTTCCGACCCGTATCCAGCGGTTCCCGATGCCGTCATCACTGGCGCGTCGAGGGTCACGCTCCCGATCCGCACCTGCGTCTCGACTGCGTTCGGTGAAGTCATCGGTGGCTCATGCCGAAACTCCGGCGGCGTGATATCGCTGAAGCGAGCGCACCTCGACCGCTGCACCCCGCTCGGACAAACCCTCGGCGGCGGCCAACGCGGCGCTCACCGTGGTGACGCAACCCACTCGATGGAGGCTTGCCGCCTTGCGGATGTGCTCGCCGTCACTGCGACCGATGCGCCCGCGCGGCGTGTTCACGACAAAAGAGATCTCGCCCGCTGCGATGAGGTCGACGGCGGTGACACCATTGGTGCGGTGATCCTGGACTTTGTCGAGGCGACGATCCACCGCAAGACCGAAGCGTTCCAGGTAGACGGCGGTGCCCGCGGTTGCCGCGATCGACAGCCCGAGTTCGCGCAACCGACGGGCAACGACCAAACCCGCCGGTTTGTCTGGATCGGCAAGCGAGAGAAACACCATCCCGCTGTCCGGCAAGAGGGTGCCGGCCGCGAGCTCGGCCTTGTCGAACGCACTGGCGAAACGCTCGGCGATACCCATCACCTCGCCGGTCGAACGCATTTCGGGACCCAAGGCCGGATCGACTTCGGGGAAGCGACTGAACGGCAGCACCGCCTCTTTGACCGCGACATGTCCGCCGACCGGTGCAGGGAGCACGCCAGCATCGCGTAGTTCCGCGAGGGTTTCGCCGAGCATCACCCGTGTGGCGACCTTCGCCAGCGGCACACCGGTTGCCTTCGCGACGAACGGAACGGTCCGACTGGCGCGCGGGTTTGCTTCGATCACATAGACCGTGGTGCCGACGACGGCGTACTGCACGTTGATCAGGCCACGCACATCAAGACGTGCGGCAATCGCCGCGGTGTATGACTCGATGACCTCGACCACCCACGGCAACAGCGACGGCGGTGGGATCGCACATGCCGAGTCACCCGAGTGCACGCCAGCCTCTTCGACGTGCTCCATCACACCACCGATCAGCACCTCGCCCGCGTCATCGCGGATCGCGTCGACGTCGACCTCGGTCGCATCGGCGAGGAACCGATCGATCAGCACCGGCCGCTCCGCCGACAATCCGCCCTCGCGACCAAGCGTGCCGGCGCCGACCAACTCGGCCATCGCCGAAGCGAGGTGGTTGCGGTCGTGAACGATCTGCATCGCTCGACCACCGAGCACATAGGACGGCCGCACCAGAACGGGAAATCCGATCCGATCGGTAATCGCCAGCGCTTGTTCGAGGTCGGTGGCGGTGCCACCCGGCGGTTGCGGGATCGACAGTTCGTCACAGATCGCGTTCCACCGTTGTCGGTCCTCGGCGGCGTCGATCGAGTCGGCGCTCGTGCCGGCCACGAGGTCCCCCGGAAGCTGCCCGGCGAGTTTCAGCGGCGTCTGACCCCCAAGTGAGACGATCACCGCATCGGGCCGTTCAGCATCGATCACTTCGATCACGTCGTCGGCGGTCAGCGGTTCGAAGTACAACCGGTCGGAGGTGTCGTAGTCGGTCGACACGGTCTCCGGGTTGCAATTGACCATGATCGTCTCGTACCCCGCGTCGGCGGCGGCAAACGACGCATGGACGCAGCAGTAGTCGAACTCGATGCCCTGTCCGATGCG
Source organism: Actinomycetota bacterium (assembly GCA_039177505.1). Classification (GTDB taxonomy): domain Bacteria; phylum Actinomycetota; class Acidimicrobiia; order Acidimicrobiales; family Ilumatobacteraceae; genus JABSQH01. The sequence goes on along the minus strand of JBCDFR010000017.1, from coordinate 33,720 downwards.
GTTGGGACCCGAGCCGAGAATCACCACCTTTGCCCGGCTGGTCGGTAACGCCTCGTCTTCGTCCTCCCATGCCGAGTACAGATACGGCGTCTCGGCCGCGAACTCCGCAGCACAGGTGTCGACCGTTTTGTAGGTCGGGTGCACGTCGGCGTCGCGTCGGGCCGCGCGCACGGCGGCGACAGGCTCGCCCCACACGTGGGCGAGCTGAGCATCGGTGAAGCCGAGTTGCTTGGCCCGCCGCCAGCCGCGGCGGGAGAGCGCTCCCGGCGACCCGGTCGCGAGCTGGTGGCGCATTTCGACGATGCGCGCCATTTGATCGAGGAACCACGGATCGATGTAAGTCGTGGCGTGCAGCTCGTCCACCGTCGTTCCCCTGCGCAGGAGCTCGGCGATCTGCCCGAAGCGCTCCGGCGTCGGCGTTGCCGTCGCTTGTAGCAGTTCGTCGGTGTCGGTGTCGGCGAGCAGGTCCTCTGCTGGATCGGCGCCGAAACCGAGGCGCCCTTGCTCCAGCGAGCGCATCGCCTTCTGCAGGCTCTCGGGAAACGTCCGTCCGATCGCCATCACTTCGCCGACCGACTGCATCTGTGTCACCAACACGCCGTCGGTCCCTGGCAGCTTCTCGAACGCCCACCGGGGGATCTTGGTGACGACGTAGTCGATCACCGGCTCGAAACTCGCCGGTGTCTGCTTGGTGATGTCGTTCGGCACCTCGTCGAGCCGATAGCCGACAGCCAACTTGGCCGCGATCTTGGCAATGGGGAATCCCGTGGCTTTCGATGCCAGCGCCGACGAGCGCGACACCCGCGGGTTCATCTCGATCACCACCTGACGGCCGGTCTCGGGGTCGACCGCGAACTGCACGTTCGACCCACCGGTCTCCACGCCGACCCGGCGAATGCACGCGATCGCTGCGTCGCGCATCTCTTGGTACTCGACGTCGGTCAGTGTCTGGATCGGGGCGACGGTGATCGAGTCGCCGGTGTGCACGCCCATCGCATCGACGTTCTCGATGCCGCAGATAATCACGCAGTTGTCGGCGTGGTCGCGCATCACTTCGAGCTCGAATTCTTTCCACCCCTCGATCGACTCTTCGACGAGGATTTCGGTGATCGGACTGGCGTCGAGTCCGCCCGAGGCGATCCGCTCGAATTCTTCGGGGGTCTTGGCGATGCCCGTGCCACGGCCACCAAGAATGTACGCCGGGCGCACGATGACGGGCAGGCCGATCCGTTCTACGATCTCGCGGGCCTCGTCCATCGTGCGCGCCGTGCCCGACCGGGGCACGTCGAGACCGATCTCGACCATGGCCACCTTGAACTGCTCGCGATCCTCGGCGGTGGCGATCGCCTCGGCGTTGGCGCCGATCATCTCCGGGGTACCCGGCACGCCGATGAGGTCGCGCTCGAACAGCTCCATCGCCAGGTTCAGGCCGGTCTGACCGCCGAGTGTCGGCAATACCGCGTCCGGCCGCTCCTCCTCGATGATGGCTGCGACGTATTGCCATGTGAGCGGCTCGATGTAGGTCGCGTCAGCGAAGTCGGGATCGGTCATGATCGTCGCCGGATTCGAGTTGGCCAGGATCACCCGATACCCCTCATCGCGCAGCACCCGGCACGCCTGGGTACCGGAGTAGTCGAACTCGCAAGCCTGACCGATCACGATCGGGCCGGACCCGATGATCAGGATCGACTCGATGTCGTCGCGGCGGGGCATCAGCGACCTCCGTCCATCAGCTCAGCGAACTCGGCGAACATATACCGGGCATCGTGCGGACCCGGATTGGCCTCCGGGTGGTGTTGCACACTGAACGCGGGCGCGTCGTCGACGCGCATCCCTTGGCACACGCCGTCGTTCAAGTTGACGTGGGTCATCGTCGCCTTCCCGCTGAGGCTGTCGGGATCGACAGCGAAGTTGTGGTTCTGACTGGTGATCTCGACCCGACCGGTCGCGATGTTCTGCACGGGTTGGTTCCCGCCGTGATGTCCAAAGGGCAACTTGACGGTGTCGGCACCGATCGCCCGCCCGAGGAGCTGGTGTCCGAGGCAGATGCCGAAGATCGGCACCTGCCCGAGCAGCTCGGCGATCGTGTCGACGGCGTACGGCACCATCGCCGGGTCGCCCGGGCCGTTGCTCAGAAACACTCCGTCGGGCTCGCGAGCCAGGATGTCGACCGCCGAGGTCGAGGCCGGTACCACGTCGACCCGCCCGAGATGGGCCAAGTTGCGACCGATGTTGCGCTTCATTCCGAAGTCGACCGCGACGATCGTGCGGGTGGCCGATTCGTCGACCGGCTCGATCGTGTACGGCTGGGGTGTCGTCACCTCGGCGACCAGGTCGACCCCGTCGGTCCCTGGTTCGTCGCGAGCAGCAGCCAGCAGCGTGCGTTCGTCGGCGCTCCCGAACGCTCCGGTCATCGCTCCGTCGACGCGCAGCACTCGTGTCAGCCGTCTGGTGTCGACGCCAGCGATCGCCGCCACGCCCATCTCCTCGAGGAACGCGTGCAGCGAGCGGTCGGCTCGCTGGTTGCTGGCGCGGCGGGCCAGGTCGCGAACGACGATGCCTCGACAGAAGGCTCCTTTCGACTCGTCGTCGACCGGGTTGACCCCGTAGTTGCCGATGTGCGCGGTGGTGAAGGTGATGATCTGGCCGGCATAGCTCGGATCGGTGATCACCTCCTGGTAGCCGGAGAGGACCGTGTTGAACACGACCTCACCACGGGCGATCTCGTCGCCGACGGGTCCGTAGAGGTCGCCTTCGAACACCGAGCCGTCGGCAAGCACGAGCGCGCCGTCGGTCGGTGGAGGGGGGTTCTGCATATTCATCCAGTCTAGTGAATGGTCATTCGAAATGGGCGGGGCTCACCGCAACGCCGTGCCGTCGCTGACGACGAGCTCGCCACGGAGGACCGTCGATCGCACGCGGCCGACCAGCGGGATCCCGACGAAGGGTGTGTTGTGGCTCTTGCTGGCCAACTCCGCCGGCACGACCTCCCAACGGTGACCGGGGTCGAATACCGTGAGATTGGCGGGCTCCCCAACGGCGATCGGACGGCCATGTTCGTCGTCAATGCGAGCAATACGCGCCGGACGCCACGAGAGGGCCCCGACAATCTCAGCGAGCGGCATCTCGAGCGAGGCAATGGCCACGCCCAGTGCCGTCTCCAAACCGACCATCCCCGGCGGCGCGGTGTCGAGCGGCTGTTCTTTCGACTCGGGCGTGTGTGGCGCGTGATCGGTCGCGATCGCGTCGATCGTGCCGTCGGCCAGACCACCGCGCACCGCCTCGACGTCGGCCATCGTGCGCAGCGGCGGATTGACCTTGTAGAGCGCCTGATACGACGCCAGGAGCTCGTCGGTCAGGCTGATGTGATGCGGCGTCGCCTCGGCCGTGACCGCCAACCCATTGGCTTTGGCGGCGCGCACCAACTCGACACTGCGGGCGGTGGACAGATGCAACAGGTGGACGGGAGCACCGGTGAGTCGCGACAGCTCGATGTCACGGTGAACCATCAGCTCTTCGGCCAACGCCGGCCATCCGGGCAAACCGAGGTGGCTACAACACTCCCCCTCGTGCATGACCGCGCCGTCGGTGAGCGCCTCGACCTCGCAGTGTTGGGCCAACGTGACGTCGAGGCCCGACGCATACTCCAGCGCCCGCCGCATCAGCTGTGGGTCCTGCACACCGTTGCCGTCGTCGGTGAACAGCGTCACCCCGACAGCCGCGAGTTCGGCGAAGGGAGTGAGCTGATGACCAGCGCGCCCGACGGTGATCGATCCAGACGGACGCACATCGCACAGGCCGGCCCGCTCGCCCTGGCGACGGACGAAGTCGACCACCTCGACCGAGTCCTGAGTCGGATCCGTATTCGGCATCGCCACGATCGCGGTGAACCCGCCGAGCGCGGCAGCCCGCGAGCCTGTCTCGATCGTCTCGGCCTCCTCGCGGCCGGGTTCGCGGAGGTGCGTGTGCAGATCGACGAAGCCGGGCGAGACCACACATCCGGCGGCGTCGATCACACCATCGCCGTCGGCGACGACGTCCGTGCCGACCTCGACGATTCGGCCATCTGCGACACGCACGTCGGCGGCGCGCTCACCACCCTCGTCGATCAGCGTTCCGTTCTGAATGGTCAGACTCATCGTGCTCCTTTCTCCAACGAGGCGCCTCCGCCCAAGATGTCGAACAGCACGGCCATCCGCACTGCAATCCCGTTGGACACCTGCTTGGTGATCATCGCCCCTGGAAGCTCGCTCGGGTCGACCGCGATCTCGACGCCCCGATTCATCGGCCCGGGGTGCATCACCAACACGTGATCTGCAAGACGTGCGGCGCGCGCCGGCGTGAGCCCGAACCGCGCCGTGTACTCCCGCATGGTCGGCACCAGCGCTTCGGTCATCCGCTCGCGCTGCATCCTCAGCAGGTACAGCACGTCGAGGTCTTCGAGCACCTCATCGAGATCTTCTGTGGTCGGCATGGACGGCACCGGCGGAAGCAGCGTGCGTGGCGCCACGAACACCACATCGGCACCGAGGGCATCGAATGCCGCGGCGGTGCTGCGAGCGACACGGCTGTGCTTGACGTCACCGACGATGCCGACGCGCACGCCGTCGAAGCCACCCGTGCGGCCGAGTGCCGTCCTGACCGTGTATGCGTCGAGTAGCCCCTGCGTCGGATGCGCGTGCCAACCATCGCCGGCATTGATGACGCTCGCCTGGGTCCAGCCGTCGATCATCCACGGTGCGCCGCTCGATCGGTGCCGCACGATGAACGCATCGACACCCATCGCAGCGATCGTCTCGATCGTGTCGCGCAAGCTCTCGCCCTTGTTCAAGCTCGACTGCGACGCGGCGAAGGTCATTGTGTCGGCCGACAGTCGCTTGGCTGCGGTTTCGAAGCTCAACCGAGTGCGCGTCGAGTCCTCGAAGAACACGTTGCACACGGTCTTGCCGCGCAGTGCGGGCACCTTCGGATTCGGGCGCCGATTCACCTCGGCCATGTGATCGGCGAGATCCATGATCCGAGCAACGCCGGCGGCGCCCAGTTCGTCGATCGAGAGCAGCGATGCTGAGCGCACCGCTGCGGGCGCAGTCGAGGTCATTGCGACGCGCCCGCCGTCTCGATGACCACGCCGCCGGCGTCGACGGTGACCTTCTCGATCACCGCCGTCGGCAGGTTCTTACCGACATAGTCTGGGCGAATCGGTAGCTCACGGTGACCGCGATCAACCATCACCGCGAGCTGCACCGCGCGAGGGCGGCCGTAGTCGGCGAGCGCATCGAGCGCGGCACGCACTGTCCTGCCGGTGTACAACACGTCGTCGACGAGCACAACGGTGGCCCCATCGATCGGCGACGGAAGGTCGCTGACCGCTCCCGGCGCCACAGGACGCAGTCCGATGTCGTCGCGGTACAAACTGGCGTCGATCGAACCCACTGGCACCGCCCGATCGATGCGTTCGATCGCATCGCCGATCGCTTGGGCCAGCCATACCCCACCGGCCTCGATACCGACGATGGAGACGCCGTCGAGGCCACGGTTGGCTTCGATCACTTCGTGGGCCATACGGGTCACCGCACGGCGAATGTCGTCGGCGGCGAGTACACGCCGCTCGCTCGTGCGCGTCCCAGCCTGTTCGGCCACGTCGATCGGTTCCTTTCCGTCTGGGCCTCACAGGACCCGCTTCACGGTCGGTCGGGCAACGTAGCACGCGTTCGCCCGCTCGCGGCGGCTATCGCGGCACCGGTTCGATGTCGGGCCCACCGGGCGGCAGTGGCACCGACCGGTCTCGTTCGTACAGCACCCAGTAGTCGTTGGCCGTGACCTCGTCGAACGCGGAGGACACCGCAGCCCAGTCGGCGATCAGCTGCTCGTCTCGGTTCACTGGGAGCACGACGAAGTCGACACCCTCGGCACGGTTGCCGAGGCGGGAGTTCTCCCAGGAGGCGTCGGGTCCATACAACACGACGCGGAACGGGACCGGGAACTGATACACCTCCTCGCGGTAGGCGATGTGCGGGGTGATCCGATAGTGCGCGGCAACGCTGGCGTCGTCAGGAATCGCAGCGATGATCTCCCGTGCCGACTCGGCGAACTCGGAGTTCGGATCGGGGATCCATCCGGGATTCTGGGACCACGGTGTCGGCGACCAGAGGTACGCGGTCGACAACATGGCGGCGGCCAACACGACGACGGCGATCGAACGGACCGGCACGCGCAGTCCGCTCGATGTCCACCGATCGCGTACCGCGCCGATGGCGTACATGGTCCCGATGGCCAGGGCGGGCACGGCAATGAGGCTGTAATGGTATTCGACCTGGTACTGGTACCAGTAGGTGCTCAAGATGTTGGTGAACAGCACCACGCCACTGATCAGTGCGACGTCGGGTAACCGGGCGAAGAGAAATGCGAACGGTGCCGTCATCTGCCACAGATACCAGGGGCGGTCGTCGCTGCGCAGATGGTCGACGAGGTCGGTCGGGTTGGTCACCGCTGTGTTGAGCAATCCACCCGGCCCGCCGAACGGGATGCGCCAGGTGTTGCGCGTGGGCACCCCGATCAGGCTGCGCATCACCAGGAACATCGCCACCGCCATGAACCACAGTGCACCGATCACCGTGATCACGCCGATGCGCCAACTGCGCCGGAGCGCAACCCAGACGCCGAGCGGCACGATGACGAGCGCAACATCTTCTTTGACCATCAGCGACAGGACGACCGCAATGGCATACAACCGCCACTTGCGCTCGAGTGCTGCGTAGATCGCGAAGCCGACGGTGACGCCGAGGAACGAGTCCGGATGGAAATTCTCGAGGTTGGTCCAGCCAACGGCTGGGTGCAGGAGATAGGCACCAGCGCCGATGAGGGCCATCCACTCGGCGCCCAGACGCTTGCGTCCATACAGGAACACCGGCACCGCGCCGAGTGCGATAACGAACGACTGCGAGAAGAACATGATCCACGCGCCAGGGGCAATCCAATACAGCGGCACGAGGAAGAGCAGGATGAACGAGGTGTGATCACCGAACAGATTGCGGCCCATCAACGTGACGAAGGGCGCCTCGCCCCTCGACAGCAGCCACATGCCCTGGTCGTACAACGCCGAGTCGTACGACGCCGTGCCCAGCGCGTGGTGGATGTCGAGGCTGCGGGAGGTGAAGTAGATCGTGTACAGCACAATTGCCGTCCCGAGTACCGCTTCACCCCACGTCGGCGGGCGCAGCCGCTGGCGCCGCCACCGGGGAGCGCCGGCGTCCATGTCGGTGCCCGCACCGGCCGCATCGTCGACGACATCGCTGGTCGACTGCGCCTCGGGCGCGTCGTCGAGCACCGACGAGTTCGTCATCGACGTCTATGTTCGCAAATCTTCGACCAACGCCGACAGCAGGCCATTCACAAACCGGCCACTGTCGTCAGTAGAGAACCGCTTGGCGAGCTCGACCGCCTCGTCGAGCACCACCGCGACCGGCACATCGGGTCGCTCCGCGAGTTCGAACGCGGCCAAGCGCAACACGTTGCGGTCGATCACCGGCATCCGCTCGAGTGTCCAACCCTTCGACCTGGCTCCGATCGCATCGTCGAGCCGCTGGTGATGCTCAGCGACCCCGGCCACCAACATCGCGGTGAGCTCGTCGGGCTCGAGGACCTGCAGTTCCAGCGCGTCGATGGGATCAATGCCCTTGGCGTGCGCCTCGTAGAGCAGGTACAGCGCGCGCTCGCGTGCGTCCGAGCGCGCATCGGGGCGCGGCAAATCAGGCATCGACCGAATCAGACGCGTGTGATGTAGTCACCGGTGCGCGTGTCGACCTTCACGGTGTCACCAACTTCCACGAACAGCGGGACTTGGATGACCTTGCCGGTCACGAGCGTGGCCGGTTTACGCGCTCCCGAGACGCGGTCGCCCTGCACCCCCGGTTCGGTCTCGGCGATGTCCAGCTCGACCGAAGCCGGGATCTCCACGCCGATGATCTCGTTGTCGTGCATGGCGATCTGTGCGGTCATCTGCTCGACGAGATAGTCCGCGGCATCGGCGAGCGTTGTTCGGGGCACGGTCATCTGGTCATAGGTCGTCGTGTTCATGAACACGTAGTCGTCATCGCCGTCCTTGTACAGAAACTGCATGTCCTGGCGGTCGACGATGGCCTGCTCGACCTTGATCCCGGCATTGAAGGTGCGATCGATGACCGCTCCGGTACGAACGTTGCGAATCTTGGTGCGCACGAACGCTCCGCCCTTGCCCGGCTTCACGTGTTGAAACTCGACCACTTGGAACAGACCGGTGTCGAGACTGAGGGTGATTCCGTTCTTCAGGTCGTTCACCGAAATCTGCGGCATCGTGGGCTCCTTGTTGTCGTTTCGTCGCGCATCAAAGGTCAGCCGTCGAAGGGCTGCTTCGGGTGGTGAGTGAGCACCCGTGGACCAACGGCGGTGACGTGGACGAGGTCCTCGATGCGCATCCCGCCGAAGCCGCCACGATAGAGCCCAGGCTCGACGGTCACGACGTTGTCGACGGCGAGCACTTCCTCAGAGACCCGCGTCGCGTACGGGTACTCGTGGATCACCAACCCAACACCGTGTCCCGTTCCATGCACGTACCAGTCGCCATATCCGGCGTCGACGAACAGGTCGCGACATGCGGCATCGACCACTTGCGCAGGCACCCCGGGCCCGACCGCATCGACTCCGGCCCGTTGGGCTGCATCGATCAGGGCGTAGATCTCGCGTTGCTCCGTGCTCGGCTCACCGATCACGTACGACCGCGTCATGTCGGAGTGATACCCGTCGACGAGCGCTCCCACGTCGATGACCACCGTGTCACCCTCGACGATCGTGCGTCGGCTGACCTCGTGGTGCGGACGTGCGGCGTGTTCTGGCCCGCTGGCGACGATCGTGTCGTAGCTTCGATCATCGGCGCCATGACGCCGCATCCGGTACTCCAACTCGTCACGTACGTCCGCCTCGGTCACGGGCACGTCGATCGTTGCCCGCAGCATCGGTTCGACCTCAGCGAGTGCCGCGTCGGCGGCGCATGCCGCAGCGTTGATTCGTTCGAGCTCGGCATCGTCTTTGATCTGGCGTAGCTGCGCGACCAACGACTCGGTCGGCTCGAGCTGGACCTCACTGGCGATCGACCGCCACCGTGAGTGGACGGTCGTCGCCGGGTCGAGGGCGACTCGGTTCGCCGCGCTCATCGAGTCGATCAGGCGCTCGTGCAGACGGGCACGATCAGTCTCGGCGATCACCGCGGCACCCGACGACGCTGTTTCATCGATCGCTCGATCCCGATACCGGCCGTCGGTGCCGAGGATGAGTGCGTCAGCACTCAGCACGGCCCAGCCGTTCGATCCGGTGAAGCCGGTCAGCCAACGCACGTCGACGAGGTCGAGGAGCAGCAACGCGTCACACTCCTTGCCGAGCGACAGCCGATCACGCAACACCGAGACCCGACCGGCGTGATCGATCGGAGCGAAACGCGAGGAGCGGCCAGTCATCGGGCCAATGCTCGGTCGAGCACGGTGCGCACGACCGCCTCCGGTACGTCGCCGACGACCTCCAACCCGTTGTCGCCGTCGAGTACGAACGTCATCGATGCGAGCGCCTTCTTGTCGCGCCCCATCACTTCGAACAGCTGGTCGGCGACCAACCCGCCTGGAAGCATATGGTCGAGCCCGTAGGCCTCGACTACCACGCGATGGTGATCGTCGACGCGCGCTTGGTCGATACGTCCCAATTCGGCGGCCAGCTCGGCCTCGAACAACAGCCCGATGGCCACTGCCTCGCCGTGCGCGATGCGATGCTCCGTGGCGATTTCAAGTGCATGGGCGAAGGTGTGCCCGTAGTTGAGAAGTGCTCGGCGTCCGCTCTCACGTTCGTCGCTGGCGACGACCTCGGCCTTGATCTCGATACATCGAGCGATGCGCTCGTCGAGGTCGAGTGCCAGCAGGTCGTCGCCGGTGAGGAAGTGATACTTGGCCATCTCACCGAGCCCACATCGCCACTCGCGGTCGGGCAGGGTGTCAAGAGCGTCGAGGTCGCAGATCACACCGTTCGGTTGCCAATACGCTCCGACGAGGTTCTTCCCGTGTGGCAAGTTGACACCCGTCTTGCCGCCGATCGCTGCATCGACCATCGCCAACACCGTGGTGGCGACATGGACCACCGGCGTGCCTCGGTGCCAGCATGCGGCCGCGAAGCCGGCAACGTCGGTCACCATCCCGCCGCCCAGAGCCACCACTACGTCATTGCGGGTCAGGCCATCCTCGGCGAACGCAGCCGACAGGTCGCCGATCGTCGCCAGCGACTTGGCCGGCTCTCCTTGGCCGATGGGCCGCACGGCCACGTCGATACCGGCCGCACGCAACGCGTCGGTGACTGCACCGAGGAGCGGCACGCCTTCTTGGGTGACGACCACTGCACGGCGCGCCGTCGGCGGCAGCACATCGACGAGTTCGCCAACTGCGCCACGTCCGATCACGGCCGAATACGCACGATCCTCGAGCGGCACGGTTACCCGCAGCATCGCATCACCGCCTGCACCACATCGTTGGGGCTCCGCAACCCGACCGACACGATCCCGTCGGCCACCTCTCGGTAGAGCGGCTCACGTACTGCATCGAGACGCCCGAGCGCGGCGTGTGGATCCTCATCGAGCAGGGGACGATGGGCGCCATTGACGACACGCTGGGTGAGCACGTCGACCGGGGCGCTAAGCCATACGACGTAGCTGGCGTCGTCGTTGAGCGCCGTCCGGTTCTCCTCGCGCAGCACCACGCCTCCGGCGGCCGCGATCACCGCCGGCTCCGATCGACCCAACCCTGCGAGGAGCGCCTCGGTTTCCAACCGGCGAAACGCGTCTTCGCCATCTGCCTCGAAGATGTCCCGCACCGTTCGACCCGTGCGGTACTCGATCATGCGATCGCTGTCGATCAGCTCCCGGTCGAGGCGTTTGGCGAGCAGCCGCCCGACCGTCGACTTGCCGACCCCCATCATCCCGACCAGCACGACATGGCGCCCATCGATGCAGCTGGTGTCGGTCATGGTCCGACGTCGACCAGCGTCTCGACGGTGATCTGCACACCCGCAGGAAGACCCTCGACGATGACAACAAGTGCTTGTCCGCGGGACTCACCGGCGGTGAGGAATCGGAGCATCGTCGCAGGCTACCGGCCGCCACCGGCACGCTCTCGGGCCTCCAGCTCCGCTTCGGCTGCGGCACGCATTGGTGCGATGTCCGGACGGCGGCCGAGCCACTGCTGTTGTTGGAGTGCGGCCTGATGGACGAGCATCCCCACACCGTCGACCGTGCGTGCACCAATCTCCTCGGCGGCGCGGAGCCAAGCGGTCTGTAGCGGGTGATAGATCAGATCGACGACCACCTGGTCGGCACGCAACAGATCGCGACGACAGGGCAGGTCGTCAGCTCGGGCGTCGTCGGGATCGACGCCCATGCCGACGCTGGTGGCGTTGATGACGATGTCGGCGCGACTGATGTCGCTGACGATGCCCACGGACGCGCTTGCCGCCAGCGACGCCGCCTGCTCGGCACGTGCGACCGTGCGGTTGAGCACCGTGATATCGCGAGCACCCGCTCGTCCGAATGCGTCGATCACGGAACGAGCGGCACCGCCGGCGCCAATGATCGCCACACGACAGTTGTCGAGGTCAATGCCCACCTCGACGAGCGAGGCGAGCAATCCCGCGCCGTCGGTACTGGATCCGACGAGCTGATCGCCGTCCCAACTCACCGTATTGACCGAGTTGAGGGCGCGTGCGGTCGGTTCGAGCAGGTCGACCGCTCCGGCGATGGCCGACTTGTGTGGCATGGTCACCGATAGTCCGGCGATACCCAGCGTGCGCATCGCAGCGAGTGCGTCGTCGGCACCTCCGTCGGGTACGTCGAAGGCGACATACGACCAATCGACCCCGAGCGACGCAAAACCGGCGCGGTGGACCACCGGCGACAAACTGTGCGCCACCGGCGATCCGATCACCGCGGCGAGTTTGCCGGCCGGCCGCTCGGTACTCACAGCAGCCCGGCAGCCGCAGCCGCGTTGACGTTTACCTGGTGCTGCTCGGCGGTGGCCGCAAAAGCGTGCCCACCGTCCTCGTCCGCGAGCACGTAGTAGAAGTAGAAGCACTCCGACGGGTTGGGCAGACCGAGGCACAATGGATCGCCCGGTGCCGGATTGGGCGCCGGGTTCAGTGCCGCCCGAATCGACGCCCGGCCGGGGTTGGCGATCGGTGTCGCCGGCAGATCGGTGCTGAGATAGGTGTTCCACGGCGAGGGGATCTGGCGTAACTCGCTGAACGGCATCTCCGGATCGAGACCGAGTTGTTCGCCGCCGTACAACACCGTGGCGTCGATCTGCAGTGGGAACGGGTTATCCGGGTTCAGCGCGCTCGAGAAGAGGCGGTTGTGGATGACCCGCGAGATCTTTGCTCGGTCTTCGGGAATCTTGGCCTCGCGCTCGATCATCGATGCAATGATCAAAATCTCGTACGGGGTCCGTCCCAGCGAGGCGGAGCGGTTGACGATGTCCTCCTGGTTGCCGACTCGCTCCATCAGCCCGATCAACCGCTCGATGACCTGGCCCTCGCTCTCGGCGTTCGACACCTGGTAGGTGTCGGGGAACAACAAGCCCTCGAGGCTGTTCACGCCAGGCGGCTGCCACACCGAGCGAATCGAGCCGTCGGTGGCCGCAGCGAGGAAGTCGTCGGCACTCATCCGGTCGACGGTGCCGTCGAGACGCTCCGCCATCCGGGCCACCGTGAAACCCTCGGGGAACGTCACTCTGGAGTACGTCTGGCCCGGTGGGGTGCGCAACACGCCGAGCACGTTGCCCATGTGATCGTTCGGGCGCATCTCGTAGTAGCCGGGCGTGATCTCGAGACCACCGTCGCGCTCGACGTACCACTCGAACACGCCGGCGTCGGACACCAGACCTACCTCTTCGAGACGTGCCGCGATTGTCTCCAGATCGTCGGCCTCGTCGACGGTGAAGCTCTGGATCTCGCCGGGCGCACCTGTCGGATTGACTTTGCCCAAGTACCACCAGCCGATCGCACCGGCGATCAGGATGCCGACGACAACGAGCACCATTGCGAGGTACACGATCCACTTCATCGGGCGCGTCTGGCGGCGCAGCCGCTCCACCTGGCCCGTCGCCTCGGCGTCGTCCCACGGATCGGTCGGCCAATCGAGCGCCGGGCGCTCATCGGGGTCGACCTGCGCCTCTGGGAGCAACGGGTCGAGCTGCTTCACGACGCGCTCCCGCGGTGATCGAGCCAGGCCTGCAGCATGATCGCCGCCGCGGTCTTGTCGACGACCGAACGCTGACGACGTGCGTCGAGACCCAACTCACGCAAGTCACGCTCGGCGGTTGCCGTGGTGAACCGCTCGTCGTACATCTCCACGGGCACGGTGACCACGCTACTCAGCTGGTCGGCCTCTTTCGTGGCGGCGCGCGCCGCTGGGCCGAGCGTGCCGTCGAGTGAGAGCGGAAGGCCGACGACCACGACCTCAGCTTCTTCGTCGACGACGAGGTCGGCGATCGTCGCGTGGTCGTGGCGGCGGCTCTTCGAACGGTGGACCGTCGTCAGCGGCGAGGCCAGCGACCCCGAAAGATCGCTCACCGCGACCCCGATCCGCTTGCTGCCCAGATCGAGCCCCAGCGCCCTCATGGCGTTCCGCAGCCATGCAGGCCATTTGCGCGCTTGTGCCCGCGCACGGTGTCGGCAGCCTTCCGCCGTGCCCTCACCGCAGAAAGGCGTGGGCGGCTTTCTCGGCGAGGGTCAGCGCTTCGTCGATACCGGCGGGATTCTTGCCTCCTGCGGTGGCGATATCGCCTTTGCCACCGCCTCCCCCACCAACGGCCTTGGCCGCATCGCGGACGAGTGCGGATGCCGGTTCGTCCGATCCGGGCGGCGTAGCAGCCACGAGTGACACGCCGCCGGTGGGCGTCTCGCCGATCAACACGGTCACATCCACGCCACGCTGACGGATCGCCAGCGCCAGCTCGCGCAGATCGCCCGGCGCCAAACCGTCGACCTGCGCGACCACCACACCATCGACCGCTCCATCGGCCAGCTCGCCGGCACGGCCCACGGCCAACTGTGCCCGTAAAGCCTTGACCTCATCGTTGAGCGACTTCACCTCGTCGACCTTGCGCTGGATGCCGTCGAGCACATCGTCGGCGGGAGTGCCGAGGAGGCGTGCGGCGCCGTTGATGGTCTGGGCGTCGCGTTGCAGCAGCGCCACCGTGTCGCCTGCGCTGATCGCCTCGATGCGCCGCAGGTTCGAGCCGATCGAGGACTCACTCACCACTTTCACGGTTCCGATGTCGCCGGTCGCCTTGACGTGGGTGCCGCCACACAACTCGATCGACGACCCGGCTTCGAGGACGCGCACGATGTCGCCGTACTTGTCGCCGAAGAACGCGATGGCACCCAAGGCCTCGGCCTCGTCCTTGGTCGTCTCGAAGGTGCGCGTCGGCGTGTTGGCCAACGTCTCGGCATTGGCGATGCGCTCGATCTCGGAGATCTGCTCGTCGGTCACCGGCTCGTAATGGCTGAAATCGAAGCGCAACCGATCGGGCCCGACCATCGACCCGGCCTGCTTGACGTGATCCCCCAGCACGTGACGGAGGGCGTAGTGCAGCAAGTGCGTCGCGGTGTGGTTGCGGCGAATTCGGTTGCGACGCTCGACGTCGATGGTCGCGGTCGCCGTCTGACCAGTGCGGATCGCGCCCTCGACACGCGCAATGTGGCGACGCAGGTTGGGCAGCGCGAACGTGGTGTCGACGACGTGCGCGGTACCTGTCTCGGTGGAGATCGTGCCCGTGTCGCCAATCTGACCGCCGGCTTCGGCGTAGAACGGCGTTCGCTCCAAGAACACCTCGACGAGCTCGTCGGATCGTCCGACCACCGCAAGCACGCGCGATTCAGCAGCTTCATCGGTGTAGCCGATGAAGTCGGTCGTGCCGAACTGCTCGACCACGTCGCGATAGGCATCGAGCGACTCCGGAGTGTCACCGTCGTCCTTCTGTGCTGCCTTGGCCCGCTCGCGCTGGGCGGTCATGTCGGCGGTGAAGCCTTCGAGGTCGACCGCGACCTGACGCTCTCCGGCGATCTCCTGGGTCAACTCGAGCGGGAAGCCGTAGGTGTCGTGGAGCAGAAAGGCCGTCGAGCCGGCCAACTCATCGGCGTCGGCGGCCAGGGCATCGTCGAGGATCGTGAGTCCATTACGCAGAGTGGTGCGGAAGCGCTCTTCTTCGCGACCGACCACGTTCGTGATGAAGTCACGGTTCTTGACCACGTCGGGGTAGGCATTGCCCATCACGTCGACGGCAACGTCGACCAACCGCGGCATCACCAGATTGTCGGTACCGAGCAGGTAGGCGTAGCGCACCGCGCGCCGGATGATCCGCCGCAGCACATATCCGCGAGCCTCGTTGGACGGAAACACGCCATCGTTGACGAGCATCGTGCTCGACCTGGCGTGCTCGGCCAGGACGCGCATGGCGAAGCTGTCACGGTCGTCGTAGTCGCCGATCCGGTACGAACGCCCTGTGATCGAACACGCCTCGTCGATGAGCGGCTGCATCAGATCGGTCTCCCACACCGAGTCGACACCCTGCACGAGCGCGAGGATCCGTTCGAGACCGGCTCCCGTGTCGATCGACGGCGCCGGCAGCGGCTCACGACTGCCGTCGGGCGCTTGGTCGAACTGCATGAAGACGAGGTTCCAGAACTCCATGAACCGGTCGCCGGCAGGATCGTTGCGCGGTCCCCCATCCGGGCCGAAATCAGGGCCCCTATCGATGTGAATCTCGCTACACGGTCCACATGGGCCGGTGTCGGCCATCTGCCAATAGTTGTCGGCGTCGCCGAGGCGTTGGATGCGGTTCATCGGCACGCCGACGGCGTCGTGCCAGATCTGTTCGGCTTCGTCGTCGCTCTCGTGGACGGTGATCCAGAGCCGGTCTCCATCGAAGCCCCATCCGCCGCTTGCCGGGTCGCCGGTGACCAGATCCCAGCTCCATGGGATGGCCGACTCCTTGAAGTAGTCGCCGAAGCTGAAGTTGCCGAGCATCTCGAAGAACACGAGGTGCCGCTTCGTGCGACCGACGTCGTCGAGGTCGTTGTGCTTTCCGCCGGCTCGGGCGCACTTTTGAGAACTGACCGCTCGCTTGTACGGCGGCTGTTCGTCGCCGACGAAGTACGGCTTGAACGGCACCATGCCGGCAACATTGAACAACACGGTCGGATCGTGGGGAATCAGGCTGGCCGATGGCACCTTGACGTGGTTTTTGGACGCGAAGAAATCCCGGAAGGAGTCGCGAAGTTGATCTGCGGTCATGCGCTCGGCCATGCGGGGTGGAGCCTACCGATCGCTCTGCGCACCGGTGTCGCGAGTATCGAACCTCGCTGCCGCGGGCTCTAGCGTGTGTCCCGACATGAGCGGATCCCCGATCGACGCCCACGAGGACCTCCACGAGTGGATCAGCTTCGACGACCCGGAAGAACATCGAACGTGGGTGTTCGACGCGACGTTCTTGCGGTCGAGTTATACGTGTATCTACGGGAGGGGCTGCCCGGGGATCGACGACGAGCCGGCGCCGCAGAAGGCCATCGGTTGTTGCCAGCACGGTGCGCACTTCGTCGACAGCGGCGATGTGGCCAATGTCGACACCCGATTCGAGCGACTCGATGAGCGCGTGATGCAGTTCTACAACAAGGCTCGAAAGAAGGGATACCGCAGGCCCGGCGACCCAGACGACGAGGGCCAGCCGACGATCGTCACACGCACCGTCGACGACGCATGCATCTTTCTCAACCGGCCAGGATTCGAGGGCGGAACCGGATGTGCTCTGCACATTGCCGCGCTCGAGGCCGGCGAACGACCACTCGACTGGAAACCCGAGGTGTGCTGGCAGGTGCCCCTACGCCTCGAACACTCCTCCGACGAGTCGGGACACGTGACGAGCCGCCTGCGCGAGTGGAAACGGCGCGACTGGGGCGAGGGCGGCGAAGACTTTGCGTGGTGGTGCACCGAGGAGGCGGCTGCCTTTGTTGGCGCTGAGCCGCTCTACCGCACCAGTCGTGACGAGATCGTCGAACTGGTCGGCGAGCACATCTATGCCCTGCTCGTCCCCTTGCTGGAACGCACCAACTGGGTGCCGCTCCCGCATCCGGCCGTTCGCCCTGCGCGCTGAACCGGTGGCAGCCGACTCAATCGCCGGACGTCGCCTCGCCGGGCGCGGGCCTAGTCGTCGGCCGTGTCGTCGTCGTCGTCGAAGGTGACGCCGTACTTTTCCGCCAGGGCGGCGTACTCGTCGTCCTCCGATGGCCCGCGGTCGGATCGATCGTTGGGACCCTCGCCGAGACCCAGGTCGAATGCCCCGGGGCCGGACTGCTTCAGTTTTCTCGCCTCTTCGAACCGGCGATGACGACCCTTTTTCACGACAGGGCTCCCAAGTCTCGCGATGTGACAACGGCGCACGATTGTACCTGGCCGAGCCAACATTGCGCGGATCGTACGAATCATCCCTTTCGACGCATCACCGTCGACTCATCGCCGTCACCGCCCCGGTCGGTGTCGCACGTCGACCTCGGGTCTGCCCGAGAGCAGATCGACCGACGATGTGCGACGATGACAACCGATGACGGCGATTCGCCAGCGAACGTTCGCAGTGATCAACCAGAAAGGTGGGGTCGGCAAGACCACGATCACGCTCGGGCTGGCATCGGCAGCCGATGCGGCGGGCGCGCGCATCCTGGTGATCGATCTCGATCCACAGGGCTCGACGAGCTGGGTCCTCGGTATCGATCCGCACACGGCCGCGAGCGATTCGATCGATCCGACGGCGTCGCTCGCGGACGCCGTTCTGCCATCGAGTTGGTCGCCACACATCGACGTGGTCCCGGCCACCGGGCGGCTCCACGCCCTCGACAGCGGCCCGCTCCCACCGTTGGCTGAGCACCTCGGCCAGCTCGGCGGCGACGACCGCGCCAACTCCAGCGCCAACTCCCGTGCCGACTACGACGCCGTGCTGATCGACTGCCCCCCATCGCTCGGTGCGCTCACGGTCGGCGCGCTCAGCGCAGCGCGTCACGCGCTCATAGTGGTAGAGCCATCAGCCCTCGGCCTACGGGGTATCGGCGGGATCGCCGACGCCATCGACGAGGTGTGGGACCGTCACAACCCCGACCTGGAGCTCTCCGGGGTCATCCTCAACCGCGTTCCCGCGTCGTCGAATGAAGCCGCTCGCCGCCAGGCGGAGCTCGCCCGTATCGTCGGAACGCCGACGATTTGGCAGCCCTCGATCCCGCAGCGCGTGATCCTCAACGAAGCCATCGGTGCCCGGCGACCGATCCACAGCTATGGCTGGCGGGCTGCCGACTCGATCGCCGCATTCGACGCGTTGTGGCCGCAGGTCGCATCACGGGCACGCTGACGGCGAACGATTCTTCGCGGAGCGCTCGGCTCACGCCCGCTGAGCAGCAATCCACTTAGTACCGAAGTCGACCAGCTCGCACATCGGCACAAGGTGCGCCTCTCCGGCGCCGAGCGACGTGGTGGCGTGCGGACCTCCGGCTGCCAGATACGCATTGGCCAGCGCTGGAAAATCGTCCTCGTCGTAGTCGACGTGGCGATACTCCACCCACCGCGGCCGCCCGTCGACGATCAGCGGCGCACCGTCGGCGATCGTCGGCGCGGCGTCACCGAGGGCGCGCAGTTCGGCGAGGTGGAGCGAAGTGTTGTTGTCGTGACCCACCCCGAGGAGCACAATGTGCGCTCCAGCGTCATACAAGCGACCGAGCGGTGAGCCGTCGCCGAGGCCGGCTTCGAGGGGGTGTGGACGCATCAACGCCGCAGCGCGCGGCCCCTGAGCCACGAACCCCACCGCTGGATGTCCGCTGTGGACGGACCCGGGCGCCCGGGCCAGGCACTCGGCGACTGCGCCCATGCCGCGCATGGGCGTGGACGCGGCATCGAATGGCGGCCAGTTGTCGCGGATCGTCTGCCACCAAGATGCTGGGACCGGTGGTGCCTGCCAGTGGGAGGGGTCGCTCACCCCGGTCTGCGCAGGCATCACGATCGTGCCGGCCGAGCCCAGTGCGGCCCTGAGTGCTCCGACCACGGCGGGAGCACCGCCGACCACCCATCCGAGCCGCGACAGCGAGCAATGGACCACGACGATCGAGCCTGCAGCACGGCTGATCAACAGCCCCGATCGCGGCCGACTCTGACGATGCCGCCCCAGCGGACGGTGACGATGCCGCCCCAGCGGACGGTGACGATGCCGCCCCAGCGGACGGTGACGATGCCGCCCCAGCGGACGGTGACGACGCCGCCGGCGTCGCCTGGTGGAACCAACAGCGCCAGCCGGACGAGGTCTCGCGCCACCAACTCGTGCGATACGCGATGGGTGCACCAGTCGTGTAGCGCACCACGACGACCCCGTCGGCGACGATCTCGGCACGCATCTCGCCAACGGTGACATCGTCCATCGCCGGACCTGCGCGCAGTGCGCTCACGACGTCGGCGCGGGTCCACATCCGACCCGACTTGCCGATCTCGGTAAAGTCGTCGGCCAAGAGCGCCGAGACGCCGTCAGCATCGGCCCGGCAGCTGGGATCGAGCAACTCCCGCTCGAGCGCGATCACGCGCTGAAGCGCAGCCTGATCACCGCGGGAGTCGCCTCTCACGAGAGACGACCGTATCCCTCGACCGGCAGCACCAGCCGCTCGATTCGCGCGCCGGCGCTACGGGGCTGGGAGCAGCTTGAGTCGGCCTTCGCCGTCGAAGGTCAGTCCGGCTCGGCCAGACGTGAGGGCGCGAATCCCGTCGCCGAGCAAGTCGGCGCGCCATCCCGACGCGAGGCGCGCATCGTCGTCGCCGCGCAGGAACGCAACGATGTCGGCACGGGTGGCGAGCAAAGCATTGTCGATCGCCTCGTCGCGTGACAATTGGCTGACCCAGGCGGAGATCAAGGTGATCGCCGGTCGCAGACTCCGGTCCAAGTCGTCGACCGACGGCGGCGGATCTGGCGCGGCGGCGTTCTTCGCCGCGCGGACTGCCTCGAGGATCTCCTCGGCAAAGGCGCCTTTGGCATATCGATCGTCGACTCCACGCGCCTGCGACAGCTCGGCTGTGGTGGTCGGTCGGCGTTGCGCAATGCCGAGCACCGCGAGGTCAGGCAGCACATGCCTGGCCGGCACGTCTGTACGCATTGCCCGGCGCTCGCGCCAGGCCGCCACCGAACAGGCAACGGCGCGAGCCGCCGGCCGCAACGAACGGGCATCGCGGATCTTGAGCCACGCGTGCTCGGGCTCGGCTCCGCTCACCGGGCGCTTGCGCAGCTCCTCACACGCGTTGAGCGCCCAGTCGATGCGCCCCCGATCAGCGAGCTGCGCCACCAGCCGATCGTGTACCTCGAGCAAATACTCGACGTCGACGGCTGCGTACTGCTTCTGATTGTCGGTCAGCGGACGACGCAACCAATCGGTCAGCCGATCGCCCTTCGCCGGCGTCACCCCGAGTTCGCCTTGCAGCAGGTTCGCCAACGACGGTGTCCCGTAGCCGACAAAGCCTGCTGCCAGTTGCGTGTCGAACAGCTGTCGCGGAACCGAACCGACCGAGTGGGACAGAACGTCGAGATCCTGTTGAGCGGCGTGTGCCACGCAGAGCGCTGGTGAGCCGAAGACGGCGTCGAACGCTTTGACATCGACCGCCAGCGGGTCGATCAACGCGAGCTGTTGGCGCCCATCGCCATGCCACGCCACCTGCACAAGCGCGAGCTTGGGGTAGTAGGTCCGCTCGCGGTGGAATTCGGTGTCGAGCGCATACCTCGGCGCATCGATCAGCTCGGCCGCGATGCGATCGAGGTCCGCCTGCTCATCGACCCAGCGGTAGTCGATGGGCGGTGGCGCCTTGCGGCGAGATCGGTCAGCCATTGCGTCGGGCGGTTCCGGTCATCACAGCGAGCTCAGGCTATCGACCGCTGACTCGGTCGTCGGTCACCGAACGGTTCGTCGAGAGCCGATCGGCCCGTAACGCCTCGAGTTCCGCGGGGCGGTTGACGTTGACGACGGTGTCTGCGGCCACGGGCACGTCGGCAGTGGAGAGCTCGCCGATTGCCGCGTGCAGGGCCCGCCCGCCGCGCTCGAAATGGGCGATCAGTGCTGAGCGCGTTCCACTGCGCCATGCAGCGATCGCTGATTCGCGTCGATCGGTTCGAGCGACTGCGACATCGACGGTCGGATCTGCTTCGAGGGCTGAGAAGAGATGCTCGAGCACTTGTCCATCAAGCAGCGGCAGGTCGCAACCGACGACGGCGACCAACTCCTCGTCGTGCTGGTAGTGAGCGAGCGCCGAGATCACACCGCCGAGCGGGCCTTGTCCCGGATACCGGTCGGGAATCACATCGAACCCGAGCGACTCGAGTTCGACCGGATCTCCACCGACCAGAACGATCGGCGCCGCGTCGGCGGCAGTCAACGCGGACGCGGCCCGAGCTGCCATCGGAACGCCGTCGACCTCGATCAGGGCCTTGGTGCGCCCCATGCGCGCACTGGCACCACCCGACAACACTGCGCCCCGGCGCACCATCACGGGATACCGCTCGGGTCGAGTTGGAGCAGAAAGGTCGAACAGCGCTCGGCTTCGTCCTCCTCGCCGATCTCAGCCGCCATCTCGCCCAGACCACGCAGCGAACGCAGGAATCCGGCGTTGCCCGGTTCGTTCCACCGCACGTATCCACTGCCGCGCCAACCGTTCGCACGCAGCGCATCAAGACCCCGGTGGTACCCGACGCGGTAAGCGGCGTATCGCTCGATCGGGTCGCGACCCAGATCGCCCAGTTCAGCCCACGCCAACAGAAACCGCGGCTCGGACGCCACCACGACGGCCACTGCAGCACGCCGGTCGTCGAGATCGTCGATCTGGAGCGCTGCATCGAGGGCGCTCGCCAACGCGGCCGACGGATCGGGCAACACCGTGGACGGCAAACCGTGCGACATGTGAATTGGCTGATCGGACATCGTGGCGAGCGTACCGGCCGGCACCGGTTCGAGCCTGGCGATGACAGCGGCCGACGGGCGCGTGCGCGTAGGGTGCACGCCGTGCCCGCGCTCGTTGCGTTGACCCTTGACGAGGCCCGCAATATCGGCATCGCCGTCGCCGTGGGGTTCCTCGTGTTTGCTGCCGTCTCGTTGTGGCTGATGAAGACGATCGTCCAGAAGCTTCTCGCTGCTGGGGTGCTGGTGATCCTGGCGTTTGCGGTATGGACACAGCGAACCTCATTGCAAGACTGCGCCGACAAGGTGGCGGGCAACTTCGATCGCGTCGGTACCGATGTGACGGTGACCGACACCGAGTGCTCGTTCTTCGGGTTCACCGTGACGATCGCCGACCCGCGCGACGACGAGTCCGACAGCACCGACAGCTGACCGGGCGACGCCCACCTTCGACGGCTCGAGCCGGGATGAGGGCCGCGGTCAGTCGAGGGTGACGATACGGAGCACGTCGGTGGCGACACCGTCAGGGCGCCATCGTCGAGGACCGTCCTCGGGACGCAAGGTCGGCGCCCCGACGAGCACGACCACAGTGTCTCCGTGCTCGACGCAGCCATGCTCCATCGCCCGTTCGACCGCGAACCACACCATCTCGTCGGTCGTGTCGTACTGCTCGACCTGAAGCGGCTCGACGCCCCACACCATGCTCAACGCTCGCACCGTCGCGACCTCCGGCGCCAAACCGACCAGACGCGCATCCGGCCGGAACCGAGCCATGGCCTTGGCCGTCCGGCCGCTGCGCGTACAGCATAGAATCGCCGCTGCCTGCACGTCGTGACTGGCCTGCCATGCCGCGTGTGTGATCGCGGACGTGACGGGGTCGATGATTCGTGCGCGTGTATCCCCGGGACGTCGTTCGACACGGCCGAGCCGTTGACCCCAGCCCCGATAGCTGGCCTCGGCCTCCGCACGCTCGGCGACGGCGCTCATCGTGGCGACCACGGCCGCGGGGTCGCGGCCGATCGCCGTCTCGCCCGAGAGCATGATGGCATCGGTGCCGTCGAACACGGCGTTGGCGACGTCGCTCACCTCGGCGCGTGTCGGCGAAGGAGCATGAATCATCGATTCGAGCATTTGTGTTGCCGTGATGACCGGGACACCGCACTCGACGCAACGGCGAATGATCCGTTTCTGCAGATGGGGCACATCCTCGACGGGGCAATCGATGCCGAGATCTCCACGGGCGACCATCACCGCATCGCTGGCACCGATGATCTCGTCGAGTGCGTCGATCGCAGCGCGATTCTCGATCTTGGCGACGAGTTCGGACGCTCCCCCGGCCACCTCACGAACCCTGTCGACATCGTCCGCAGCACGCACGAACGACACCGCCAGAAAGTCGACGTCCTCGGCACACATCGCCGCTGCGAGCTCGAGGTCCTCCTCGGTCGGGGTGGTCAACCGAAGCGTCTCCGACGACAGGTGAACCCCCGGCTCACCATTCGTATGGCCGCCGGTCTCGACTCGCGCCATCGCTGCATCGACCCCGACGTCGGTGACCTTCAGCGAGATCGCCCCGTCGCCGAGTTGGACCCGGGCGTCGATGGCGAGGTCATCGAGGAGTGTCGGGTACGGGACCGAGATTCGGCCGGCGTCGCTCGTTCCCGGACCCGGGACCAGCCGGATCAAACTCCCCGGACTGAGATCGACGCCGCCATGAGGAAAGTGACCGGCACGGATCTTCGGCCCGGGAAGGTCGGCGAGGACTGCCACGTGGCGATCGATCGTTGCGGCGCATTCGCGCACCGCCCGCAGCCGCTCCAGATGCTCGTCGAGATCGCCGTGGCTGAGGTTCAGCCGAACGACATCGACGCCTGCGCGGAGGGTCCGCTCGAGCACTTCGGGCGCGTCGGTCGCTGGGCCGATCGTTGCCACGATCTTCGTTCTGCGAGCCACTTCTGGTTGTCTAGCAGGCAATGGAAGACCGCGCGCTCGACGACCTGATCACATTTCTCGACCGATCCCCGTCGCCCTGGCATGCCGTCGAGTCGGTCCTCGATCGCCTCACCGGATTCGAGCGACTCGACGAAACCCTTGGCTGGGACGACCTCCCCGAACGTGGCGTCGTCGTGCGTGGCGGCGCGCTCATCGGGTGGCGCATACCAGCTGGGCTCCCTCCCAGCGCACCGGTGCACATCGTCGGCGCACATACCGATTCACCGTGTCTGCGCGTGAAGCCGAACCCTGACGTGCGCGTCGGCGCCTGGAATCAGTTGGGCGTCGAGGTGTATGGCGGCATTCTGTACAACACCTGGCTGGATCGCGACCTCGCCGTTGCCGGCACGATCGTCACCGCCGAGGGCGACGCGGTGCTCTTCGACAGCGGCGAGCCGATCGCGCGCGTACCCCAGCTCGCTGTGCACCTCGACCGCGGGGTGAACAGCGACGGTTTAAAGCTCGACCCACAGCGTCACCTACAGCCGGTCTGGAGCGTCGACACCGACTGGCCGACCAGCTTCGCTGACTGGCTCGCCGCGTCGGCGGATCTCGGAGCACCACCGCCGTGGTGGGAGCTGTGCCTCTACGACGCCCAAGGCGCGGCGGTGATCGGTGCCGATCGTTCATTGCTGGCGTCCGGGCGCCTCGACAACCTCGTGTCGTGTTGGGCGGCGACGACGGCGCTCACCACAGCCCAACCCCACGAACACGCGGCCATCATCGTTCTAAACGACCACGAGGAAGTCGGGTCATCGA
Source organism: Actinomycetota bacterium (assembly GCA_039177505.1). Taxonomy (GTDB): domain Bacteria; phylum Actinomycetota; class Acidimicrobiia; order Acidimicrobiales; family Ilumatobacteraceae; genus JABSQH01. Next base: position 8,952 of record JBCDFR010000017.1, on the reverse strand, counting down.
GCACCAGCGGGGCCGCTGGACCGTTCCTTGACACCGTGCTGCGACGCCTCGTGGACGGGCGGGGAGGTACGGCCGACGATCTCGCTCGGTCCTTCGCTGCCTCATCGTGCATCTCGGCCGACAACGCCCATGCACTGCATCCGAACTACACCGAGCGGCACGACCCGGAGCATCAGCCGATGGTCAACGCCGGTCCCGTGATCAAGGTCAATGCCAACCAGCGCTATGCGACGTCAGCGAAGACCGCCGACCTGTTTCGCCGGGCGTGCGAGTCGGCCGGTGTGCCGTGGCAGGTGTTCGTCTCGCGCAACAACATGCCCTGTGGCTCGACCATCGGCCCGCTCACGGCGACCCGGCTCGGTATCGCCACCGCCGACGTCGGCGTGCCACAGCTGTCGATGCACTCGGCGCGCGAGCTGTGCGGGGTCGAGGATCCGCCTGCGCTCGCCGCGGCGCTGCGGGTGTTCCTCTCCGACTGACTTCCCACCCGAGGGTCCCTCAGCAATCACTCCCCGCCGGGATGACAATCAGTAGCCCGGGATAGAACGCGTTGTACCCGTTGGTCGCCGCATTCGCCGCGTCGAGAGCATCAACAGTGACATCGAACTTGTTCGCTACCGCGAGTCGACTCGTGTCGCCCGCCTCGATCGCGTACTCGCGTGCAGAACACTCGTTGCCGCTCGTGGCGACCGTTTCTGACGATTCGTCGACGTCTGACGTTTCGTCGACTTCTGCTGATTCGTCGACGTCTGACGTGTCGTCGACTTGTGCTGATTCGTCGACGTTGTCAGTGGCGACCTCGACGGCGTCCTCGGCTGCCGCAGGCGATGGGATCTGGATCACGGTGTTTGGGGTCGGAAAGTCGTCGGCGCTCCCCCAGCCGTTCGCTGCGACAAGTGCGTCGAGGGAGATACCGAAATCACTTGCGACCTTCAGGGGGTAGTCGCCGGATTGCACCGTGTACTCCTGAGGTCCTGTCCGAACAGATGTCCCGGCATCGACCGTCGCTGATGTCCCGGCATCGACCGTCGCAGGTTGCGTGGTCGTCGTGGTTGGCACAGCGCGAACAACAAAGGCCGTCGACTCGGTGCTCCGATCCAGCGTTGGCAAGGTTGCGCTGTCGCCTGCGCTGGCGCATGCGGACAGCGCAACGACAGCGGCAACGAACGGGACCGATATCGCGGCGAGCGGCTTCGAGACCACGAAACGCATGGTGCTGAAACTACGACGCGCAACGACCACGCTGGTGTCAGCCGCGCTCACTCGGCGTCGGCTGCAGCGCCGGTCGAGGCGCCACGACTGAACGCCAGCGCTTTGCGGTCCGCGATACTCCTGCGATGACTCAGCGTTCGCGCGCCCGTATCGCCGTCGTCGGGACCGGATGGTGGACTCAGGGTTGGCACCTTCCGCACCTCCGACGCAACGAGCATGCAGAGATCGTCGCATTAGTCAATGCCGATGATCATCCGCAATCATCGCTCGACCCGAACTTGGTGTCGCTCAACGAACTCGCCTCGGCCTACGACGTCGATCGGACCTACCACGCGGTCGAGGAACTCGTGGCCGACGACGTGGCACTCGACGGGGTGCTCGTGGCCACGCCGCACGCAACTCATGCGCAGATCGGGATCGCACTCGTCGACGAAGCGCACCGTCGCCTCGATCGAGGTGAGGCCCCTCTGAACCTCTTGATCGAAAAGCCGATGACGACAAACGTTCATCAAGCCCTTGCGCTCCACGACGCCGTCACCAGGTACCAACAACACGCCGACCGCGCCGCCCAACCCGCAGGGGTGGCCATGCTCAATCACACGGCGAACTACCGGCTGCCGTGTGTGGCTGCCCGCCGTCTCGTCGCCGAACACAAGCTGGGTCGGGTCCAGCATGTCGAAGCCCATTTCGCATCGCCGCTCATGTGGATCTTCGGCGACCCGTCGAACGTCGGCTGGAACAAGCCGTCCGGGCCCGACATGCTCGGCAACGGGTTCGGTTGGGGCCAGCAGTCACATCTCCTCGCATGGATCTTCTTCGTGACCGGCCTGGTCCCGACCGAGGTCTACTGCCGGATGCAGCATTCGGAGGTCACCGGAGCGGACCTGTCGCACTCGGCGACGATCCGGTGTGGCGACGACTGCGCTATCAGCGTCAGTGGCACGACGTTGCTCCCTGGGAACGCCCACAGCACCCCAGCGGTCGGCAAGCGCGCCGCCATCGACATCTACGGTACCGAGGGAGCGCTGCTGTACGGCGGAGTCGACGACGATCCGTCCACGGGCCGACTGGAGTTGCGCCGACACGACGAGCGCCATGGCCATCCGACCTATCCGCTCGGCGACGACGATCCCGGTTTCCTGTTCGAAAATCTCGATTCCTCGGGCACAGGACCGGAGAGCATGCGCCTCTTCCTCGATGCGTGCTGCAACGACGGCCAGCTGCGCGACGGGGACGTCATCGGTGCCGACGTCGCGGTCGGGCTGAGCGCGATCCAGGCACTGGACGCGATGTACCGATCACATGCATCCGGTCGTCCCGAGCCGATCGTGTGGTGAACGATCGTGCGGCGACGCTCAGCCGACGCGCGATTGGGCCTCGTCGAACAGCGCTTGCAGATCTACAGACAACCGCTCGGTCATCTCCGTGACGGCCCGCCGCGATGCCCGGCCACTCGCACCGACCTCCGCGACGATCGGTTCGCCGACGACGACCTCAACCTTCCGGGGATACAAGATCTTGGCACCGCGTGGCATCACACGTGCCGATCCACCGATGCCGACCGGCACGATCGGCACTCCGGCCCGTGCGGCGACAAAGGCGGCCCCGTCGAATAGGGGTTGCACCAGCGGGCCGTCCTTGCGTTCCCCCTCGGGGAAGAGCACGAGGGGCTCACCACGCTCGAGTACAGCAACACAGCGCCGTAATGCCTCGCGGTCGGCGCTCCCGCGGGCGACGGGGAATGCACCCAACGCCGAGAACAACCATCCGAGACCGCCGTACTTCCACATCTCCTGCTTGCCCATGAAGCGGATGCGCCGCGGCGTGAGGCACGCGACGATCGGTGTATCGATGTAGCTGCGATGCACCGGCGCAACCACGTATGCCCCCGTCATCGGCAGATGCTCGCGACCGTGAATGCGAATGCGTGTGACGGCGATCACGAGCCCATGCACCACGCCGCGGACCACTGCGTACAGCGCCCGTGCAAAAACGGAGTCGCCGGCAAGCCAGGTCGACGACGACGATGCCGGCTGCTGTCCGTTCATCGTTCCAAGCCGCTGGCGCGGTCGCCGATTCGACCCTGCAGCCTCTCGCGCAGCGCCGACACGACGGCGTCAACCCCGAGCTCGCTCGTATCGACGGTCACAGCATCGTCGCCAGCGCGCAGCGGGCTGTCCAAGCGCGAGGAGTCCTTGCGGTCCCGTTCGACGATCGACGCCTCGACCTCGTCGACCGAACCTCCGATCTCCGCGACACGCCGCTCGGCACGAACACGCGGCGACGCGGTGACGTACGCCTTCAGCGCGGCGTCTGGGAACACGACCGTGCCAATGTCGCGACCCTCGATCACCCCGCCGCCGTGCTCGTTCGCCCACGATCGCTGGCGGGCGACCAATTCGGCACGAACCGCGCTGTTCGCGGCTACTGCACTGACGGCACCGGTGACGTCGCGACCACGGATCTCGATCGTTGCGTCGACCCCATCGACAGTGACGAGATCGGCGGCGATGCTCAGCTCGACCGAGCGGCTCACCGTGGCGACCGCGTCGACGTCGCTCGGGTCGACACCACGGCGCAGCACGGCGAACGTCACCGCTCGATACATCGCGCCGGTATCGAGGTATCCGAGACCGAGTTCGGCCGCAAGTTGTCGCCCTACGGTGCTCTTGCCGGCGCCGGCCGGACCATCGATCGCAACGACAGTGCCTCTTGGTACCGGAGCGGTCATCGGCTGTCAGACACTACTGGCCGACCGCTCCCATTCTGGCAATGTCGTCGCGCCACCCGGCGTCGGTGGCGGCGCCCGTATGGTGGCGAGATGAGCGCAGTTCCCGTGGTGATGCTCCATGGCTGGGGCGGGTCGTTCGCTACCACTTGGCAACAAGGTGGGCTACCGACGCTGCTCGAAGAGAGCGGACGGCTCGTGATCGGCATCGATCTGCTTGGACATGGCACCGCGCCGAAACCGACCGACCCAGCGGCATATGCCGAGCTCGGCAGCCGAGTGCTCGACGCGATCGCCGAATTCGACGAGCCGGTCGACGCCATCGGCTTCTCACTCGGGGCGATCACATTGCTGCGTCTTGCCAGCGACCATCCGGATCGGTTCGACCGCCTCGTGCTCGCGGGAATCGGCCGCAACGTGCTCGAACGCGAGACATCGGGCACCGAGGCGATTATCGCCGGTCTCGACCATCTCGCGGCAGGCGGCGATCCGGGCGAGCTCACGACGCGGGTCCGCCACTTCGTCGACTACGCCCATCAACCCGGCAACGACCCTGCTGCGCTGCGCGCCCTCATGGCCCACCCGAACGCGCCGATCGAAACAGCAGACCTTGCGGCTGTGCGCGCCGAAACGGTGGTGGTCGTCGGCGACCGCGATTTCGTGCATCCCGGGGACGATCTGGTCGATGCCCTGCCGAATGCGCGCCTCGTCTCGCTGCGCGGGGTCGATCACTTCGCGACGCCGGAAGCGTTTGGCCTGTTCGACGTCGTCCTCGACACGTTCGGCCCGTGATCGCATCGACCGACGTCGGACGTGCGGTCGAGGCACTGGACCACGGTGGCCTCGTCGCGCTGCCCACCGAAACGGTGTACGGGCTTGCGGCCGACGCAACACAGCCTGCTGCGATCGAACGCATCTTCGAGGTCAAGGGCCGACCAACGCATCATCCACTCATTGTCCATGTCGGCGACATCGGAGGCCTGGCCGCGTGCGCGGCGACCGTGCCCGAGACCGCCGCGCGACTCGTCGCTGAATTCTGGCCGGGGCCGCTGACCGTCATCGTGCCGCGCGGCGACCTCGACCCGCTGGTCGCGGGCGGCCGGGACACCATCGGCGTCCGGATGCCCGCCCATCCGCTGGCGACCGCTGTGCTCGACCGGCTTGGTCGGCCGGTGGCGGCACCGTCGGCGAACCGCTTCGGCGCTGTGAGCCCGACCACCGCACAACACGTCGTCGATGATCTGGGGCCGGTGCTCGACAACGGGCGCGACCTCGTGCTCGACGGCGGGCCGTGCCGCGTCGGCATCGAGTCGACGATCGTCGACTGCACCGTCGATCCACCCCAGATTCTACGTGCCGGTGCGGTCACAGCCGACCAGATCAACGGCGCGCTCGACGTGGTCCACGATCCGGCGAGCGGACCGGCACGTGCGAGCGGGATGCTGCCATCGCACTACGCCCCCGACGCAGCCGTCGAACTGGCTGCGGACCGCACAGCCGCGGAGGAGGTGGTGCGTGCGGCCGAGGAGACAGGGCGTCGGGTCGGCCTGCTCGACCGCAGCGACGACCTCGACGCGTATGCGCGCGACCTGTACGGCGACCTACGGCGGCTCGACCGTGATGGCTGTGAGCTGATCGTCGCTGTCGTCCCACCTCAGAACGGCATCGGCACGGCGATTGCGGATCGACTACGCAAGGCCGCTGGACCGCGGCCGAACACGGTCGCATAGGGCAAGCAGCAGGGTCGGGCCCATCCGCTCCCGACCTCAGTCGCGCCACTCGAGTTCGTTGAGGGCCGCGATCCACCAATCGCGCATGGCCTCCACGAAGTGGTCGGCGTCGTCGGCCGACTGTCCGGTGTCGCCACATCCGACCACCAGCGAGACCGTCGACGACCCGGCATCGGGGACGAGCTCCAAACGGCACCACACATCGACCTCGATCGGCTCCTGTTCCGTCCCGTCGCTGCGCAGCACCCGCACCTGGGCATCGAGCCGATACGGCGGCTCGTCGTCGACGATCTCGCCGTGTGCAGCGGCGACCAACACGAGCGCCTCGAAGGCGTCGACCGGCAGCGCCTCGACCACGAATGACGGCGCATCCCGCACCCACTGCGTGATCCGTTGTGATGCTCCGCCGGTGTACCCCCGCCGTGCCGTCGGCGGAGCGGCGGTGTCGTCGCGGGAGCCAGCCGGCTCGGGCCGCTCAGCGATCGACGCCAACACCAGCGCAACCGCGTCATTGATCCGACCCATCGATGCCGCTCGGCCACCGACGTCTGGATGATGCGCCTTGGCCAACCGACGATGGGCCGCACGGACGTCGTCGATGTCGGCATCGGCGGCGAGTCCGAGCACGGCAAGTGCGGCGGTGAGATCAGGCGACATCGACGACGCTGCGCCCTCGAGCTGAGCCTTCGGACATCGACTCGTCCATCAGCTCAGGTGTAGCGCCTTCGTGCTGTCCGCATCGGACCGAGCCCCTTTGCCGCACCCACGGGCACGGGAGAGCAACCACAACTACGCTCCGCCATCATGGAGCTCACGAATCTCGAGCGCGGCGATGGCATCTCCCACGTCGCGCTCGCCGGCAAACTCGACATCGCTGGGCTGCACGAGGTCGACGTCCCCTTCCACGGGCTCACTGCGGCGCAACAGCGCCCAGCGATCATCGATCTGAGCGGTCTCGACTACATCGCCTCGCTCGGTATGGGCATGCTCATTTCCTGCGCCCGATCGCTCGAACGGCGCGGGGCACCGATGGTGCTGTACGGAGCGCGTGGGCCCGTCGACGAAGCGTTGCGGGCAACAGCAATTGATCAGATCATCACGATGGTCGACTCGGAGGCGGCGGCGGTCCAAGCCGTCAGCTGACTCGATGCGCCGCTGGACCGTCGATGTCACGTTGCATGCAGTCAGCGCTGCGCAACAGGAGCTGTGCGCACACCTCGACTCGCTCGGCGTTCAGGGGCGGGCGTCGTTCGTCATCAACATGGTGTACGAGGAGGCGGCACTCAACCTGGTCGACCACGCTGTGCACGGACGGACGTCCACCTTCGACCTACACCTCGTCCACGTTGTATACGCCACGACCATCACCATCGAAGACGACTTCGCACCCTTCGATCCGATCCGCGCCCCCATCGGCGCGCCTCCTGCAACCCTGTTGGAACACGACGGACGGGGACTCGGTATCAAGCTGATGACCGACATGGCCGACGAGCTCCGTTACGAGCGAGTCTGCGAACGCAATCGGCTCAGCGCTACCGTGCTCCATCGGTGACCACAGCACTTGACGACAGAGTCTTCCCGTCGGGTCACGCGGTCAATCTGACCGCTGGCGAGGTGCTGTTCACCGAAGGCGACGAGGCCGACGCCGCTTACCTGTTGCTCAGCGGCCGATGCGCACTCTCGCGGGGCGACGAGCACATCGACGTCATCGATGCCGGCGAGTTCGTCGGCGAGATCTCGCTGTTTGGCGGAACATCACGAACGGGCACCGTGCGCGCCGACACTGATGCCACGTTGCTGCGGATGTCTCGCGAAGCACTCACCGACGCGCTGACATCGTCGGACGAGTTGTTGTGGATGCTCTTGCGGACCATCGTCACCCGCTCGAAGCACAACGCCCTGCGCGAAGTCCGGTACCGCTCCGAACACGAGGCACTTCGGGCGCAGCAGGAATCGATGTTGCCCGACCTGAGCGCATTGCCCACCGGTGCCGGATTTCGTGCCACCGGCCGGTGGGAGCCGAGCACGTTCGCTTCGGGCGACCTGTACGAGGTGGTCCGCGTCGACGAACGCCGCTGGTTGTTCGCCATTGGCGACGTCATGGGTCACGGCGCGCAGGCGTCGCTGACGATGGCGATCGCCCGCGCCCAGATCCGCGAGCTCGCGCACACATCACGTCGCACCGACGAGCTGCTGCTCCGCCTCGACGGGTATATGCGCGACAACGCGCCGCCCCGCCAAGCGATGACGCTGTTCGTCGCGATGTACGACCACTCGGATCGATCCCTCGAGTACAGCTCGGCCGGCCATCCGTATCCGCTTTTTTCCCGGGATCACCACGTCGAGCGACTCGTCGGACGGCCCGGGGTGCTGGTGGGCTTGCCAATGGTGGCGGGCGACGGTTACCACCGAGGCACGAAGCTCATCGCTACCGGCGACCGCCTGTTGATGGTCACCGATGGCTTGTTCGAGGTGCCGACCACGAACGGCCAACAGCTCGGCATCGACGGGCTCGCGGCGCACTTCGCCGAGGTCCTCGCGACCGACTCGCCGACCACGCTTGACGATCTGTACGAGCGGCTACGCGCCGAGCTGGAGAGGACGGGCGAATCGGCAGACAACGACGATCGCACGGCATTGCTGATCAGCTTCGAATGAGCGATCTACGGTGTGCGATCGCGAGGAGTGCTTGGACTCGGCCCGAAACGACGCCTACTGTCTCTTTCTTCATGATTCCGGTCGACGACCGGGACACTACACACGGGCCGACCAGCCCGTCTCCATAGGGGGAGAACCAAAACCAATGCAGAGATCACGGGTCAAGCGCTTTGGCGCGTTGCTCGTCGGTGTTGCGCTCGTTGCTGCAGCATGCGGTGACGACGACAACGGCGGCAGTGACGACACCACCGCCGAAACCACCGCCGATGACAGCTCCGACGAGAGCTCGGAAACCACCGACGCGGCCACCGATGAAGGCGACTCCGACGAGGCTGCGGCTGGCGCCGACGGCTGCACCACCGACGGCATCCTGACCGTCGGCACGATCCTTCCCGTCACGGGTGACCTTGCCTTCCTCGGCCCACCTGAGGTCGCTGGCGCCGAACTTGCGGTCGCCGACATCAACGAGGCCGGTGGCGTCCTCGACGGCGATGTCGTCCTCGTACAGGGCGACTCCGGCGACACCACCACCGACACCGCCAACCTCGAGGTCGACCGGCTGCTCGCGGCCGGCGCTGACGTCATCGTCGGTGCGGCCTCGTCGGCGGTCTCCAAGACCGTCAT
>JBCDFR010000016.1:0-71373 GCA_039177505.1 Actinomycetota bacterium | reverse complement strand
CATGACCCTGGCCCTGCGTCTTGGCGCCGGTCCGCAAGATCGCCTTGCCGGTCATGTGCACCCGCAACTCGGCGGAATCGAACATCTTGATGCCCAAGATGTCGTACTCCCGACTGTTGCCGGCTCCGAGCGGTTCGGTCATCGTCGAGATGCCGATGCCGAGCAGTCGACCGCGCGACGCAGCTTCCTCCTTCTGCTTGAGGAAGTCGTCGTAGCCGATGGCTTCGAGCCCGACGTCGAGGCACTTCTCGTATTGGCCCGAGTCGGTGAGGAATCCGAACGGAGTGCGGTGCGGGAAGTCGTCGTCACGCACGAAGTTCTTGCGCCGAAACTCCGCCTGGTCCATGCCGAGGTCGTCGGCGGCCGCCTGCACCATCCGCTCCTGGAAGAACATCGCCTCGGTCACCCGGAACGAACAGCGGTAGGCAACGCCACCGGGCGCCTTGTTGGTGTAGTAGCCGCGGGCGGTGAGGTGTGCGTTGGGAATGTCGTAGCAGGCGAATGCGGAGTGCATCAGCCCGATCTTGAACTTGCTCGGCTGGGCGTCGGCGAAGAACGCACCGTGGTCGGAGTCGGTGTGCATGCGCACGCCGAGGATCTTTCCGTCGTTGCGCAACGCCATCTGACCCTTGAGGTAGACATCGCGTCCGAAGCCGGTCGAGATCAGGTTGCCGCTCTTGTCCTCGATCCACTTCACCGGCTGCTCGAGCAGAATCGACGCCAGAATCGACATCACGTACCCGGGATACACCGGCACCTTGTTGCCGAAACCGCCGCCGAGATCTGGCGAGATGATGCGGATCATGTGCTCGGGCAACTCGGCCACCAGCGACACCGCAGCACGGATGATGTGCGGGGCCTGGGTGGTCATGTACACGGTGAGCTTCGACGTCGAGCGGTCGTAGTCGGCGATCGATCCGCACGCCTCGATCGGCGACGGATGCGAACGCGGGTAGTGCATCTCGATCTCGGACACCACGTCGGCCTCGGCAAAGGCCTGGTCGGTGCCGATGACATCGCCGACTTCCCAGTCGAAGACGACGTTGTCGGTCTGGTTGACCTTGTCGTCGCGGATCAGCGGCGCGTCGGGCGCCACCGCCTGCTGCGGGCTGACCACCGGCGGAAGCGGTTCGTACTCGACGATGATCGCTTCGCAGCCGTCGCGGGCGATGTACGGGTCGTCCGCGATCACACAGGCCACTTCTTGACCCTGGAAGCGCACCTTGTCGGTCGCCAGGATCGCCTGGGTGTCGTACGACAGCGTGGGCATCCAACCGAGGTTGCGCGCCGCCATCATCTCGCCCGTCATCACCAGACGAACGCCAGGAATCTTGTACGCGCCGCTGATGTCGATCTTCTTGATGCGGGCGTGGGCCAGCGGGCTGCGCACGATCTCCATGTGCAACATGCCAGGCAGCACGACGTCGTCGACGTAGTTGCCCTTGCCGCGAATGAACCGGTTGTCCTCGACCCGGCGGCGGCTCGCGCCGAGCCCGCCGATCTTGACCTCGTCGAGAGTCATTCGTCGCCTCCCTCGGCGGCGCCTCCGTTGGCGTCACGCAACTTGTCGGCCGCCCACAACACGGCCTTCACGATGTTCTGGTATCCGGTACAGCGGCACAGGTTGCCCGACAGGGCCCAACGCACGTCGTCTTCGGTCGGGTTCGGGTTGTGATCGAGCAGCGCCTTGGCGGCGAGCATCATCCCGGGCGTACAAAAGCCGCACTGCAGCCCGTGTTCGTCTTTGAACCCTTCTTGGATCGGGTGCAGCTCGCTCGCTGTGGCCAAACCTTCCACAGTGGTCACCTCGTGACCGTCGGCTTGGACGGCGAGCATCGTGCAGCTCTTCACCGGTTCGCCGTCGAACAGCACCGTGCATGCGCCGCAGTTGGTCGTGTCACATCCGGTGTGGGTGCCGGTGAGCTGGAAGCCCTGGCGGATCAGGTGGGCGAGCAACAGTCGCGGCTCGACCTTGGCCGCCCGCCGTTCTCCGTTGAGACGAACCTCGACCCTGCGTACCGGGATGTTGTCGTCTTCTGAGGGCGCGACCTCTTCGAACAGACTGGTCATGTCAGGCAACTCTTTCTTCGGTTGATTGCTCCCGGGTGGGTTGCATGCTGGTGAGCAATCGAGTGACGAACGTGGCGACGATGTGGCGCTTGTAGTCAGCGCTGCCGCGGTGGTCGCTGCGCGGATCCGAGATCGCCGCTGCCAAGTATCCGGCGCGCTCGATCGTTTCGGCGGTCAGTGGCTGGCCGACGACGGCCGCCGCCGCTTCTTCTGCGTTGATCGTGCGACTCCCGACCCCGGTGAGGCCGATGCCGGCACGGCTAACGACATCCCCGTTGCGTTCGATCGCCACGGCCACACCGGCGGTTGCGAAGTCGCCGATGCGCCGTTCGAGCTTGAGATAGCCCCCGCTGCGCACACCCTGCGCCTTCGGTACCAGCGCTTCGACGGCCAGCTCGTCGGGCGCGAGCACCGTGGTGAACGGGCCCTTGACGAACTCGTCGACACCGATGGTGCGACGACCCTTCGGCCCCTGGGCGACGACCGACCCGTCGAGGGCCACCATGCACGATGCCCAATCACCTTGGGGATCGGCGTGACACAGCGACCCGACAAAGGTGCCCCGGGTGCGCACGATCGGATCGGCGACCAGGTGGGCGGCTGCGGCGATGGTGGGCTGGGAGTCCTTGAGCTCGGTGGCCCGTTCGAGATCGACGTGGCGCACGAGTGCGCCTACGCGGAACGTTCCGTCCGACTCGGTGCGCATGTAGTCGAGGCCGGGGATGTTGTTGATGTCGACGATCGTCCCAGGTGCGGCGAAGCGCAACTTCATCATCGGGATCAGGCTCTGACCGCCGGCGAGGATCTTGGCGTCGGTGCCGCCGTCGTGCAGCAACCCGATCGCCTCTTCGACCGTGCTCGGGGTCTCGTACTTGAAGCGTGAGGGATACATCAGTCTCGGCTCTGCGGGTCGGGCACTGCCTGGGGCAGCGACTCGGCATCGGGATCGGGGCGCTTCTCCTGATGCGGCGGCCATGGCCCCTGGACCGGTTGGCTCGCCACTTTCATGTGGTCGATCAGGTGCGGCCAGGCCCACACGGTCGGGCTCGGGCCTTCCTTCGGCGAGTCCTCGACGATCTCGTACATGCGCGGATTGCCACGACTGTGCCCCGATGATTCGACCGGCATCAGTCCCCCTTCGACCGGTAGTTGTTTCCCCAAGGTCCGACGTAGTCAGACGCGCCGGGACCATACCAGGCTCGCAGAATCTGCGGAGAAATCGACATCATGGCGCACCGTACGCCGACCGCAACGGCTTCTGTTCGCGACCCCATGCGTATTCCGCACGGAATCCCCGGTTTTTTGGAAGGGACGGGTGGGCGCGCTACACGTCGCCCAGCTGTGTGAGGCCGGTGCGGAACGCGAGGACAACGAGTTGGGCGCGGTCGCGGGCGTGCAGCTTGGTCATCGCTCGGCTCACGTGGGTCTTGGCTGTGAGCGGCGAAAGAAAGAGCCGCTCGGCGATTTCTTCGTTGGACAGGCCTTGGCCCACCAGGCTCACGACCTCGCGCTCGCGGGCGGTGAGTGTCTCGATCGTCCGTTCGTCGAGCGGCGTGGCCGTGGGTGCGGCGTCGATCGACGACAGGAGTGCGCGCGTGGCGCGGGGGGTCAGCAATGCGTCGCCGGCAGCAACGATGCGGATGGCATCGAGCAACACGTCGGGGTCGACACCTTTGTCGAGGAAGCCACTCGCTCCGGCCGACATCGCGGCGACGACGTACTCGTCGAGTTCAAACGTGGTCAGCACGATCACTCGGACGCCCGCGAGGTCTTCGTCGGCGACGATCAGGCGTGTGGTCTCGATCCCATCGCGTCCGGGCATGCGGATGTCCATCAACACGACGTCGGCTCGGGCGCTGCGAATCGCGTCGAGGGCGCCCAAACCGTCGTCGACCTCGGCGACGACTTCGAGGTCGTCAGCGGAGTCGATGATCGCCCTGAACCCCGCACGAATCAGCGCGTGATCGTCGACGAGGACAACACGCACCGTCATTGCGCTGGGCCACCATCGGCGGACACGGTCGACGGTGAATCAACCAATGGGGCTGTCAACGGCATTACCGCATCAATGCGGAAGACATCGCCGTCGACTCCTGCGCGCAGCGAGCCACCGTTGCTCTCGGCCCGCTCGCGCATGCCGATCAGGCCGTGACCGCCTTCGGCTGGCGCCGCCGGGCGACCGGCGCCGACTGGGTTCCACACCGAAATCGTCACGGCCGCGTCGCTCCATTCGAGCTCGACCTGTACTCGACCGGTGCCGTGCTTCGACGAGTTCGTCAAGGCCTCCTGGACGATGCGGTACATCGAGAGCGACATCGCCGGCGCGAGCGGTCGAGGTTGCCCCGACACAGTCCAGGTCACGTCGAGTCCGGCCGAACGCATTGTTTCGATCAGGGTCGGGATGTTCTCCACGGTCGGCACCGATGCGAGCGGCGCATCATCGTCATGGCGCAGCACACCGAGCAACTGTGTCAGTTCCTCGAGCACCGACTTGCCGGCGCGGCGCGCGGCGGTCAGCGCCTCCTCGGCGGCATCGGGATCGGCACGCAGGAGGTGCATCGCCGCGCCGGTCTGTACGTTCATCACCGACAGGTTGTGGGCCAGGAGATCGTGGAGCTCGCGGGCGATCGCCAACCGCTCCTCGGTGACCTCCTCGCGGGTGCGCGCCTCGGCAGCGAGTACGGCGGATCGCACCGCTTGCTCCGACGAGTCGCGGTAGCGGCGCCACGAGCGCGTGGCGTCGGCGATGCCGACCGCAGCGGCGGCCCACACGAACGCGACCACGGAACGCTCGTCGCCAGCTCCGAACTCCTCGTACGACAACGTCATTCCGTACAGCGCACAACCGACTGCCACGCCGAGCACGATCGATTGCACCCGCTCGAGGCGGATGCAGGCGGTGGTGAGCAGCACAAGCGACGCGAAGATCATCGGCGACGGTTGCCCCAACACGACGACATGGAATGCCGCCGCCGCGACGGCGAACGCCAGCAGTGGGAGCGGCCACCGGCGCCGCAGCAGCAAGACGCAGAACGCGCCGATGCCGGCGGCCACTTCGGACCAGCCGGCATCGAACGGTTGGGGGGAGGCTGCGGCGAGCAGGACCGCAAGCGCAATGGTGGTGGCGGCGATCAGCACATCGGTTCGGAGAGGGTCGGAACGGAACCACCCGACGACCGTGTGCTGAGCGCCGCCGGCACTCATGCGTCTCGCCGCTTCATGAGTACGCCTGCCACGGCGAGGAGGCCGACGACCCAAGCAGTGAAGACGCCGTAGGCCGCCGCGGTGCTGAGGAGTTCGGGATCGGACACCGTCGACATCATGGCGGAACCGGCTTCGGAGGGCAGGAACTTGAGGACGTTGTCGGTGAACCAGTCAGGCAAGAGCGTCATCAGGCCGGGAACGATGAACACACCGCCGACCAGCAAGCCGATGGCTGCGGCGGTCGATCGCAAGATGGCGCCGAGGGCCAGGCCGATCAGACCGATGCCAACCAGGTAGGTCGTCGTGCCGAGCACGACTCCGATGATGTCGGGGTCGGTCAGGGCCATCGTCGCTTGATCGCCTGCGTACACGGCCTGGCCGAGCCAGAGCGCAAGCACACTCGAGATGGCGACGACGACGGCGCTCACACCGGCGAGCACGATTGCCTTGGCGCTGAGCACCTTCAGCCGACTCCCAACGGCAGCGATCGTCGTCCGGATCAGTCCCGTCGAGTACTCACCGGCGACGAGCAGTACGCCGAGTACGCCGATGATCATGGCGCTCATATCACTCGCCCCGAGGGCGAGTTGCACCGGATCGGACAGCAGGCTGGCCGGACCGGGTGCTGGCTCATCGGACCCGGCCGTGACCGAGAAGATGATGCCGAGCAACACCATCGCCGCGCCCGAAGCGAGGAGGGTGACCTTGGTCGAGCGAACCGAGCGGAACTTGATCCACTCGCCGTGCACAACGTCGCGCACACGCACACGTCGTGTAGGCGTCTGATCGATCGTTGCTGTGGCCATGGTGGCGGCCCCTTCGTGCTCCGCTGATTCGGTGAGTCGTTCGTCGGATTGGTCGTTGGTGGGGAGTGTCAGATTCATCGCCCGGCTCCTTGCAGTTGATCGGTGGGCAGTTGATCGGTGGGCAGTTGATCGGTGGGCAAATCGGTGGCGTGGTACTGCACCGCGTCGGCCGTGAGCGACATGAACACGTCCTCGAGTGTTCGCTCGTGCGGGATCAGCGAGGTGAGCGCAACGTTGGCGTCGAGCGCGATACGCCCGATCGCCGCTGCGTCGAGACCGCTGACGGTGATGCTGTCGCGGTCGGTCGAGCTGATCTCGACCCCGTCGCCCTGGAGGCGGGGCACGAGTGCGCCGAGGTCATCGGCACCCACGATCGTTTGGTCGCCGGCGGCCATCTCGCGCAGCTCGGCGGTGGATACGTCGGCGATCAGGCGGCCTCGTCCGACGATCACGAAGTGCTCGGCCATCAGCTCCATCTCACTCATGAGGTGCGACGAAACGAACACGGTGCGGCCCTCCTTGGCCAGCCCCTGCAGCAGGTGGCGGATCCACAAGATCCCTTCGGGGTCCAGGCCGTTGACCGGCTCGTCGAGCATCACCACTTCGGGGTCGCCGAGGAGCGCTGCGGCGATGCCCAGGCGCTGTCCCATGCCGAGCGAGAAGCCACCGCCGCTGCGACGGGCGACGTCGGTCAGGCCGACCAAACCGAGGACTTCCTCGACGCGTGCCTCGCCGATGCCGTTGGTGACGGCCAACGCCATCAGGTGGTCGTAGGCGGAACGCTTGGGGTGGATCGCTCCGGCATCGAGCAGCGCGCCGAGGGAGGTGAGCGGCGTGGGGTGCTCGGCCAACGGGCGGCCGTCGACGAGCGCTGTCCCCGACGTAGGGGCGTCGAGCCCCAGGATCATGCGCATCGTGGTCGACTTGCCTGCTCCGTTCGGGCCGAGAAAGCCGGTCACGATGCCGGGTTGGACGGTGAATGTCAGATCGTCAACGGCGGTGGTCTCGCCGTAGCGCTTGGTGAGTTGGTGAACCTCGATCATGGGGTCCATCGTGCGCTTCAGCGCGGTGTCCGGGCATCTGCCAACGGGAGGCTTGTCGACTACTCCTCAGGGAGTAGTCGACAAGAGATCTCGATCTGACAGCCGTAGAGTCACTCGCCGTGCCGAGCCAGCAGAAATCCACTGCACGCATGACCCGCATCTGCACTGCACTCGTCGCCTCCGCACTCGTTGCGCTCACCGCCTGCGGCGACGACGATGGCGCGAACGCCGACACCGCCGGCGCCGATTCCGTCAGCTCGACTGCGACGGCTCCCTCCTCGTCGGTGCCAAGTACAGCTGCATCCACAACGGCGCCACCGACGACTGCGGCGCCAGCGGCCGCTGCGACGTCGACCGCCAGCTCGACCACCATCTCCGACGACGCAGCCATGCTCGACCTGGCGTACGAGCGCATCGTCGTCAGCGATCAGGCGATCCTCGATGCTGCCCTGGCACTGGGTCTGCCCGTTGCCGGAATTCCCGGCTTCGCCGATCGCCAGACGATTCCCGACTACCTGGTGGCGCTCGCCGACGGCGTCGAGGTGCTCCCGGATCGGACCGACTTGAACTTCGAGCAACTCGCAGCCTTCGATCCCGATCTGTTGCTCATCAATCCCAAGACCCTCGACGAAGTCGGTGGACCAGAGCTGTTGCAGGAGATCGCCGACGTCGCCGAGGTCGACGTGGTGACGACGCGGCCGTGGCGCGACTCACTGCGCGACGTCGGCGCAGCCGTTGGCCAGACCGCTGTTGCCGAGCAACGAATCGCCGACACCGACGCGAAGATCGAGACAGCCCGCAGCACGTTGACCGCCGAGCAGCTGGCGACCGAGGTCTCCGTGATCCGATGCTTCGGTGACTCGTGTCGATACCTGCCCGGCGGCACATCGTTTTCTGGACAGGTCCTCGATGAGCTCGGCGTAGCCCGGCCCGACCTCCAGGCATCGGACGCGGAGGGACGGGCATTCGTGGAGGTCAGTCCCGAACGTGTCGATCTTCTCGATGGCGACCTGATCCTGCTGTTCGGTACCGACGCAGACGACTCACTCGCCGCACTGCAATCGAACCCACTGTGGAGCCAGCTCGACGCGGTGCAGAACGACCGAGTGGTGATGGTCGACCCGGCGCCGTGGTTCACCGGCAACGTCCTCGCCGTGGAGTACGTGGTCGACAACATCGTGGAGATCCTCCAGGGTGGCTGACCCGACGGGGGCCCTTGCGGTGTACGCCGAGATCCGGGAGCGCTGGCAGACACGTGGTCTCGACTTTTGGACCGACGACCCGACGAGCCGCGCAGGCGACGGCTGGTTCTGTGTCGCTGACCTCGATGCCGATCCCGAGCGCCTCGACGAGCTGCTCGGTGCGTTCAGCGATCGGGTCGAGACGGCGAAACCGAAGGCCGCGGCCTCGTTGCTCGGCAAGCGTTTCAGTTCGCTCATTCCGTTTCCGGCGACCGTGACATGGATGCGCTCCCGGCGAGTGCCGGTCATGCATCCGGAGACGACCTGGGTGCGGTTCATCGGCGGCGCCGCCGCCAGGGTCGCCGTCGAAAGCGTTGCCGCGTGGGTCCTGGCCGACGATGAGCTGGCCGGTGCTCCGGACTGCATCGTCGTCGACGACGACACGATGCTCGACCATCTTGCCGTCGTGCTGTATGAGCAGACGATGAACGCGGTCATCGACGCACTCCATCGTCATGCTCGTACCGGTCGGCGTCACCTGTGGGGCAACCTCGCGCTCCCAGCGATCAACAGCGCGCTGTGGGCGGGTGAAGCGCCTGATCCGTGGACCGATGGCCGTCGTCTCCTCGATCGGCTCGAGCGGGTGCGGCCGACCGTGGAGCTGCTGGACGCCGAACGTGCCGACGTTGATGCGTTCACCCTCGCCTTGCGCCGTACCTGTTGTCTGGCGTACGAGACGCCGCACGGCTACTGCGCGTCGTGCAGCCTGCTGGACCGCGACAAGCGAATCGCCGACCTCACGGTGCGCATCGGCGACGCGTGGCGTGATCGCGACCGCACCTAGACAGCGGAGTGCCCGCTGGCCGACTTCCCCGCTGCGCGCCGTCCGCTGACCGAACAGCATCTCCGAGTGGGCGAGGGGGGACTTGAACCCCCACGAGGTTTCCCTCACTGGCACCTGAAGCCAGCGCGTCTGCCAATTCCGCCACTCGCCCGAGTGGACCACGAAACGCTACCGGCAGCCCTGAACGCTTGCACCGGCGGCAGGCACCGCGCGTTGGCTCGGCTCGTTAGCCTTTCGAATACCCATGGGATTGCAGTCACTGGAGCAACGTCTAGAGCGTATGGTCGATGGTGTGTTCCGTCGTTCCCGCGGGTCGATCCGCCCCATCGAGCTGGGTCGCCGTCTCGTTCGCGAGATGGACAACAACCGCTCCGTCGACGTTAAGGGTCGCCGTCTCGTCCCCAACGACTTCACGGTGCTCTTGTCGGCGACCGACCATCTCGGCTTCGCTGAGATCGAGGACGCCCTCACCGCCGAGCTCGCCGAGGCGGCCAAGGAGTACGCCCGAGAAGAGGGTTACCACTTCATGGGGCCGGTGCAGGTTCGCCTCAGCGTCGACAACGACCTGAAGAAGGGTCGGTTCGGCATCGTCGGCCAAATGAAGCAGGCCGCATCCGGCCCCGGGTTGG
The DNA here is from genome assembly GCA_039177505.1 of Actinomycetota bacterium. Taxonomy (GTDB): domain Bacteria; phylum Actinomycetota; class Acidimicrobiia; order Acidimicrobiales; family Ilumatobacteraceae; genus JABSQH01. Next base: position 61,596 of record JBCDFR010000016.1, on the reverse strand, counting down.
CCTCGGTGGTGATGCCGTCGGGGGAACGTGTGTCGCTCAGCGAGCACGTCGTCACCATCGGCCGCCTGCCCGAATGTACGATCACGATCGACGACAGCAACATCAGCCGGCGCCACGCCGAGATCCGGCCCGGCACCACGTCGTATGTCGTGGTCGACCTCGGCTCGACAAACGGCACGATGGTCAATGGAGTGCGGATCTCCGGCGAACACCGCCTGACCGACGCCGACATCGTCAGCTTCGGCTCCACCCACGTCCGGTTCGAGACCGGCTGACCGCGCTGCGGCGCGGGCTGCCAGCGACGATGATGCCTGCCACGATGAAAACGGCCAGCGAGCCGCTCCGATGACCGACCAGATCCTCAACATCCTCAAGTTCGTCTTGCTCGGACTGCTGTACCTGTTCTTCGCCCGCGTCCTGTGGGCGGTGTGGAGCGAGGTCCGCACCCCGGCACAACGCCCGGTCGCGCAGCAAAGGCAAGCGGTCACCGCGGCGGCCCAGCGGCCGAAAGAGTCGAAGCGCTCGCTGAAGGCGAAGCGCAGTTCATCTCGAGCGCCGAAGGGCACCAAAGGTCGCGCCGGCCGTCTCGTGATCCTCGAACCAAAGGCGCGGCGCGGCACCACCATCGGGATTCAAGGCGAGGTCACCCTCGGACGCGACCCGAACTCGACGATCGTCATCGACGACGACGGCTACATCTCACAACTGCATCTGCGCATCTTCGACTACGACGGCCAACCGATGGTCGAGGATCTCGGGTCGACGAACGGGACGTTCCACAACGGCAACAAGCTCGTCGGCACCAAGCTGTTGCACAAGGGCGACAGACTGCAGGTCGGCTCCACCGTGATCGAGGCGCAATAGTGGCCGAGCTGCGCGCCGGCGGCGCCACCCATGAGGGCAAGATCCGTCCACAGAACGAAGACAACCTCCTCATGAGCGAGGGTGTGTACGTCGTCGCCGACGGGATGGGCGGTCACGAAGCGGGCGAGGTCGCCAGCGAGCTGGCCATCCAACGCATCGGTCAACGTCTCACCACCGACGGCCCGCCCACCGCCGACCAGGTCGTCGATGCGATCACGTCGGCCAACAGCGACATCTATCGGGCCGCGATCGCCAACCCCGGCCAGCGCGGGATGGGCACAACGGTCACCGCGATCGTCGTCATCGCCGACCCGCTCGCGGGCCGCGGTGCACCGAACATCGACGAGAACGACCCTGCCGACAGCGCATCCGACACTGACGGCGATACCCCGGGCGACGTCACGCCGATCACGCCGGCCCAACCGAGCGAAGCGCTCGTGTTGGCCAACGTCGGCGATTCCCGCACCTATCTGTTCCGCCACGACCGGTTGCGACGCGTCACGGTCGACCACAGCTACGTCCAAGAACTCGTCGCCACCGGCCACATCACCGAGGATGAGGCGCGCACACACCCCCGCCGCAACATCATCACCAGAGCGCTGGGCATCGAACCCGACGTGCGCGTCGACTGGTGGACGCTGCCGCTGATTCGCGGTGACCGGTTCGTGTTGTGCAGCGACGGGCTGGTCGACGAGATCACCGACCTCGAGATCGCCACGACACTCACTCTGCTGGCCGACCCCCAAGAGGCTGCCGAGCGGCTGGTCGAGCAGGCCATCCAGGCGGGTGGACGCGACAACGTGACCGTGATCGTGCTCGACGTGCTCGACGGCGACGAACCACCGGACCCCACCGAGGAACTCGACGTCGTCCCCGTGTGGGCCGACGATGCAACCGACCCGACGCCCGCCGGCCCGTTGGAGGTCGACGCCGACCCCAACGGTGGATCTGGGACCGAGGGACCCGATCCCACGGTCGGCATGTCGATACCACCGAAGCGCCGCCGAATCAGCCCGATCGCTGCGCTCACCGCTGCCGGGACGGCGATCGCGATCGTTGTCGTGGTCGTTTTCCTCGCCGTATGGGCCCGCTCGGGCTACTTCGTCGAGTTCGACAGCGAGGACAACGCCGTGGTGTACCGCGGGCAACCCGGAGGCGTCCTCTTCGTCGACCCGACAGAGGAAGCGGTCGGCCCGAACCGCGACCAGATGAGCGACGAGGCGATCGCCGAGGTCGAAGCGGTTCCGGAGTTCGGCTCGCTACAAGATGCCTTCAACTTCCTGAACAGCGCCACCACCACCACCACAACGACCACCACCACAACGACGACCACCACAACCGTGCCGGCGACGACGGTGCCGCCGACGACAGCACCGCCCACGACCGCCGCACAATCGGCCCCACCGACCGCGACCACCACCGGGTGACCATGGGACACGACGAGGCGACCGAACGATGACGGTTGCCGACGATCTCGACCCTCGCAGCATCACGGTCTACGACGGTCCCTCCCCGATCGCCAAGCGCCGACGTTCCACCGAGCTGACGCTCGTGGTGATGGCCGCGCTGATCACCGGTGCGGCCTACACGATTGCCGCGCTCGGCACGAACAGCGAGATCCCACCGGGCATCGTGGTGTTCGTCCTCATCCTCCTGGGGCTCTTGTTAAGCGCACACATCGTCGTACGCATCGTCGCTCGCGGTGCCGATGGAACCCTGCTGCCGCTCGCTGCGCTGCTGCACGGGATCGGCTTCGTCATGATCACCCGCCTCGACGATCGCCTCGCCGGGCTGCAAGCGACATGGAGCCTGATCGCCATCGTCGTGTTCGTGCTCACGCTGGTTTTTGTGCAACGCGCCACGGACCTGGAGCGTTACCGCTGGCTGCTGTTGTTCGGTGGCGTCGGGCTGCTGCTCCTCCCGATGGTTCCCGGGTTCGGCTCGACGATCAACGGCGCCCGCATCTGGGTGAGTCTCGGGCCCGTCAACTTCCAACCCGGCGAGTTCGCCAAGCTCGCCTTGGCGGTGTTCTTCGCCGCCTACCTCGCCGACCGGCGTGAGTTGATCGCCGCGAGGACCTGGAAGGTCGGGCCGTTCCACCTGCCCGAGCCACGCGACCTCGCACCGATCGTGATCGCCTGGGGGTTCGCTGTCGTCGTGATGGTCGGCCAGCGCGACCTCGGCTCGTCGCTGCTGTTCTTCACCTTGTTCGTCGTGATGATGTGGGTCGCCACCGAGCGCATCGGCTACCTCATCGTCGGCGCCGTGTTGTTCGCGGCGGCGGCCGCGTTCACCTGGACGCAGTTCAGTCACGTGCAGACACGCGTCGACATCTGGATCGATCCGTGGTCGCGTTCGCTCGACTCGGGCTATCAAATCGTGCAGTCGCTGTACGGGTTGTCCGATGGCGGACTCACCGGAACTGGACTCGGGCGAGGAAACCCAGGTCAGGTGCCGCTGGCCCAGAACGACTTCATCTTCGCCTCGATCGGCGAAGAGCTCGGTCTGATCGGCGCCTCCGCAGTGTTGATGGCCTATCTGCTGTTCGTCGGTGCTGGACTGCGCATCGCGCTGCGTACCGAGCGGACCTTCGAAAAACTGCTCGCCGTCGGCCTCACCACCATCGTCGGCGTCCAGGCGTTCATCATCATCGGTGGAGTGATCAAGCTCGTCCCGCTCACCGGCATCACGTTGCCATTCGTGTCATACGGCGGTTCATCGCTCGTGTCGAACTACATATTGCTGGCCCTCCTCATTCGTCTCTCGGACTCTTCTGCGCGTCGTCTCGGCGAACTCCCCGACGACCCGACACCGAGCGAGCGATTCGCGGCGTGGCGGCTGTCACGCCGGATGCGCCGTCGCGGTGTGACCGACACGCCGGACGGCGTCCCTGACGGAGCGCTGGCCGCGACAGCGACGACACTGGAGACGTGAACCGGCAGATCCGCCAGCTCGCGCTCGGTTTGATGGCGTGCTACGTGGTGCTGTTCGTCGCGCTCAACTACTGGCAGGTCGGCCGCAAAGAAGAGCTCGACGCCCAGTTCGACAACACGCGTGCCGTGCTGCGCGAGTTCAACAAACCGCGCGGCCCGATCGTCACCGCCGATGGGATCGTCGCGGCCTTCTCCGAGCCGACCCCTCCCGGCGAAACCTACGACTATCGACGTGAGTACCCGGACGGTGAACTGCTCGCCGACATCACCGGCTACTTCACGTTTGCCTTCGGATCGACCCAGGTCGAGCGGGTCTACGGCGACGTGCTCACCGGCTCGACCGCCGCCCAACAGGTGCGCGGCCTCGGCGACCTGCTGAGCGGCGAGTTCGACAACTCGGGCTCGGTCGAGTTGGCGATTCGGCACGATGCCCAGCAAGCCGCCCGCTTCTTCCTCGCCGGCCAACCAGGCTCGATCGTGTTGATGGAGCCACAGACCGGTGCGGTGCGAGCGATGTTCTCGAACCCGACCTACGACCCGAACACCTTCGTCAACGCCGACTTCGACGTCGCTCAGGAGGTGATCACCGAGCTACAGAACGAGGAAGGCAACCCACTCTTGGCGAACGCCTACCAGGAGCGATACATGCCAGGTTCGACGTTCAAGGTGATCACCACCGGGATCGGTCTCGAAGCCGGGGTGTTGTCGCCCGAGACCGTGTTTCCCAACGAGAGCCAGTGGGTCCCGCCGCAGACCGACAACCCGATCCAGAACTACAACGGATCGACGTGCGGTGGCGACATGGCGACCGTCTTCGCGCGGAGCTGCAACATCCCCTTCGCGCGCACCGCAATCGAACTCGGACCCGAGGCGATGGTCGAAGGGGTCGAGGCATGGGGCGTCGGTGAAGAGATCCCCCTCGACATTCCACGATCGGCGGCCAGCACCTTCGGCACCACCGACGACCTCGACCAAGAGCTGCCGCAGCTCGGCATCCGCGGTTTCGGGCAGAGCGAAACCCAGATGGTGCCGCTGCACATGGCGATGGTCGCCTCGACCGTGGCCAACGGCGGGTTCATGATGGAGCCGTACGTCGTGGAGGCGACCTACGACAGCCAGGGCCGGGTGCTCGACGAAGCCGACCCGGCGGTGTGGAAGAACCCACTTTCGCCCGAGAACGCGCTGATCATGACCGACTTCATGCGGGGCGTCGCCGAACGCGGCACCGCCAGTTGTTGCATTGGTCTCGAAGGTGGCATTCCGGTGGCAGCCAAGACCGGCACCGCCGAGCTCGGCCTCGAATCCAATCCCGACCTCTCACACGCCTGGATCATCGCGTTCGCGCCGGCCGACGATCCGCAATACGCAGTGGCGGTGTCGCTGATCAACGTGGAGTCGACCGCTGACGCTGCGGCCACCGGCGGCCGGCTGGCCGGCCCCATCGCCAAGGGCATGCTCGACTTCATGCTGACCGGACCCGGCGCCGAGGCCGACGCGGCCAACGAACCGGCCGACCTACCGGGGAACGCCGATCCCGAACCGGGACTCGAGTCCGACGGATGAAACCGGAGCGGGTCACCGATCGTCTAACCGCCCATGACGGTCGAACCCCAGGTGCGGGCCAATGGCACAGGCCCGTCGGTAACCTTGGCCCGCCCCGAAAACCGGGGCGTAGAAATTGGCAGCAGTGACGTGAGCGGGAACGGCGAAGCGACGGTCATCAACGACCGCTACGAGATCCACAAGCGCATCGGCCGCGGTGGCATGGCCGATGTGTTCTCGGCGCGCGATCTGTTGCTCGATCGCCAGGTGGCGATCAAAGTCCTGTTTCCCGAGTTCGCCACCGACGCCAACTTCGTCGAACGCTTCCGTCGCGAAGCGCAGTCGGCGGCCAACCTTTCACACCCCAACATCGTCAACGTCTACGACTGGGGCAAGTACGAGGGGACCTACTTCATCGCGATGGAGGAGGTGCAGGGACGCACGCTGGCCGAGATCCTCCAGGCCAACAAGCAGCTCACCGCAAAGCAGGCTGCAGAGATCGCCAGCGAGGTCGCCGCCGCGTTGGGCTTCGCCCACGACAACGACGTCGCCCACCGTGACATCAAACCGGCCAACATCCTGATCGGCTCGAACGGCCAGGTGAAAGTTGCCGACTTCGGCATCGCCCGCGCGATGAACGCACCGACCGAATCGAACCTCACCCAGGCCGGCTCGGTGATGGGCACGGCCACCTACTTCTCACCCGAGCAGGCCCAAGGCGCCCAACCCGACCCGCGCAGCGACCTGTACTCGCTCGGTGTGGTGATGTACGAGATGGTCGCGGGGCGGCCACCGTTCTCGGGCGAGAACCCGGTGAGCATCGCCTACAAGCAGGTACACGACGCGCCACAGCCGCTCGTGCAGATCGTCGCCGACGTGCCCAAGCCGTTCGAAGCGATCGTCGCCAAGCTGTTGGCCAAAGACCCCAAACTGCGGTATCCCACCGCCGGCGCGCTACGCGACGACCTCCGGCGATTCCGCAACGACGAGCCAGTAATGGCTCTCGAAGCGGTACAGAATGCCAAGCGCGCCGCAGCCGCCGGTGGGGCAGCGGCAGCCGCAGGTGGGGCGGCGGCAGCCGCCGCCGGCGCCACCTCGGTCAACCCGACGACCCCTCCAAACACGGGTGCAGTACCCCCGACCGGGACCCCGCAGTCGACGTCGGTGCCCTCGACCGGCATGCTCGAAGCCGGCTACCCCACCGGCGCCTCGGCCGATGCTGCGTACTACGACACGAACTCCTCGCGCACCGGCTGGTACGCGGTGGCCGCGTTCGTTGCACTCATCGTGCTCGTCGTCGGCGGCGTGCTGATGTTCCAGACGCTGTCGGCCGACGAGGCCGCCGACGAACCGCGCCAACTCGTGTTGGAGGACTACACCGATCCGCCGCAACGACTCGAGGTGGTCACAGCCAGTCTGGAAGAGCTCGACATCCCGTACCGAACCATCGAGGAAACGACCGGGCTGGTGCCCGAGGGCTTCGTGTTCCGCACCGATCCCGCACCCGGCTCGCTGATCCTCGAGGGCCAAGAGGTGGTGGTGTACTTCAATCCCGACTCTCAGCTGGTGCCGATTCCCAACGTCGTCGGCATCGCTCTCGGCGAAGCCGAGGCTCGCCTCGAGAGCACCGGATTCGCTATTGGCGAGATCACGTTCCAAGAGACGGATGAGGTTGGCGAGAACACGGTGCTCAGCTCCGATCCGCCGGCGGACACGCAGGCGCTCCAAGGCACAGCGGTGAATCTGACCGTGGCAACCGCAGTGACCGAAACCCAGGTGCAGGTGCCGGGCGAAGTCATCGGCCAGAACGAGATCGAAGCACGAGCCACGCTCGAGTCGCCGCCCTACAACTTCACCGTCACCACCGCGCTCCAGTCGTCCCAGTTCAACGTCGGCACGGTGCTCGACATCGAGCCGGGCGCAGGCGCCGTGGTCAATGAGGGTGCCGCGGTGGTCATCATCGTGTCGTCCGGGCCAGCCCCGGTGACGGTCCCACCGGTCGAGGGCCAGACCGCCGGCAGAGCGAGCAACACACTCACGAGCGCCGGTCTCACCGTCCGAACGGTCTTCCAGGATGTCAGCCCGGGCAGTGTCGACGACGGTCTGGTCATCGCTCAGGACATTCCTGCCGGCTCCCAGGTCGACCCCGGCACCGAGGTAACGATCACCGTCGGTCGGGCCACCGGCCCGGTGACCACCCTCCCCCCGACCACCACGACGTCGACCACTAGCACCACGTCGACCACGACCACGACGACCACGACCACGACGATCCCCACCGAGACGTCAGCGCCGTAATACACCTCGAATCACCCGCTCCGAAATACCGGGGATTCCGTGCGCTACGCGCACGTTCTGGTGACAAGAACCAGCGCGGCCGCGATCGGCTCCGGTTCTGTTCGCGATTCCGTGCGAACATCGCACGGCATCCCCGGTATTTCCGTGGGGGTGTTCAGCGGGAGGCGGCGCTCGTGCTGAGGAAATTGCGCAGTAGGTCGTGGCCGCACCCGGTGAGGATGCTCTCGGGATGAAACTGCACGCCTTCGACGGGCAGGTCGCGATGGCGGACCCCCATCACCACACCGTCGGGCGCCGTCGCGGTCACCTCGAGGACCTCGGGGATCGAGTCCGGCGCGAGCGTCAACGAGTGGTAGCGCGTCGCTGTCAACGGACTCGGCAGGCCGGAAAAGGCACCGCGGCCGTCGTGCCCGACAGGCGAGGTCTTGCCGTGCATCAGCTCCGGCGCGCCGACCACCTCGGCGCCGTAGACATGACCGATCGCCTGGTGGCCGAGGCAGACACCGAGTATCGGCACGCCCTGGCCAGCGAACGCCTCGATCGAGTCACACAGGATGCCGCTGTCTTCGGGTCGGCCTGGGCCAGGTGAGAGCAATACCGCGTCGGGCGCTGTGGCCAACGCGCCGCTCACCGTCACCTCGTCGTTGCGCACGACGTACGGCTCGGCGCCGAGCTCGCCGAGGTACTGCACCAGGTTGTAGACGAAGCTGTCGTAGCTGTCGATCACGAGGACGCGGGGCACACCACCAGTATGGACGACCACCGTGGCCGCACCGGTGCGAGAATCGCCTACACTCGCACGCCGATGGCACCTCCCAAGCGCAAGTCGGGCGGCCGCGTGACCCCGAAGGGGACTCGTCCGGGCGATCGTCCGGCGACGTCGGCGAACGACGACTCGAATTCGAACGCCTCGTCGTCGAGCACGGCGCGCGCGGCCGACGAAGGCCCACGCCGCGGCGTGGACGCGTCGTCGCGCTACACCCCCAAGCAGACCAAACGCCAGCTGATCCCTCCGTCGTACATTCCGGTGATCATGCTGGTGCTGCTGATCGGCGGCGGCTTGCTCATCATGGCCCGGTATCTGGTGTTCACCGAGTCCAACTGGCCGACCCTGGTCGGGCTGGCGCTGATCCTCGGTGGCCTGTACACGGCCACCAAGTGGCAATAGCGACGCCACCACCAGGTGTATCGCCGCGCCCGTCGGTCGATCCGACCTGTGGGCAACTCAAATCACAGTCGTGTAGTTCTGCCCAAGTTATCCACAGTTGTGTGGATAACGACCCCGTGGGTCCAGCTCACTCGTAGAGCGGCGCCACCTCGGTCATGTCCTCGAGACAGTGCGTTGGCGGCGGTGGATCCTCATCTGGCGCCATTGTCAACTTCAGTTCAACACCGCAGACATCGCACCGATACCTGCGGTTCACCTTGCGTAGTTCACCGGCAGGCGGAGGCTCGGGCGGCATCGAGGTGAGGCCACGGAGCACGGCAATGCCGCTTTTCCACAGCACGTAGCCAATCAGCAGCCCGACTGCGACCCACACGACGGTGCCAAACGCCGGCATACACCCATCGTATGGGACGCGGCGACGGACCGGACGGCGATGCCTCGACGACTCGCATGGTCTCATCGCGGCAAACAACATGCGAAGTTGGTTTCGTAACTCGCCAACGCGTGCGACAATGGTCACATGAGCGGTTTGAAGCCACTGTCCACCATCGATGAGATCGACGCCCTGTCCGCGGGCCGAACCGTGCCGCAGGCCTTCGTCGACCTCGTTGCGGCCCACCCCAGCGCCCCTGCGTTGCACTCGATGAAGGCCGAGGACGGTTGGAACAGTTGGACCTACCAGCAGTTTGCCGACCAGGTGGCCGCTGCTGCCGCCGGTCTTCGAGCCGCCGGGCTGCAATCCGGACAACGAATGCTGCTGATGATGCGCAACCGGCCGGACTTCCATTGGCTCGACGCGGCTGCCCAATTTCTCAGCGCCACGCCGGTGAGCATCTACAACTCCTCGTCACCCGAGGAGATCGAATACCTCGCCGGTCACGCCGAGGCTGAGATCGCAATCGTTGAAGACAACGGTTTCCTCGAGCGGATCCTCAAGGTGCGCGGCGAACTCCCGAACCTGCGTCAGATCTACGTGATCGAGCCACCGGAGGGCCCGCTCCCCGACGGCGTGCACCCAGCCAGCGACTTGATGAACTCGGGCAGCGCCGATCTCGCTGAGCTCGCAGCGGCGACGTCACCCGACGACTTGGCCACCTTGATCTACACCTCCGGTACCACCGGCCCACCCAAGGGTGTGATGATCAGTCAGTACAACGTCGTCTACACGGTCGAGATCCTGAAGGACTGCATCGACTTCGACGACTTCCTCGGCAAGCGCGCGGTGTCGTACTTGCCGATGGCACACATCGCCGAGCGGGCGATGAGCCACTACCAAGCGATGATGCTCGGCTACTCGGTCTACTGCTGCCCCGACCCGAACCAGCTCACCGCATACCTGAAAGAGGTCCACCCGCAGATCATCTTCGGGGTTCCCCGCGTGTGGGAGAAGATCTACAACGGGGTGAACGCCGCCCTCGGTGCCGATCCCGACAAGAAGGCACAGTTCGACGACGGTGTGCGCGCCGCCATCGAGATCCGCGAGTCGAACCTCGACGGCGACTTCTCCGATGAACAGCAGGCGACGCTCGACTTCCTAGACGCCGCGGCATTCGCCCAGGTACGTGGCCTCGTCGGTCTCGATGCGGTCGACGTGGCGGTCACCGGCGCAGCGCCGATTCCGGTACCGGTGCTGCAGTGGTTCGATGCCGTCGGCGTGCCGCTGTCGGAGATCTACGGCATGTCGGAGTCGACAGGCCCGATGACCTGGTCGCCCGAGCGCAACAAGGCCGGCACCGTCGGACGCGCCGCGCCCGGTATGGAAGTGATCATCGCCGACGACGGCGAGGTGATCTGTCGCGGCGGCAACGTCTTCCAGGGATACCTCAAGGCCGAGGAGAAGACCGCCGAGACGATCATCGACGGCTGGCTGCACTCCGGCGACATCGGCGAAATCGACGACGAGGGCTACATCAAGATCGTCGACCGCAAGAAGGAACTGATCATCACCTCCGGCGGCAAGAACATCAGCCCAGCCAACCTCGAAGCTGCCCTCAAGACGATCCCGGTCATCGGCCAGGCCGCAGCGATCGGGGATCAGCGCAAGTTCGTGTCGGCAATCCTCGTCCTCGACCCCGAGGCGACGCCGGTGTGGGCCGCCGCCAACGGCAAGGGCGACAAGAGCCTCGCCGAGCTGGCGGCCGATCCTGACGTGATCGCCGAGGTGCAAAAGGGTGTCGACGAGATCAACACCCAATTCGCGCAGGTTGAGCAAATCAAGAGGTTCACGCTCACCGGCGAAGAGTGGCTACCCGACAGCGACATGCTCACGCCCACCTCCAAGCTCAAGCGGCGCGGCGTCAACGCCCGCTACGCCGACGAGATCGAGGAGATGTACGCCGGGCTCTCCTGATTGGCCGGGCCTCACTGCAGGTCGGAGCACCTCAGTCTTGGACGGCCCCCTACGCGAGCTTTTCGATGACGGCGCGGAGGGCGGTGATCTCGGCGTCGTCGAGCTTCACGCTGAACACCGACTGCAGCGCGCGCCGATACGTCACATTCATCTCGCGCCACAACCGTCGACCGGTGCGCGTCAGCTCGACATCGACCGCGCGCAGGTCGGCGGCATCGACGTGACGGTGGCGTGCCACCCAACCTTCCTCCTCCAGCCGATCGAGACGCCGACTCACACTTGACGGCGGCAGACGCAGGTCCGCCGCAACGTCATGCGGCCGGGCCAATCCACCGAGCCGCTGCAGCGATGCCAACACATCGAACCACCCGAGCGGGATGTCCCACTCGGCACGCAACTCGTCGTCGATCGCCCGTTCGAGTTCGCCGACAACGGCCTGCATCCCGCGCCACGCGCCGACACGTTCCCGATCGAGTCGGGGCATCTACCCGGTGTGGCGGATCGCGTCGGTGAAGGCACTGACGGCTTCGTCGATCTGGCTCGACGACACGATCAACGGCGGCATCCATCGAATGGTTCGTTTGCGCGTGCCCGCACGCATCAGGATCACTCGGTGTTCGCGCAGACAATGGGTGACGATCGCCTCGGTCCGATCGGGACCGTCGAACTCGGTGGCGACCATCAACCCTCGACCGCGGACGTACTGCAGGGCATTGTCGAGCTGCTGCAAGTTGCGGAGGGCGTCGGTCAACTGCGTACCGCGGGCGACGACGTTGTCGAGGAACCCAGGCTCGGTGATCACGTCGATCGTCGCCAACGCTGCGGCGCAGGCCATCGGATTGCCGTCGAACGACCCACCGTGACTCCCGGGCACCCAGTGCTCGTCGATCTCACGACGCAGCCCGAGCGCCGCAAAGGGGAACCCCGACGCGATGCCCTTGGCCATACACATCAGATCGGGCTGCACGTCGTGGGACTCGATGGCGAACATCTTCCCCGTGCGTCCGAACCCTGACTGCACCTCGTCGACGATGAGCAAGATGCCGTGGGTCCGGCATCGCTCGGCGACACCTGCGATGAAGGCCGCCGGGGTCGGGATGTACCCCCGTTCGGCGATCACCGGTTCGAGCACGATCGCGGCAACCTCCGACGCCGGCGTCTGGGTCAGGAAGAGACGATCCAGTCCGCGCAGTGCACGCGAGATCTCCGACTCCTGGTCGGAGGTGTGTGGGTCCGGGAACGGTGCCACGTACACGCCACCGGGGAGCGGCCCATACCCCTCGCGGTCGAGGGCCCGCGAGGTCGACATCGCCATCGTGAAGTGCGTACGGCCGTGGAAGGCCCCATCGAAGACCACGATGTTCGGCCGAGCCGTCGTCTGGCGGGCGACCTTGACCGCCGACTCGATCGCCTCGTCGGCCGACGTGGTGAAGTAGAACGAGTCGATCCCGTCCGGTGTGATCTCGGCCAGCCGGTCGGCAAGCGGCTCGAGGAGGTCGTGGGTGTACACGTTGTTCGGTGCGTGGAGAAACCGCTCCGCCTGATCGGCGATCGCCTTGACCACGCGAGGGTGGCTGTGACCCGTCGTCGCAGGCGCGATACCAGCAGTGAAGTCGAGGTACTCGTGGCCGTCGGTATCGACGACGTAGCACCCGTGGCCGCGGGCGACCTGCAGGTCGGTCACCCGCGACCACACGTGCGAAAGACGGCTCGGCGAGGCCATCCGCGCAGACTACGTGGTCGCAACCCCGTACGCCGCGGTGCCCGATCGACTATGCGGCGTACGCTGCGGTGGCGGCCGACCCAAAGGCCACCGTGGCAACGTCGTCGTAGCTCGAGGCCAGATGGAACGTCATCGCCTCGCGCACCCGCTCGGGAACATCATCGAGGTCCGGGCCGTTGCGTTCTGGCAACACCACCTGGGTGAGGCCCATCCGGTGCGCGGCGAGCACCTTCTGCTTGACGCCACCGATCGGCAACACCTGACCTTGCAACGTGATCTCCCCGGTCATCCCGACATGCGGATTCACCGGTCGATCAGTGAGCAAGGAGATCAGCGCCGTGGTCATCGTGATCCCCGCCGATGGACCGTCCTTGGGCACCGCACCGGCAGGCACGTGCACGTGAAAACGGCGCTGCAACACGTCGGCATCGAGCCCGAGTTCGTCGGCGTGCGAGCGGATGTAGTTGAGCGCGATCTGCGCCGACTCCTTCATCACGTCGCCGAGTTGACCGGTGAGCGTCAGGCCAGGCTCGATCTCCGGTCCGGTCGGGAACGCCGTCGTCTCGATGAACAACACGTCGCCGCCCACACCGGTCACGGCGAGACCAGTGGCCACGCCGGGTGTAGTGGTGCGCTCGGGCACCTCGTCGACAACCTTCGCGCGTCCAAGCCAGTCGACCACATCGTTGCCACCGACGTCGATCGGCGTCGGCACTCCGGTCGCCACCTTGGCCGTCACCTTACGGACCAGACGTCCGAGCTCGCGTTCGAGCGTGCGCACGCCGGCCTCACGCGTGTAGCCGCGGACGATCTCGAGGATCGCCTCATCGGCTACGGCGAGCTCGTCGTCACGCAACCCAGCCCGCTCCTGCTGGCGCGGGAGCAGGTAGCGCCGTGCGATGAACGACTTCTCGTCTTCGGTGTAGCCGTCCAGTCGAACGAGATCCATCCGGTCGAGCAGTGGTCCGGGAATCGTGTCGGCGACGTTGGCCGTCGCCAAGAACACCACCTCGGACAGGTCGAGGTCGATCTCGAGGTAGTGGTCGCGGAACGTGTGGTTCTGCGCCGGATCGAGCACTTCGAGCAGTGCCGCCGTCGGGTCGCCCGACCAGCCGCCGGCAGCGAGCTTGTCGACCTCGTCGAGCAGGATCACCGGATTCATCGTGCCGGCCTCTTGCAGGGCACGAACGATGCGCCCGGGCTGGGCCCCGACGTATGTCCGACGGTGGCCGCGGATCTCGGCTTCGTCGCGGATGCCGCCGAGCGAAACACGCACGAACGACCGGCCCATCGCGCGAGCGATCGACTCGCCCAGACTGGTCTTGCCGACACCCGGCGGCCCGACGAGCGTGATGACGGCACCCTCCCCGCGAGCCGTGGACTCACCGCCGCCGCGCTGGTCGAGGCCACGTTCGCTGCGCAGCTTGCGCGTTGCCAGGAACTCAACGATCCGGTCCTTCACGTCGGTCAGCCCGTAGTGGTCGGCGTCGAGCGTCCTGCGGGCCGCGTCGAGGTCGAGCGTGTCGTCGCTGCGATCACCCCAGGGCAGCTCGAACACGCGGTCGAGCCAGGTACGGATCCAACTGTGCTCGGGCGACTGCTGACCGACGCGCTCGAATCGATCGAGTTCCTTGGCGATCGCTGTCTTGACACCGTCGGGGGCGTCGAGTCCGTCGAGCCGCTCGCGGAATTCGCCGACGACGTCGTCGTCACCCTCACCGAGTTCTTTGCGAATCGAGGCCAGCTGCTGACGCAGCAGCCACTCGCGCTGTTGTTTGTCGACACCTTCGGACACGTCGTTGCGGATGCTCTCGGCCACTTGCAACTCGGCCACGTGCCGCCGGGCCCATGCGTGGATCGCATCGACTCGATCGGCCACATCGACGGCGCGCAACACCACGAGACGGTCGGCGTCGGCGAACTCGGCCCACACAGCGACGGCATCAGCGAGTCCGCCGGGGTCGCTCGTCGTCCGCAGGATCTCCGGGAGACGGCGCGAGTTGCGCAGCTCCGCGATCACCTCCAGCGTCGCTCGCAACTCGCGCATCGCGGCATCGACGCGCGCCGTCGCGGCGACGTCGACGACCACCTCGACGTCGACGAACTCGACGCCTGCGTCGGCCCGACGACCGACGATGTGCGCTCGCCGTTCGACGCTCACGATCGCCGCGGCTTCACCGTTCGGCAGCTGGCCGACGTTGGGCACCCGCGCCAAGACGCCGAGCTCACGCTCGTCGCCGCCGGTGAGCACCAGCTGGTTGTCGCTCGACGTCGCCGCCTCGACAGCGGAGCGGCGGGCGTCGTCGTTCAACGCCAACGTGACGACGGCGCCGGGGAGCACCACCGTTGGGAGATGGACCACCGGAAGTGTGGTGCGGGGTTGCCGGTCGTCGATTGCACCGGCACCGGGTGTGGTGGAAGTGGCAGACATGCCCCCGAGGGTATCCAGAACTTTCTGACTTACTACCACTCATGATTACTTAATTCCAGAGCAACAGCACCCCCGAACAATCGCTTCTGTTCGCGTATTCCGGCGTTTGGCGCACGAAATCCCCGGTATTTCGGGAAGGACCACGGGGCGGGTCAGGTGAGTTCGCGGGCGGCGGCGAGTGCGCCTTCGCGGGTCATGCTGTCGGCGAACCACCGGCGCGTCGGCATCACCCACTTCGGGGCGTTGACCCCGAGCGTGCCGGTGAGGCGGTCGCCATTGGTGTACAGCGCCAGCCACTTGCCGTCCTCGACGCTGCCGGCGACCACCTCGACGTGGTCGTCCGGGCCAGGGTGACCAAGGAACTGGATCCGGTGATCGAACTGATCGCTCCAGAAGAACGGCAGCGGCTCGTACGGGGCGGGCTCGTCGCCGGCGGCAACCGCCAACGCAGTCTGAGCGGCGTGTGCGCCCTGCTCGACAGCATTCGTCCAGTGCTCGACTCGTGTGGCGCCGTACGACGGGTGGTCCCACCGCACCACGTCGCCGGCCGCGTACACCCGCGGGACAATCGCCCCGTTCGTGTCGAGCACGCGCAGCGACGCATCGCAGACCACGCCGTCGTCGAGCGCGACGCCGGAATCAGCGAGCCAATCGGTGGTCGGAGTGGCGCCGATGCCCAACACGATCACGTCGGCCTCGATGAGACCATCGGGAACCGCGACGCCGCGATCAGTAAACCCCTCGATACGGACACCGCAGCGCACCTCGACTCCCTCGACACGGTGCAAACCAGCGATCGCCGCTCCCATCTCACGACCGAGACCACGGATCAGCGGGGCCTCAGCGGCCTCGATGACCACCACGTCGTGGCCCGAGCGCTGGGCCGTCGCGGCAACCTCGAGGCCGATGAACCCCGCGCCGACCACCACGACACGGCGCCTCGACGTGTCGAGTTCAGCACGCAGGGCAAGTGCGTCATCGAGGCTCCGTAGGACGTGGACGTTCGGATGAGCAGCCGCATCGGCAATGCGGCGCGGGTGTGCGCCGGTCGCGATGAACACTGCGTCGCCAGCTACAGCGTCGCCGCCAGCGAATTCGACAGTCGGGGCGGGTCTGTCGAGGTGGAGCGCTGTCACTGGTTCGCCGAGCCGCCACGTCACGTCGAGCGCATCGAGCGCATCGGGCGGCCGCAGCACCGCCCGCTCTGCATCCCACTCACCGGAGAGCACCTTCTTCGACAGCGGCGGACGATCGTACGGCCGATGCGGTTCGGCACCGATCACCACGACGTCGCCGACCTGAGCGGACTGCCGCAGCGTCTCCGCAACACGCAATCCGGCCAGCGAGGCACCCACGATGACGCAACGTTCGAGCGCAGTCATCGCACCACCCTGCCAGCCGACTGTCAGAAGATCGAAACGGACACACGGATCGCCACGAACCGTGGGTTCGAGCGGTGCCATCAGCACGCTCGGTGATGCTTGACGAACCCGGTGGGTGGGCGGGTGGTTGCGCCGATACCGTCCGTGCCATGCAAGCGACCCAGGACTCCCCACTGGTGGCCATGCCATCGGTCGGCGAGATCAATACCATGATCACCGAGCTGTTCCCCGGCGCACCACATCAGTGCGTCGACCTCGGTGACACCTGGGCCCTCGCCAAGCGCAACGTGACCGAGGCCGAGCTGCGTCCGGGTGGCTTCGTGTCCGGACCGACACAGTTCGGACTGGCCGATACAGCATTGTGGTACCTCGTGTTCGGGGCGACCCGGCGCATCGAGCCGATGGCGCTGACGTCGGAGTTGTCCATTCGCTACCTCCGCCCGGCGCAAGGCACGACGCTGTGGGCACGCGCTGACCTCGACGTCGCCGGCCGCCGCAACGTTGTCGGCACCGTACGCGTGTGGTGCGACGACAACGACGAGCGCCCGACCGCGACGGCGCAGGGCACCTACGTCCTCCCACACTGACGCTGCCGTGTCGGATCGTCCGAGGTTTCACCTTGCGATCCCTGTCGACGATCTCGACCGCGCCCGCCGTTTCTATGGCGAGTTGCTCAGGTGCCCAGAGGGTCGCTCGTCGACACACTGGATCGACTTCGATCTGTACGGCCATCAGGTCGTGGCACATCTCGACGACCAGCTCATCGGCCGCCGCGCTGCCGACATCAGCAACTCAGTCGACGGCGACGACGTGCCGGTGCCTCACTTCGGCGTGATTCTCGACCCGCCGTCATGGCAGGTGCTCGCCGATCGACTGTCAGAAGCGGGGACCGACTTCGTGGTCGAGCCGAGAACGCGCTTTCGCGGGACACCGGGTGAACAATCGACCATGTTCCTCCGCGACCCGGCAGGAAACGCACTCGAGTTCAAAGCCTTCGCTGACGACGACGCAGTGTTCGCTCCGTTCACATCACCCGGGGACCGTTGACACTCGCCAGCGAGATCGGCGCGCCCGACGATCCGCGCGTCGACGACTTCCGGCACCTCACCGATCAGCGCTACCGACGCGCACTCGAAGGCGACGAATTCCTCATCGCAGAAGGCCCGCTCTCGATCGACCGACTACTGGACTCGTCGCTCGCGCTGCGTGCGCTGCTGTGCAGCCCGAAGCGTCTCGACCGCCACTGCGACATGATCGACGAGTTCAACGGGCGTGGCGGACAGTGTTTCGTCGCTGCGCCATCCGTGCTGGAAGCGATTGTGGGATTCGATCTACACCGCGGCGTCGTCGCCTCGGCGCGCCGGCCCCCTACGCCGACGCTCGACTCGGTACTCGCGCACGCGCAGACCATCGCGTTGGTGGAGGGCATCAACGATCCCGAGAATCTCGGGGCGATCGCCAGAGCCGCACGGGCGCTGTTCGTTGACGCGCTCGTGCTCGATCCGACCTGCACCGATCCGTTCACGCGGCGCAACGTACGCGTGAGCATGGGCGAGGTGTTGCATCTCCCGATCACAAGGGTGACCGAATGGGAAGACCTCCCGGGCCGATGCGCCGACGCGGGCTTCGAGTTGTGGGCGCTCACACCGGACGCGACCGCCGACAACCTCTGGACGCTCGACCAGCCGCAGCGCGTCGCGCTTGCCGTAGGCGCGGAAGGCCCGGGGCTCAGCGACGGCCTACGGCGTGCAGCGGCGCGTCAGGTGCAGATCCCGATCGCCGACGATGTCGACTCACTCAATGTGGGTCATGCGGCGGCGATCGCCTTTGCGGCCGTCGCTCGTCGACGTTGATCTCGCCGATGTTGAAGCAGTGACGCAGTGGTGCGTCACCACGTGTCAGGAGGCGCTGTCGCCGGTGGCGTCGCCGGCATCGTCTGATGCAGCGTCGTCGCCGTCACGCGGCTCGGGGGCCTCCCCGAGGCCGAGCTTGGAGAACAGCACAGCCTTCTCGTACTCAAAATCCTCTTCGTTGACGTCGCCCGCGGCGAACTTCTCGTTGAGGAGTCGGAACTCCTCGAGCAGCTCATCTTCGGACGGGCCCTCGTCGACATCGGCTTTGGCAGAGCTCTTGCCGTGACGGATCGCTAGCTTCTCCTGCTTGCGTTCCTTCTTGCGCAGCTCACGCTGACGCTTTTGGTAGGACTGTGGGCTTCGCGCCACGGCAACCGCCTCCTCAGACGACTTTGACGTCGACGGCTTCGGGGCCTTTCCTCCCGGGAGCGATCTCGAACTCCACGTTGTCGCCGTCGTTCAGCGACCGGCGGCCCGTGCCAACGATGTTCGAGTAGTGCACGAACACATCGTCGCCATCGGGGCGCGAGATGAACCCGAAGCCCTTCTCATCATTGAAGAACTTCACTGTACCTGTAGCCATTGTGGCTCCTTTTGGGGGTGGAGCCATCCGTATTGACTCACGTTTCCGCACTCACGATAGTGACGCGATCGCGGTTCCCCACCGCGAGGGCCGACGTCGGGCGATGACCGGTCAACTGCAGTCGTACGAGGATCGCCGCCGCGACCATCGAACCGACCACTCCTGCCACCACCAGGGCGACATCGCCGACACCCCAGCCGTACGCCAGCCACAGCAGCGCTTCGACCGCGGCAATCCACCACGTGCCCGGCGCGACCCCGGCGAGATCGCGCGAACGCAACGCCGTGAGCAACGCCGGCATCAACTGGACGCCGTAGCCCAGCCCAACCACAACTCCCGCGGCCGACCACCCGGCCACGACGAGCACCGGGACCGGCACGATGGCGACGCCGAGCGCAGTCGCGCCCACGCGCCACGCCTGCTCCCGGTTCCGGATGAACAACGCCGCGATCCCGAGGTACAGCACCAACGAGATCAACGACACCGGTAGTAACAGCCAGAGTCCGCGAGCCACCCCATAGATCGACCACCACCCGTTGAGAGCGATGCTCACCGCGACCCATTCCGCCGAGACACCATCGGTGACGCGCGATCGATGGAGCCGCACGAACTGCGGTGCGGCCATCATCGCACCGACGACATTTGCGACGATCGCCACGCTGGTCAGGATCACGCCGGGAGGATACGACCGCTGTCGAGGCGCAGCACCTGGCTCGCCCGCTCGAACGCCACCTCGCGATGCGAGACCGCAATCACGGTGGTCTCGGTGGACGCAAGGTTGTCCCACAACTCGATCTCGGTTTCGACGTCGACGGCGCTCGACAGGTCATCGAGCACCAACAGTTCAGGCCGATGAGCCAGTGCCCGTGCGGTCGCCAGGCGTTGTCGCTGGCCACCGGACAGACGCAGCCCACGCGGGCCGATCATCGTGTTGCGACCATCGGCCATCGCGTCGACATCGTTGGCCACCGCGGCGACGCGTAGCGCCTCGTCGAGGTCGTCGTCCGGCAGCGAACCGAGGCGCACGTTGTCCGCGACCGAGTCGGAAATCAGCTGCGGGACTTGCGGAAGGAACGCGGCGTTCGGCGGGACGAAGAAGTGCGCGCGATCGCTGATCACATCACCGTTCCACCGGACGACGCCCGACTCCTCGGCATCTCGGGCGAGCCCGAGGAGCGCCCGTAGCAACGTGCTCTTGCCGCTGCCGACCGGTCCTGTGAGGACGATGACGTCACCGCGGTGCACGACGAACGACACATCACGAACACCACCGCCGTCGGCGTAGCGCGCCCGGAGCCGGTCGACCTCCAAGGACTGCAGCAATACCCTCGGCGGACGCGTCGTCACCGGCCGCTGGCGATCGTCGCTGGGATCGATCGGCAGATCGCGCGGCGTGACGGTGCGCAACACATCGTCCTCGGCGACGAGGCGACGCATCCGATCGAACGCCACACCGGATTGTTTACGGCGGGCGAGCATCCGTCCGACCATGCGCGGCAGGAATGCCAGCCAGCCGAGGTATGCCGTGAACAGGGCAAGCTGCCCGAGACCGAACGCACCAGACGCGATCGCCGAAGCGCTCACCAACAGCACGAGACCAAGCCCGACGTCAGCCGCGCCCTGGCTGAAGGCCATCACGCCCTCTTCGAGCACACGATCTCGAACAGCAGTCTTGCGGCGACGATCGACCAATACCCGCAGGCGGCCGAGCATCGGTTCGATCGCCGCGTTGACCTTCACGGTGGTTGCTGCGGCCATCACGTCGCCGAGCAGGCCGGTGACCTTCGCCGTTGCAGCACGATCGGCGGCGCGGTAGCGCTTGATCCGGACATCGAGCACACGAGTGGCAACTCCCACCCCGAGCAGCGGAATGAGCAGGATCGCAGCGGCACTCGGATCGGCCGATCCGAGGATGAACCCGGCGACCACCGTAAACACGACGCCGCCGCTCACATCGATCATGCCGTCGACGAATTGCGCCACGTCTTCGGCGTCGTCGCGGAAGTGAGTGATGGCCGCACCCGCCGATCCGACCGGCTGGCCGGCCTCGGGACCACCACTAGCCATCTGCGCAGCGAGCATGTTGGCGCGGAGCAAGGACTGCATGTGGACCCATGCCTTGGTCCAGATGAGCGCCCCATGATGCACCGCAACCATTCGGATCACTTCGGAGATCACTGCCGCCACGGCCCACGCAGTCGTGGTCGCCGTGTCGCCGCGCGTCAATGCGTCGTACCCACGCCCGAGTACGTACCCAGTTGCCGCGGGCATCGTGAAGAACACGACGAACAGCGCCCACCCCCAGTAGAACTCGCGCCGCCGATGCGTGGCGACGCGCCAGGCCAGCACCCATACGTTGGCGCCTGGATCGTGCGGGGGTTCGATCGACTCGTCGTCACCGCTCCCGTCGGTTCGTACCGAGCGCGCCTCCCCCGCCGTATCCGTCATGACCGCGACCCACTTGTGACAACACCCTGTGACAGTTCGAGCAGCTGCGTGAATCGACTCTCGTCGTCACCGAGCAGATCGGCTCGGGAACCATGCTCGACAATCTGGCCCGCGGAGAAGACGGCGATCGAGTCGACGGCGCGCAGTGTCGACAAACGGTGGGCGATGATCACGGCCGTGCGACCGGCGATCAACTCGCCGACGGCTTGCTCGATCCGCTGCTCGGTGCCTGGATCGACGCGCGCCGTGGCCTCGTCGAGCACGATGAGATCCGGATCGCGCAGCCACACGCGAGCGAGCGACAAGAGCTGCGACTCACCAGCGGACAACCCGCCACCGCCTGCACCGAGTTGGCGGTGCATCGCCCGTCCAGCAAGCCGGTCGAGCCCCACTCGCTCAAGCGCATCGGTGACCGCGTCGTCGGTCGGCTCGTCGTCGAACAACGTCACGTTGTCACGCACCGTGCCGGTGAACAGTTCGACCTCTTGCGGTACGAGCGCGACTCGTCGCCGTAGCTCGTCGAGGGGGACGTCGCCGATCGGTGTCGACCCGATGCTGATGGTCCCGGCGGTCGCTTCGACGAGGCGCAACACCAACCTGGAGAACGTCGTCTTCCCGCTTCCCGTGCGGCCGACGACACCGATCGAGGTGCCAGCAGGTACCTCGATCGACACATCGCGCAGCACCAGTTGATCGTCGCCGTAGTCGAACCCGACGTCGGTGAACTCGATGGCGAGCGCTCCTGGCATGGGCGTCGTCGTGCCGCTGTCGACGATGGTCGGGCGAACCTCGAGCAGATCGAGCACGCGGACCATTGCGCCGTTGGCCTTCTGCACGGTCTCGAGTTCGTGCACCACTTCCTCGAGCGGTCGAGACACGAGCAGGACGTACTGGAACAACAAGAAGGCTGTTCCGAGCGTGATCGCACCGGCATTGAACATCAGCACGCCGCCGACCAGCGCCACCGCCCAGCCAGCCACAACAGCCGCTTGAACGAACCACCACATCACGAGGAACGCCCGCTCGCGGCGCACCGCGCCGGTGAGTGCGCCCTCACTCTCTTCGATGAACCGCCACGCTGCGTGTTGCGCGGCCCCGTTGGCCCGCAGGTCCTCACCCGCCGTGAGCCGTTCTTCGATGCCGCCGTACAGACGGGCCAGCGCACCCATCTCCTCAGACGACTCGCCGACCGCGCGATGGCGACTGCGGACGATCACGGTGAGCGCAAGACAGAGGTACACGAGCATCCCGATCGCCAAGCGCCAGTCGAGCGCCACGAGCACACCGACGATGCCGAGCACGAGGAGCAGTGCCCCGAGCGCCTTCGGCACCACGCGGCCGAGGAACTCGGAAACGGAGGTGACGTCCCCATCGGTGCGCTGGATCAACTCGCCCGGCGTGTGTTGACGATGAAACTCATGGTCGAGTTCGAGCACGTGACGGGCGATCGTGAGGCGCAGCGAGTTCGTGGTGCGCCACGCAGCGACGGTGGCGAACCAGGCCACGACCACCGCGAACAACTGTGCACCGATCGCGATCGCCAAGAACAGGCCGGCCAGGCGGGCGACGCTGGCTGCATCGGTCCCATCGGCGGCGTTGTCGACGATGCGCCGGACCACCAGCGGCCCAGCGAGGGTCAACGCCGCCGATGTCGCCACGAGCACGCCGAGCCCGGCCCAACGCCAAGCGTCGGGCCGCAGCAATCCCCCAAGGGCGCGCCAACGAGCACGCGTGCGCTCGGCCATCGACCCAGTGTTGCTGACCGCAGGGATGTGAACGCCGTCGATTTCCTCTCGGGAATGCTGAGGGCCGTTTCGATGTTCACCACGCCATGACCACCGACGTCACTCGTGTTCAGTTCTGGGTCGATCCGGCATGTCCGTTCTGTTGGACGACTGCTCGTTGGCTCGTCGACGAAGTCGCTCCTCACCGAGCACTCGATGTCACCTGGCAGCCGATCAGCCTGCTGTGGAAGAACGAGCCGCCGGTTGGCAGCCCGTACTACGAGGGCGCGCACTTCACCCACCGTCTGCTGCGGGTGATGGAGTCGGTCCGGACCACCGACGGGAGCGATGGCGTACTGCGCATCTACCGCGAGTTTGGCAAGCGGATCCATCACGACGGCTTGCACCCCTTCGACGCGGCCGACGCGCTCGCGGAGGTCGGTCTGGCCACCAAGCACGCCGAGGCGCTCGACGACGAACGCTGGGACGAGGAGATCAGTACCCGCATGGACGAGGGCCTCGACCTCGTCGGCACCGACGTCGGCACCCCAATCATCGCCATCGAGCTCAGCGACGGCTCGTGGAGTGGGTACTTCGGGCCGGTGATCTCGAAAGTGCCGTCGAACGAGCAGAGCCTCAAGCTGTGGGACGCCCTCGTCGACATGATGGACATCGAGGAGTTCTTCGAGCTGAAGCGCACCCGCGAGGGCGCCCCTGATCCGGGCGAGCCACCGGCGCCGCTCGACTGACGAGCGCAACGATCATCTGCGCTCCCGCGCCGGTCACGCGGTCGGTCTCACGACTGCTGTCCGAGCGATGTCAGCGCACGGCTAGGTGGCCGGAGCTGCCGTGCATGACGTTCGAACGACGCCGATCAGCGTTGATCGCGGCGTACGTGGCACGGTCGCCGAGGTGCTCGCCGCACACCGCGACAGCGGTATCGACCCCGCGTCGGCGTCTCTCCCAGCCATGCGGTAGCGCGCGACGCCTCGATCGTGTGACCAACCGTCGAGAGGAGCGCTGAGCGCGCGAGTCTCACGACTCGTCGGGTGCGGCCTCGTCCCGTGCTCGTGTCAGCACGTGTTCCACCGCTTCGACCACGGCAGCGCCCTCGCTGCCGGTCGTCTTCGGCGCCGGGCCACCGGTGAGATATCGACAGAACACACCGAGCTGACGCTCCAGCGCCGGGGTCCGCTCGTAGGCGATCTCCTCGAGATGGGGCGTGCTGTCACGCCCGAACGCGACGCGTACGACACCCGCTGGGTCGTCGGCGTCCATCGTGGCCACACCTTCTGAGCCGTGCACGCGAATCTCCCGGCGCCGATCGGTGAACCGAGTCGACACTTCGGCGATGAGGCGGGCGCGACTTGTCCGATCCTGAAACATGGCCATCGCCCCGACCGCCCGCCGATCGAGGTACTCGACGTTCGCACACACCAGCGACGGCACTGCGTCGAAGAACTCGACGGCGATGGAGAGGTCGTGTGGTAACAGTGTCCACACCGGGTCGATGTCGGTGCGCGGGCTCGTCCAGTTAGCTCGAGTCGTCCGGACGGCGTCAACCTCGCCGAGGCGTCCGGTGCGCGCCATCTCCGCCATGAGTTCCACACCCGGGTGGTACCGCCACACATGCAGCACGGTGAGACGGTCTACGAGCCGATGCGCCAGCAACGCCGCTTCGTCTGCCGACACGGTCAGTGGCTTTTCGCAGGCAATGGGTACATCGGAGTGCTGCGCCACCTGATCCACGATCTGCGCATGGGTCGATGCAGGTGTGGCGACCACGAATCCGTCCACCAGATCGACGAGGTCAAGCGACGACAAGACCTGCGCCGCGCCGAGGTCGGCGGCGGCACGACGTGCGTCCTCGTCCGGGTCGACGGCGATCACCCGACTCCCGATGGTGACGAGATCACGAACGATGTTCAGACCCCACCTGCCGGTCCCTACGACAGCCACTCGAGGCTGGTTCCCGCCCGACTCCACGACTCCGAACCCTAGGCGGCCTCACCTCGGTCGCACAGTCCGCACTACAGTCCTGCCGATCGCTTCTGCTCGCATTTGGCATACACGACAGCGCGGGTGGAACGTGCTGCAGCGTGGTTGACACTCAACGCCGACACACGCTGGCCGACCTCGTCGCACGCCATGGCTCTACCCGCTGAGATGTCGCCCCAGACGGTGCAACACGCACTGATCGCCGTGCCGTGGTCGCGCGACTCGATCGATGAGCTCGTCGCTGCGCTCGACCCGCACCAGGTCACGATCGCACCTACGTCCGGCCACCAGATCAGTAGCGCCCTCCGCACGGCCGACGTTGCGATCATCGGAAAGAACGCCGACGCACGCTTCGTCGAGGCATCGCAGCTGCGTTGGCTGCACATCGACCATGCGGGCATCGACGGGTTCGCTCCACCAGGGTTGTTCCGTGACAGGGTCGTCACCACCTCAGCAGGCCGCAGTGCCCCGGCGCTGGCCGACCATGCGATGTACCTGATGCTGGCGCTCGTCCACGATCAACGTGGCATCGAGCTGCTCCGCCGCCGACGAGCGTGGAGCCGCCGCCCTGTGCGCCGCCTCGCCGCGCTGCACGGCGCTCGCGTACTCGTCATCGGGTGTGGCCAGACGGGTCGCGCTATCGCCCACCGCTGCCACACAGCCGGAATGCACGTCACCGGGGTCCGCCGCAGTGGATCGCTCGACCTCCCGGGCTTCGACCGAGTGGTACATGCGGGGAACTGGTCCGAACTCTCAGCCTTGCTCGCCGCGACAAATGTGCTCGTCCTCGCCGCACCACTCAATAACGACACGCATCACCTGATCGGTGCGTCGGAGCTCGAGGCGCTGCCAACGTCAGCGTTGCTCATCAACATGGGTCGCGGCGGGCTGGTCGATCAACCGGCGCTGGTGCAGGCGCTCCGATCCGGGCAGATTGCAGGAGCGGGCCTCGACGTCGCCGACCCAGAGCCACTCCCGCCATGGAGTCCGTTGTGGCGCCTGAGGAACACGGTGATCACCCCGCATCTCACGCCGGCACTCATCGACAAGGAACGGCGGTCGCTCGACATCGTGCTCGAGGTCGCCGAGCAGCGCGCCGCGGGTATCCCGGTCACTCGGGCGCTCAGCGAGGTCGATGCCTACACGCTCGGACAACAACCCTCCCGGTTGTCTCGGGGCGCCACACGCGCGTGGTTACGCGTCATCGGCCGGACGCTGCCCCGCGGCTGACGGGCCGAAGTGGTTCGCCATCTCGAACCGGGTGAGGTGGGTGGCTAGATCGAGTTGTCGATCAGGCGATACAACCAGATCGGCGACACGACCCCGCGTCCACGCATCGGCCCCACATCACGAGAGTGCGCCGTCGCCGAGTCCATGCACCGGCTCGGACACGAGCAGCTTGCCGGGTGTTGCCAGATCCGTGACCCGCGACGCGATGTTCACCGTCTGGCCGACATAGTCGTCGCCGCGTTGTTGCACCTCGCCGCACCGCCAAGGCGACTCCGGTATTCCGTTCAGTCCCACTCGACCCCCACGAATCCGACCGTATCGCTCCGCGATCAGCGCCGTCACCGGTCAAGTGTCCCGCCCAACCCCGCCGCCGTCGCCACCGCGGGGGCGACGGCGAACGAGTGGTTGGGTATCGACCCTGCACGGGCCGACGAACTCGGTGAGCCGGATCGCTGGGAGCCGGATCGGTGGTGCGGAATCAGTCGAGGCGTTCGATGATCGTGGCGTTGGCCATGCCGCCGCCTTCGCACATCACCTGCATGCCGTATCGGCCGCCGGTGCGCTCGAGCTCGTTGAGCAGTGTCGACATCAGCTTCGTGCCCGACGCACCGAGCGGGTGTCCGAGCGCGATCGCGCCGCCGTTGACGTTGACCTTTTCCATGTCGGCGCCGGTTTCCTGCTGCCACGCCAATACGACCGACGCGAAGGCCTCATTGATCTCGAACACATCGATGTCGTCGATCGACAGTCCGGTCTTCTCGAGGATCTTCTTGGTCGCAGGGATCGGGCCCTTGAGCATCGTCACGGGATCGGTTCCGGCGAGGGCGAACGAGTGGAACTTGGCGCGCGGCTTCATGCCGAGCTCGTCGGCCTTTTCGGCGCTCATGATCAGCACGGCGGAGGCGCCGTCGGAGATCTGCGACGAGTTACCGGCGGTGATCAGGCCGTCCTCTTTGAACGCGGGCTTCAGATTGCTCAGGCTCTCGGTGGTCGTGCCGTCGCGGATGCCCTCGTCCTTGGTCACCACCAGCGTGTCGCCATCGACCTCGACTTCGACCGGGACGATCTCGTTCTCGAAGCGACCTTCGTCGCGTGCGACTGCGGCGCGCTGCTGACTCTGCGCGCCGAACTCGTCGAGATCCTCACGCGAGAGGCCGTACTCGACGGCGATCATGTCCGCACCGATGCCCTGCGGGGGCAAACCGGTCTCGGCGTAGCGGTCCTGCTGCTCCTCGGGGAACGGGAAGCCCATGCCCTTCACGATCGACGCGCCCATCGGCGTGCGGGTCATCACTTCGACACCAGCCGCGACAACAACATCGTAGGCACCGGCGATCACGCCCTGCGCGGCGAAGTGCATCGACTGCTGACTCGAACCGCACTGCCGGTCGACGGTGGTCGAGGGCACCTCTTCTGGCCAGCCTGCGGCGAGCACGGCGTTGCGGCCGATGTTCAGCGACTGCTCGCCGACCTGCATGACGCAGCCCATGATGACGTCGTCGACGGCGGCGGGGTCGAGATCGTTGCGCTCTTCGAGAGCCTTCAACACGTGGGCGGCGAGGGCGGCGGGGTGCCAATCCTTGAGCTGTCCGTTGCGCTTGCCGCCGGGCGTGCGCACGGCGTCGATGATCACGGCTTCGGTCATGGTGTGCTCCGTTTCATGAATTGTCGGGGGTCGGAGAAGTAGTCGAGTGGTGAGTCGTGCGGTCGATGGCCGCATCGACGTTGTTCTGCAGCCGGGTCATCACCCAGGCCAACGCCTGGCGTTCTTCCCGGCCGATGCCGTAACGCAGCTCGGCGCGCAGCACCTCATCGACTTCCGCGATGTCGGCAGCGAGGGAGCGACCGTTGTCGGTGACATCGACGCGCCACACGCGCCGGTCGTTCGGGTCGGGAGTGCGCTCGACGAACCCTCGGCGTTGCAGCTGATCGATGACGGCGCCGATCGCGGCCCGACCGATGCTGAGGTGGTCGGCGAGGCGCGTCTGGCTCGTCGCGCCGAACTCGGCGACATACGCGATCAGGCTCGCTTGGGTGAGGTTGAGATCCAGTGCGGCGAGCCGGCAATCGAAGGCCTGGCGAACCATGCGCGCCGTGGCCATCAAGGTCGTCTCGACCCGCAACCACGGGGGAGAGTCGAGTTCGTGCGTGGTCAGGTGCTGGGTCATTGGAGACGTTGATCGTGTCGAGGACGATGTTCGTGTGGACACATACTGTACGACGCCATACAGTATTGCAACATCCGGAGTCTGCGACAGCCGCGCGACTCCATCCACCGAACCACCCGCTGCTACACCTAGAGCAGCACTCACTGCGCCGACCGCACCAAGGAGCGTCTCGATGACCGACACTGCCGCCCCCACCGAACTCGCACCAGACGACGCCGCAGCGTTTCGTCAGCGATGCGTCGAGTTCATGGAGACGCACGCACCACGGAGTGCCCCGAGCTTCGAGGACCAGAAGGCGTTCCTCGCCGCCGCTGCCGGTGCCGGTCTGGCCGGAGTGCCGTACTCCGAGGAGTACGGCGGCGGTGGGTTGACGCTCGCCCACGAAAAGATCTGGCGCGAGGTCAAGGGCAACTACCCGATGGTCGACGCCGAGTTCATCATCAGCCACGGCATGTGCTTGCCGATGCTCAATGAGTACGGCACCAGCGAACAAAAAGACCGGTTCATGGCCGACATGATCTCGGGCAAGACGTTGTGGTGTCAGATGTTCTCCGAGCCAGGCGCCGGCTCCGACGTAGCCAGCCTGCAGACCAAGGCCGACCTCGACGGTGACGAGTGGGTAATCAACGGGCAGAAGGTGTGGACCACCCTGGCGCACAAGTCCGACTACGGCCTCGTGGTCGCCCGCACCGATCCCGAGCAGGTCAAGCACGCGGGTATCTCCATGTTCATCATCGACATGCGCGCCCCCGGTGTGGAGATTCGGCCGATCCACCAGATCGACGGCGGCAGCCATTTCAACGAAGTGTTCTTCTCCGACGTACGGATCCCCAGGGACTGGCTCGTCGGCGAGCTGAACTCGGGCTGGAAGCTGGCCACCGCCATGCTCATGTACGAGCGGGTCGCGATCGGCGGCGCTGGGGCAGGCAAGATCAACCAACCGCAGTACAAAATGCTCCTCAAGGCCGCCAAGGAGACCGGCAAGATCGACGACCCGGTGGTACGCGACCAGTTGATGGAGATCTACTCGATGGAGACCACCAAGTCGCTCGTGGCGATGAAGACCCGCGACGAGCTGAAGGCGGGCAAGACGCCCGGCCCGGGCGGATCACTCGGCAAGTTGTACGGCTCGGTGATCGCCTGGCGCGTGCGCGAGATCGCCCTCGAGATCGCGGGCCCCGGCTCGGTGGCCTGGGACCAAGACGACGCCAGCGGCGGCGACCGGCAGCGAATCGTGCTCAACAGCTTCCAGTCCGGCATCGCCGGTGGCACCGACGAGATCCAACGCAACATCATCGGCGACCGCGTGCTCGGCCTGCCACGCGACATCTCCGTCGACCGCGGCGTCCCCTTTCGTGAGCTCAAGGTCGGCACCCAGACCGACTGACCCGAATCCCCACCGGTGAGCCAGGCGGCCCCCTGTCGGCCGTTTCGCTCACCGCAACCAGACGTCATCGCCTCCCGGTGAGGGAACGAGCCCACAGAGGGCCGCTTCGCTCACCGGTGGAGGTGCCAGTCAGCTGGGGCCTTGTTCGCGGAGGCGATCGACTTCCTCCATGGCGGTGCGCAGCTCACTGAGCCACTCGTCGACGTTCTGGCCGACCAGGCGAACGCACCACGCCAGTGCGTCTGCGCGAGAGCGGGCGACGTTGGCGGCGACCAGCGTGTCGAGGACCATCCGCTCCGGTTGGCGCAGCCGGGTCATCGCCGGCGCGGCGAGCTGGGTGAACATGTGCGCTGGACCGTCACCGACCGCCACACCCCACGCCACCTTGCGTTCGAAGCGGTGCTCGGCCTCACGGGCCACCGCCATCCGCCGGTCACGGGTGTCTTCGCGGAACCCACCGACGCGGCCATCTACGGCTTCAGCCCGGTCGACATCCGACGCGTCGTCGGCGAGCTCCGGGAGCGGGAGCGTGAGCACCACCACGATCTCCTCGCGGTCGACGGTGATGCGCGGCGATCCTGCGGCGGTCCACTCGTCGGGAAGCCGGCCGGCGAACCAGGCCGTGATCGCCGAGGACATGCTGGTCGAGGTTGCGCTCATGCTCATCACTCTATTGCATTCTTACATCATTACAACACGAATTTCAGGCGGGCTGCCGGCGACACTGGGGCCATGCATGACCTGGTCATTCGTGGTGGCACCGTCGTCGACGGCACCGGAGCCGCATCACGCTCCGCCGACGTTGCGGTCGACGGCGACCGGATCACCGCTGTCGGACGCGTGGACAGCGCCGGCCGCCGCACGATCGACGCCGACGGCCTCGTCGTCGCCCCCGGTTGGGTCGACATCCACACCCATTACGACGGCCAGGTGAGCTGGGACCCGGAGCTGGCACCGTCGAGTCACCACGGTGTCACCACCGCGATCATGGGAAACTGCGGCGTCGGTTTCGCACCGGTTCGCGGCGGCGACGAGGGGTTCTTGATCGAGCTGATGGAAGGGGTCGAGGACATCCCTGGCACGGCGCTGCACGAGGGCATCGACTGGCGGTGGGAGAGTTTCGGTGAGTACCTAGATGCGCTCGACGAGACGCCGCGGTCGATCGACCTCGGCGGACAACTGCCCCACGCCGCCGTGCGCGCCTATGTCCTCGGCGACCGCGCGCACGAGGACGACGTCACGCCTGACGAGATCGCACAGATGGTCGAGATCACCCGCGACGCATTGGCCGCCGGGGCGTTCGGCTTCTCCACCTCGCGCACATTCCTGCATCGCTCGAAGCATGGACTCGTACCCGGCACCAGCTCGGCGCCCGACGAGGTCATCGCCATCGCCGAAGCGGTACGCGACTCCGGGCACGCACGCTTCCAGTACGTGTCGGACGATCTCGGCACCGGCGGCGATGAGGAGTGGCTCGATGCGCTGAAGGCAATGGGGTGCCCAACGACGTACACCTTGGCGCAGACCCCCGCCGACCCTGCGGCATATCGGCGAGCCCTCGACGATGCGGCAGCAACCACGGCGATCGGCGCGCCGCTCGTGCCCCAGGTACCGGTCCGCCCCACCGGGATGCTGTTCGGATTGCAGAGCTCGTTCCACCCATTCATCGCTCATCCGAGTTACCGCTCCATCGCCGACCGCCCGTTGGCCGAGCGCGTAGTCGCGCTGCACACCCCGGAGCTGCGCACCCAATTGCTCGACGAGGTGGCCGACAGCAAGAACCCGTTCGTCGCGTACATGTCGACCAACTTCGGCCAGATGTACCTGCTCGGCGACCCGCCGGACTACGAGCCACCACCGGAACGCAGCGCGGCCGCGATCGCCCAGTGCGACGAACGATCGGCTGGCGACATCGTGCTCGACTGGTTGTTGCGCGACGACGGTCGGAGCTTCATCTTCGCTCCGCTCGGCAACTACGTCGATGGTGACCACGAAGCACTGCGGGAGATGCTCGAGCACCCCGCCACCGTGCCCGGCGCCAGCGACGGCGGCGCCCATTGCGGATTGATCTGCGACGCCTCGTTCCCCACCTACTTGCTCACCCACTGGGCGCGCGATCGCCAGCGTGGTCCTCGCATCCCCATCGAACGCGCCGTCGCGCTGCAGACCTCCGCAACCGCCGCGACCTATGGGCTCGACGATCGCGGCCGCCTCGCACCAGGCCTGCTCGCCGACGTGAACGTGATCGACCACGATCGGCTGCAACTACATCCCCCTCGCATGGTCCACGACCTGCCCGCCGGCGGCCGCCGCCTCTTGCAGGACGTCGACGGCTACCGCGCCACGGTCAAGTCCGGCCAGGTCACCTTCGAGAACGGTGAGTGGACGGGGACCCGCCCTGGCCGCATCCTGCGCTCGGGCTGAGGCCCCACATCAGCGCGAGACAGCTCATAGGTTGGCGCGATGACCAGCGGATGGAGCATCGATCAACACGGCTTCGACCCTGCACGACAACGGGTGTGGGAGAGCCTGTTCAGCCTCGGGAACGGTCACTTCGGTGGACGCGGCACACACGAGGAGTCGTACTCGGGCGACTCGCTGCTGGGCAACTACCTCGCAGGTGTGTACTACCCCGACCCGACGCGGGTCGGCTGGTGGAAGAACGGCTACCCCGACTACTTCGCCAAAGTGCCCAACGCCGCCGACTGGACACCGATCCGCGTCAAGTTCGACGGCCAACAGCTCGATCTGGCAACGGCCACTCTCGACAACTTCCACCGTCGGCTCGACATGCGTCGTGGAGTGCTCGAACGCACCTTCCGCGCCCGCCTCGGAGCGTGGACCGTCGAGGTCACCGCACGACGATTCGTGTCGATCGTGCGCCGCCACCTCGCGGTGTTGACCTTCGACCTCGACGTGATCGACGCTCCTGCGAGCGGAACCCTCTCCGTGGAGTCCGCCATCGACGGTGACGTCGCCAACGAGGACTCGAACTACGACGAAGGATTCTGGGAGCCGGTCGCGTCGACGATCGAGGGTCGGCGTGGTGTCGTGACGTCGGCGACGAAGCAGACACACTTCGTCGCCGCGACAGCGATGGACGTCGAGGTGCGCTGCGACGACGAGCGGATCGCTGCGCCGACGTCGACCACACATCGTTCGGCGTGGGCGTCGTGTCGCGACGAGATCCGCGCTGCGTCCGGGAGCCGCATTTCGGTGACCAAGGTGGTGGCCAACGTGACGTCGCGCGACGTGCCGGCAACACCGCACGACGCGACGGCTCTGATCGCCGCGGCACACAGCGAACTCGATATCGCGCACGACATCGGCCCCGGCGAGTTGCGCGCCGAACACGAAGCCAGGTGGGAGCGAATCTGGGACGACGCCGATGTCGTGATCGACGGTGATCCAGCGGTGCAGGAGGGCGTGCGGTTCGCCGTTTTTCAACTGAACTCGACGTTCACCGGCGACGACCCCGAGTTGAACATCGGTCCCAAGGGTTTCACGGGAGAGAAATACGGCGGGGTCACCTATTGGGACACCGAAGCGTTCTGTCTGCCCTTCTATCTGGCCACGGCGGAACCCGAGGTGAGTCGCAATCTGTTGGTGTACCGCCGACGGCACCTCGACGCAGCGATCGCCAACGCCGAGAAGCTCGGGTTCACCGACGGCGCGGCGTTGTATCCGATGGTGACGATCAATGGAGAGGAATGTCACAACGAGTGGGAGATCACCTTCGAGGAGATCCACCGCAACGGAGCGATCGCGTTCGCCATCTTCGACTACATCCGCGCCACCGGCGACGAGCGCTACCTCGTGGAGGGCGGACTGGAGGTACTCGTCGGGATCGCCAGATTCTGGGCGCAGCGCCTGACGTGGTCGACCCAACGGAGCGCTTACGTTCTGCTCGGGGTGACCGGCCCCAACGAGTACGAGAACAACGTCGACAACAACTGGTACACGGCGCTGATGGCCCAATGGACGCTGCGATACGCGGCCGACGCCGTCGAGCGCGCGGCCGAGATCGACGCCAACCGTGCACGGGCAGTCGTCCGTACATGGACCGTCGCTGACTCAGAACCGACGACCTGGCGTGAGATCGCCGAGCAGCAGTACTTGCCGACTGCCGACGATCACGGTGTGTTCTTGCAGCACACGAACTACCTCGACAAAGAGTTGCTGACCGTCGACGACCTCGAGCCCGCCGAGCGGCCACTGAACCACCACTGGTCGTGGGACCGCATCCTGCGCTCGTGCTTCATCAAGCAAGCCGACGTGTTGCAGGGTCTGTGGGTGCTCGGCGAGCGCTTCGACGACGACACCGTCGCTCGCAACTTCGACTTCTACGAGCCGCGCACGGTGCACGAGTCATCGCTCTCGCCGGCGATCCATGGCGTGCTGGCCGCGCGACTCGCACGCGTCGACAAA
The DNA here is from genome assembly GCA_039177505.1 of Actinomycetota bacterium. Taxonomy (GTDB): domain Bacteria; phylum Actinomycetota; class Acidimicrobiia; order Acidimicrobiales; family Ilumatobacteraceae; genus JABSQH01. The sequence continues at coordinate 27,086 of JBCDFR010000016.1, read as the reverse complement.
GCCCACGAGATGTTGCAACGATCGGCCCGCCTCGATCTCGACGACATCAACCACGACACCGCCGATGGTTGCCACACCACATCGATGGCGGGGACTTGGCTCGCTGCGGTGCAGGGGTTCGGCGGCATGCGGGTGATCGACGACTCCCTGCATCTGCGACCACAGCTCGCTCCCGGGTGGGACCGACTGGCCTTCTCGATTCGCTTTCGCGGACGTCGCCTGCGCGTCGACGCACGACCCGACGGTGTCGACGTCACGTTGCGATCGGGATCGCCCCTGACGATCGTCGTCGACGGACATCCGCGCGCGATCAGCTGATCGGTCACGCGCCGTTAGCGAGTTGGCTGCGGAGATCGACGCCACCCAGCCGGCCACGAGCCAACACCTCGCGACACTCCGGCGCGCCGGGTTGGTGACGGTCGAGGTCGATGGCCGACATCGCCGCTACGCCGCCAACTCTCGACACTCAGCGAGCTGCGTTCGGAGCTCAATCGATTCTGGGACGGTGCGCTCGACCGCCTCGTCGGCGCGGCCGAGCAGATGGACGAACCTGCAACCGCGCCCGTGGAGCGTGCATCGTGAAGCTGGCCAGCCGTGAACACGAACTGCCCATCGGTGTAGCGGCCGCACGGTCGCTGATCTCCGCGCCGCACGGGCTGATGCAATGGCACGCCGTCGACGCAACGATCGAGTTGCAGCCGGGAGGAACAGTGCGCTGGTCACACGACGACGGATGATCACCCGCGCGCTGGCCGGGGGCGTGGACTTCGTTGCCCCGCGCGCTCACTGACGAGCGTCGTCGCCCGCCGACCGCCCACGCGACGATACTTGTTTCCAATTCACAGAGTCCGCTGTGGTTCCGCGCAGGACCCGTTCAAGTGGACCCCGCCACGATGTGGTGATCAACAGCCGCTGCGTTCTACGCAGTGGCTCGGGCGGGGCCCGGTGGCCCGGGGACGTGGCGGACGTCTCCGGGCCGTGCCCGCGTTCTGGGGTGTATCGCCCGCGTGTGGGGTGTATCGAGGGAGCGCCCACTACCGTCGACATATCGATCGATGCGGTCGACGAAGAGAGGGGTCCCCCATGGAACAGATCACGTTCACAGGTGGCGACGGCCAGCAGTTGGCCGGATATCGCTGGCTGCCCGCTGGTGAGGCGAAGGCCGCCGTACAGATCGCCCACGGGGCGGCCGAGCACGCCAGACGATACGACCGGGTGGCCAGCCGGCTCGCCGATCAGGGCTATGCGGTATACGCCTCGGATCACCGCGCTCATGGCCGCACCGCCGATGAATTCGGTACCTTCGGTGTCGCCCGACCTGGTGGTTGGCAGGCGATCATCGATGACCAGCACCACCTCAGCGAACGGATCCGCGCCGACATCCCGGGCGTACCACTGTTCCTGATCGGCCACAGCATGGGATCGTTCGTGGCGCAGGCGTACGCCCAGCGATGGGGCGACGAACTGGCCGGTCTGGTGCTGTCGGGTACGTCAGGCGGCCTCGGACTCGACGACGCCACTTTGGGAATGATCCGCGCCCTCGGAGAAGGAGACCAGGCCGACGCGCCATCGGAGGTGTTCGCGGCGATGTTCGCCGGATTCAACGTCCCGTTCGCCAGTGACGACGCAACCGGATTCGAGTGGCTGAGCCGCGACGCAGGCGAAGTGGCCATATACGTCGCCGATGAGTGGAGCGGCTTCCCGCTGTCGAACGGCTACGTCGCGGACATGCTCGATGGTGTGAGTGCGATGTGGACCGACGAGGCAGAGGCCTCGATCCCGCGCGATCTCTCGGTGTACGTGTTCGGCGGCGCCGAGGATCCGGTGGGCGGCGAGAACGTGGAGTCGGTACGCGATCTGGTCGAGCGCTGGACAGCTGCCGGCATCGACGACGTCGCGTTGCAGCTCTACGACGGTGCTCGCCACGAGACACTCAACGAGACCAACCGCGACGAGGTCGAGGCCGATCTCGTCGCATGGCTCGACGGCGCTCTCGACGAGCGCTGAGCCCAGTCGCGGATCATCCGATCCAGCATCGACGAGGTCGACCTCATCAGCGGGTGTGACCGGCGGCCGGCGACGACGCCGTTGACCTCACGGCCCCGCCGATCGCAACGAGCACCGCAGCCAACATCACCACACCGAGCGCGGCGGCGACGAGAAACGCTGCTTCAGGTCTTCGATCGAATAGCGGGATCAGGAGCAATGGACCGATCGCGTGACCGGCGAAGCGAAATGACAGCGACGACGACACGCCACCACTGCGATTCTCGGGGACGGCGAGGGCCGCGAGCTGGAGGAGGATCACCAGTGCGAACCCGATCGCCAGGTTGAATGCGACGAACGCGACGACGACGGTGGCGAGCGAGTCGAGCATGCCGAGCGGTGCGACCATGGCAGACGCCGCGATGAGCGCAACGAACGCCGAACGCCGTGCACCCCAGCGATCGAGCAGTCGTCCCAATGATGGACTGGCGAGCGCCGTGCATGCACCGCCCAGTGCCAACACCGCCCCTGCTGCCGCTGCGGTCGTGCCGAGTTCGTCTCGCAGATAGAGGCCGACGAGTACCGCTGCGCCGAGCGGCCCGGCGGCACCGGCAAACGAGGCAACCCACAACGACACCATGCGGCGCGTGAGGAGTGGCTTGATCGGTGGTGCCGCTGCTCCGGGCCGTGGCTCGCCGACGATCGGCTGGGTCGCCAGTACCCCTGCCACCACCGCGACACCGATGAACGCCAACCGCCAATCGACCGCGGCGGCGACGCCACCGATCAGCGGCGCGCTCGCCGAACCGGCGGCCTGGAAGCTGGCGTAGATACCGACGGCGCCGCCCGATCGGGCGGCCGGGACGATTTCGACGAGTGCGGCGAGAAGGACCGGCGTGATGAAGGCGTTGCTCACACCCTGGAGGGCGCGGGCGGCGACGAACAGCTCGACGTACGGAGCAACCGCCGCGAGGAGTGACGCCACGGCGTAGGCAATGAAGGTGAGTCGCAACACACGTCGCCGTCCGAATCGTTCGCCGATCGTTCCGGACACGAGCATCAGCGCGGCCATTGGCAGCAGATACCCGCTGAAGGACCAGTTCACGGCTCGTGTGCCGACACCAAAATCGCTGCGCAATTCCGGATAGATCGAGATCACCACCATCGTGCCAAACGGCCCGAGGAACCCGCCGAGGTAATACGGCAACGTACGCCGCGACAACAGCGGCGCGTGCGCTGTCGCGGACATCCCCATCCGACCATCGTGTCAGGTCACCAGCCCTCCCGAGTCGGCGATGCTGCGAGCGCCGACGCGGCAGTGCCCCTACCGGCGGGGGGCCGGTAGGGGCACTGGGTGAACGCGCCCGCTCAGGCGTCGACGAGCACTCGCTGCTGCTCGACGTCGCCGGTGGCGCGGCGACCAGCAACCATGAACGCCGCGACCCCGGTCACCGCCGCCAACACCGCAGCGACGGTCATCGAGGAGGCCCACCCGTCGAGAAAGGCGTCACGAGCAGCAACGGCGAGATCGGCACCCTGGGGACCCAGTTCGCCGGCAACAGCGAGTGCTTGTCCGATCCCTTCCTCGACCGGTTCGGCGAGCGGCTCGGGGAGCGTCTCGGCCGTGTCGGCGATGCTCGAGCGGTACCCCGACGACAGCAGCGATCCGATGAGCGCGATCCCGAGCGCCGAACCGACTTCGCGCACCGTGTCGTTGAGCGCCGAGGCGACGCCCTGCTTCTCGGCGGGCAACGACTCGGTGATCGCAGTGGTCGATGGCGACATCGCCAGGCCCACGCCCGCGCCAACCAGCACGAGCCCGGGGAGAATTGCCCAGTAGCTGGGATCGGAGCTGGCCATCGCCAGGGTCACGAAGCCGACGGTGATACCGACGCTGGCGACCGCCAGGACGGCGCGCAGCGAGAAGCGCTCGGCGAGCTGCGGCGCCGCCGGTGACAGGCCCATCATCACGACGGCCATCGGCAGGAGGCCAGTGGCGGCTTGCAGCGCCGAATAGTCGAGCACTGCCTGGAGGTATTGCAGTACGACGAGAAACACGCCGAACACCAACATGAATACGAACACCAGCGACAGCGAGCCGGCTGCGAGGTTGCGGTTGGAGAAGATGCGGACATCGAGGATCGGTGCGACCGATGCACCGTTCTCGTGGGCCACGGCGGTGCGCCACTCCCAGGCGACGAACGCCAACGATGCGATCACGCCGATGGCCAGTGAGCCGAAGGAGATGGGTTCACTCCATCCGACCTCGGGCCCTTCGTGGATCCCCAGAACGACCCCGCCGACGGCGAGAATCGACAGCACGGTGCCGATCGCGTCGTAACCGTCGTGGTGTTCGTTGCGGCTCTCGGGAACGAGCGCCGCCGTGGCGATCAGCGAAGCGATGGCCACGATCACCGGAAAGGCGAACAGCCACGGCCACGTGACGGCGTCGATGATCGCTGCGGAGATGAATAGTCCGAGGATGCCACCGGCTCCCGCGAACCCAGCCCAGATGCCCACTGCTCGTCCACGTTCGTCTGGTGGAAACACCGAGGTGATGATCGACAGAGTCGCGGGCATGATCATGGCAGCGCCGAGTCCTGCGAGGGCCCGGAAGGCGATCATCGCAGTAGCGCTGTCGGCGAATGCAGCGGCGCCGCTGGCGACAGCGAAGACCGCAAGGCCGATCATCAGTACTCGCCGGCGTCCGAACCGGTCGCCGAGTTCGCCGATGCCGAGCAGCAGTGCCGCCAGGGTGAGGGTGTAGGCGTTGACGATCCACAAGACCTCACCGGTGCTGGCGTCAAGGTCGACGGCGAGATCGTTGAGGGCGACGTTGAGGCCCGACACGGATGCGACGACGGCGATCAACGCCAGACACATCGTGACGAGTACGCCGGTCCGTTGGGGTTGGGTGAGGTCGGTCGGCATTGCTGCTCCTGGATTGATCGGCTGTTGAGGGTGGCGGTGTGGGAGTCCGGATGATCCGGCATCTGTACTTACCGAAAAGGACGATTTCCGGTAATTGCCGGTTCAGTATGAAACGGTGATTTCCGAAAGTCAAGACTTTCGCTATGATGTGACGCATGTCGCCCACCGATGTCGCTCGCCCTGGTGTCGCCAGCGCTGACATCGCCACCGTGACGGACGGTGAGGTCGCCACCCGCGGTCGGCCGCGCGACGCCGATCGCACGACAGCGATCCTCGACGCAGCCACCGATCTCGTGCACGAGGTCGGTTGGGAAGGGTTCCGTGTACAAGATGTCGCCACCCGCGCCGGCGCTGGACTGGCCACCATCTATCGCCGTTGGCCGACCAAGGAAGCGCTCGTCGCCGCGGCGATCCGCCACGACGCTCCGGACAGCTTCGAGTCGTCAGGAGATCCGCGTGGCGACTTCCACCAGTTGCTCGCCGGTCTGGCCGACCAGATGTGCGGCAAGGTCGATGGCGGTTCGTTCATCGGCGTCTTGGCAGCAGCACGACACCACGAGGAACTCGGCGCAGCCGTCGACGACGTCATGCGGTCGGTATTGCGGGCGACCATCGGGCCGTCGATCGGAGCCGTGATCGGCGACGCTCACCCGCAACTGTCCACCCTCACCGACGCGGTCCCAGCGATCTTGCTGTTGCGTACCGGCATCTTCGAAGAGTCGATCGATCCGCAAGACTTCGCCGACGAAATGCTCGCACTGCTCGACGCGGTCAGCTGACCCGGGCAGCGACGAACCTGCGATTGCGCCGCCGCACGGCGGTTTCGGTCAGGCGAGATCGCGTAGACGCTCGGCGACGTCTTCTGGGATCAGCGGATTGAAGAACTCTTCGCTCGCTACCTCAGCAGCAGCAATGAACCGCGGGACGTCAGGACCACGCCACGGCGACACGATCTCGATGTTGAACCACGCGTCGCCATGATCATCATCGACCGTCGGTCGTTGATTGAGCCACATCATGTATGGCAAGGGGGCATCGAAGTAGCGGTCGAGGCGACCGAGCACGTCGACCATGAGACCGGCGAGCGCGGTGCGGTCGACATCACCCATCGTCGGCACGTCGGCGACGTGCTCCGACGGTGCGATCTCGAGAGCAATCGGGAACGTCGGCGCGTACGGCACCCAGACCATCCAGCCATCGCGGTCGATCACGAGCCGTTCGCCGGGGTCCTTGTCCGGCCGCCACCCGCCGTGCAGCCGTCGAGCCTGGCGGGCGGGAATGTGGTCGTACGCGTAGATCTGTCCGTGCGGATGGGCAATCGTGGCGCCGACGTCGGCGCCACGATTCTCGAACACGAGCACGTAGTCGACGTCGGCTCGACTGCCGAGTGCGGCCGTTCGCTCACCCCACAGATCGATCACCTTGCGCGCGCCATCGACCCCCAGCGACGAGAACGTCGCGTTGTGATCGGGGCTGTACAACACCACCTCACATCGGTCGTCGGGCATCGCCGGCCACCGATTGGGGAACCATCGCACGTCGTAGGGCTCTGGCGCCTCGATACCGCCGACGCAGAAGGGACACCCGGTGGTGGGCTGATTGGGTCGTTTCTGCCGCGAGCCGACGACGTGCACGACCGTGCCCAGCGTCGGGTCTACACGCACGCGAGGTGGCGCGCTCACTTCAAGCCACTGGCCGCCGAGTTCTCGACGAAGTACCGCTGAGCAAACAAGAACACGAGGATCGGCGGCGTCATCGCGATGACCGCTCCAGCAAAGACGAGGTTGATGTCGGTACTCGAGCGGCCGCCGAGCGTGGCCAACGCCAGCGACAGCACACGACCGTCCTCGTTGCCCGAGTTGATGATCACGAGCGGCCAGAAGAACGAGTTCCACGCGTAGAGGAAGGCGAACGTCGCCAGCGAGGCGATGGCCGGCTTGGCCAGGGGCACCATGATGCGCCACAAGATGCGCGAGCGACTTGCGCCGTCGATGATCGCGGCTTCTTCGAGCTCCTTGGGGATCCCGAGGAAGAACTGGCGCATCAAGAACGTGCCATATGCCGTGAACCCGAAGGGGATGATCAGCGCCGCGAGGTTGTCGAGCCAGCCGAGCTGGAGCACCAGCTGGAACAGCGGGATGACCAACACGATGAACGGGATCATCACCGACCCGAGATACAGCAGGAACAGCGCGTTGCGACCACGGAAGTCGATGCGGGCCAACGCATAGCCACCGAGGATCGAGGTGGCCAACTGCCCGATGACGACCATGATCGTGACGAGCACGGTGTTCGTCAGCGAACGACCGAGGCTGCGGTCGACGACCACGTCTTCGTAGTTCTCGAATCGGAATCCGACCTGGGTCTGTTCTTCGGCGAAGTTGACGAGATCGACACGCTCGATCGACGGATCGTCGATCGACACGAACAGGCCGCCGTTGGTCAACCGACCGCGGTACGCCTCGACGGCCGTGCCGTCGCTCTCGACGAGGAACACGGCCTCCTCGTCGCCCTCGACGGTGACGGTGTCGCCGGTTTCCGCGGCCAACCCGACCTCTTGTCGAATCAGCGCATCGGGATCGTCGAGCGGGACGTACTCGGCGACCGAGACGTCGTTGTCGATCAGTGCGTACCGGTTCGGATCGTCATCGAAGCGGTACACGTCGAACTCCTCATCGGGAGCGATCTCTTGGACGGTCGCATCATCCTCGAGGAACTGGCCGAACACGTCGTCGGTCGAACTACCTTCGTCGGTGGTCTCGTCGGTCTCTTCGACGACGACGTCGTTGGCCAACCCGGCGTCTTCTGCGGTCACCGTGACGTTCTCGCGCGGGATCAACTCGGGTGGATAGGTGAAGATCGCCTGCGGACTCTTGAGCGACGTCGACACCGCAACGACGAACGGGAACACCACGACGAGCAGCACTGCGACGAGCACCCCGTACGTGAGCACGCGAATCACCGTGTGCTTGGCCCCCTTGGGCCGCACCATCCCGTCACCCGCTCGGCGACTCACCCCACGCCCTTCCGATCGCTTCCGGCGGCGCAGCTCACGCCACGCCTCCGCTGATCTCGCCGCCGCCGCTGCGTTGCTGGCGGAACTGCAGGAACGTGAACCCGAAGATGATGAAGAACAAGATCCACGCCAACGCCGACGCGTAGCCCTGCGCATTGTTAGTGAACGCTTCTTCGTAGAGCGCCAGCACCGGCGTGGTCGTGGCGTTGTTCGGCCCACCCGGCTCCGGTCGCGACAAGATCCACACGATGTCGAACAGCTGCAATGCCAGGATCGACGTGGTGACCAGCACGTAGAACGTCGTGTTGCGCAGCTGCGGCACGGTGATCCGGCAGAAGATCTGCCATGCGTTCGCACCGTCGATGTGGGCGGCCTCGTACAGCTCTTTGGGAATCGACTGGTGGCCGGCGAGGTACAGCACGGTGTTGAACCCGAACTGCATCCAGCCGAACACGATGATCATCGACAACAGCGCGGTACTTCGCTCGGTCAGCCAGCCTTGACCATCACCCGGTTCGGAGAGACCCACCAGGTCGAGCAGATAGTTGATCCAGCCGATGGTGCCGTCGAACATCTGCCCCCACACGATGGCCACGCCGATCACGCCGGCCACCGACGGGATGAAGTACACGGCACGGAAGATCTTCATGCCAGGCAACTTCGACGCCAGGATGCTGGAGAGGCCCAACGCCGGCAGCACCGACAACGGCACGGCCACGACGAGGAAGATGAAGATGTTGCGCATCGACAACCAGAACTCGACATCTCGTGCGCCGATCACGAGGTGCAATCCGAACCAGTCGACGTTCATCAACACCTGGTACCCCGACTTGAGCACCTCGGTACCGGCGCCGCCTTGGTCGGTGCTGGCGAAGTCGATCGACAGCGCGCGGATGTAGTTGTCGAGTCCGACGAACTCCCGGCCGGTGTTGGTGGTGCGCCAGTCGAACAGACTGACGAAGAGCGAGAACAGCAGTGGAAACGCGAAGAACGCGAGAAACCCGAGCAGGTTTGGTGACAAGAACGCGAGCCCGGTGAGCGCCTCGTTCGTCGAGCGCTTGGTCCCGAAGTGACGACTCACTTCGGTCGACCACATGAAGCGAGTGACCCACACGGCGGCGGCAAAGACCAGGGCCGTCGCGATCGTGAGTGGCCGGGTGAGGTCGTTGAAGAACGACGAGATCATGCCGGTCGGGTCGGCGACGATCACGAACCACACGCCAGCGACCGACATCACGACGTACCCGGCGTGCTTGAGGCGAACGGCGTACGACACCCACGGCCGCTCAGACAAGACCTGGTTGGCGATCAGCACCCACAGCAGCCCAACGCAGATGACGAGGAAAGGAACGAACGCCTTGTTCAGCCCTTCGCCCAGGTCGCCGATGGCGCGGAACACATCGAACAGATGCAGCAACGTTGCGCCGCTGACCACGACGAGGAGGTAGTTGACGACGAGTGAGGTGGTGCGCGCCCACCGCGTGCCGGCCGGCACCCCGTAGGCGCAGGCCAGGGTGGCCACGAGGGTGGCGGCGAAAAAGCCCTGGAGCGCGCTGCGCGGCATCCACGGGATCTCGTCGTCGCCGCTGCGACTCGCCAGGTACAACGCGGCGATGCTGACGACGGCCAGCAGCAGATGCCACGCAGCGACGATGCGCAGGCGCGGCTGTAGTGGCGCGGGTGCCGGCGGCGAGGACGGCGGAGGTGCGGTGTCGCCGCCGTCGTAGGCGACGTCGGGCGACTCGATGGTGGTACTCATGAAACCGGTGCTCCGCTGTGGGGCCGACGCCGGCGACGCGTCGACCCCACAGGGAACGGTCATGTCACTCGAAGGCGACGGCCGTTTCGGAGCAGATGTTGGCGGCGTAGTCGTCGATGGAACGCTCGCCTGTGACGACCGACGTGATGGCGGCACCCATCACTTCGTCGTAACGCGGCCAGTCGCCATCCCACAACGGACCCTCCGCAGTCGGGGAGTCGTTGAGGCCATTGAGGAACGCCTGGTTGTTCTCCGGCGGTGTGAACGTGAGGAACGCGTCGGTCGCAGCATCGCTCTGCAAGCTCGGGATGTTCGCCCCGAGCTCGGAGATCTGCGCCTGGGTCTCGGCCGAGGTCAGTGCTCGGACGAGATCCCACGCCGCTTCGGGGTTCTCGGTGTCGGCGTTGACCACGTACGCGCCCCAGAACAGCCAGTTGCCCTGCGTGCCACCGGGGCCGGTCGGCAGTTGCACGACGTCCCAGTTGAAGTCGACGTTCTCGCGAGCGCCAGGCGTGGCCCAGCGACCGTTGATGAACATGCCAACCGTGCCGGCGTTGTACGGCAGCTCGGCGTCCTCACCCCAGGCCACAGCCAGACCCTGGTCGTACACATCCACCATCTGGGTGACACCGGCAATCGCCTCTGACGTGTCGAGGGCGCACTCGGTGCGGTCTTCGTTGAAGAAGCTGCCGCCGGCCGAGTTGATGAAGTAGCCGTAGTTGGCCCACCAACTGTTCATGCCGAACCCGGTGTTCTCCCCACCGAGGTCGCTGACCGCGGCGGCCACTTCGGCGAACGCGTCCCAGTCCCACTCGCCGGCTTCGGCGAGCGCCCGCGGATCGTCGGCACCAGCTTCGGCGATGAGGTCGTTGTTGAGGTACATCGCGAACGTCGAGACGTCACGCGGCAAACCCCACAACACGTCGCCGGGACCACCGGTCTCGGGGTCGTACGTGAGGTGGAACATCGGCTCCGGGTAGAACTCGTCGGTCGAGAAACCGTCGGCCTCGGCGAGGTCGGACAGGTCGAGGATCAAGCCCTCCTGCTGGAAGCGGGCGATGTCGGTGCCCGGAATCCAGAACACGTCCGGCGCGGTGCCGTTGGCGATTTCGGTGACGAGTTGGTCCTGGTAGGGCGACCCCTCGGAGTTGCCCGGCTCGTACTCGAGAGACACCGAGTCGGACGAACCCTCGATCGTGTCGCTGACGGCGGCATACGCGTTGGCTTCGCTCTCGTTGTCGGGCCGGGTACGCCAGCGCAGCGTGACGGCCTCGCCTTCGCCGCTGCCCTCGGCCTCCTCTTGTTCCTCCTCGGCCATGTCGTCGACTTCTTCTTCGGACATGTCGCCTTCTTCGGACGAGTCGACATCGCCGCTGGTCGTCTCGGGCGACTCCGCAGCGGTCGTCTCGCTGCTGTCGTCGTCGTCGTCACACGCAGCGGCGATCACCATTGCCAAGGCGATGCCTGCGGCGGCCACTTTCTTCCTCTGCACGTTGAGTGCTCCCTCTCTTTGTGGGCCTCGCGGCCCCGCTCCCCCTCCCTGCGGATGCAGGTCGGTCCGTCGGGCGGTACGCCCGAGCGATCTTCAGGCGACGACGATGTCGACCCCTGCGGTCTTGAACTGTTCGATCGTCGACTCGTCCGCGCCCCGGTCGGTGACCAGCACGTCGATGTCGCCGAGCGGGCACACCGGAGCGAGCGCCCGTGCGCCCAGCTTCGTGCTGTCGGCGATGACGACACTGCGCCGCGCAGCGCTGAGCATCGCCCGCTTGACCGACGCTTCCGGCAGGTTGAGATTGGTGACGCCATGCTCGAGCGACACGCCGTTGCATCCAAGGAAGACCGTGTCGACGCTGAGCATCTGCAGCATCTCCGTAGCCATTGGATCGACGAGCGAGTGTTGCTTCGGACGCAGCGTGCCGCCCGACACGACCACGGTGAATCGCGGGTACGCCGCCTCGAGCGCGAGGGCGATCTTCAACCCGCTGGTGACAATGGTGAGCTCATCGAGGTCGGCCCGCGCGACCAGCGCGGTGGCCAACGCCGCGGCCGACGTGCCGACGTCGAGGATGACGGTCTCGCCGCTCGACACGAGCATGGCCGCTGCAGCCGCGACTGCCTGTTTTTCATCGGCGCGCTCCGTCGCCACCTCTTCAAAGGTGCGTTCGCCACGTGCCGACAACGGCATCGCCCCACCGTGGACACGGTACGCGTACTGCCGTTCTTCGAGCGTTTGCAGATCGGCACGAGCCGTCACCGTGCTCACGCCGAACTCGTCGGCCAAGTCGCGGACGCGCACGAAGCCGCGCTGTTCCAGCTGCTGCTGAATGCGCTGCAGGCGAAGTTCCGCCGGCATGACCGCATCGTTGCCCCCTCGTGCACTTGCGTTCACCTTGCCTTAGCTTTCGCCATCTTGCGTTTGTTGTCAAGTACGAAATCGGCTGTCGGTACGCTGCTCATCGCACTCCGACCGCCGCCCGCGCCCAGCTGGCACACTCGTTGATGTGTTCATCATCATCGGGATCGTGGGAGCCGCCCTGTTGCTGGGGTCGCTGCTGTTCGACGACATCGTCGACGGGTTGGTCCCCGATCTCGACTTCATCTCCGGCCCGGTGGTCGGCGCGGGCCTCGCCGGCTTCGGTCTCTTTGGGTGGTTCGCCCAGGCAGGTCTCGACGGCAACGCCACGGCGGCGGTGCTCACTGCAGTGGCCGGCGGTCTCGTCGTCGGGTACGGCACATATCGGTTCACCCGGGTACTCCTTCACCAACCCACCGACGCCACGCCGACGACCGATTCGCTGATCGGTACCCAGGCTCGAGTGGTCACGCCCATCGAAGCAGGACGTACGGGCGAGGTCATCGTCACGCTCGGCGGCGCAACAACGAAGTACACCGCCACCGCAGAACATGACCTCGTGATCGGCGCCGCCGCAGTCGTCGTCAGCGTCGAATCGGCGACCAAGGTGCGCGTCGAACCGGCCGACGAATTCTGGAGCTGACAACGGGCGCCGCCTCGACCTGCAGCGCGCTGGCTGACGGTCGCTGAACGTCGCGGGCCGCGGAGCGGCACAATGGACGTATGCCCGTCATCATCTTCGCCGCCGTCCTCGCCGGCCTGATCCTGGTCATCGTCGTTCTCATCGCCAGTCGATTCAAGGTGGCGGGTCCGAACGAAGCATTCATCGTCACCGGGCGCAAGGGTCGCGCCGTGACCAACCCCGAAACGGGCGCAACCACCACGGACCTCTCCGGTCAAAAGGTCGTGATGGGCGCGAGCACGTTCGTGCTGCCGATCGTGCAGCGGCTCGCCGTGCTCGACCTGTCGTCGCGTCAGATCGCCATTGCCGTCGGCTCCGCGGTGTCCGCGCAGGGCATCAAGTGCTCGCTGGAAGGTGTCGCCATCGTCAAGGTGGGCGGCACCGAGAACTCCGTGCGCGCGGCTGCGCAACGCTTCCTGGGCCAGCAGAACGAGATCGAACCGTTCACGCAAGAGGTGCTGGCCGGCTCGCTGCGCGCCATCGTCGGTCGGCTGTCGGTCGAGGAGATCGTCAAGGACCGCGCTGCGTTCGCGCGCGAGGTCGCCGAGGAGGCGGAGTCATCGTTGACCAATCAGGGCCTGGTGCTCGACACCTTTCAGCTGCAGGACATTCAGACCGAAGGCAACTACCTGCAGGATCTCGGCCGACCAGAGGCGGCGCGTGCTGAGAAAGAGGCCGCGATCGCCGAGGCCGTGGCACGACGCGAAGCCGAAGAAGCACGAATCAAGGCCGAAGAGGAGATCGCCGTCGCTAATCGCGAGCTGGCACTTCGCCAGGCGGCGATCAAGACCGAGACGGATGCAGCTGCGGCGCAGGCGGAGGCAGCCGGTCCGTTGGCCAAGGCCGATCGCGACCAGGAAGTGATCGCCGCGCAGGAACTTGTTGCCGAGCGGACAGCCGGGCTGAAAGAGCGCGAGCTCGACACCGAGGTGCGCAAGCCGGCCGACGCCGAGCGATACGCGGTCGAACAGCGCGCCGAGGCCGACAAGACGCGGCGTGTGCGCGAGGCCGAAGCGGGCCGCATCGCCACCATCGAACAAGCCCAGGCTCGCGCCGAGAACGACCGCCTCGTCGGTGCGGGTGAGCGGCAGCGCCGCGAGGAACTCGCCAAGGCGGTCGAGCTCGAAGGTCAGGCTGAAGGTGTCGCCGAACGGGCCAAGCGAGTTGCCGCGGCGGAGGCACTACGCGAGGAAGGTCAGGCGGAAGCGGCCGCGATCGCCGCCCGCGGTGATGCCGAAGCCGAGGCGATGGAAAAGAAGGCCAACTCCTATGAGCAGTACGGCCAGGCCGCCATTCTCGACCTCCTGGCAGACATGCTGCCAACACTCGTGAAAGAAGCGTCGGCGCCGCTGTCGGCGATCGACCAACTCACCGTGATCTCCACCGACGGTGCCTCCGAAGTCACCAAGAACGCAGCCAACACCGTGACCCAGGGGCTGCAGTTGGCAAGCGACGTGATCGGCGTCGACCTGGCACACCTCTTCCGCACGCTTGCCGGTCAACAAGCAGAGCAGCTCTCATCTCTCGAGGTGGACGGCGGCCCTGAACAGGACTGACGCGCCAGCGGTTGTGTCGCCATAACGAGGTTGATGGTGAGGGTGGAGACGATGGGACTCGAACCCACGACCCCCTGCTTGCAAAGCAGGTGCTCTAGCCAGCTGAGCTACGTCCCCGAAGGGATCTCCGAACGCGAAGACCCGTCAAGGTTATCGGCTTGTCGCCTCCACCTCTCGCGTCGGTCGCGCGTAGTGCCGCCATTCGCGGGCGACGTCCAAGCCGACGCTGCGATACAAACCGAGAGCTGACGCATTCTTCGCTTCGACTCCGAGGCCGAGCAGCTGCAGCTCGTAGTGCGCATCCATTCGACAAAACGCCTCGGTCAGTAGCGCTCGACCGAGCCCCACTCCCTGCGCCGGACGACTCACGGCGAGCTGCGACACCCACCCGGTCGGGCCTGGATACATGCGACACATCGCGGCCCCGACGACCGCTCCGTCGCGTTCTGCGACGACATTGATCCGCGGGTCGAACGACGGGAAGTCGACCAACAGATCATGCCACTCGTCGTATGCGCGGGCGGTGTGACCCTCCACCTCGGTCCACACCGAATAGATCGCTGCATACACACCGCGTGCGAGCAGGGGATCGAACGACGTCAACGTGACGTCAGCGGCCACGACGGGTTCGTCCAGGTCGGTGACCGGCACCGTCCGTTCGAGCTCGAAGCTCGAACGTCGATGTACGAGACCGCTATCGGCGAGAGCATCGATCAGCCAAGCGTCGACCGTCGGCGCGTCGACCAACACGTCGTCTGGTGTATCGCCACCGATCAACCAATCGATGAGTTCGAGACGAGCATCGTCGTGATCCGGCAATGCGGCCAGCCAGGTGTGCCCGTGACCGAGCCGGGCGGCGAATCCAACGATCTCGCCGCCGCGGACAGCGACGCGCCCACCGGTCTCGATCGACCCGCAGGCACGACGAATCTGAGCGATCGTCTGATCGAACTCTTCGTCGTCGACCTCAGCTTGACCCCACCAGCTGACATCTTGCGCTCGCACAACGTCGAGAATTGCGCCGCGGTCGGCGTCGACCGGCGGACGGGTGGTCAGGCTCACCGAACCAGCTTGGCCCGCGCAGCGCGAAGATCGAAGCGAGTTGTCAGTCGTCCTTCAACGCCACGGCGTTCGGTGTGACGTTCATCTTCGGTTCGTACTCGGGCACCGCTACCAGACGGCGTTCGCCCTGATAGGCCGCGCGCAGTTGATCTCTGCACTCGCCACACGGGCCGTAGTACTCCTCGTCGACGGCGGTGGTGCAGCGCGGACACGAGAACTCCATCGGGATCGACCTTACTGGGCCTACGATCAGCGGCGATGGCGTCCGGTCCACCACCATTCGACGAGGCAGACGCCGTCGACGACCCGACCGGTGAGCGACGAGCTGCGAGCGGCGGTCCGAATTATCTGGCGCGGCGCGCACTGGCCGTCTTCGGCGCAGTGGCAGTCATCGCCGTCGGCGCCATCGTGGTCGGGCAGTTCCTCGGCGATGACGGAGGTGGCGCGTCGTCATCGTCCGGTGCGGTCGACACGGCGTGGGACACGTTCGTCCTGATCGACGAACGCACCGATGAGATCATCCTCCTCAACGACGACGGGTCGGAGTTGGGGCGACAGAACACCGACGTGCGTACGCCGCTCGAAGCCGACGTCGCTGGCACATCGCTGGTCGTCCGCGACGACGAGCGTGCCGTTGTCACCGACCTGACCAACAACGACGAGCCCGTCGAGTTCGAGTTCACATCGGGCACCGCTCCACTCGTCCGCCCACCCGGAAGCGCCAACACGCTGATCGCCTCCTCGGGCGGCGCAGAACGCCTCGTACTCGTCCATGGACCGAGTGGCGACATCCTCGACACCGACGAGGTCGGCGCGGTGGCGGGTGCCCGATTCGACACCACCCAGATTCGCGCGGACCCCAGCGGTCGCAACGTCCTGGTCACCGACGCCGGCAACTTTCAGAGTGTGCTGTGGTCCTTCGATCGGGACGAGCCCTCGTTCTTCCCCGGCCTGGCGCTGGCGATCGGCTCGGACGTCGTGGTGACCACACAGAACGTCGGCAGCGATGCGACGATCAGCGTGTTCCGCTCTGACGGGTCGCAGGTCACAGCGGCGCTGACACCGGCGGTGCGCGCCGCGATGGTGACCGACGACGGAGTTGTGCTGACGTCGGTTGACGGTGAGATCCTCGCTCTCAGCTTCGACGCGGACGAGGCCGAGAGCGCCGAAACGATGGCCATCGGCACCATCACCACCGGCAACGTGAGCGTGCTCGGCGATCGATTGATCGTGCAAGGAGGAGACGGGGTCGGCATCGTCGATCCGTCGCCTGCGATCGTCGGCCAGGTCGCCGGCGCCGGTGTGACCACGTTCGGCATCGACGCCAACGCACCGCACCGCGGGAGCTGCTTGATCGTCGAACGCGATCCGCCCGGCGAGATCGTGCTCGTCGAGTTGGCGACGGGTGACATCGTTGCCGAGGCGCTGGGCACGATCCCCGCCGTGGCCTCGGCCGACGGCTGCAGCGCGATCATCACCGGCGACGACGGCGCGCAGCTCGTCAGCGCCGACCTCGTGACCGACTTCTCGACCGATGGCGAGATCCTCGCGCTGTCCCCCGACGGCACCGTCGCTGTGGTCGAGGAGGACAGCCGTCTCACCGCTGTCGCGGTGACCAATGACGGCGGCGACGACATCGATCTCGGACGCGCTGGACGCACCGTCCGCTTCATCGAACGATGAGCGACCCCGTATCGACCGACGACGTGATCGTGATCGATGACGGTCCGACCGTGTGGCACTTCGATCGAACGTTCCTCGAGTCGAACTGGACCTGTCGATTCGGCGACGGATGCAAGGGAATCCTCGAGCACGACACCTCCGAGCTGGCCCAAGGTTGTTGCTCGCTCGGTGCTCACTTCGGTGACGGTCCCGCCGCCGAGGCCGAGGCGATGCACATCGCCGCGCTCGCCGAGTTGATCCCCACCGAGCGGTTCCAGTTACACGGGGAAGCTGCCGAAGCAGGTGTCTTCGGGGACGCCGCGCGCACCCACACGCGGGTGGTCGACGGCGCATGCATCTTCCTCAATCGGCCCGGCTTCGACGGGGGCATCGGATGTGCGTTGCACCTCGCTGCGTTGGACGCCGACGAGCGGCCAATCGACTGGAAACCGTCGGTGTGCTGGCAGCTCCCGCTCTACGTCGACTACCAGCCGCTCGGGGAGGATCGGGAAGTCGCAGTCGTCCGTCGCTGGGGTCGCGAGCAGTGGGGCCGCCACGGCGAGACCATGGCGTGGTGCTGCACCGAACGCAGCGACGGTGGCGAAGCCTTCGTCGGAGACGAACCGGTCATCGACAGTCTGCGCGGCGAACTCGAGGAGATCGCCGGTGCCGAGGTATTCGTCGAGCTCCGGCGCCGGCTCAGATCACGTTGATCGCGTCGAGCACACCGGCCACGCCGGGTGCATCGACATCACCGGTGACCATGTCGCGCCACGAACTGCGCTCAGTACCCCACGACACAAAGTCGTGGACGGTCGACCGAACGGCAGGGGCCCCGTCGACGGCGGTCTCGGCGATGGTCCATCCGTCCTCACCCGGCGCCAGAGTCCACGAACTGGCCGGCTCATCGAACACGAGGTTGATCGGCTGCGCAGGCGCCGCCGCCAGTTCCGCTGCGTTCATCTGCGGGAGCCCGGCCAACATCCAGACGAGCACAGCGCTGAGGGTGTCGTTCTCGCGAGGCAGATCGGCCGCACGATCGATCGCCGCGCCGATGTCATGACGCAGATGGCAGTAGTGATCGAACACGATGGCGTTGCCCAACAAGTGCAGTGGGTGTGTCCCCAAATCGCTCATCGGCACGACGGTGTCGGCCATTGCCGGGTCTTGGAGCGCAGCCAGCGCCGCAACACCCTTGAGCGACCACTCGGCATAGGCGTCCGCCACCTGGGCGTCGCTCCACCCCTGTCGACCCGCGACCATCGCGTTGGCATCGGCCTCGGTGTCGCCCGTCGGGGTCGTGTCGACTGAGGTCGGATCGGCGATCTGCTGAAAGACCGAGGCCATGTGCAATGCCACATCGCGTACTTGCCACCCCTCGCAGCCCGATTGTCCCGCCCATTCGGCGGGTTCGAGCGAGACGAACAGGTCGCTGGCCCGCTCGACCTCGCGTTCCAGCGTTGGGATGGCGTCTGCGGTCATGTCCCGAACGTAGCGGGGCCGAGGAAGCTCAGCCGGAGCGTAGGTGGCGACCCGGCAGTTCACCCGTGAGCTCGCCGCGTTCGGCGACGACTGCGCCATTGATGATCGTCGCGTCGTACCCCATCGCCCGTTGCACATACCGTCCAGTGCCATCGGGAAGATCGCGGACGAACTCGGGGATCGGCAGCGTGAGTGATGGAACGTCGATCACGTTGATGTCGGCGAAGGCACCGGTGTACAGCCGACCACGATCGGCCAGACCGAACAGGTCGGCTGCATCCGAGGTGAGTCGACGTACCGCCTCTTCGATGGTCCAGCGGTGCCGCTCGTGGACCCAATAGGCCAACAGGAACGTTGGCTGGCTGGCGTCGGTGATCTGGCGCTGATGAGCACCGGCGTCGGCCAGGCCGAGCACCACAGCCGGATCGTCGAGCAGCTCGGCGATCGCCGTGAGGTCGCGGTTGCGGTGCGGCGCGTGGGCGACGACATGCCCGTCGGACTCCAGGATGAGCTCGATGAATGCTGCTGCCGGGCTGACACCACGAGCCTCGGCGATCGCCGCCAGCGATCCGTGCGGATCGTTGTCGTAGCGGGCATCATCGTCAGGCAGCATCACGAAGAGCCGATCAAGATCTACCGATGTGCCATGCACGTCGGCCTCGGCGATCAGTGTCTGCCGATAGGTGCTGTCGCGCAGCATTTGCAACCGTCGACCATTGCGCTCGGCGCCGAGCCCCAGCCAGGCGGGAGCGGCGTCGAACGGAGTACTCGTGTCGAGGCCGTACAGGACGCCGGTCGGACGAGCCAGCGTCTGGGGACGGAGCTCGACACCCCCTCGGTGGTGCGCGCGCACCAGATCGAGCACGTCACGATGGGCGTCGGGTTCATGATCGGACGACGTCAGTTCGAAACTCGTCGGCCGCCCGCTGCGACGCGCGAGTGCCGCCAATGCGGTCAACTCGTCGGACCACGACACACCATCGGGGCGAGGTGTCGCAGCGATGACGCCGGTGCGACGACGGGCCAACGCGTCGGCAACGGTGTCGAGTTCGGCGCTGGTGTGCCCGCCCGCCTCTGTGTGCCGTCGATCGATCGAAATTCCGAGTGCGCCGGCAGCCAACGCGGCATCGACCAACGCACCGATTGCCGTGAGGTCGTCGTCGGTCGGCGAAGCGCCGGAACCTGCCCGCTCCCCCATCGCATGCAGTCGCAACGTGGCCTCGCCGACGAGGCCGCCGGTGTTCACCACCAACGAGCGTCGTTCGAGCGCAGCGGCGTAGTCGTCGTAGGTCTCCCAGTCCCACGACGGCGCGCTGAGCGTGGTCGTCTCGGGAATTCCGGTCGTCTCGGCGATCCTCGCCGCCAGCGCCGGGCGGTCGGCCGGTCGACACGGTCCGAGGCTGAGCCCGCAGTTGCCGATGACCACGCTTGTGACGCCATGCCACGAACTCGGTGTGGCCTGCGGATCCCACTCGAGATGTACATCGAGATGGCTGTGCGCGTCGATGAAACCCGGGGTGACGACACGCCCCTCGGCGTCGAGCACTCGGTGTGCCGAGTCGTCGATGCCACCGTCGGCATGACTAACGATGTCGGCGATGCGGTCGCCGACGATTCGTACGTCGCCGACGAACGGCACCGACCCGGTGCCGTCGACAATGGTTCCGCCGCGGATGATCAGATCACTTCGCATCGTCGCTGTTGGTACGGAGGTGGAGGACCCCGAACGCAACGCAGAGGTCTATCGCACGGATGTGTCAGACCGGTGTGTTCTCGTATGACGATTCGATGTCGACAGCGACTGCCGGTCAAGCGTGCGGAGTGAGCAACGTCTCTGCACCGATCGGTTGAAACCCGGCCCGCAGAAAGGTCCTGAGGGACGCGGCGTTCCCCGGCGCAACCTGCGCCCATACCGCCTGACCTGCGGCAGCGGCACCAAGTCCGGCAGCGATGAGGTGCTGGCCGGTACCCGCTGGCGCGCCCTCGAAGCGCTCGATCGACAACTCGAGGCGACCGACCAGGCCGGTGCCGAGCGTGACGAGGCCGGTGTCATCGCCGAAAACATGAACGTCGCGGCGGTGACGTTGCGACCGCTGGACCCGCGGGTGCCACTCGAGGTCGGTCCGCTCGCTCAGTGTTGGTCGCCCCGTGCCAAACGACAGCAGAAACACGTCGTGGGTGCCGATCGCATACTCGTCTCCGGCAATGCCGCGGATCACATCGGGCCGGGACGCGCCGCCGAAGCCGTCGGCGCCGAATTCGAGGAGACGGCCCGAGTTGCGATGGCTGAGCACGACGGCATGACCGTTGAACTCGACTGCGGCGCACGTCCCGGCGTCGTCGGGTTCGACGAACTCGACCGCGCCGTCGGCGTCCGGGTACCGGCCGGCGACCGCGTGGGAGAGCAGTTCGGCCAGTCGGTGCATCACCGTCGAGATTACGTTTGCCGAAATGCAGGTCGATGTGATGACAGTTCCTCGCTCTCTCGCCGAGATGGGTTCGATCGCCGCACGCACCAAGGCGGCGGGTTTCGACGGCATGCTGCTGACCGAGGGCGGTCGCAGTGCGTACACGGCGACAACGGCTGCCGCCGTGGCCGAGCCCGCGTTGGCCTATTCGACCGGGATCGCCGTGGCGTTCCCGCGCAGTCCAATGGTCACTGCGCAGACAGCGTGGGAGCTCAACGAGCTCACCGAAGGCGGGTTTCGGCTCGGCCTCGGCACGCAGGTGAGGACACACATCGTGCGTCGTTTCGGCATGGAGTTCTCCCAGCCGGGTCCGCGGCTACGCGACTACGTGCGGGCGGTCAAAGCCTGCTTCGGGGCGTTTCGCGGCGAACCGTTGGACTTCCACGGCGACTTCTACGAGCTGACGTTCATGTCGCCACAGTGGAGCCCGGGGCCGATCGATGCTCCCGATCCCAAAGTCGACGTCGCAGCGGTCAATCCCTGGATGTTGCGCATGGCCGGGGCTGACGCCGACGGCATCCACCTCCATCCGATCGCCGAGCCGGGCTACCTCGAACGTCACGTGCTTCCCCAACGCGCGGCAGGGGCATCGTCGAGCGGGCGCCACCCGAACGAGATCGCGTTGATCCTTCCGGTGACCACGATCGTCGGCGACACCGACGAGGAAATCGCGAAAGGCCGCGATGCGGCGCGCATGTCATTGTCGTTCTACGGCTCGACCCCGAACTACGCCTTCGTCTGGGACGAAGCCGGGTTCGAGGGGACCACCGCACGGATCCGCGAGCGGCAGAAGGCCGGCGACTTCACCGGCATGGGACAACAACTCACCGACGAACACCTCGCCGTGTTCTGCACCGAGGCGACGTGGGACGGACTGGCCGACGCGCTACGCGCCAAGTACGACGGCCTCATCGATCGCCTCGTGATGTACAGCCCCGGTTTCGACCTGGAGAACTTCGAGCGCTACGGCGAGGTCGCCCGGCAGCTGTGACGACCACCCGTTGCACGGTCGCAGAGACGATGCAACGGTCGCCTAGAGGACGCGGTTGAGGTAGGGGTTGGCAAAGGTGCGGCCGGGATCGAGTTTGTTGCGCCACGAGGCGAACGTGGCCCACTCGGGATAACGCTCTGCCAAGGTGTCGGCCGACTGGTAGTGCATCTTGCCCCAGTGCGGGCGCCCCTCGTAGTCGTCCATGACCGTCTCGACCCCTTGGAAGTACGCCTCGTACGGGGCTCCGATGTACTGGTGCACCGCGATCCACCCGGAGTCGCGACCGTTGGCCGTCGACAGCGGAATGTCGTCGGCGGCAGACGTGCGCACCTCGATCGGAAACAGCGGAGGAAACGGAAGCGTCTTGACCAGCGCTGTGATCCGTTCGAGTGCCTCCGGTACGGCATCTCGCGCGATGCCGTACTCCATCTCGACGAAACGCACCTTGCGAGGGCTGCAGAACACTCGATCGCTGCGGTCGACCAGCTCTCGTTCCGACGCGCTCGAAGTGATCAGCTTGGCAACACGCGGCGCCATCGTCGGAAACCGACGCCCAATCCGGCACACCGTGCCAAATGCCAGGTTCTCGCCGATCCACTTGTCGCGCACGTAGGCCATCGTCGGTTGCGGCTCGGCAGGTCGATCGGTGCGGGTGTTGCGTTTGACCTGGCACCGGCGGGCGCCGGGGACGACGTAGAACTCGACGTGGTCGGTCGATTTCATGACCGTGTCGAAGTCGGCGAGCACGTCGGCCAACGGTTCGATCGTCTCAACGGCGTGCAGGTTGAACGCCGGAACACAACGCAGGGTGACCTCGGTCAACGCGCCCAGTGCGCCAACTCCGACGCGCGCCACCCGCAAGAGTTCCGGATCGGTCTGTTCGTCGGCGCGCACGATCGTGCCTTCGCCGGTCACCAACTCGAGTCCGACGATGTTCGTCGCTAGGTTTCCCAACGACGTCCCGGTGCCGTGGGTGGCCGTCGACGTAGCGCCGGCGATCGATTGTTGATCGATGTCACCGAGATTGGGCAGCGCCAGGCCGAGTTCGAACAGCGCATCGTTGAGTTCGTGCAGTCGGATGCCGGCCTGGACGGTCACATCGCGTCCGTCGACGTGCAGCACCTGGTTCATCGCGTCGAGCGATACGAGGTGCCCATCGGTCATCGCTGCACCGGTGAAGGAGTGTCCGGCGCCGATCACCTTCACGCGTTCTTCGCGCTGCGCCGCGTCGGAGACGATCCCGGCAAGTTCGTCGGGAAACTCGGGACGGCGAATCGAGCGCGGCACGCAGCGCTCGTTGCGCGCCCAGTTACGAACGGAACTGACCATCGGCCCAGGCTAGGCCTGCGCCAGGACGTCAACCGTACGGTGCAGTTCGTCGACGGTGGTCGTGTAGTGCACCGACAATCGCAACATCTCGGCCAGCCCTCGGCGATCGACGTCCCACAGCGACGATCCCGATGTGGTGTACGTGCCGTTGATGCCCACCCCTGCCAGGTGTGCCTGCAGTTCGGGGGCACTCCGCCGCGGCGATGTCGTGGTGACGATCCCGCTGCGCACTGCGCCATCGTCGTGGACGTCGTACCCGATGCCGGCCAACAGCACACGAAGCTCTTCTGCGCGTTCGCGGACTGTGACCTCGATCCGATCGACGCCCCACCTGTCGAGGTGGTCGAGCGCCGCTCCGAGACCCAGCCACGCGGCGTGGGAGTATTCCCAGTACTGGAATCGTCGAGCGCCAGGACTCCACTCGTAGCGATCTGCAGCGACGAGCAACGCTCCATCGTGGTCAGGTTGGGAGGGCGCGACTCGATCGAGAATCGTGCGACGGGCGTACAGAAATCCGGTGCCGCGCGGACCTCGCAGGAACTTGCGGCCCGTCGCCGACAGGAAGTCGCACGGGATCTCGTTCACATCGACCCGCAGCTGACCGACCGACTGGCATGCGTCGAGGAGAAACGGCACGCCAACCGCCCGGGCAGCGGCGCCAACCTCGGCGGCCGGGTTGACGAGGCCACCGTTGGTCGGCACGTGTGTGAGCGACGCCAGCGCAACTCCGTCACCGTCGCCGAGTGCATCACGGTACGCCTCGATCGACACCGCACCCGTGCCATCGCTCGGGATTCGATCGATGACCACACCGCGCACCTCGGTGGCCCGCAGAAAAGCGATGACGTTGGCGCCGTATTCGTGATCGTGCACCAGGACGCGCTGACCGGGTTCCATCGGGATCGACCAGAACGCGGCGTTCCACGCCGCTGTTGCATGTTCGGTACGGGCGATCTCGTCCGCATCAGCTCCGATCAGCGCGGCGATCGAGGCGTACACGTCGTCGTCGCGTTCGGCCGCCGCAGCCGCTGCCTCGTAGCCGCCAAGCATCGCTTCGGCGCGCAAGTGATCGATCTGCGCGTCGAGCACGACCTGTGGTGGCAGCGATGCCCCGGCGTGGTTGAGGTGGATGAGATCGGCTCGACATCCGGGCGTCGCCTGCCGAGCCGCCGCGATCTCGGCGTCGCTGAGCGAAGTCGCGAGAGCAGTGCTCACTCGATGGCGTCCAGCAACGCGTTCTCGACGACCTCGGTCAGCGCCGGATGGATGTAGAACACGCGGCGGGCCACGTCGGTCGCCGGCGTATCGAGTTCCATCGCCTGAATGAGCGGCTGGATCAAGGTCGCCGCCTGTGCGCCGAGAATGTGGGCGCCGATGATCTGGTCGGTCTCGATGTCGACGAGCACCTTGGCGAAGCCGATCGTGTCCTCCATCGCCCACCCGTACGCAGTGCCCGAGTAGTCGCGCATACCGACACGGAACGACCGGCCGGCCGCTTGCGCCTCGGCCTCGGTCAAGCCGACGGTGGCGACCTGTGGGTTGGAGAACACCGCGCTCGGCACGGCCTTGTAGCTCTGGTGACGACGATCGTCTGGGTGCGACAGGTTCCAGAACGCCACCTTGGCCTCGGCGTTGGCCAGATGCTTCAGCTGATAGTTGTTGGCGATGTCACCGACCGCCCAGATCCCGGGCACGTTGGTGGCCATCGTGTCGTCGACCGCAATCGTGCCGTGGTGATGACACTCGATCCCTGCCGCATCGACGTCGAGTAGATCGCTGTTGGGTTCGCGACCGGTGGCGACGAGAAGCTCATCGACCACTGTCTCGCCACCGGCGCAGGTGATCTTGATGCCATCGGCCACCCGCTCGATGCGCGTCGGCACATGGCCGAGTTGCAAGTCGATGCGTTCCCCCAGTGCTGCTGTGAAGCGCGTCCGAATGTCGTCGTCGAATCCCCGCAGTACGGCTTCGCTGCGGTTGATGAGCGTGACGTCGGAACCGAGCGACGAAAACACATGGGCCATCTCGACGGCGATGAACCCACCCCCAATGATCCCGAGGCGCGGCGGCAGGTCGGGCAGCCGCATGATCGAGTCCGAGGTGTGGAAGCCGACCTCGACGAGTCCGGGAATCGGCGGGATCACGGGCCGTGCGCCGGCAGCGATGAGGATGTTCGGTGCAGTAATCCGGCGACCCTCGACGTCGAGCACCTTCTGCTCGACGAACATCGCCGTGCCTTCGATGTAGGTCACGTTCGGGGTACCGGTCGCCCGATAGTCACGTCCGGACGCAACGATGGGATCGATCCGCCCGAACACGCGGTCGCGGATCGCCGGGAAGTCGGCACCCTCGAACCGCGTGTCGATCCCGAGACGGTCACCGTGACGGGCCGCAAGGGCCGCGTCGGCTGGGAGCACGAACATCTTCGAGGGGATGCACCCGCGATTGATGCAGGTGCCGCCGAACACGTCACGCTCGACGAGCGCGATGTTCCAACCGTGCAGATAGTCAGGGATCGAGTTCCCCGACCCGGTCCCGATGATGATCAGGTCGAATGCTTCGGCTTCGCTCATACTCACGGTGACATATCAACCCCGTTACGGCCGCGATCCTTCCCGATGGCGTTGCGGCAACGCAACCAATTGGGGCAGGGTGTCGGAGATGGCGGCACGGCAGACCGGTGACGGGTTCATGCGTTGCAGCGACGGCCACACCCGATGGGGGATCTACGGCGCGGCCGGTGTGGTCTTCGTCGTTCGAGACGCGCATGGCATCCCATACGTGATGTTGCAGAAGCGTTCGGCGTTCGCTCACGAAGGCGGCAACTGGTCGTGTGCGGGAGGAGCGTTGGATCTCGGCGAGACCCCGTTCGATGGCGCGCTGCGCGAAGCCGCCGAAGAAGTGGGCACGCCACCACCGATACTCGCAGTGCTCGGCGAGTACGTCTTCGAGCCGGCGACCGACTGGTCGTACACGACCGTGGTGCTCGAGGTGGACGCACCCTTCGGCTCGTCGATCAACTTCGAGACCGACGCCGTCGAGTGGTTCGGGCTGCAGCACGTCGACGAACTCCCGCTGCACTCAGGGTTCGCTGGGGCCTGGCCACACCTCCGGGCGATCATCGAGGCGACGTAACGTCGGATTCGCGCCAGTTCGCAGGCATCGCCGATCCCTACGATGGCCTGATGACCACCGCGACCGACACTCGGCTCGTCCACGGCGTGTGCCACCACGACTGCCCGGACTCGTGCGGGTGGTCGGTCACGGTCGAGTCGAACGGCGCGCCGGAGCCGGTCGCGGTGGCGCTACGCGGCAACCCCGAACACCCGTATTCGCAGGGCGAGCTGTGTCCGAAGGTCAATCGCATGCTCGACCGGGTGTACAGCCCCGATCGTCTCTTGACCCCGCTACGCCGAGTCGGACCGAAGGGCTCGGGCGAGTTCGAGCCGATCAGCTGGGACGATGCGCTGGCGACGATCGCCGAACGCACACACGCAGTGATCGACGAGCACGGCCCCGAAGCGGTGCTTCCCTTCTCCGACGCTGGCAATCAGGGCGTCCTCGCCATGATGGGCCTGAGCAGCCGCTTCTTCGGCCACATGGGTGCCACACGGCTGACCCGGGCGATCTGTGGGCCGACCGTGGGCGCCGGCCTGTCGATGACCAATGGCACCGGTCGTGCGATGGATCCCGCCGAGCTGGAACACAGCCGACTGATCATCCTGTGGGGCACCAACACCCGTCTGACCAACCGCCACCTGTGGCCGACGATCGAGCGGGCACGCAGCGCCGGTGCCCGGCTCGTG
>JBCDFR010000015.1:0-74250 GCA_039177505.1 Actinomycetota bacterium | reverse complement strand
GCGACATCAGGTGCCAGGCACCTGATGTCGCACGAACGACGGGGCAGGCTGGTCGGCGCGGCCTACTCGTCGGTGGCCGGTTCGACCGGTTCGGGCAGTGGGTTCTGACGTAGCGAGATGATCTGGGCGGCGACGTTGTACGGCCAACCGTTTGGGAGGTCGCTCGGCAGCGGAGGGAGCGGGCGTACCGAGAACCTCTGCTCGCCGGCGTCGACGTAACCGATCTCTTCGCGCGCCGCCTCCCGGACCCCGTCGTCGGTCCGCAGGCGGTCGACTTCGGCTGAGAGCTGTCCGTTCACACGCTGCAGTTCGTCGAGCTGCGCCTGGCGCTCGTCGAGCGCATTGTCTTGGTCGAACCACGTCTGCAACGGGAGCACGAACACTGCAGCTGCCAGCGCCAGTCCGACGACGAGAGCGCCGATGCCGGCGGCCAGGGCGACCTTCGACCGGCGGAAGATGCGCTTGTCGACCGGAATCGGGCGGCTGAGGTCGCCGAGCCGCGATTGGCCCTCCTCTGCCGCCGTCGGCAACTGCTCAGGACGTTTGATCGACGTCGTCTTCGACCGGCTCACGAGTGTCCAGTGTGGCAGGGGACTCCCGCGTTTCGGTGGCAGACCTCGGCGCGGCCGAACCTGCTAGCGCATCGGCGCAAGAGCGGCGCGGCCGCGGTACGCCGCGTCGTCGCCGAGGATCGACTCGATGCGCAGCAGCTGGTTGTACTTGGCCACCCGATCGCTGCGTGCCGGTGCGCCGGTCTTGATCTGTCCGCAGTTGGTCGCCACAGCGAGGTCGGCGATCGTTGCGTCTTCGGTTTCGCCGGAGCGATGCGACATCACCGACGTGTAGGCGTGACGCGTGGCCAGGTCGACGGTGTCGAGCGTCTCGGTGAGCGAGCCGATCTGGTTGACCTTGATAAGGATCGAGTTGGCCACGTCGCTGTCGATGCCGGTCTGCAGTCGCCCAGAGTTGGACACGAACAGGTCGTCTCCGACGAGCTGCACCCGATCGCCGATCGCAGCGGTCAGCGTGGCCCACCCGTCCCAGTCGTTCTCATCCATGGCGTCTTCGATCGACACGATCGGGTACTTGTCGATCATCTGCTTCCAATAGTCGCTCATCTCGCTCGGCGACAGCACCTTGCCTTCACCTTCGAGGTGGTACGCGCCGTCGCGGAAGATCTCGCTGGTTGCGGGGTCGAGCGCGATCGCGATGTCGTCGCCGGCGGCGAAGCCGGCCTTCTCGATTGCTTCGACGAGGACCTTGATCGCCTCTTCGTTCGAGTCGAGATCGGGGGCGAACCCGCCTTCATCACCGACTGCGGTCGACAGGCCGCGGTCGTGGAGCACACCTTTCAGAACGTGGTACGTCTCGACGCCCCAGCGCAGCGCCTCGGAGAAACTCGGGGCTCCGACGGGCATGACCATGAACTCCTGGAGGTCGATCGAGTTGTCGGCGTGTGCGCCACCGTTGACGACGTTCATCATCGGCACCGGCAACACGTGGGCGTTCGGCCCACCGACATAGGCGAACAGTGGTATGTCGAGTTCGATCGCAGCGGCCTTGGCGATCGCCAAACTCGTGCCCAAGATCGCGTTTGCTCCCAGGCGGGCTTTGTTGTCGGTGCCGTCGAGGTCGAGCATCACGCGGTCGACGAATCGTTGGTCGGTGGCGTCGAGGCCTTCCAGCGCGTCGGCGATCTCGGTGTTCACGTAGTCGACCGCCTGGCTCACGCCCTTGCCACCGAAGCGCTCCCCGCCGTCGCGCAGCTCAACGGCCTCATGTTCTCCGGTCGAGGCGCCCGAGGGCACCGCGGCGCGTCCTTCGGCGCCGGAATCGAGCAGCACTTCGACCTCAACGGTTGGGTTCCCGCGCGAATCGAGGATCTGGCGGCCGAGGATGCTGAGAATCTCACTCATGCGCCGCAACCTAGTTGTTGGATGTGAGGTGGGCTCGGAGAGGTGGCCCGGTGGGCGATCGCGTCGCTCAGCGGACGATCGGGATCTCTGCGGTGACCTCGCCGAGATGCAGCTGCTCGTCGGGCGCGGCGGCCAGCACGTCGGCGACGTACGACTCGAAGGCGTCTTCGATCGACACGTCCACGCCTTGCTCTTCTGAGAGGAACCAGCGGTGTTCGAGCAGCTGATGGAACACTTCGGCCGGTTCGAGCTTGCTGGCCAGCGTCGGCGGCACGCGGGCGATGGTCGGCTCGAAACGCTGGTCGAGCCAACGCACTGCGACCACGTTCTCGGGCAGCGTGCGCAGCTTCGCTCCGGTGCGTTCCATCTCGGCTTCACGGGTCTCGGCGAGCTGTTGGCCGAAGGCGCGAATGTCGCCGAGCAGGCGGCGTGCCTGGTTCTCGGTCGTTTCCAGGCCGGTGAGGTTCTTTAGTCGCTCGGCGTGAAACCCGTGCTCGACGACGCGCGGGATGAACTTCAAGCGTTCGCCGTCGTGGCCGGGATCGCGAATGATGTCCATCTCCTCCACGTCGTACCCCAGGTCGTGCAGCCGGTCGAGGCGTTCTTCGATGCGGAACGTCTCGTCGTAGCCGATTTCGTCCTCGGCGGTCAGTTCGGCCCACAGACCGTGATAGCGGTCCTCGATCTGCCCGGTGACCTCCCAGGGGTCGATGTCGGCGGCGAGCCGCCGGGCGGCCTGGAGGTCGAGGAGCCCGCCGGCCACGTTCTCGGTGGCGATCTGGAGATCGAGTGAACGTTGACCGTTGGTCAGCGACGGGTATCGTTCGCCGGTCTCGACGTCGATGACGTAGGCGCTCAGTGCGCCGGCGTCGCGTCGGAACAGTGAGTTCGACAGCGAACAGTCGCCCCAGTAGAAGCCGGCGAGGTGGAGACGAACGAGGAGTCCGACGAGCGCATCGAGCACGCGTTCTCCCAGGTAGGGGATGCGGAGACCGCGTCCGCTGAGCAAGCTCCGATACGGGATCGAGTAGTCGAGGTGCCGAGTCACCAACATGCCGTCGGCGTGGTCAGCCTTGCCGGTCACTGCAGCGACCACCTCGGCGGTCGGCAGCCCGTCGTCGGCGAGCTCGCGCAACAGGCGGTACTCCCGGCGAACGAGGTCGTCCGGCAACTCCTTGACCACGTACGTTGCCGCACCGAGCTCGACGGCACGCACGACGTGGCGATGCAGCCCGAGGACGCCGTGCATCGTCGGCAGATCCCACGCCTCGAGGCGCACGCCGAAGGGCAATGTGGTGATCGCCGGGTGGTCGGATGGGCTCGCGAGTTGCAATCGCATCACCGTCCAGTGTGCCCGATGGGCGACAGCCTGACCGCCGCTCGGTGCGGTGTCGTCGCAAGGTCCTCAAGTCGTTGGTGCGATCTGCCTATCAACCGACGTTGAACCCGACCCGGCGCGCTCCTGTGGGGCGGAGCTGCGAGCGATGTCGACCTGGCGGTACGCGGCCGCGGCGGACACCTCGTGCCTGGCACCAGATGTCGCCAACGGTTACAGCTCTTTGGCTGCGGCCCACAGGCGGTCGAGGGTTGGCACGTCCGCCGCTTGCAGATCGATGCCCTCGTCGACCGCGAGCCGCTCGACGTGTTCGAACCGCGAGCGGAACGTGTCGGTCGCCCGGCGCAGTGCGAGTTCCGGGTCGATGCCCAGGTGGCGGGCCACGTTGACCGTGGCGAACAGCAGGTCGCCGAGTTCGGCATCAGAGCGCTCGGCGCGAGCCTCGGCGTCGGTGAGTTGCATCGCCTCGGCGAGTTCACGACGCTCCTCGTCGATCTTCGGGTAGGCACCCGATACGTCAGGCCAATCGAAGCCGACCTTGCTGGCCTTCTTACCGACCTTGGCGGCATACGACAGCGCAGGCATCGAGCGGGCGATGCCGTCGAATATCGAGGTACGGCCCTTCTCGGCGCGTTTGATGTCGTCCCAATTGGTCAGCACCGTTTCGACGTCGCCGTCGACATCGACGACCTCGCCGCCCTCCGGTGGAAACACGTGCGGATGGCGGCGAACCAGCTTGTCGTGGATGCCGGTGGCGACGTCAGCGATGGTGAACCGGCCCTCCTGTTCAGCGATCGTTGCGTGGAACTCGATCTGGTAGAGCAGGTCGCCGAGTTCTTCGATGAGGTGCTCGTCGGTCGCCGGGTCGTCGGGGTCGAGCGCTTCGAGCGCGTCGACCACCTCGTAGGTCTCCTCCAGCAGGTAGGGGATCAGCGAGGTGTGGGTCTGCTCGATGTCCCATGGGCACTCTTCGCGCAACGTTCGGGCCAGCTGGTGGAAGCGCACGTACGGGGCGCCCACGGGCGCCGCCAGTTCGGGAATCCACACGGTGGTGAGGTGGTCGGCGGTGACGGCTTTGTCGAGGTCGTTCCACGAGGTGTCGACGATCCGTTCGGCGTCGGTGCCGAGCCCTTGCAGGATCGTGGCGGTCGTCCCAGGCGGCGGATCGTCGATACTCAGCTTGATCTCCGACAGGACCCAATCGGCGTGCGCGTGAGCGACGAGCAGCGGGCCGCGTTCGCCCGCCGCGGCGGTGGCGAAATCGTGTCCGTCGACGAGGCGCACGCCGGCCTCGACGGGATCGATGCCGAGCCGAGCCCACGCCACGTCGAGGAACGACATCGCCGGGCGCACGTCGACGTCGACGGTGCCGCCGTCAGCCGCAGCCTGCAGGAGCCGTACCGTGCGTTCGAGCACGAGCGGCGAGCCGGGAACTGCGTACAGGATCTCTGGTTCTTCGGCTGCGGCCTCCAGGAGCCGTTCGACGATGGTCGCGTAGACGTCGTCGAAGGTGTCGGAGGTGTTGTAGACGTCGTCGAACGGGATCGCACCGCCGTGGTCGGTGATCACGTGCGCCGTCGGATGGACGGCGGTGCGCAGGAATCGTGTCGGGATGCGCTCGGCCAGCCGGCGCGTCTCGTTCGTGACGTGGTCGTCGCCGCCCGGGCCGAGGCCGACGACGACGATCCGGCCAGTCACCTGAGCGGCGTCACGCCATCGACCGGATTAAACGTTCCGAACCTCGGGTCGACGTAGATGTCGGTGTCGCTGGCGGCGGCGATGAAGAACTCAATCGGTTGTGGCAACTGCCCAAAGGCTGAAATCGCGGCCGAGGTCTCGGCATATGCGGCGCGACCCGTTTCTGAGATATCGGGGAGTGCTTCCGCCAGCTGCGCCTCTATCTGTTCGATCTCGTCCGTCGACACCCCCCTGTCGAGCTCGGCGAGCTCGATGGCCGCAACCTGTCCGACGATCCAGTTGGTCATTGCCTGTCGGGCGGCTTCAGCGTTGCCCGGCACGTTGCTGCCTTCGTCGCCCTGGGGCACGTTGAATTCGATCGAGACCAGCGCGCTGAGCTCGTCTAGTGAGAGGGTCCGGTCCTCGACGCGGGCGACATTGTTGGAGTCGGTGAAGGTGGCGCAGCCACTGGCGATTGCGGCGAGCGCGATCGCGAGCGCAGCGATCAGTGGCCGGGGAGTCACGCCGGGCACTCTATCGAGCCGCGACAGCTGGGCTCAGTCCCCGTCGCCCGGTGCTTCACCATCGTCGTCAGGGACGAGATCGCGCAGGAAGTTGGTGAGGTGACGGCTGGGATCGACCTTGCGGGGGAGTGGCACGACGAGCTGTTGTAGGTCCTCTTTGTACTTGGCGGCCTTGGCGATCCGCCGCAGCCGCATCGTCTCGCTGAGCTTCAACGCCAGCGGCGAGAGCTTGGCGCTGTTGCTCGAGATTTGCAGGTCGGTGATGCCGAGGCGGTGACACTCCGCACGCAGGTAGCCCACGGCGAGCAGCGCATCGGCGGGGTCGGGGAGCGGTCCGTAGCGGTCTTCCCACTCGACGCGGATGTCGTCGACCTGGCTCCGCGTGGTCACGCTCGCCAGTCGTCGGTACGCCTCGAGCCGCAGCTCTTCTTTCTCGACGTAGTCGGTCGGAAGGTAGCAGTCGGTCGGCACGTCGAGTTTCAACTCGGCGGGCTGGTTGGGAGCCGGTTCCCCCTTCATCTCGCTGACGGCCTCGGTCACCATCTGGCAATACAGGTCGTAGCCGACGGCCGCGATGTGTCCCGACTGCGACTCGCCCAGCAGGTTGCCCGCGCCGCGGATCTCGAGATCGCGCATGGCGATCTTGAAGCCCGAGCCGAGGTCGGTCGATTCGCCGATGGTGCGCAGCCGTTCGTAGGCCTCTTCGGTCAGCACCTTGTCGCGTGGGTGGAACAAATAGGCGTACGCCCGCTGCCCGGATCGACCGACGCGGCCGCGTAGCTGATGCATCTGACCAAGCCCGAGCAGATCGGACCGTTCGACGACGAGGGTGTTCACCGTGGGCATGTCGATGCCCGACTCGATGATCGTGGTGCACACCAATACGTCGTATTGGCCATCCCAGAAGTCCTGCACGACCTGTTCCAGAGTGCCTTCGTCCATCTGCCCGTGGGCGACGGCGATGCGCGCCTCGGGTACCAACTGGCGCAGTCGTGCGGCCGCGGTGTCGATCGAGCGCACCCGGTTGTGCACCCAGAACACCTGGCCCTCGCGCAGCAACTCACGGCGGATCGCTTCGACAGCGACGCGTTCGTCGTACTCGCCGACATAGGTCAGGATCGGTTGCCGGTCGGCGGGCGGGGTCTGCAGCAACGAGAGGTCGCGGATGCCGACCAACGACATCTCCAACGTGCGCGGAATCGGCGTCGCCGACAACGTCAACACGTCGACGTTGGTCTTGAGCTTCTTCATCGTCTCTTTGTGTTGGACGCCGAAGCGCTGCTCTTCGTCGACCACCAACAGACCCAGCTCTTTGAAGCGGACGTCGTTGCCCAGCAGCCGGTGAGTGCCGATGACGCAGTCGACCTCGCCGCTCTTGACGCCTTCGATCACGGCCTTGGCTTGGGCGTTGGTGAGGAAGCGGCTCAGTGTTTCCACGCGGATCGGGTAGCCGGCGAACCGGTCTGCGAAGGTGTTGCCGTGCTGGGTCGCCAGGAGCGTGGTCGGCGCCAACACCGCCACCTGTTTGCCGTCTTGGATCGCCTTGAACGCGGCGCGCACGGCGACTTCGGTCTTGCCGAAGCCGACGTCGCCGCACAGGAGCCGATCCATCGGGTGGGCTAACTCCATGTCGGCTTTGATGTGGTCGATCGCCTTGCGCTGATCGGGCGTCTCGACGAACGGGAATGCTGCTTCCATCTCGGCCTGCCAGGGTGTGTCCAGCGCAAACGCGTGGCCCTCGGCGTTGACGCGCTGCTGGTACAGCACCACGAGCTCTTGGGCGATCTCGCGGACCGCTGAGCGGACCCGGCTCTTGGCCTTGGCAAAGTCCGAGCCGCCGAGGCGATGCAGGGTCGGCGCTTCGCCGCCGACGTACTGGCGGAGCACGTCGATCTGGTCGGACGGCACGTACAGCTTGTCGCCGCCTTTGTAGGACAACAGCAGATAGTCGCGTTCGACGCCGCCGATCGCACGTTTGACCATCCCCTCGAACTGGCCCACGCCGTGCTGATGGTGCACGACGTAGCTGCCGGTCTTCAGGTCCTCGAACGTGCTGGTGGTGTCGGCGCGTTTGCGCGGTCGGGCGGTGCGATGAGCGCGCCGACGGCCGGTGAGATCACTCTCGGCGACGATGGCGACCTTGGCGTTGGGAATCGTGACCCCGCGGTGCCGCGGCGCCGTGACGATCGCCGAGCCGGCGGTGACGTCGGCTCGGCGCGGGAGGTCGAGGCCCTGGTCGAGCAGCAGCTGGTGCAGCCGTTGCGCCGAGCCATCGCCGTCGGCGGCCACGATCACTCGGTAGTCGTCGGCCAGGAGGCGGCCGAGGCGGTCGACGAGGCCGGTGCCGTCGGCGGCCACGGGTCCCCACCCCGATGCCTCGACGAGTGGTGTGTCGGGCGACTCGGGTGTCGAGTCGATCGACCAGAACGAGCCCGCGCTGGCGAGCAACGTGTCGGGGTCGGCGTGGAGACGAGGGAACGACACCTCGGGGTCGCGGGCCCACGTCGAGGCGAGCGTGCGAGCGAGGTCGT
The DNA here is from genome assembly GCA_039177505.1 of Actinomycetota bacterium. Lineage (GTDB taxonomy): Bacteria > Actinomycetota > Acidimicrobiia > Acidimicrobiales > Ilumatobacteraceae > JABSQH01. The sequence goes on along the minus strand of JBCDFR010000015.1, from coordinate 66,266 downwards.
CTTCTTCCGCGATGAGGTCGATCGCCCGGTCGCGCATCCGCCGTGGTTCGACCAGCAGCACCTTGGCGGTGTCGGGGAGCACATCGGTGAGTAGCTCATCGCGTGTGACCAGCCAGGGCAGCCAACTCTCCATGCCGTCGAAGTGCGCGCCTTCAGCGAGGCGCTCCCACTGCTCGCGCCCCCATGGGTCGGACTCGACGAGCTGTTCGGCGCGGGCTCGCACCTCGGCGGTCGGCATCAACTCGCGCGCCGGGAACAGCGTGACCTCGTCGAGGTCGTCGATCGACCGCTGGTCGTTGACGCCGAAGCGGGTCAGTCGATCGACCTCGTCGCCCCACAGGTCGATGCGGATCGGGACGTCGGCTTTGGCGCCGAACACGTCGATGATCGCGCCGCGGCGGGCGAACTCGCCCCGGTGCTCCACCAGCTCTTCGCGGCGGTAGCCGAACTCGACGAGGCGAGCGCCGAGCTCATCGGGGTCGATCTCTTCCCCGCGTCGGATCACGATCGGCTCGATCTCAGTCGCCCGCGGTCCGAGCTTCTGCAACAGGGCGCGGACGCCGGCGACGATCACCGCGGGGCACCGGCGGGGATCACGCAGGCGCCACAGCACCTCGATACGCCGACCCATCGTCTCCACGCTCGGGCTGACTCGCTCGAACGGCAGCGTCTCCCAGCCGGGGAACAGGGCGACATCGTCGGCGGGAAGGAACTGCGCCAGGTCGTCGGCCAATTGCGCGGCCATCGTCCCGGTAGGGGTGGCGACCACGAGCGGGCGGCGTCCCGACAGGTGGCTCAGCGCGGCGATGGCGATCGGGCGGGCCACTTCCACCACAGCCAGACGGGCGGCTGGATCGCCAAGGGCGCGGGTCAACCCTGGTTCGTCGCGCAACAGTGGCGGGAGCGCAGCAAGCGGCGCGTGGATCGAGGCGCGGGTGGCAGCGTCGCCGAGGGCTGCAGCGTCGACCGTCGTCATCGACGTGTATTGAACCGTTGCATCGCCGCGTCGACGCCGTCGCTGACGATCAATTCGGTCGCGTCGGCAGCGTCGGTGACGCGTTCGTCGAGCAGCTCGCGCTCGCGGCGGGGGATGCGACCCAGCACGTGTCCCTTGCCGAGGTCTTTGTGTTGGGGTTTGCCGACTCCGATACGGATGCGTAAGAAGTCGCTCGACTTGAGGTGTTGGTTGATCGAGCGCAGCCCGTTGTGCCCGGCTAGACCGCCGCCGGCTTTCACCTTGAGTTCACCTGGTGGCAGGTCGAGTTCGTCTTGGATGACGATGACGAACTCGGGCGATTCGATGCGGTAGCGGCGCACCATCGCACCGACGGCTTGGCCGGACTCGTTCATGAACGTGAGCGGGAACGCCAGTGCCACCCGCTGATCGTCGAATCGCGTCTCGGCGATTAGAGCGTTGTCGCGGCCACCTTTGAGCGTGACGTCGTGCCGATCGGCGAGGAGTTGCACAGCTTCCTCGCCTACGTTGTGGCGCGTCCGTGTGTACTTCTCGCCGGGATTGCCGAGACCGACCACGAGCCAGTCGAACGGCTGACCCTTACCACTACGTCCGAAGAGCGCCACGTCGATGTTCTACCGCCTGGGAGGCGGACCAGCGCCGCGTGTGGACCTCTTTGAACAGGTGTCCGGTTCGATGCAGAAGGTGCAGCCGAACTTGCGGCATCCGGAACGCTGCACGCTGAAGGATCTCTCGACTAGTGAGACCGCAACACCGGGGACAACGTCGGATATTGTCCCCTGGTCGGCGAGGTAGAGCTAGTCGCTGTCACCGGCGTCGGCACTGGCGTCGCCGCCCTCGCCTTCACCCTCTTCGCCTTCGCCCGCTTCGCCCTCTTCGCCCTCGGCGACCGGCTCGTCTTCGATAACGGCGCGCATGGTGAGGACGGTGACGACGGGTGAGTCCAGGTCGCCTGCGGCTTCGACACCATCGGGCAGCTCGACATCTTCGACGCGAATCACCGTGTCCATCGTCATGGCGGTGACGTCGATGGTGATGCCCTCTGGGATGTTGCGCGGCGTGGTGCGTACCTCGAACTCGGGCATGGAGAGATCGACGAGGCCGTTGTTCTGCAGCACCTCTTTGGCTTCGCCCTCGATGGTGACCGGGATCGACACGACAACTTCCTCGTTGAGGTTCACCTGGATGAAGTCGACGTGCAAGACGGTGCGCCGTACTGGGTGGCGCTGGATGTCCTTGATCAGGGAGGGGTAGACCGTGCCATCGACGGTGAGGTCGAGGATCGTGTTCAAGCCCGCCGCGCCAGACAATGCGGCTCGCAGCTCGCGGCGGTCGACGTCGACCGACAGCGGATCCATGCCGTGGCCGTACACCACGGCGGGGATGCGGCCCTCACGGCGCAGACGGCGCGATGTGGAGCTCCCGGTGGTGCGTCCTGGGTGAGCGATGAGCACGGTCTCAGACATTGATGCGACTCTCAGTGATCTCTGGGGTGCAAGGCCAGCCCTTGCGAAGCAGCCCACCACGCTACCGCCGCCACTCACTCCCCCCTACGTGCTCCCACACCTCAGAAAAACCGGGGATTTCGTGCGAAATCCGCACGTCCTTGCGAACAGAACCGCAGTACTGCCAATGAACTCTCAGATATCCCGGGGATTTCGTGCGACATTCGCACGCCGCCGCGAATAGAACCGCAGCGGCGTCAGCTCGCGGTGTCGAGTTCGGCTCGCCGACGGAGGAACACCTGGCGGACCTGGCGGGCCGCAGCGTAGATGTCGTCGCTCGCCGTCTCGTCGAACCGCAACACCATCCAGCCAAGTTCGTTGCACGCCCGATCGCGTGCCTGATCGCGCCGCTGGCCGGCGTCGCCTCCATGCCACCACGAGTGGCCCGGCTCGACCGCAAGTCGCACCTCGGGCCACGCGATGTCGAGGTGTGCTACGTCCCCTGACGCAAGCCGCAGTGGGTATTGGCGTGCCGGATCTGGGAGCGCCAGCGCGGTGACCGCTTCGATCATTCGCCGCTCGAGGTTGCTCTGCGTCGGCCGCGTACGCGAGTCGACGCCGTCGAGCCACTGCTCGAAACGGGCCACTCCGTCCTTGCCGCGACAGCGATGCGCCTCGAGGTACGCCCGTGCCTCGTCGGGCGTGATCAGCCCGAGGTGCCAGGCATCTTCAGCCGCGCGCTCGAATCGGTGACGATTGAACACCGCCGCCAGGCTGTAGAGCGTGCGCATTGCACCGGCACGGGCGATGCCGTCGTGCACGACAGCGTCGCGCCCGTAGTCGAACCAGCTGCTGAAGTGCGCAACCAGCCAGGGTGGGTTGGTGATGCGTCGCCGGTTGGGAATCATCACATGGATCGGCGTGTCGGGCATGGCCCGCATGCCGTAGAGCCGTGCGGCGGTCGGTCCGATCAGCAGTCCGCGACGCCCGAGTTCGAGCTCGACCGCCTTGCAGCGCATTTTGAAGTGCTCGGCCTGGCCGCCGGTGCGATAGGTCAACCTCGTAACACGCACCAGTGACCGTTGTCGACAGGCGCGCCGAATCGAATCGTCCGAGATCCCCAATTGGTTGATCTGCCAACGCGCCGCGACGCCGTGTTGTGATGCGCACAGTTCCATTACCGGGGCGAGCTTCATGCCCTGACATGGGCGCGATCGGAGCGCCAACGGAACCCACCGTTCTGTTCGCGAGGACATGCGGATATCGCACGGAATCCCCGGAATTTCGGAGAGCCCGTGGCGGCCCCGCGGTTCTGTTCGCGACAACGTGCGGATTTCGCATGGAATCCCCGGTATTTCGGGGAGACGGGGGTGCGTCAGGCGAGGTTTTCGCCGTCGAAGATGTCGCTGACGCTGGTGTCGTCGAACACCGCGCCGAGTGCTTCGGCGATGAGCGGCGCGATCGACAGGACTTCGATCTTGTCGATCTGCTTCTCGGACGGCAGCGGCAACGTGTTGGTCAACACGATGCGCGTCAGCGGGCTGTTCTTCAGCCGGTCGATCGCCGGCCCCGACAGCACGCCGTGGGTGGCCATCGCCCACACCTCTTTGGCCCCGCGCTCGATCAGCAGATCGGCGGCCGCGCAGATGGTCCCGGCGGTGTCGATCATGTCGTCGGTGAGCACACACGTGCGCCCTGCGACGTCGCCGAGAACCTCGGCCGCCTCCGCAACGTTGGCGGTGCCCTTCGGACGACGTTTGTAGATGAACGCCAGGTCGGCCCCGCAGTCGTCGAGGTGCTGAGCCATCCGCTGGGCAACCTTGATGCGGCCTGCGTCGGGCGACACGATCACCGGTTCGGTGGCATGCGCACGGATGTAGTCCTCGAGCACCGGCATCGCGGTGAGATGATCGACCGGGCCCTCAAAAAAGCCCTGGATCTGGCCCGAGTGAAGGTCGATCGAGATCATCCGCTTGGCGCCGGCCGCGAGGAACATGTCGGCGACGAGCCGGGCGGTGATCGGCTCGCGGCCCTCGCTCTTGCGGTCCTGGCGGGCGTAGCCGTAGAACGGGCACACCGCAGTGATCCGCTTGGCCGACGCCCGGTATGCAGCGTCGATCATGATCAGGTGCTCCATGATCGAGTCGTTGATCGACATGTGATCGAGGCCGTAATGGCTTTGCATGATGAACACGTCGGAGCCGCGGATCGACTCGCCGAACCGACAACGCATTTCGCCGTTGGCGAACTGCACGAGGTTGTCGTGACCGACTTCGAGGTTGAGGTGGGATGCCACCTCCTCGGCCAACTCGGGGTGGGTGCGCCCGGAGTACAGCGCGAGCCTCTTTGTGGTGACCTTCTCCATCGGTGACTTCCTCCCCGAAGTCGCTCGGTTGGGTGGTGGGCTCAGTGTTCGTGGACGATTCGTGTCGGCGAGATCAGCCGACGGGTGCAGTGTAGAACGCTCCGGTGGTCTCTCCGGTAGCGACCGCAGATCCCGCCGGGAGGTGGGCATACGGTCCGACGACGGCGCGCTCACCAACTTCGGCGTCGTGGCCAACGGTGTGCTCGACGATGGCCTCCCGGCCCACTGCGCAGTCGACGAGTCGGGTGTCGGGGCCGATATCGCAGCCGTCGCCGATCACGGTGGAGCCCTGCAGGATCGTGCCTGGGTAGAGCGTGACGTCGCGGCCGATCGACACGGTGACGTCGATGAAGGTCTGCCGCGGATCGAGCATCGTCACGCCGTTGAGAAGCCACCCCTTGTTGGTCCGCGACCGCAGCTCACGCTCGGCCATCGCCAATTGCCAGCGATCGTTGACGCCCTGAGTTTCGGCGGCCGGCGCACGCACCACACCGATGCGGTGGCCCATCTCCGAGAGCACCGAGATCACGTCGGTGAGATACAGCTCGCCCTGGGCGTTCTTGGTGGTCACCTTGCGCAACGCCGGACCGAGGAGGTCGCGGCGGAACGCATAGATCGACGTGTTGATCTCTTTCACGTCGAGCTCTTCAGGCGCCGCGTCGCGATGTTCAACGATGCGCGCCGCCTGGCCGTCGGGCTTACGGATCACCCGGCCATAGCCGGTCGGGTCGCCGACCACCGACGTGAGCAACGTCGCTGCGTTGGAGTTCTCGACGTGGCTGTCGACCAGCTCGCGCAGCGTTTCGGGCCGCAGTAGCGGCGTGTCGCCAGGGAGGAGGATGATCGTGGATTCGTCGTCGACGTCGTGGCCGGGGAACGCAGTCAGCCCGATTCGTGCGGCGTCGCCGGTGCCGTGTTGTTCGACCTGTTCGACGAAGGCCACGTTGGCCCACGCTGGCGCGAGTTGCTGCACCTTCTTGGTGACCCGTTCGGCGCCGTGTCCGACAACCATCGCCGTACGGTCGGGTTGCACGCCCTCCAGCGCGTGGATCACGTGCAGCACCATCGGCCGACCGCAGATGAGGTGGAGGGGTTTCGGGCGGCTGGAGCGCATGCGCGTGCCCTCGCCCGCTGCGAGCACGATGGCAGAAACGCTCATGGCTCCGGGGAGAGGACTCGAACCCCTACAAACGGCACCAAAAACCGCAGTCCTACCATTAGACGACCCCGGAATGGTCGGGTCACGCACCACCACGAGTGTGGAACATGCACCACCGATCACCGTATCTCGTGTGGACCCCGCTAGCACGGCCGGTAGCGTGACTCGCCGCTATGGGTTCACTCGTCAAGAAGCGCCGCAAGCGCATGCGGAAGAAGAAGCACAAGAAGATGCTCCGCCGCACGCGCCACCAGCGTCGCAAGTAATCGTATTCGTCAGGCGTCGGCGTTCGTCGCCGTCGCCGCATCGACGGTGCTAGCCACCAGCACCGATGCGCCCTCGTCGACCAGCTCGGCGAGGGCTTTTTCGCGGTCGCCTTCGACGAACCACGTCGCGCCGCTGCCGGCCAGGGTCGGTTGCACGCCCGCGAGCTCTGTGATCTGTGCCTTCCAGGCTGTCAACCGTGGCTCGACGAGGAGGGCCGCGGCTTCGAGGTCGTTGACGTCGCCGCCACGTTGTGTGGCCGTCGGTCCTCCCAGATTGTCCCATGCGCGGTAGGCGGCAGGCGTGCTGACCGCGAGCGGGGGGATCACGAGAGTGAACGTGCGGGTCAGGTGGGGGAGCGGTTCGACGAGTTCGCCGATGCCACGCACCCGCGCCCGCCCGCCGATGAGACAGAAGGGGATATCGGCGCCGAGTCGGCTTGCGGCGACCAACGCCTCATTGTCGGTTCCGTGTCCGCACCATGCGAGCGCGGTCGCCGCATCGGTCGAGCCCCCTCCGAGCCCACCGCCGTGGGGAATGCGCTTGTCGATCGTCACACGAGCTTTCCGGTCATGCAGGTCGAGCGCCTGAGCGACGAGGTTCGACGCGTCCGTCGGGACTCCGTGCGCGTATGGGCCGGTGGCGTGCAGTTCGTCGCCGGACGGGTCGATCGTCAACCGGTCGTGGAGATCGAGGCTGACCATCTCGGCATCGAGCAGGTGAAATCCGTCGGCGCGCACGCCGGTCATCTGCAAGTTGAGCGTCAACTTGGCGTGGGCTCGGACGGTGATCGCTGCGGTCGACATCGTCAGGCCTCGGTGACGACCGCGGCGAGCCGACACCAGTCGTCGACGTCGAGTTCCTCTGGGCGGGCCGTCGATTCGATGTCGGCGGCGGAGAACTGCTCGGCGGCGACGATGCCGCTCAGCGACTTGCGCAACATCTTGCGCCGCTGACCGAACGCCGTGCGTACCAATTCGAACAGCGGTCGCGATGCTCCTTCACCCGGATGCCGGTCGGGGCGGCGGATGATCTCGACGACCGCTGACTCGACGTTGGGCCGGGGGACGAACACCGAAGCCGGGACGTGAGCCACGATGCGGGCGGTGCCCCAATAGGCGATCTTGACGCTGACCGCACCGTACGAGCTCGTGCGCGGGGTCGCCACGAATCGATCGGCGACCTCCCGTTGGACCATCACCACGAGTCGACCGACGTGTGCCACGGTGTCGAGGATGTCGCACACCAGCGGTGTGGCCACGTTGTACGGCAAGTTGGCGACGAGCACCCACGGCGCGTGGGCGGGGTCGAGCACACTCGACCAGTCGAGGCGCATCGCGTCGGCGTGAACCAGCGTTGCGTTGGGGTACGGGGCGAGGGTGGTCGTGAGCGGTTCGATCAGGGCGTTGTCGACTTCGATGGCCGTGACCGCGGCGCTGGTCTCGGCCAACGCCAGCGTAAGCGATCCGAGCCCGGCGCCGATCTCGGCGACGTGGTCGTCCGGACCGACCCGGGCGAGTTCGGCGATCCGTCGGACGGTGTTGGGATCGGCGACGAAGTTCTGTCCGAGGTCTCGCCGGGGCTGCAGGTCGTGAGTGTCGAGAAGGGTGCGGATCGTCGGACGCGAGTGCGTCACGTCCGGAGCTCGACGTAGATCGGCGCGTCGGTGACGCTGCCCAGCTGCATGTACAGCTCGCGGTGCATCAGCACGTTGACGCCGTTGCCGCCGCCCACCGGCGACAGCACGGCAGTGCACTGAACGGTGCGGTTGTTGGCCAGGTTGACCACGGTGAGGCGGTCGCCCGTCGTGACCCCCTCAGACACGTTGCAGCGGTTGCGGTCGAGCAGGTCACTCGTATAGGTCGCCGAGGCGGAGACCCGCGTGCCGCTCTGCTCGGCAGGGATCGCCACTCTGGGCACACCTCGGCCGGCCGCCTGCGGCCCACCCATGTAGACGGGCTCGTTGGCAACACCGGAGGTGTCGGGCGTCAACGCAGACGTCCCCGCGGGTATCGGTGCCGGTCCATCGTCGTTCGACGCACCAATCTCGACGCCGGCGGTCGCCACGTTGGGCGAGCCATCGTCACTGCCGGCAGCCAGAAACAGCGCAGGCAAGGCCAATACGCTCAGGGCGCTGACGGCGACGATGCGCCGGCGGTCGGTCGGGTCGAGGTTCATGATTGACAGCGGGCGGCTGCCGTCGAGTGACCGCCGCGCCAGGGCATGCCAATGTAACCGTGGTTTTCCAGGGTCTGCTCATCGACGGTGACCGACAACCACGCAGCGTGGTTGTCGGAGCGCGCTCAGATCCTCGTCGGCAGATCGAACATCGCCCGCGCGGTGGCGCTGGTCGCATCCGCGACCTCATCGATGTCGACTGTCCGCAGTGCGGCGATGGCGGCGCCGACGTCGGCGACCCACGCCGGCTGGTTCTTCTTCCCCCGGTGCGGGACGGGCGCCAGATACGGGCTGTCGGTTTCCACGAGCATTCGATCGAGCGGACAAACCTGCGCTGCGGCATGCAATTCGTGGGCCTTCGGGAAGGTGACGATCCCGGAGAACGACAGCGCCGCACCGCGTTCGAGGGCACGTGTGGCCTCGGCGGGCCCGCCGGTGAAGCAGTGAAAGATCGTGCGCTCGGGAACGCCGACGTCGTCGAGCACGGCGAAGGTGTCGTCCCACGCGTCGCGGGTGTGGATCACGAGCGGCAGGTTGCGGCGCTTGGCGAGCTCGATCTGAGCTGCAAAAGCCGCCTCCTGGTCTTCGCGCGGTGAGTGGTTGTAGAAATAGTCGAGGCCGGCTTCCCCGACCGCGACGACGCCGGGAGTGTCGATCAAATCGATGATGGTGTCGACACCGTGGCGCGCCTCGTGCGGATGTAGTCCCACGGTGGCGAACACTTCAGAGCGTCGGGAGGCGACCTCGATTGCCAACCGTGAGGTGGCTCGATCGCATCCGACCACCACCATCTGTGCGACACCGTTCGCCACCGCCGCATCGACCGCGCCGTCGACACCGCCGGGGATCGTCTCGTCGTACACATGACAGTGCGAGTCGACCCAACTCACGTGGCTGGGGCCACTGGTGTCAGACACGAGATGCCCCACACCGCGACACTTGTACCCGTTCCCCGATTGGACAACGACAACTGGTGCCTGGCTCCAGTTGTCGGGTGCCTGGCACCAATTGTCGCCTCGGTTGTTCGCTCATGTCTTGAGGCGGGGGAACAGTGGTGCGCCCTTGGTGACTTCGGCGCCGGATTGGTAACCGTCCCACGCCGTATCGGCGGGGACGCGTTGGTCGGTGACGGCGCCCGTTTGGCCGATTCGCTCCCACACGGCTTGTGCGGTCGACGGGATCGCCGGCGACGCCAGGATCGCCACGATGCGCAGCGCTTCGAGTGCGTCGCCCATCACCGCGTCGACATCGGGGCCGGGATCGGCCTTCCATGGTTCGTTGGCCTCGAGGTGGGCGTTGGTTGCCCGCACGAGTTGCCAGGTGGCGTCGAGGGCGCGACTCGGCTGCACCTCATCCCACCACCGCGTGGTCTCCTCGACGGCTGTCGCTGCTACCTCCGCGAGCGGGCTGTCGGGGTTCGGCGCAGTGCCGACGCCACCACACTTCTTGCCCACGACGGTGGCCACTCGAGCGGCGAGGTTGCCGAGGTTGTTCGCTAGGTCGGCGTTGTAGCGCGCAACCAGCCCTTCGTAGGTGAAGTCGCCGTCGTTGCCGTAGGCGGTGTCGGAGAGCACGTAGTAGCGGAAGCCGTCCAGCCCGACGTCCTCGATCAGGTCGAGCGGTTTGACCACGTTGCCCGAGGTCTTGCTCATCTTCTCGCCGCCGACGAGCAGCCAACCGCCGATCGCCCATCCCTTGGGCGGCTCGATGCCGGCGCTCATCAGCATCGCGGGCCAGTACACGCAGTGCTGGCGGACGATGTCTTTGCCGATCAGGTGGTAGTCGACTGGCCACCACTTCTCGTACCCCTGGGTGCCATCGCCGAAACCGGCGGCAGTGAGGTAGTTGGTGAGGGCGTCGAACCACACGTACGTCACATGGTTCGGGTCCCACGGCAGCGGGACTCCCCATTTCAGCGATGTACGGCTGATCGAGAAATCGCGGAGGCCACCCTTGATCAGCCCGAGTGCCTCGTTGCCTCGCTGCTCCGGCTTCATCGCCGTGGGGTGCTGGGCGTACCAATCGAGGAGGCGGTCTTCGAACCGCGACAGCCGGAAGAAGTAGTTCTCCTCTTCGAAGTACTGCACCGGCTTGCGGTGAATCGGACAGCAATTGGGCACGCCGTCGATGGTGATCAGCTCGTCCTCGGAGTAGTACTCCTCGCAGTCAACGCAGTACATGCCCGAGAACGTCCCGAGCTCGATGTCGCCGGCGTCGTAGCACCGCTGCAAGATCTCCTCCACTGCCTTGTAGTGGCGCGGTTCGGTGGTGCGGATGAAGTCGTCGTAGGCGATGTCGAGCCGTTCCCAGGTGTCGGCGAACTTCGGAGCGATCTCGTCGGCGAACGCCTGCGGCGTCGTTCCCGCAGCCTCGGCGGCTTGCTGGATCTTCAGGCCGTGTTCGTCGGTGCCGGTGAGATACATCACCTCGTCACCCAAGAGGCGATGCCACCGGGTGAGGGCGTCGCCGACGATCGTCGTGTACGCGTGGCCCAGGTGGGGTTCGGCGTTCACGTAATAGATCGGGGTGGTCACGTAGAACCGACTCACGGTTGGAACGCTACGTGATCGCGCTGCCGACCCCACCGAACATTGCGGGCACGATGGCCGGCTGCGGCTTGGCAGGCGCAGCCCGCGTTGTGGCCGATGTCGCCGCAGCAACGTGTCGCTGATCACGGAGCTGTCTCCATAGCGCGCCGATACCGTCGCCGCGATGACCGGAACGTTTGCCGCGGCCACCTCGTCCGAGCGCGTCTCGCTTGTCGACGGAGTGGGTCACTACGACACCTCGATCCGCGAAGGATGGGATATCGGAGGAAACGCCAACGGGGGCTACCTCCTCGCGCTGGCCGGGCGGGCGATGGCCGACACCGCAGGCCGCCCGCCGCTCTCGTTGACGGCCCACTACCTCAAGCCGGGACCGGCCGGTCCGTGCACGATCGACACCGAGACGATTCGCTCAGGCCGGCGTCTGGCGACGATCAGTGCCACTGTGCGCGTGTCCGACGTTGCGATCATGCGACTGCTGGGAACATTCGGCGATCAGACACCCGGTGGGCCTGCGCTGGTCACCGGCACTCCACCGACGCTCGCGCCCTACGACGAGTCGGCCGCCCCGCCGGCGCCCGATGAGGGCCCGTTGCCGGAGATGATGCAGCGCATCGCCCTGCGCCTCCACCCCGACGACGCCGGGTTCCGAGCCGGCAAGCCGACAGGAACGGCCAAGATGGACGGCTGGTTCGCGCTGGCCGACGAGGAGCCGATCGACGCCTTCGGCCTACTTCTCGCGAGCGATGCGTTTCCGCCGGTCGTGTTCAACAGCGGTCTCCCTGTCGCATGGGTGCCGACCGTGGAGCTGACCGTGCACATCCGCGGTGTTCCCGCGCCTGGCCCGGTCGCGGCGTCGTTCCGCTCGGAGTACATCGAAGATGGCCTGTTCAACGAAGACGGCGAGCTCTGGGACTGCGCCGGCAAGCTCGTCGCGCAGTGCCGTCAGCTCGCCTTGTTGCCTCGCAGCTGACGCGTCTCGCCAGACGATCGACACCGCGTGGTGGTCGGCAGTGTCGTCGTTGCGGTGATGCTCGTCGCCGCGCAGTCGGCGTCGAAGCGCGCCGGGTCTAGAAGGCCACCGTGGCAGCGGTGATGATGAGTGCTGCGCCGATGAACCCGATCGTGGTCAGGCCGACGATGCGCGCCGCTTGGGGGTGTACCGGGCTCTGTCCTCGGCGCAGTGGCGCATGGAGGTCGTCGTAATGCCAGCCGGCCCAGATCAACACGACTCCGCCGAGCGCGACCTGGGCGATGCCGAGCGCGGCGAGCGACTCGTGGATCTCAGCGGCCTGGCGGGCGAACAAGACCCCCGCGATCATCACGGCGATCGCCGTGCGTTCCCATGCCAGCGCGGTGCGCTCGTGTTGCAGCATCGGATCGAACACCCGATCCGGTCTGTCCGGCTTGTCGCGCCCCGGCATCAGTTGCGCGTTCCGTCGATGACGAGCAGTACTGCCGCGACGACGGCGATGATCGCCACGGCGATAGCCATCAGCAGCGGCAGCCTCGATGTCGGCAGCGGTTCGTCAAGGCGCATCGCTCGTTCATTGAGCGCCCACCGGCGATAGGCCGTGGCCGCGGTGATGAACCCGAGCACGATCAGGCCGATGCCGAGGCCTTCCTCGCCGGGGAAGTCGTCGAGGATCGCCACCGCCGCCAGTCCACCTGCCGCGAGTGCGAGCGCCGTGCGGATCCAGGCGAGAAAAGTGCGCTCATTGGCCAGCGTGAACCGGTAGTCGGGGTCGGTGCCGACCTTGGTCGGATCACTCGGAAACCACTCGCGGCGGTTCACCGTTGCCACCACGGTCGATTGCGTCCGCGGTCGCGCCCGACCTTGGTGCCGATCACGAAGCTCGCGCCGGCGATGCCGATTGTGGCCGCCGACGTCGCTGTTCGGCGCAGCACCGACTTGGTCTGCTGGCTGAAGATCACGATCGGCCAACCGTGATCGCGGGCATGACGCTCGAGCTTTGAGTCGGGGTTCACCGCCACCGGATGACCGACGGCCTCGAGCATCGGGAGGTCGCTCGCCGAGTCGCTGTATGCGTAACTCTGCGCCAGGTCGTATCCGTTCCACGTCGCCAGCTCGTCCATTGCCTCGACCTTGCCGGGTCCGTAGCAGAACGGTCCCTCGAGATCGCCGGTGTACACACCGTCGACCACGGTGCCGCGTGTGCCGATGCCGCCCGTCATGCCCAACGAACGGGCGAGTGGCTCGACGATCTCTCGGGGCGCAGCCGACACGATGTACGTGTCACGTCCGGCATGGCGATGGCGGTCGAGCAGGCGGCGGGCCTCTGGCCGGAGGCGGGCCAACAGACGCGGCAGCACCTCGGCGTTGAGTGCTTCGAGGTCGTCTTGTCGAACCCCGGTGACCGCCTTGAGGATCCGTTCGCGGGCCTCGTTTGCGGTGTCGTCGCTGGCGCCGAGCAACTTGAACGTCGCTGCGCCGACGGCGTCGCGGACGAACTCCCCATTCGGAATCATGCCGGCCTTGCGGGCCTGCAGCGCCAGCGTGAACGCCGACGATCCGGAGATCAGCGTGCGGTCGAGGTCGAAGAACGCGGCGCTCGGACCCGAGCTGGCGACGACGACGTACTCGCTCATGGTGAGCCCCTCACGATGCGTCTCGCTGGAGGTCGATGGCCAGGTCGTACACCTCGCGCTTGGCGCGCCCGGTGGTCGACACCACCGCCGCGACGGCGTCGCGGCTGGATGCGCCATCGTCGAGGGCGGCGCGGAGTGCGGCTCGTACGTCGTCGTCGCTGGCCGTGGCATCTGTCGTTGGCGCGCCGTCGAGCACGATCACGTACTCGCCACGGGGCTCACCGACGTCGATTGTTCCGAGCGTGCCGCGGCGGACCTCTTCGTGCATCTTGGTCAGTTCGCGGGTGACGACGACGGAGCGGTCGGTGCCGCATGCGGCGCGCAGGTCATGGAGCGTCCGCTCGATGCGGTGCGGAGCCTCGTACAGCACGACAGTCCGTATCTCGGCGGCGACGTCTCCCAGCCGGTCGGTACGTTCGCGGCCTTTGCGGGGAAGGAAGCCTTCGAACACGAACCGCGCCGTCGGCAAACCGCTGATGGTGAGCGCCATGATCGCGGCGCTCGGGCCGGGGACCGCGCTCACGAGGTGCTCGCTGTCTAGCACCGCCGAGACGAGTCGTTCGCCGGGATCGGAGATCCCCGGAGTGCCGGCGTCGCTGACGAGGGCGACATCGCGGCCGCCGTCGAGCACGCCGAGCACCGCCCGTACCTGGGGCCGCTCCGTGTGGTCATTGACGACGGCGAGCCGAGTGTTGATCCCGGCGTTGCGCAGCAGCGGGCCGGTGCGCCGGGTGTCTTCGCAACACACCAGGTCGACTGCGCCGAGCACGTCGAGGGCGCGCGGTGCGAGGTCGCCGAGGTTGCCGATCGGCGTGGCCACTAGCCACAGCGTGCTCACCACTCGTCCTCGCCGGGCTCGATCGGTGTGCCGTTCTCGTCGTCGGTGCGCACCTCGAGTTGATCTCCGACGTGTAGACCCCAGCGGTCGAACGCGCCCGCCTCGGCCTCGACGACCATGTGTGCGCGGGTCACGGGCACCGCGAGGCGGTGGCGGCGCATCTGTGCGGTCTTGATCACGACGCCGTCGTCGTCGAGATAGGCGACATCGATCGGGAACCGCATACCGATCGTGTGGATCCACCGGCACGGCTCGATGATCAGCGCGCCGTCGATACTGTCGCGTCCGAGCAATCCGCGGCGTCGATCGTGACGGCTGTGGGCGACATCGGCCGATGCCAGAACGCGTGCGCCGCACATCAACCACGCCATGTCCGAAGTGTGGCAGACGCGCGGATGGTTTCGGGCTCCCCAGCGGCGTGGGGCGACGGCGCGATACGGTCGCCACGGTGAGTGGTGCGCCGGTGTTCGAGCTCAGTGACGTGGTCGCCGGTCCCGCCGACGATCCGATCTTGCGCGACGTGACCGTGAGCATCCCCGCCGAGGGGATCACGGTGCTCGCCGGACCTTCTGGCAGCGGCAAATCAACGCTGTTGCGCCTCCTCAACCGACTCGATGATCCGGTCTCGGGCGAGATCTCGTGGAAGGGGAGGAGCCTCGACGCGTGGCCCCCGACCGAGTTGCGTCGCCAGGTGGCAATGATCTTTCAGCAGCCGCCGCTGTTCGCAGGGACCGTGCACGACAATCTGCGCGTGGCGCTGCCAGATGTATCCGACGATCGTGCTCTACACGTGCTCGACCACGTCGGTCTCGCCCCTGAGCTACTCGATCGCGACGCATTGTTGTTGTCGGGGGGCGAGGCGCAGCGGATGTGTGTGGCTCGGGCAATGCTCACCGAACCCCACGTCATCCTCGCCGACGAACCGACGGCGGCGCTCGACACGGCGGCGCGGCACATGGTCGAGCATCTCGCCCGCAAGCTGGCGGACAGCGGGGTCGCCATCGTGTGGGTGACCCATGACACCGATCAACTGCGCCGGCTTGCCGACCATGTCGCCACGGTGTTCGATGGTCGGCTCGCCGCCTTCGGCCACCTCGATGAGCTGTCGGTGAGCGACGACCCGATGGTGCGCCGCTTGGTGGGAGCTGCGCAATAGTGATGATGTTGGCAGCGAGCTCGAGCGACGCCGCTCAGATCGGCGTGTGGGGTTTGGCGGCGTCGGGCATTTTGATCGTTGTCGCCGTCGTCGTCTCGCTCTGGCGGCAGTTGGGGCTCGAGCGATCGATGCTCTGGTCTGCGCTGCGAGCGCTTGTCCAGCTGATCATCGTTGGATTCGCGCTGCAGCTGGTCATCGGCGACGACGACCCGTTGATCTGGTCGTTCCTGTGGTTGTTCGTGATGCTGTGTTTCGCTTCATGGACCACCGCGCAGCGAGCCAAGGATGTGCCGCGGGTGTTTCTGTTGTCGTTCGTTGCGTATCTCGTGGCGATGGCGGTGACCCTTGGTGTGTTGTTCGGGTTCGACGTCTACGAGTTCGAGGGGCGCACGATCGTCCCGCTCGCCGGAATTGCCATCGGCAACTCGTTGACCTCCAACGTGCTGTTGTCGCGCCAGCTGATCGCTGCAGCGACCAAGCAGCGACGAGTGATCGAAGGTCGGCTTGCACTCGGGCTGACTGCGAGAGACGCGTTCCAGCCGTATCTGGGTTCGTCATTGCGTACGGCCTTGGTCCCTCAGATCGAGGCGACCAAGGCCGTCGGAGTCGTGGCCCTTCCTGGCACGATGACGGGGCTGATTCTCGCTGGCGTCGATCCGCTCGACGCTGTGCTCGTCCAGATCTCGGTGATGTATCTCGTGCTCGGCTCCGTTGCCACCACCGCCACGGTGATGAGTCTGGGGATCTCGCGTGAGTTGTTCACCCCGGCCCAACAGCTCCGCCGGTTGTCGCACTCGCCGCACTGACGAGTGCGACAACCAAGTGACGATCAGCTGGCAGCGAGTTCGTTGACGCCGAGCGGCTCGAAGTTGGAGATCGTCGCGGTGAGTCGCTGGCGGTCGAACGACCATGCCACGTGGCGCGGTGATCGTGCGGCTCGTGACACACTCCAACGGTGCACAAGCCTTCTGAGATCAACCTGTTCACCGCCAAGGAGCAGACACTGCTCGTGTCGACCGAGCCGGACCGGCTCGACAAGCTGACCGAGGACGAGTTGGCCGACCTCGTGCCGCTGGTGCGTAAAGGTCGCAACAAGTACCGCGACCTCGATGTCCGTCAGAGTCGTTCGGCGATGAAACAGGCGGGGCGGCGCAGCGTGTCTCGCACGTCGAACCAGCGCACGTTGCGCAAGGCCGAGATCTTCGAAGATGCGCTCAGTCGGGTGTCGCGCTATCTCAGCCGCGCCGCCCGGGCGAGTGCCAACGAGCTGAAGGCGGCGCGCATCGAGGCTGCTCGCAACGAGCGCGAAGCTGCTCGTGCCGGGAAGGCCAGGGGATCAGGCAAGGTCGCCAGGCCGTCAGAACAGAAGACCGCTTCGAAGCGCGGGCGTGCGTCCGAGCCGACCATCGCCGGCTCCCGTCGTGGCTCCACGAGTAAGCAGGGCAAGACGTCGCAGGCCAAGAAGGACACCCGCAAGTCGAAGAAGTGACTTGGTTCGTCGATCGACGTGCTGCGGTAGCGATGTCGGCCATTGCGGACATCGTCACTTTTCCCCACCTCGCCCGCGTCGCAGCCGCCTGCGACGAATCGCAGGCGGCTGCGTGCGGTGCTCGCTCGGCTACTTCGCTTCCACCCGAAGGGCTTCGAACTCCAACTCGGCGGGCGGCCACGTGGACTCGAGTCCACCTTGGAAGAACGACCCACCTCCGATCAGTGTCCCAAACATCGGGATTCCGTTGAACTCGCCACGCATGAACATGTTGCATCCTCCAAGACTCCAAAAACTGACCTCGAGAGTGCCTTCGGATGTCTGGATGTAACCGCCGCCGTCGGCGTTGAGTTCGCCGCCCACGACGTCGAAGAGGAACTCTGTTTCCTCGCCGTCGATAAACATCTCCCCTTCACCCCCGCCGCCAGTGACGTTGTATGCGGGTGCTTCCTCCACGACGCAATCTACGGCTGGTCCGTTCCCGCCGTCGGTTGCGCTGGCCGAGGGGGCCACGCTCACGGCGCCCAGTGAGGCCAGGGCGGCCGTGGCGAGTGCTGCAATTGTCTTCTTCATGATGTGCTCCTGTGTCTTGATTTTGTGTACGGGCTTCGTGGTTGTTTCAGCGCCGCGCCGGACTCACCAAGCGAGACTCAACGTCTTTGTAGACGTTACGTCTAGCAAGACCAAACGTCTCTTAAAAGGACCTGAGCAGTTCCACATCAAGACCCAAAAGCTGCGTTGTCGTTCCGCAAATGCCGCGCGCGTCTGCAGCTCGCAATGGCGAGCACCAGTCACGGCGTAATCGGGGAGCGGACCCTGGTCCGTCTCGTGGTCGGCCGCTGATTGTGAGCGAGCGATGCCGCTCAGACGTTGAAGCGGAACTCCATCACGTCGCCGTCAGCGCCGAGGTAGTCCTTGCCTTCGGTGCGCAGCTTGCCGGCGTCCTTGGCCGCGCTCCACGAACCGAGTTCGAGCAACTCATCCCACTCGATGACCTCGGCGCGAATGAAGCCGCGCCGGAAGTCGGTGTGGATCCGACCAGCGCACACCGGTGCGGTCGAGCCGTCGTAGAAGGTCCACGCCCGGCTCTCCTTCTCGCCGGTGGTGAAGAACGTCCGCAACCCGAGCAGGTGGTACGCGGAGCGCACCATGCGGAACAGCGCCCCTTCACCCAGGCCGAACCCTTCGAGGATCTCGGCTCGTTCGTCGGGGTCTTCGATCGCTGCTGCTTCGGCTTCGAGTTGCACACACATACCGATCACCTCGACGTTGTCGCCGGCGTCGTTGAACTCGGCGGCGACTCGCGCTTCTGCGTCGGGAATCGAGTCGAGGTCGTCCTCGCCGACATTGACGACCGCGAGGACGCGTCGGTTGGTCAACAGGAAGTGCGGCGCGAGCAGCCCGCGCGTCTCGTCGGACAGACCGGCGCGGTACAGCGGGCGTCCGTCGGCGAGTGCGTCGTAGGCCTCCTGCAGTGCCGCCGCCTCGTCGGCGAACCCCTTTTCGAGCTTGGCCTGGCGTTTCGTCGACTCGAGCCGCTTCTCGACGGTTTCGAGATCAGCCAGCGCCAGTTCGAGCTCGACCACGCGCAGGTGGTCGAGCGGGTCGGTCGGTCCGGTGATGTCGTCGTTGACGAACGCACGAAGCACGAACACGATCGCATCGACCTCGCGGATATTGGCGAGGAACTTGTTGCCGAGGCCCTCGCCTTGGCTGGCGCCCTCGACCAGTCCACCGATGTCGACCACCTCCACCGACGCGTGGATGGTTTGTTTCGAACTCGACATCGCCGAGAGTCGATCGAGCCGGTCGTCGGGCACCTTGGCGACGCCGATGTTCGGGTCCTTGGTGGCGAAGGGATACGGCGCAGCGAGCGCGCCGCCTCCGGTGAGGGCGTTGTACAGCGAGCTCTTGCCGGCGTTGGGCAACCCGACCAATCCGAACCGTTCCATGAGGCGCCCGAGGCTACCGACGGTGCGTAGATCCTGCCGATTGCCAGTCGCCGCGCCGGTGCGTGGCTGTCAGGGAAGTGGCAGCGCCACGAGCGCGTCGGCGGTCGCGTTGACGAGCACGCTCGTTCCGTCGGTGTGGTCGCCGAGTTCCACGGAGGCGACCGCAGTGAGGCACGGTCCGACCGTGTCGACCCGTGCGGGTGACATTCCGGCGACGTTCCACCTCTGCAGCTCGCCGTCGAGGAACCCGCAGATCAAGAGTGTCGCTTCGTCGAGCTCGAGCATCGCCGCCGGTGCGCGATTCTCGCCACCGACCTCCGAGTGGCCATTCCGGTCGAGTAGATCGCCTCGCCCGATTCGTTCGCTGTCGTCGCCAACTGCGTTGTCGGCGACCCACAGCGCGGATCCGTCATCGGTGACGTCGAAGGCGAACGGATTGATGTAGCCGTCCGAGACGATCCGTGGCTCTTGATCTGACGGACCAGCGGGGTCGAGCGTGACCATGGCCCCTGAGTCGTTCACTTGTGCCCAGTCGGTGAGCTGACCGATCCCGAGCAGCAATCGTTCGGTGCCGTCGGCCACGTATGGCCGGAGTTGCCCGCCGACTGCGCCATCGTCGGTCCCGCCGCCGGCCCACACGATTCGGGGCTCGTCGTCGACCGTGCCGACCAGGAGTTCGTCGGTGTCGGGATCGGTCCATGCCGCGTAGCGCGTATCGCCGATCACGGTGTGGCCGACCAGGCCGCGTTGTCCGACCGGTGGCTCGCCGTCGGCGCCGATCACGTCGATCGTGGCGATCGTTTCGACGTCGTCGGCCGACGCAGGCTCGTCGAAGAAGCGAGCGATGTCCGGCAGTGTGACGACTCGGCCGGACCGCCGCTCGATCCACTCGACTCCGCCCGCACCGTCATCGCGCAGCGAGAGCACGTCGCCCGGGTCGATGTCGACGAACTCGGTGAGATCGAGGATCGTCGCCGGTTCGTCGAGCTCGCCGCCCTCGTCGTCGTCGGATGCACACGCCGCGAGCGTGGCCACCACGCCCGCGACGGCCGCCACTGCCAGCAGCCGTCGGTGTGCGTCCACCATCAGCACGGTATCGCTGCCAGCGATCCGCGGTGGGGCGTCGTCGTGCTGGGCACTCGTGAGCGACTGCTCGAGTGAGCGGCGTAGAATTTCGTCGTGAGCGATGCGCCGATGACGCCAGAGCAGGCGCTCTTGCGGGTCATCCACTGTCTCGATCGAGTGCACGAGTCGGGGTTCAAGACCAAGGCGTTCGTGCGGGCGCTCGACGTTGTGCGCAACGCCGATCCCGACGAGCTCGTCGACCGTGGCGCGGCCGACACGCTCACCGATCTCGACGGCATCGGATCGTCGACTGCCACGGTCATCGCCGAGGCGCTCGCCGGCAACCGCCCGTCATACCTCGACAAGATCGAGGCCGAGTCGGTCGTGCCGATCACCGACGAGGGTCAGGTGTACCGCGACGCTCTGCGCGGCGACTGTCACCTCCACTCCACGTGGAGTGACGGCGGCGCCCCTATCGAGGCGATGGCGGCGACGGCTATCGCGCTCGGACACGAGTACATGGTGCTCACCGACCACTCGGCGCGTTTGACCGTGGCGCACGGCCTCGACGAGGAACGGCTGGATCGGCAACTCGACGACCTGGCGGCGATCAACGCCGACATTGCGGCCGCCGGACACGACTTCGAGATCCTGTCCGGGATGGAGGTCGACATCCTCGAAGACGGTGCTCTCGATCTGTCCGACAGCATGCTCGAGCGTCTCGATGTGGTGGTTGCTTCGGTGCACTCGAAGCTGCGGATGGAGCGCAAGGAGATGACCGAGCGGATGTTGACGGCGATCGCCTCGCCGCACGTCGACATCCTCGGACACTGCACCGGCCGGATGATCGGCAAGCGACCGCCGTCGACGTTCGACGCCGACTACGTGTTCGCGGCGTGCGCCCAGTACGGCACGGCAGTGGAGATCAACTGCCGTCCCGAGCGTCTCGACCCGCCGCGCGAGCTGATCGACCTGGCGATCGAGTACGGGTGCTGGTTCTCGATCGACTCCGATGCCCATGCGACGGGGCAACTCGAGTGGCAACCCCACGGCTGCGACCGTGCCGCCGAGCGCGGCGTGCCGATCGAGTCGATCATCAACACGATGCCCGCCGACGACCTCCTCGCCTGGGCCAACACCTCGCCATAATCCCGGGGATTCCGTGCGTTTTCCGCACGCGCCCGCGAACAGAACGGATGACGGCCGTCGTTCTCACCGAAAACCCGGGGACTTCGTGCGATTTCCGCACGTCTCCGCGAACAGAACGGATGGCGGGCCGCGTTCGCTTCGAGCGCAGATAGCGTGGAATGCCCTATGTCGAAGAAGACCAAGAAGCGCAAGGCCCGGATGCGCCGCTCCAAGGCGAATCACGGCAAGCGCCCCAACATGGGTCGCGGCTGACCGCCGCTCGTACCCCGACATGACCGACGCCGCCGACCCAAGCACCCGGGTCGCGTGGTTGTCGATCGCCGGCGACGCCGACACCTGGCGTTCGATCGGCCTGACCGTCGATGCCAACGGCACCATCCCGCTGCACGGCACGGCGCTGCGGATCGTCGACGGCCCCGATGGCTCGGGCATCGTCGGCTGGGCGTTGGCGGCCGATCACACCGACGGACCCATGCAGATCGACGGACTCCCCACCGAGTGGGTCGAGTCGACCGAACCACTGTGGGCAGCCCACGACATCGCGGCCACCGGGCTCGACCATGTCGTCGTGCTCACCGACAGCATCGAACGCACCAGCGAGGCCATCCATGCAGCGACCGGCTGCGAGCTGAAGCGGATTCGCGATCTCGGTTCCATGCGTCAGGGGTTTCACCGCATCGGGCGCGGTGGGTTGATCGTCGAACTGGTCGAACGCCCCGAACTCGACGCAGACACCACCGAATTCTGGGGGCTCGTCGTCGACGTCGAGAACCTCGACACGGTGTATGAGCGCCTCGGTCCCGACGGGATTGGTGCGCCGAAGAACGCAGTCCAGCCGGGTCGCCGGATTGCGACCATTCGCGACACGGTCGGCCTCGGCACGGCTGTCGCGTTGATGGACTCGCGCGCCGACAGCTGAGACCTCATCGCCGCGCCGTGATGAGCGTGCGGGCGGCCCGGCTCATTGCGGAGTTCGCCGGGAGGCGGCCAGCGTGACGGCACCGACCGCGAGGAGCAGACCGGCGACGGCGATGGTCAGGCGCATCGAGCCGCCGCCGGTGGTTGGCAATGGCCGCGGTGCGCTCGGCGGACTCGTTGCCCAGGTCGACCCGGACGGGGTCGAGGTCGGTGGGGTCGGCGGCGCGATCGACAACGGAACGGTGGTGACAGCTGTGGAGGGTCGCGTCGACGGTGTCGGGGTCGTCGACGCTGTTGGAGTGCGCGCATGGAACGACTCGGCGGGCAGGCGACAGCCGTGGCTGGCGCTCGACCATGACGTCGCGTCGTCGAAGCCGATGACCACCCGCACGTCGTAGCTGTGCCACCCGAGGCCATGCGCCTCGCCCGGGGTCGAGATGTCAGCTGCGAACCCGTCCATCGCCGAGTCGTCGATCGTGACCTCGATCGCGGCGATGCGGTTGGCGTCGGTGCAGTCCCAGCCACTGCGATCAGCGTCGTCGTCGTGGGCGTACAACCCGCCCTCGATCGATAGTGCAGCAACGCCCGGGATGGGCACCTCGAGGCCGTGGACCGAGATGCGGTCGCGCATGACTCCTTCGCCGCTGACCACGGCGTGCTCGACAGCCGTATCGACCCCGATGGACCACACCGTCTGCTCCCGGTCGGCGCAGCCGTCGTGCGTCACGACCTCCGGAGCATCGGGAGCGTCGGCGTGCGCGATGTGCTGCGACACAGCGAACACGCCGGGGCTCGGGACGCTGCCCGCTGGAACCTCGACGACACCCGAACCGGCCTCGGCGACGAACGACGTCCGACCGACCACGACGCCGTCGCCGCACGTACCGTCGGCGTGTTGCCGGGCCAGCGACGTCGAGGCGATGTACTCCGCACCAGGGGCAAGCCCGCGATACGTCAGGCGGTCGAGCAATTGCGTGCCTGGGGTGACGAGGAACTCCGCTGGTTGACGGGTGTCACTGGGCGTCTGTGCGGATACCGCCCGAAGGCTCGTCGTGACCGCGGGAACACGGATCGTCTGATCGGCATCGGTCGGGTCGCCGTGCGTCGCCACGACGCGGGCCGATGACGCCACGGTGAGTTGCTGGTACACGACCACCGACGATCCCGCGATCGTCTCTGCGACGTCGGCGGGGATGTCGATCACCATCTCGGTTGCTGTGCACGTCGAGTCGGCAACGATCTCGATCGACGAGGTCGCCTCGGTCGGTACGACGCTCGACTCCGTCAACCGCAGCACATCGCCATGCAGCACATACGCCGTGCCGGGTACGAGGCCGCACAACTCGACCCGGTCGACGATCGCCGCGTCGGGACGCAGCGCGTCGAGGTAGCCGTCGCCGTCGGCAGCGTCGCTGGCGAAGGTGTCGATCGTCGCCTCGGGCATCGTGTTCTCGTAGGCGACCTCCACCGACGGCTCGGCGCTCGGATCGACCGCTACCTCAACCGCCGCACCAAAGGACCCCATCGCCCAGGCCGGACGGTCCAACTCCTCGACGCTGTACCGGCCGAGCACGACCTCGATCGGGTCGCTGCGACCGTCGGGGTCGGTCGCCACGATCACCGGCTCGTCGGCGGAGCCGACCCGATGCACAGCAAATACGAACCCGGACAAGTCGCGCCCACCGACGACATCGTCGTGGTCGAAGACCTTGCGCACCCTGAGCAAGCCGATGATCGGCGCGTTCCGCACCACGACGACCGTGGGCGACGATGCGTCGGTCGACACCGGCCCTGGAACGGCGATGTCGTCGTCGCGTCGCGCAAGCCCCGGCGCGGCGCGCAGCTCGCGGACGACATATGGCCCGGGATGAGCGACCGGATCGATGGGCGCAAAGCGCAACGAGGCATCGGCACCGACGGCGCCGCTGTCGACTTGGGCGCCGTTTGCGTCAACGAGTGCAAACTCGGAGCCAGCGACCGACAGCGATGGCTCGATCGACAGCTTCTCGATAGCGACATACAGCTCCGGTGGATGGTGCTCGGCGTGCACCGAGGCCGATTGCGGACGACCAGTCCACGTGATCTGACCTTGCAGGCCGGTGCCCGCCCACAGCTCGATATCTGCCGTGGGCGCCTGCACGTGAAAGGCGAGCTCCCACGAAGGTTTGCTGATCGTCACGTCGAACCGGGCAATACCTCGTGCGTCGGCGACGTCGGCGGTGCGTGCCGCTGCATCCGGTGCGATCCCGCTCGCACCACCGACCATGAATCGGGCGTCGGTGTGCAGCGAGTGGTTCATCCCCCACACCGGCCATCCCGCGGCGCTCGCTGCGTTCCACCGCGCGGCGCCGTCGGGTGCATCGCCGGACTGATCGACCCGCGCGATTGCGCCGACCGAGCGATTGTCATCGATCCCGCTCGACGACAGCTGGAGCACCGGGACCCATCCCACGGGCTTGCCGTTGCCGTCGCGTACCCGCACGTCGAGTGGGTATGTGCCTGGTGCGGTCGGCGGCATCCCGCCGGGTGTGCCCCACACCATTTCCAACGAGACGCCGCCGACCGCCGCCTGGATGTCGGCCGTCTGGGCCAAGCGCTGGGCCATCAGGTACCCATTGCGCAGCGCAGAGAAGTTGCCGTCAGAGCCGCTCACGATCGCCGTGTCGCGTGCGAGTTTGCGTCCCCGCGCTGCGCCGGACGGGCTCATGTCCTCGACGAACATACGCACGGCGAAGTTCACCGCGATTTGTCGCCGACGCGTGTACTCGCCACCCCCGAACAGTGCCGGGTGGTGCCATTCGCCGGTGTCGACGTCGTAGGCGCCATCGGGTCCGATGCCGTACGGCACCACCCGGTCGCCGCCGAAGGTGGCCATCACAGCAGCTGCCCGAGCCATCTCGCCTTCGTCCCACTCGGCGGGGTCGGGTTGGCGGCCGACCCGACCGGTGCCGAGTACGTCCTCCATCACGCAGTAGCCGACGCCGAGTGAGTTGTTGGCTCCGAGCGGCAGCCCCCACAGGTCGCCGTACTGTGCGCCGACGAAACCGAAGGGTCCGCCGTTCCCCGAGTTTGCCGTGCCGGGCCACGATCCTCCAGATGGCGCGGGAGCGATCTTGCCGCCGGAACCGTTGCGGGCGGTGCCGGCCGCCCCGTGGTCGAATCGATCGGCTGGTGGTGGCAACGCGCCCGACGACGCCGACAGCGCGACGAGCAGGAGCGCTGCCGTCCCGGCCCATGGCCACGAACTGACGAGGCGGCGAGAGATGATTCGAATCACGTCCCGATATGGGCACTGGTCGCCTTCGGGCGGAACCGAAGCGTCTGTTGGCAGGTGCGCGAGGACCCGACGTCCGCCCACCTGCCAACAAACGAGGGAGGATGGCGGTCAGCACCCCATCGCTTGAGGGACGACCTCGCGTACCTCGACTCGGTCGTCGTAGGTGTCGAGAGCGAACACCCGTCCGTCGCTGGTCGAGGCGATTTCTTGGGCTGCGTCCTCGACGACCTGGTCGAGGGAGAGAAACGCCTCACCATTCCGGCTGACGTCGTCGTGGTGCCACGACACGCTCGCTGAGTAGTCGGTGCCGTCCTCCGAGCAGCGAGGTCCGTATGACGAGACGATCCACTGACCGTTGTCGCTTGCCGACACGAAACGCACGGCGAAGTCGGGCCAGCTGAGGTTGTGCGGCCCGACGATCACGTCGGGGCCGGCGAGGGACACCGCCATGTCGTCGACGTACAGGTCGGTCGGGACGAACGATCCGCTCACCGCGTCCCATTCCTGGTAGCCGCTGCGGCCGAAGGAATGCTCGACGATCACTCGGTCGCCGTCGTCGATGAGCCCCGTCACGAAGTCGCCGCTCGTGTCTTCATCGATCAGCGGCAAGGTGTCGATGAGTGCGCCGTCGAAACCGATACGTGCGACCTGGCGTGGTTCAGGTGTGCCGGTCTGCGGGCCGAGGACGATGAGGTGATCCTCGGCGGCGACCATGTCGTTGATCCAGGTGAGACCGAACTGCGATACGTCGATGTAGCCGACTGTGTTGTTGCGGATCGTGACGATTCGGCCGGCAACGGGGTCGCTCACGTACACGCCACCCTGGTCGTCGACAGCGACGTTGCCGGGGCCGTCGGTGAGCTGTTCGAGTCCGCCGCCTGCGTACTCGATGCCTCCGGCGACGCCGACTGGCAGCGAGAAGCTCCATCCGGCGGGAAGTGTTGTGATATCCGGTTCGACGGGGGCGGTGTCAGTTTCGTTCGAGGCGCGATCGGGCGAGCTCGGCGGCGCCTCGGCACGGGTGACGATTGCAGGCGCGACGGGAGTGGTGGCAACCTCGGGGGTTGTCGCAGGCGGCGTGTCGGCGACTTCGGTCACCACCTCGATTGCAGCGGCCGACTCGGGGCCGGTCGCTGCGGGTGCGGGCTCGACGGTGGCCGGAACGATCGTCGGGTTGGAATTCCCGGGACCGGCGCCGATGATGACGGCAGCCGCGGCGACGCCGAGCCCGGCGACGCCGACGAGTCCGCCGACGGCGGCCGATAGCACCCGTCGCTGGCGGTGGGACCCGGGTGGATCGACTCGCCGTTCGCTCGCCCATCGGGGCTCGGAGTACAGGTCGAAGTGGTCGTGTGGTGCTGGGGTGGCGTGGCTCATCGGAGGTTCCTTTCTGGCGGGTTCACACCTCCTGACGGACGACCTCGCAGATCCTTACGCGCGCACACTGGGTTTCGTGCGCATGGCGGTCGGATCGGTTCGGCGACGGTGTTGAGGTCGTCGCCCTCGATTTGGGCGATCAGGCGTCGTGCGCGTCGACGTGCCCGTCGTGTGGGACCGGGAGCTGCAACGTTCAGGGAGCGACTCGACCGTGTTGCCAACCGACGGCGCCGACCGGGCCGTTTGGTGGCGGGTTTGCGCGGGCCCGTCTCCCCCCAAACCCGCCACCGAAGGAGTGGCGCTCTGCCACCGTGTGTGGTGGCACAACCACAGTTCTACTAGATCTGTCGCCACCAGCGCCACATGTGCGCCAAACTTCGGATGACCTCGGATACGGCCTCATCGGTAGATCTCGATCAGTGTTGTGGTGACCAGTGTTGTGGTGACCAGTGTTGTGGTGAGGGAATGCGCCGAGGGGGAGCCGTTTGGCTCACCGGTGGGTGGCCGACCCGGGCTGCGGTGAGCGAACGGGCCGAGGGGGAGCCGTCTGCCTCACCGCTGAGCGGGAGGCCGGCCGATGGCCCGGGCGACTCGGAAGGTGTAGCGCGCGAGTTCGGTGCGGTCGACGGCGAAGGCGAATCGATAGGTGTCGGGCTTCTCGAAGCGCACGCCGTTGAGCCGCACGGCAAACGGCAGCACGCCCGGGTCGCCGTAGTTGGCGTCGGGCCCAGGGGTCGCCCGGAACTGGCCCTGTACGCGCACGCCCGGATGTTGATTGCCGTCGGAATCGTGCAGCGTCATCTCGAAGGTGTGGTTGGCGTGCGAGGCGTGGAAGGGCTGTTGCAACACAGCCACCAGGCTCATCCCGGCGTGCACCGCAGGGAACTCGCGGAACCGCAGCAGTGTCCAGTAGGCCCCGTTGGCATACACCTTGCCGTTCTCGGCGGCGGCGTGGTCCGCGGGGAAGAACCCCAGCGCCCGGAATCCATCTATCTCGCCAGGCGTGTCGGGGATGGACATGCGCCGCAGCGTACGGCCACCAAGCCGCGACGGCGTCGCGTGCTCGATGCGCACGGCGTTGACGACGAGGCTCGGTGTCGATGGAAGCCGCACGCCGAGGCAGTACGTGTTGTTCTGGGAATCGACCACTGGGCGCCACCGGTGGGTTGAGAGCCCTGCTCGTCGCCCGAATCGTGGCGGCGGCGCCGTTGGCATCGCTTTGTACAGCCGGAGCCCTTGGTGGAGCGGTGGTTCCACTTGAATCAGCAGTGGTGCCGGTTGAGTCAGCAGTGGTGCCGGCCCACGAGCGTGCGATGAACCCCAGCGCAGTGGTGATGCGCGTCGCTGCTCTGGCGAGCAGGCGATGCGGTCGGGTGACGGCCCGACGGTTGGTCCTCTGGGTGGCGAGCTAGACGACTCGAAGGTCGAAGAGGATGTCCATCCAGCGGTCGATATCGCGTGCGCCGAGCAGTTCGAGGACCGTCGCGAAGTCGTCGTTGTCGCGTGCGTACGGGAGGTGTTTTCCCGTGATCCACCCGTGCACCGTCGAGACCGGTCTTTCCACTTCTGAGCCGATCGCCGCGTAGTTCAACGACGACCGCGACTTGAGCTTGCGTAGTGCGGCTGCGTACGCCGTGCGATCCACCGAGTCAGGTGGTTCTCCCGACACGAGCCGACCATATGAGATCACCGGGGCGCTCATTTGCGATCCTCCACCTCGTCCATCCGTCCTAGATGTGACGGTACGGATGTCAGATGGGGCCGGACAAGGTCGGATGCGACATGTATGTGCGTACACGTCTCTCGACGCCAGCGCACGGTTCGAGCGATCGCCGTGCGTTGCTCGGCGGTGCGACACCTCGGTGAGCCAGCCATGTCTACACGAAAGCCGCGGCCGCCGTCGCCGAGAGCCAATGGCTACGAGTTGTGCACCGCGAAGGCGTAAGCATCGAGCAGCGCCGTGACGCGTTCGGAGGCACGGTTGAGTTGGTCGACCGCCGGGGTGCCCTCGACCACAGCGGTCATCGACTCGTGCATCACGCGGTTGATGTCGTCACCGGCGCCCCATACCGGACCCGCCCGAGGGATGTCGGCGGGCAGGTCGACGAGCTGGTCGTAGGCGATGCGTCGCTCGGGATGCTCGGCCCATGCGTCGACCAAGACCGGTTGCTCCAACTCGGCCGAGGTGATCGGTGAGAACCCCGTGAACGCAGCGAACTCCGCATGTTGCTCCGGCGCGTTCAGCCACGACAGAAACTCCATCGTCGCGCCAACGTCTGCGGGGTCGGGTTGCTCGATCAACCACCATGCGCCGCCTCCTACGAGCGCTCCCGTCCCCGGCCCGGGCAGCGGTCCGGCGCCGAGCTCGGTCCCCGGGAACGCGCCGCTGGTCAACAATCGCTCGAGGTCGCCGAGGGCGCCTGAGGTGTTCAAGGTCATCACGGCGTTGTCCTCATCGGCGACCAAGCGGAACAGGTCGTCGACGCCGGACGCGTTCCCGCCGATCCACACCGCCCGCCCCGAGTCGACCTCGTCGACCAGCCACTCGAACGACTCGACCACCTCGGGCCTGCCGAAGTCGACCGACGTCGTCAGCTCGCCACTGCGTCCGTTGTCGGGCCGTGCGCTCAACTCGCCTCGGCGGGAGTTGAACTGCGTGATGAACCACGGCCCGTAGCCGTCCCAGGCGACGAGCCCGTGGGGCGCGACGCCAGTCTCGACGATCTGTGCGGACGCGCTGCTCAGCTCGTCCAACGTGAGCGGCGGATTGGCCGGGTCGAGCCCGGCGGCGGCGAAGCGTGTCTCATCGAAGACGAGCACCGGGGTCGACACGTTGTACGGCAGCGCCAGGAGCTCGCCGTTGAGGGTGTAGGTGGCCTCGATCACCGGCAGCAGCGAACCGCTGTCGACATCGCACGCGCCCGGCGGCACGACGAGCCCGCTGAGCGCGAGGTCCTGGATCCCGCGATGGTCGACGAGCACGGCGTTCGGGCGGTCTGCAGCAGGTGTGTCGGCCAACAGGGCGAGGGTGGCGCCGTAGCTGCCGGTCTTCTCGAGGGCGACGGTGACGCCCGTTCCCAACCCGTTGAAGCGATCGGTCAGCTCGATCAGCTTCTGCTCGGAGTCGTTGCCCAGCGCGTGCCACACGACCACCGGGGTCTCCGCGGTTGGCGCGGTGCAGCGCGCTGCTTCGCCTGCCGGCCGCGCGGCCGACGCCGACGGCGCAGCATCCGCCGACGTGGATGTCGTCGGCGCCGTTGTCGCTGTGGTCGTCGGAGTGGTCGCGGGGGTGGTCGCCGTGCCGGCGGGCGTCGGGCCGATGGTGGTCACCTCGTCGGTCTCGCTCGAACATGAAGCTGCGATCAGCAGTACGACCACCCCTGGTGCCAGTGCATGTTCCAGTCGCCGTCGTCTCAGGCTCCGCACCTCGCCCAGTGTGTCAGGACGACCGCCGCCGCCGAGCACCGTTGCGACACGCGCAGTGGCGCGAGCTGTCGCCAACGCTGTCTTGGGGGCATGTGGGCGACAAGAATGGGGGAATGGCGACGCGTCCGATCGAGGCGGCCGAGGCCCTGCGTCAGCAGCGGCCGCGCAAGATCGACTTCTGGATCGCGGTCGCCGCCGGGGAGCACGTGTGGGCAGATCCGGACAAGGAGGTTGGCATCGTCGACCGGGTGGTGACCGTCACGGAGATCGCCTCGCTGGCCGTCGTGGTGACGATCGCTGTGGTGCGCTTGGCGACCACGCCGCTCGACGGTCTGGCCCTGGTGGCGCCGTGGGTGGTGATCGTGGGTGCCGCCCTCCTGGCTGTCCGCCCATTGCGCGTGCGCCTCGATCGCCGCCGGGCCGGCCGCCTGTGGTCGTCGTTCGCCCTTCGCGTCACCGTGGTGATCGCGATCTTGGCCAGCATGGCGACGGCGCCGGTAGTGGTGGCTCTGATGTCATTGTGGCCGTTTGCCTTTGCCCTCGGGGCCGAGGCGGCGGCGTGTGCGTGGGAGGTGGGCTTCAAGATTTGGCCGGGGCAGTGGTGCCGCACGTTCGTCACCTCGGCGTTTCACTTCGGCATCGTGGTCGCGTCAGTGGTCGCCTTGTTCGTGCTGGGCTGGCAGCGAGGGTTCGAGGTGATCGCTCCCGTGTATCTCGGTGGCGCGCTGGTGGTGATCCTCGGCTCGTTCTTCGCGGGCGTGCTCGATCGGTTCCGGCGCACAGTGTTGCATCACGAACAAGCGGTGGTGGCCGAGGCTGCTTCCGACGCTCATCGACGCAGCGCGCACTGGTTGCACGACGACGTGTCGTCCGCGCTCAAGTTGACCGAGCTGCAGATCCGCCGCGGCGGCGTGTCGCTCGAGTCGATCGCCGATTCGTTGGCGGAGTTGGACCATCGAATCCGGCTGCGCCAGCTCGACGAGCTGTACATGTCGGGCAGCGTGCGGCTCGCCGAGGTGTTGCAGCCCTTCGTGCGTAACGCGCAGTCGCAAGGTGTGGCGATCTGTGATGTTCCGACCTTCGACGATGTGTCGGTGGTGGTCGACGAGCGGTTGGGTCGAACGTTCGGTCGAGCGGTGTCGGTGCTCACGAGCAACGCCTTGTTGGCAGGAGCGACCGAGTTGGGGTTCAAGGTGACCTCCAGCCCCGAGGCGATCACGTTGCAGGTGATCGACAACGCCGGCGGATTCGATTTGTCAGAGGCGCCAGCCGGTCGTGGATTGTGGCAGCTGAAGCTCGATTTGGGCGCCGGCGGGATCGAGGTCGCTCCAAACGGGGCCGGGTCGACGGTGACGGTCACCATGCCCCGCGACCACGAACGAGACTCGTGGGCGTCGGAGGTCGTGTGATGACCCGCGTACTCATGATCGACGACGCAACGGCGCTCACCGAGTTGTTCGCGCAGGCGATCGCCGACGATCTCGGGTGTGACGTGGTCACCGGTAACCATCCCGACGATGCAGCGCGCATCCTCGCTGACGGCGGCGCAGCGATCGATGTCGCGCTGGTCGATCTGTCCTTCCCCGGCTACGAGGGCTATGGGATCGAGGCGCTGGCCGAGATCGACGACACTTCGCCCGACACCCGGCTGGTCATCATCACCCATGGTGACCAGTGGGTGGCCGAGGTGCTGCGCGACGCGTGGGAGCTGTTGCCAGTGGTGACGGTGATCTCCAAGTCGGCGCCGCTCGACTTGCAGCTGGCAACCATCCGGGGTGTGTTGGATGAGGGGACAGCACCGATCGATCCGGCGATTCGACCGTTGTTGCCGGCCGAGCGAAACCCGGCGCGCACGCCCGAATCATTCCGGCGATTGGTGCCTCACGCCGGACACGCGAAGTTGTGGGCCGCGTTGTTGGCCACAGCAGGCGAGGTGACGCTGCACTCGGTGGCGTCGACCGCAGAGCTCAAGCCGAACACGATCAAGAATTATCGCGACGCGCTCTATCCGGAGCTCGAGCTGCACGGTCTGGTGCGTCCGAACCTGGCTCAGATGCGCAGCTTCGCGTTCCGCTGTCGTCCGTTCTTGCAGCCGCACATCGACTGCGCGTTGGGCAGGAGTCAGTCGTGAATCGCACGGGCCGTTCCGTATTGGCATTGACAATCGGGTTCACCGCAGCGGGCGCGGCGATTGTTGCCGCAACCACCGACGGCGACGGCCGACCCGACCCGATCGCTGAGATCGGCGAGGTCGACGTGTTCGCTCACTGCCAGGAACGGTTCGGCGCGCAGTCACAAGCCATGCTCGTCGGTACCGATGCATTCTCGTGGCGATGCACCAACGAGGCGAACGGCCTGTTCCAGCTGGAGGACGTCGACCTCGACGCCGCGTGTGCCCAGCGTCATGGCGAAGGGGTCGTTGCGACGACCGACGACCCCGACGACCCCTACTCGTGGGTCTGCGTGAAGTGACACCGGCCAGCGCCGTCGCCGTTCTGACACCGACTCATCGTTCGCCGAGGAACTCCGGCATCGTTGCGTGTTCCGTCGCTGAGATCCCGCTCCGCCGAATGAGGCCGCTCACCGTCATGAGGACGATCCGAGCATCGATCACCGGAGATGCATTGTCGACGTACCAGACGTCGTGGCGGAGTTTCGTGGGCCAGTCGATCGCGTTGCGCCCCTGGACCTGCGCCCATCCGGTGATCCCCGGGGTGGCTTCTAGGCGACGCCGCTGCTCGTCGGAGTAGCGGGCCACGTAGGTCACGGGCAGCGGCCGCGGGCCGATCAGGCTCATGTCGCCGCGGACGACCGACCACAGCTGCGGGAGCTCGTCGAGACTGCTCGCCCGGAGGGTTCGACCGAAGCGAGGCAGTCGGTCGGCATCAGGGAGCAGCTGACCCGAGTCGTTGCGCTCGTCGGTCATCGATCGGAACTTGATGACCTCGATGACCTCGCCGTCACGTCCGGCGCGCTGTTGCCGAAACAGCAGGGGTGATCCGAGGCGCAATCGAACCGCAATCGCGGTCGCCAGGATGATCGGTGATGCAACGACGAGGGCCGTCGCTGCGGCGGCAAGGTCGAGCCCTCGACGGATTCGCGAGTGCAACCACCGGGTACCAGACATCTCGGGCAACAGTACGTGGTGGGTAAGGTGCGAACTCGTGACGACGCCGGGCGTGCTCTCCAGGCATGCCACACGACACGCTCGGATCGTCATCGTCGGCGCCGGCGGATTCGGCCGCGAGGTCCACGACATCGTCGTTGCAATGAACGATGCAGGGGGTCAGCTCGAACTGCTCGGATACGTCGACGACGGAACCGCCACGGCCGACCTGCTGGCGCGCCTCGGCACGGGCTTGCTCGGGAGTATCGACGAATTGGCCGACAAACGCACGCGCCTCGGATGGGGCCTGGCCAGCGACGACATGAACGATCGACCCGCAGGATTTGTGGTTGGGATCGGCGCCGGTGACGTGCGCCGCCGAATCGATGCAGACGTCGGGTCCCCCAGCCTTCGAGCGTTGACGTTGATCCACCCGGTGGCGACCGTTGGAGGCGACAACAGGATTGGTGCCGGCTGCATCGTGGCTGCCGGTGCGCGGGTCACCTCGAACATCACGCTCGGCCGTCACGCCGATCTGCACGTCAACGCCACGATCGGCCACGACAGCACGTTGGGCGACTTCGTCAGCGTGTATCCGGGAGCGACAGTGGGCGGCAACGTCACCCTCGACGACGGTGTCACAGTCGGTACGGGGGCCAACGTGCTCCCCGGGTTGCACATCGGGGCCGGGGCGATGGTCGGTGCTGGCGCCGTCGTGACCGCTGATGTCGAGCCTGCGACGACGGTCGCAGGCGTTCCGGCCCGGCGCGTGCGATCCTGAAGGCGATGCAACCCGAAGAGATTCTGCAGCGCATCGGTCGCCGGACCGCCAAGGTCGTCGTGGTTGGGCAGGGCTACGTCGGGCTGCCCGTCGCCATGCGGGCAGTCGAGGCCGGGTTTCCCGTCGTCGGTTTCGACGCGTCGGCCGAACGGGTCGCTGCGCTGCGAGACGGCAACAGCTACGTCGGCGACGTCTCGGACGCCGAGCTCGCAACCGCGCTCGCCGCCGGCTACGAACCGACCGCGGACCCCGACGACCTCATCGACTTCGACGTCGCCGTCGTCTCCGTGCCGACACCGTTGCGTGATGGTCTACCGGACCTGTCGTACGTCGAGCGGGCCGGTGCCACGCTCGGCACGCGCCTCCGCCGCGGCGCATGCGTGATCCTCGAGAGTACGACCTATCCAGGGACCACCACCGAGCTGCTCACGCCGATCCTCAGCGCGGAATCGGGGCTTCGGCCGGCCAACGACGGCGTGGCCGGCGACTTCTTCGTCGGCTACAGCCCGGAGCGGATCGACCCGGGGAATCCGACCCACGGCCTGGTCAACACACCAAAGGTTGTCAGTGGCGGCGCGCCCGAGTCGCTGGCCGTGGTGCAAGCGTTCTTCGACGCGCTCGTCGACGAGACCGTGCCAGTCGGATCGTGTGCAGAGGCCGAACTGGTCAAATTGCTCGAGAACACGTACCGACACGTGAACATCGCGCTCGTCAACGAGCTGGCGATGTTTGCCCGTGAACTCGATGTCGACATCTGGCGAGCGATCGACGCGGCTGCGACGAAACCTTTTGGGTTCATGAAGTTCACCCCGGGCCCCGGGGTTGGCGGCCACTGCTTGCCGATCGACCCGAGTTATCTCGCATGGCGTGTCAAACAACACCTCGGCCACACCTTTCGCTTCGTCGAGTTGGCCAACGACGTCAACGAACACATGCCCGACTACGTGCACGATCGAGTCACGGCGATGCTCAATGCCGAACACAAGGCGGTGAACGGGAGCCGGATCCTGCTCCTCGGTTTGGCTTACAAGCGGGCGACGAGCGATTGGCGCGAGAGTCCGTCGGTGCGAGTCGCCGAGCGGTTGTCGACCAGCGGGGCGGAGATCCGCATCTGCGACCCGTACATCGCCGACGTCAACGTCGGCGCGCTGAACGAGCCACTCGTCGACTTCACCGACGACGAATTGCGCGACGCCGACATCGTCATCGTCCTCGTCGACCATCCCGAGTTCGATCCAGCCACGATCGCCGCACGCGCGCGGCTGGTATTCGATGCCAAGGGACTGTTGCGCGGCCACGAGTTCGCCGGCGAGACGCTCTGAAACCCGACCGAGGATCCCTGTACGCCACCCTCTCGATTGGATACGATTCGGATACGTGAGCCATTTGCTTGCGGCGGCTCGCCGACACCTCCCGATTGTCCATTTCCTCGCTGATAGCGCGTTGTGGGTCGTTGCCATCCCTACCGGGGTGGTGTTGCGCTACGACTACGCCTGGGATCGCGTGGTGCGACGCGAGGTTCTGATCGCCGTGCTCGTCGCGGTGGTCCTCCAGGCCGCGTTCGGCTTCGTCTACGGCCTGTACCGGCGTAGGTGGCGCTACGGCAGCTTCGACGAGGTCCGCGTGGTCGCCCTCACGGCGTTCTCCGTTGGCGCGGTCATGACCGTGATCTGGTGGGCCGGTGAGAGCGGTCCCGACCGTGTGATTCCCCGCTCCGTTCCGCTGCTGGCGACGGCCGTCTCGTTGTTGGGCCAGATCGCGATCCGCTCGATCTGGCGGCTCTACGTGGAGAGCAAACGCCGGCCGAGCGGCGACGATGTACAGCGCGTGGTGGTGGTCGGCGCCGGAGAGGCAGCGGACCAAATCGTGCGCACCATGCGGTCGTCGCCGGACGCCGGCATGCTGCCGGTGGCGATCGTCGACGACGACCCGGCCAAGCGCAACCTCCGGCTGTATGGCGTGCGGGTCGAAGGGACGGTCGATGAGCTGGTCGACGTCGCCGCACGGGTCGACGCCAGCACGGTGTTGATTGCTGTCCCGAGCGGCACCGCGGCGTTCTTCCGCCGTGTGACCACCGCCGCCGAAGCCGAAGGACTGCGCGTGTACGTGCTCCCCACCGTGGATCGGTTGCTCGGCGGCGTTGAGATCGACGACATTCGACCGGTGACCGAAGCCGATCTGCTCGGTCGTCAGCCGGCCGACATCGACCCGGTCGCGGTGTCGGAGTACATCGCTGGTCGCCGAGTCCTGGTGACTGGCGCCGGGGGCTCGATCGGCAGCGAGCTGTGTCGACAGCTAGCGAAGTTCGAACCCGCCGCCTTATTGATGTTGGACCGCGACGAGAGCGGTCTCCACGCAACACAACTGTCGGTCGCCGGGCGGGCCCTGCTCGACGATCGAGCCATCATCCTCGCCGACATCCGTGATCGACAACGTGTCGACCAGGCGTTCGAGGAGGCGCAGCCGGACGTGGTGTTCCACGCAGCAGCGCTGAAGCACCTGCCGTTGCTCGAGATGTATCCCGACGAGGCGTGGCAGACGAACGTGATCGGCACCCAGCACTTGCTCGACGCCGCGGCGCGCCACGGTGTCGATCGATTCGTCAATATCAGTACCGACAAGGCTGCCGAACCGACGAGCGTGTTGGGTTGGACCAAACGCATCACCGAGCGTCTGACGGCTCATGCATGCTCGACCGGCACCACCGAGTTCGTGTCGGTGCGCTTCGGCAACGTGCTTGGTTCCAGCGGCTCGGTACTGCCGACGTTCCGGGCGCAGGCAGCTGTCGGTGGGCCGCTGACGGTGACGCACGAGGACGTGACGCGTTACTTCATGACAATCGAGGAGGCGAGCCGGCTCACCGTGTACGCCGGAGCGATCGGCGCTCCCGGCGAGGTGCTGATCCTCGACATGGGTGAGCCGGTGAAGATCCTTTCGGTGGCTGAGCGGTTCGCCAACCAGCACGATCCTCCGCTACCGATCGTGTTCACCGGGCTGCGCCCGAACGAAAAGCTGCACGAGGTGCTGATCGCCGCCGACGAAGCAGGGGAGCGGCGGGTGCACAAACAGATCACCCATGTCGCCGTGCCGCCGCTCGCGCCGCGAGATGCCCACGCGATGGTCGACGGCGACCACGGCAATCCCGGTCCCAACCGATCCGCTGTTCACGCCGTGCTGTTGCAGCGGATCTCCCGACACGGGCTCGATGACGCCCCCGTCGGTTGACCACCGATGAGTGACGCGCAGCCGCCGCGTATTCTGCTCAGCCAACCCGACGTCGGCGACCTCGAACGGCAGTACCTCCTTGCCGCGTTCGACGGCGGCTGGATTGCACCGGCCGGCCCCGACCTGGCCCGCTTCGAACTGGGCCTCACCGAGCTCACCGGTTGGCCGGCGGTCGCCCTGTCGAGCGGCACCGCAGCGCTGCATCTTGCGCTGTTGAGTTGTGGTGTCGGTCCCGGCGATGACGTACTGCTGCCGACGTTCACGTTCGTCGCCAGTGCCAACGCCGTGATGTACACCGGTGCCAGCCCACGCTTCATCGACAGCGACCTGCGCTCGTGGAACATGGCACCTGAGTTGCTCGAAAAGGAGCTGGTTGCACTCGCAGGTCGCAACGAACTGCCGCGTGCGGTGATGACGGTCGATCTCTACGGGTTGTGCGCCGACTACGACGCCCTGGTGCCGATCTGCGAGCGCTACGAGGTTCCGTTGATCGAGGATGCCGCCGAAGCGCTTGGTTCGACGACGACGGGCCGGCCAGCGGGGACACTCGGCGATGTCGGCATCGTGTCGTTCAACGGCAACAAGATCGCGACGACGTCGGGAGGCGGCGCGTTGCTCGCCGGGGACGACGCATTGGCCGATCGGGTGCGTTACCTGGCGACCCAGGCGCGCCAGCCGACGGTCCACTACGAGCACACCGAGGTCGGCTTCAACTATCGGCTGAGCAACTTGTTGGCGGCCATCGGAAGTGCCCAGCTGCAGCGGCTACCCCAGATGATGGAGCGCCGTCGGGAGATTCATCGCCACTATCGCAACGGGTTTGCGCAACACGGTGTCGAGTTGATGCCGGTTCCGGCCTGGCATCGGATCGGCAACGATCCGCTTGGTGGTTGGAACGGGTGGTTGACGTGTGTGGTGTTCGCTGACGGCGCCGCTCGAGACGCGGCGATGCGCCGGCTGGAGGCGCAGAACATCGAGAGCCGACCACTATGGAAGCCGATGCATCTGCAGCCGCTGTTCGACGGCGCTCCTGGCCAGATCGACGGCACCGCCGAGTCGCTGTTCGCTCGTGGCCTGTGTCTCCCGAGCAGCAGTGCACTTGCAGACGACGACGTTCAGCGCGTCATCGCGACGGTCCTGGCTGCGAGCTGACTTACGACGGCAGCAGACCGACAATGGCGTCGACGGCCGCTGCCTTTTCATGGGTGACGGCGATGCGACTCGACGACTCCAGGTGGGCAACGGTCCGCAACCACTCAGGTGATGGATGGCGGACGGCGAACCTGCTCGTGCGATCGGCTGGAGTCTCGCCGGTGTCCCCGGTCTGTGGGGGCCGTCCCGTGGATGACCCGGCGCTTGATGACGGCTCGAGCGCCACGAGACCGACGAGCGTCATCGGGCCGAGCGGAGTCGGCGCACCCAACCCCGCAGCGGCCCAATCGAGATCCAACTCGGGGTCCGGCTGCACGGTCGTGCCGTCGACGACCGTGCCGTACCTCGCGATCTCGCGGACACCGCCCCGATTGAGTTGCCCAACGCCGAGCATCGCGGCGGGCGGTGCGTCGAGCAACACCGCTCGGCCGTTCTTGGCGATCATGCGGAGCATGACGCGCGGCGCCGCGATGACAGGCTCTGCCTCGGCGGCGATGCCGGCCAGCAGTCGGTCGAGCGCATGCAACACGTCGACGGCGTTGCGTGACCGGGCGATGAGGCGGTTGCCGAGCAACAGCTGCGGTACCGAAGCCCTGCCCCGAGCGGTTGAAGTCGTTGCACATCGCACGCTGACGGCCGCCGAGACGTCGTCGTGATACTCCAGATACCGGCCGAGGAGTTGGCGCAGCGTGTCAGCGGTGTCGCCGGTGTCGGCACGAATCCCGATCAGTCGACCGCCGAGTCGCACGACGATGGGCTCCGCCACCCACACGGAGCGGCCGCCGGTTGCGCCTCAAGGGTCAGGTGGGGCGACGAAGATCTCAGACCCGTCGCTTGCGCGTGTCGCGACGTCGTCCTCGACCCGAGTGGCCACGACGCCCTGACCGGCGAGCAGCCCATTGCGTGCCAGTTGCGTCAACGCGGAGTGCACGGTCTGGTCGAGGTCGGTGCCATCGTCGTCGGCCAAGCCGAACAGCTCGGTCAGTTGTGGGCTCAATTCGGCCACCGTGGTTTCGCCGTCGCACATCAGCCACACGGCCCCTATTGCCCCCGGGAGCTTGTGGACCACCGACGGGCCGACATGAAACACGACGATCTCACCGTCGAAGGCGGCGATCTCGACGTCGTCAACGGCGCGCGGTCGGTCGGTCAAGGCGTAGGCGGACTCCGGCATCGACCGCGAATCCTACGGTGGCGCCCCGCGGGCGCGCTGTTTTGGGTTCGCTGCACCGCCGTGCGGGCGCAGCATCGCTAGCCTCTGCGGCCATGCCGCGCAGGTGCTCGGGTTGATGGCGCGTCGACGCCGCCGGATGCGGGTCGACGAGCGCCCGACTGTTGTCGTCGCCGCAGTGAGCGGTATCGCTGCCGCGTTCGCCGGGTTGGAGCCGACCGGGTCAACGCTGATCGATGTCGTGCTCGCCGTGATCGGAGTCGGCGTGGTCACCTGGGCAGGCTCGTCGGCACCGTGGTGGGTGCTGGCCGTCACCTCGGCAATCGCAACTGCAGTGGCGGAGAACATCGTCGTCGGTGTGTTCGGAGCGGGGGCCTTCTTCGGCGCGATGTGGATCGGCGTGCAACGGCGCGAACAGGTGATCGAGCGCGCCGTCGTGGCCGGGCTGGCGTTCAACGCATTGGCGCGATCCGATCTCGACTCGTTTCACGGCGCGACGGCCTTGATCGGCCTCGCTCTTGCGGCGCTGACGATTGCGTTCGGATTGCGTCGTCGACATGCGCAGTATCGACGAGCCGTGTGGATCGCTGGAATCGCATGTGTTGGCGTGGCACTCGTCGCCCTCGCTGGGCTCGGGTTCGGCGCCCTGCAGGCCGAGGACCCGCTGCGCGCCGGGAATCAACTCGCCCGTGATGGGATCGAATCGGCCACCGACGGCGACTACGCCGCGGCCGCCGACCAGTTCGAGCAGGCAGCAGCAGCGTTCAGCGACGCCGACTCTGCATTGAGTGCGCCGTGGGCGCAGCTCGCTGCCTTCGTGCCCGTCGTGGCGCAGAACCGGGCCGCTGGCGCCGACCTCGCCGCCGCTGCCGCTCAGGCGAGCGACGACCTCGCTGTTGCGCTTCGTTCCATCGTGATTGACGACCTGCGTTTGGTCGACGGACAGATCGATCTCACTGCGGTCGAGATCGTCGGCGTCCCGCTCGGCGACGTGCGCGAGTCGGTGGCCACCCTCGACGAAGCGCTCACCGGAGTGCGGTCGCCCTGGCTGTTGAGTCCGGTGAGCGAGCGGCTCGACGAGATTGCCGACGAGGTCTCTGAGAACCGCCCGCGCTTGGAGAACGCAGCGCACGCTGCCGAGTTGTTGCCGGGGATGCTCGGTGCAGACGAACCGCGGACGTACTTCGTCGCGTTTACCACCCCCGCCGAGGCGCGTGGATCGAGTGGGTTCATGGGGAACTACGCGATCATCACCGCCGACGAGGGCGAGATCAGCGTTTCTGACTTCGGCCGCACCCGCGACTTGAACCAGGGCGGCAGCGACACTCGCGCCATCACCGGACCGGACGAGTTCCTGGCACAGTACTGGCCCCTCGGGTTCAACAGTGGGCCCGGCGGCACCGTGGAAGACATCGTGTGGTCGAACGTCACCGTGTCGCCGCACTTCCCAACGACAGCGGAAGTGATCGCCGAGCTGTACCCCCAGAGTGGTGGGACGACGGAACTCGACGGCGTGTTCGCCATGGATCCGTACGTGCTGGCCGAGTTGCTGCGGTTCACTGGTCCGGTCAGCGTCGACGGTCAAGATCGCCAGCTGAATGCCAACAACGTGGTCGACTTCTTGCTCGTCGATCAATACGAACTCGACGAGGTGGAGGGGCGTGACGATCGGGAGGACTTCCTCGAAGACGTATCGGAGGTGACCATCGAGCGGCTGCTCTCCGGAGCGGTTCCCGATCCGGTGGAGCTCATCGAGTCGCTGTCGCCGCTTGTCGCCGAGGGCCGTTTGCTCGGATGGGCACGCGCAGAGGCGGAACAGGAGCTGTTCGCGGCAACCCGGCTGGCAGGGGGACTGCCCAGCCTGGACGGAGGCGACGGTGTCGCCATCTCCGTCGCCAACTCTGGGGCGAACAAGATCGACGTGTACCTCGAACGAACGTTGGAATACGACGCGGTGGTCGACACCGAGACCAACGAGGTGTCGGGAACGATCACGGTCACGCTGACCAACACCGCCCCGGCGACGGGACTCCCCAACAGCGTGATCGGCAACAGGGCCCGGCAACCCGACGGGACCAACACGCTGCGCCTGGCGACGTTCGCTGCTCTCCCCATCGTCGGCGCAACGAGCAACGGCGAGGAGTTCCGATACACGCCCGCGGTCGAGCAGGGATGGACGGTGGCATCGAGCTTCGTGTCCATCCCGGCGGGTGAATCGCTCACCGTCGAATACGCCGTGGCCGGTGTGCTCGAGATGCCCGACGGCTACACGCTCGCAACCAACCCGCAGCCGCTGGTGATCCCCGAGCTTCAGCAGATCCTCGTCGTCGACCAGGACGGGATCCCACTCGTGCAGGTCAATGGACCGGCCGACGAACCGAGGCGCTATTCGGAGGCACCGTGAGCGACTCGTCGGGTCGCCGACCGCGGTTGTTGTATCTGTTGACCGATCAGCTCTCGAGCGTGCTCGTGCGCGGACAACTCGGGTTCATGATCGAGCAGGGGTTCGACGTCGAGGTCGCTGTCGGCGGAGAGGTCAGAGCGGACGCGTGGGATCAGGGTGTGTCGGTTTCATCGGTGCCGCTCGTTCGACAGCCCTCGCCGCTCCGCGATCTCCGGGCGCTGTGGGCGATCGTTGCGTTGATTCGCCGTTCCCGGCCCGATGTGGTCAATGCGTCGACGCCAAAGGCCGGACTCTTGGGGATGGTGGCGGCGTTCGTGTGCCGTGTGCCGGTGCGTGTGTACGTCGTGAGGGGGTATCGGTTCGAGGGGCTGCACGGTCCGGGTAGATGGCTCGCGATCGCAGTGGAACGGGTGACATCGGCATGTGCGACAGATGTCATCGTTAACAGCGCAAGCCTGCGGGCGGTCGGCTGGACATCGGGGGCGCTGGCCCGGTCACGTGGGGTCGTGTTGGCCGCCGGCTCCGGAAATGGGGTCGACATCGAGCGGTTCTCGCCAGCGTCCGACTCCACTACGGGCGAGGCCCGCCAGCAATTCGGTCTGCCGATCGACTCGACCGTCGTCGGGTTCGTGGGCCGACTCGTACGAGACAAAGGCATCGTCGACCTTGTCGACGTGTTCAGCGATCGCTTCGGTGACGTCGACGACGTGTGGTTGCTGCTCGTCGGATCGTTCGAGGACGCGGATCGGGTGCCGCCGGAGACTCGGCGGGCCATCGAGTCTCACGCTCGGACCGTGGTGGTGCCGTGGATGGACCGGCCCGAGACTGCGTACGCGGCGATGGATGTGCTGGTGTTTCCTTCCTTTCGAGAGGGGTTGCCCAACGCGCCGTTGGAGGCGCAGGCGAGTGGTGTCCCCGTCGTCGGGTATGCGGCAACGGGGACGGTCGACGCCGTGCCGAGCGAGTGGCTGGTGGCGGTCGGCGACTGCAACTCGCTCGGAGCGCTGCTGGCCACACTGGTCAACGAGCCAACTCGGCGACGGGACGTCGCCGCTGCCCAACGCAGCCGGGTGGGACAGCGCTTTGAGCAGTCACGACTGTGGGCAGCCTTGGCAGGTCGCTACGGAATGCGCACCGCGTGATGACGGTGGAGTCGAGCCGACCGAGTCGCGAGTGCGTGGCTCAGCCACTTCGGGGCCCAAAAGATGACGACCATGTTTCCTGTGCGACAATTGTGGCATCGGGCCACAAGAATCGCTAAGGTTCCGTCGTTCCAGGACCGATGGTTTCACCACAGACGGAGAGGGTCACGTGGATCGCCGAAACGCACTGAAAAAAATCGCCGCTGGAGGCGCCACCGCTGCTGCGGCGACGACCATCATCTCGCGCCCGGCGTTCGCCAACTACGACGCTCCGACGCTTGCGGCTTCCGTGGAGTCGGCGGTCGCGGGCATCAATGGATCGGCGTCCGTGTGTCGAGTCTTCTATAGCGTGACCGAGGAATGCCCAAACTCGAGTGTTGGGATTCCGTCGTTCTCACGAGATATCTTCATCAGTGACCCGGGACCCAAGAACGTGTCGGCGACGAATGACAACGAGGTTCGTCTCCGCGTGGAGACGGACGGTAACCAGGCGTTTGAGCCCGGGGACACGTTCCAGGTCACGTTCACACTGACCGGCATGTGCAACTACACCGGCGGCCCGGGCCAGACTGGAAGCCTGACCAGCGTGTGGCAGGTCGAGTGCGAGACGTCGTCGGGTCCGCCGACCGGGCCAACGT
Source organism: Actinomycetota bacterium (assembly GCA_039177505.1). Taxonomy (GTDB): domain Bacteria; phylum Actinomycetota; class Acidimicrobiia; order Acidimicrobiales; family Ilumatobacteraceae; genus JABSQH01. Next base: position 22,457 of record JBCDFR010000015.1, on the reverse strand, counting down.
TCACGTTCTCGCAGATCTCCTGACAAGCGGGGACAGAAACGCGGGTACCGCCGCGGCCTTCATCTCCATGAGTCGCGAAGCGGCGTGCATCGACCAGCCGTACCGGCCGGCGTAGTCAGCAAGGGCCAGGGCGGCCTGCGCCCTGCGACCGTACATGGTCGTGCGAGCCCAGCGACTGGCCGGATGTTCAGATGGGAGCAGTGGCGACGCCGCACTGAGACCGGCCGCGACGACCGCACAGTCACCTGCGTCGTTGACTGTCTCGACCCATTCGCTGTCAGGGCGTCGAACGAGCTCTGCGATATCGCGCAGGTACCGGGCCCGCGGCCCCCGCGACAATGCAGCTGCGTGGCAGGCGGTGAGCAATCGGTGCGCCGGTCGCATGGTTGTGCAGCGAACTCTGCCGATCTGCAGGGGCATCGCTTCGTCGAAGAAGATCTCGTGGGATTGCCGTGTGCCGAAGTACCCCTCCGAAATCATCGCGTGGACGTCGATCTCGATTCCGCTGGGTGCATACATCGTGACCGACCGCCCGAACCGCTGTTCCCAGTCGACGTCGAACGGGGCCTGTCGCCGTTGGCAACCGGCGCGCTGTAGCACTTCGATGGCATCGGAGAACTCGCTCCTACGCACGAGCAGGTCGACATCGAGCGTGCTTCGCCATCCCGACAGCGCGTAGTCGAGCAGGGCTGCCGGGATTCCCTTGATGACGAGACTGTCGACACCGGCCGTCGCCAGCGTTTGATGCGCCCACGCGGCTGACGCGTCGGCCTGGGCTGCGAACTCGACCGCGGTGACGTACGACTCTGGGCATTCGGCCACGCCGGCTCCTCCGGTGAGGGCCGCTTCAGCGAGCCCGGCGAGACGTTCCTTTCTCGCCCACAGCCGGAGTGCAGTCATCTCCTCCGTTGCCAGTCGCGTGCCGAGTGGCACTGTACGTTGCTGCCAGCCGGGTAGTTCGAATCGCAGCACTTCCAGCTGCGTCGGTGTGTAGTGCTCATCGCGTTCCACGTGGCCCCGTGTGCGGTACCTCATGCGACGTCTCGCCAATCGACGATGGCCTGAATTGCCGCCGAGGTGTCGAAGTACGTGAGCCGATACACCGGGACCATTCGAGAGAGACGTTCGAGCGCGCGGAATCGGGCGCGGCGATCTACCCCGCTGTCGAGCGACTCCCCTGACAACGCCGTGAGCGCGTCCGCTGGAAGCAAGAGTCGCCGACGGCCGGTCGTCCGATCCCTTGCCTTGTCGCGATCGAGGACGAAGACAGCTTTGAGTGGAGCGGGATCGCCCTTCGGGCCAAGAGTCGAGATCGGACACGGATACACCGTGTCGTAGGGCCCCTTCGGCACGACGACACCGACAGCGGAGGCACCGGCCGCGCGCAGACCGATCGGCCGGCGGAACGGTATGGCGTTGAAGTCGGTCGTGGTCGCGGTGACCTCTTCGCTGATCACCGGATAGCCGTGCCGAGCAAAGGCAGCGGTGAGCGTCGATTTTCCGGCGCCACTGTGACCGGCCAGTGCGACCGCGACGCCGTCGATCTGCACGCATCCTGCGTGCAGCACGATCGACGACTCGGCGCACGATTCCGCGGCGAGCTCGTTGAACACGGCGATCACGTCAGCGAGCGCAACATCGCTCAGCGCGCCGCGGTAGCGCCCGATGGCCGTCTTCGCAGGAGGTTCGAGTGCCAGCGACCACTCGCCGGTGTCGCCGAGCGCCACATCGAGGCGGTGCGTTGACTGGGCATCGGTGTGCAGATCGGAGAGCGCCGTTGTGATCACAGTCGCCAGTGGCTCGTCGGCCCGAATAGCGACGACCGCATTGATCGCCGAGAAGTGGCCGAGTTCGGTCACGTCGCTGTCTCGATGATGTCGTGGCGCACGAGTTCGCTGAGTGTCGCCGCGATGTGATCGTGCGCCAGCGTGGCATCGCTTCCGGCCTCGCGCAGCCGTGCTTCGATCTCCGCCGCAGTCCCGGGTTGTTCGAGGCAGATCCATACGAGTGCCGCAGGCCCGTGCAGGTGCAGCACGCTCTTTGGCCGAGCGGCGTGTTCGCCGATCGATGCCAGGATCACGCGGTCTTCCATGGCGCGCGACGCACGACTCGCGCCTCGTCGGTAGACCTGTGCGGTCAAGCCCGATCCTCTCGGTCGAGCAGCGGTGCCATCCACTCGACGGTCGCCCGGAGCCCGACATCGAGGGCTGTCGGCTCGATGGTCGGGAACAGCGACCGAACGGCTGAGGCATCTGCTCGGCTGTGTCGGACGTCGCCGACTCGTTCGTCGAGGTGTTCGGGTTGCAACGACGTTGCGAGTAGCTCCTCGAGCATGGCGATGAGCTCGAGCAGTGTGGTCTGTGAGCCATACGCAAGGTTGATCGGTTGGGGATGGCTGAGGCGTCGATTGACGGCGTCGGCGAGCACCTCAGCCACGGTCTCGACATAGGTGAAGTCACGACTCTGTTGGCCGTCGCCGAACACTCGTGGCCGGCGTCCCCGCAATGCGGCGTCGGCGAATGCAGGGATCGCGGCAGCGTAGGCGTGGCCCGGACGCTGGCGTGGTCCGTACACGTTGAAGAACCGGACGGCGAGCGTTCGCAGGCCATACGAGTGCTGCCACGCCAACGCGTACTGCTCGGTCGCCAGCTTGGACGCCGCATACGGGCTCATCGGGGCGGGACACAACGCCTCGTGCTTGGGAAGCGTGGGATTTGCTCCGTAGACCGACGACGACGAGGCAACGATCACAGACGCGTCGTCGAGGGCGCGGGCCGCTTCGAGCACGCGCATCGTGCCGACGGTGTTGGCCTCGTGCGACGCGACCGGGTCGGCCACTGAGCGAGGCACCGACGGCAGCGCTGCGAGATGCACCACGGCGTCGACATCGCGCACCGCGGCTGTCAGTGCGGTGGCGTCGAGGATCGACCCTTCGATGAGATCGACATCACCGGAGTCGTCGAGATTGTCGAGGTGACCGGTCGAGAGATCGTCGATCCCGCGCACCTGGTGTCCTTCATTGATCAAGCGATCACAGACGTGCGACCCGATGAACCCGGCAGCGCCGGTGACACAAACACGCATGGTTGGCGCAATCTAGCGTTGCCGATTGCCAGCCCTGTAGACCCCGTCGACGAGGTCTGCGTAGAGCTCGAGGTGTCGCTCGACGACGTCGTCGACGGTCCAACCGAGCGGCCGGGAGCGTGCGGCGTCGGCGAGTTCGTTGCGGAGTGCCGGCGAGCGGGCCAGTTCCGCCAGCGCAGATCCCAGAGCTCTCGGATCGCGCGTGGCCACGACGCGTCCGACTGCTGGCGTCACCATCTCCGGCACGCGCCCGACAGCGGTCGAGATGACCGGCACGCCGAGCGCCAACGCTTCGGCAGCGACCATCGGTTGCCCTTCGAAGTCGCTGGCGACGATCAGGACATCGGACTGTGCAATCTGCGAGAGCACGTCATCGACTCGCGGCAGGAAGCGGATGCGATCGGCGATTCCCAACGACTCGGCCATCGCGGCGTGTGCATCGCGGCTGGCTCCATCGCCGAACGCAAGGACGTGGAAGTCGGCGCCGAGGTCAACGGCCGCCCGGATAGATCTCAACAGGTTCGGATAGTTCTTCGCATCTCGATGGCCTGCGACCACGATCGCTCGCAGCGGCGCCGATTCGTCCGAGTCCGCGTGCGGGTAGCGCGAGCGTACGGCGTGGATCCGCTCCGGATCGACACCGTGGGGGATGACGTGTGTGGAGGCCCCCGCAGCGCGTGGCAGCGACGCCGCAACGGCCGACGACACGGCGATCGAGGCATCGTCGCGCCTCGCCGTCAGCCACCACGCGAGACGCGTGGGCGCGCGAAGGGAGCTCCAGGGCGTATGCGACGTCGTGACCACGCACGGACTCGATTCTCCGATCGTGGAGAGCCGCGCCAACACCGCGGGCAGCGGACCATGAACGTGGACCACGTCGTAGCGACGCGAGCGAACGAGTCGGGCGAGTCTGGCCGCGGCCTTGAAACCGATCAGGTCGGATCCGTCGAGATCGACGACCTCCACACCTGATTCGATGATCGGCGAGCGCAACCGCCCGCGGTCGGGATTGACGTTGGCCACAGTGACGGCAACACCCTGTGCAGCGAGCCCGCGCGCCAGATCGACCACGATCCGCTCAACGCCGCCAAGTCCGAGGCCCTTCACCAGCAGCAGGAGCCGTAGCTCTTCGGTTCGGGTCACGGGTCCGAGTCTTTGCCAGTCAGCTCGTTGCGCGGCGGTACCGCGCTCGCGCGGCCAGCTCTCTGGCTTCGCCCTCCAGTCGCATCCCGCCACATGCCTTTCTGGCGAACATCGTTGGAGTGTCGCTGCGCTGCACCGGCGTGCGCCACAACCGGTGGCGGTCGCTGCCTCCCGGCCGGTTCACTCTGCTTCGCGCCAGTGATGCGCTGCGGAATCGGCGTCGGACCTGAGTATCGGCGACGGAGGAACCAGAAACGGCTTTCGGATATGCAAAGTGCTCAGGGCGCGACGCCGTGTGCTCGGCGATGAGCGACACCGACCGGTCGAGCTCGTCATCGACGGTCGTCGCATCGACTCGATCGAGGAGCGCATGGGTATGGGTGTGCGAGCCGATGGTGACCAATCCGGTCGACTCCGCCTCCCGCACGCCGTCCCAGGTCATTGGAGGCGCATCCCATGGGAATCGCACACCTTCGTCGACGAACTTCGTTGCCACATACAGCGTGGCGGGAATGGACAGTTCCACCAAGGCCGGGAGCGCGTGGTCGTTGAAGTCGGTCGTCCCGTCGTCGAACGTAACGACGACGGATCGACGGTCGTCGGGAGGGTCGAGACGATCGAGCGCTGCGTCGAGAGTGATGACATCGGCGTGTTCGGCGAGGTACGCGAGCTGCGCCTTGAAGGTCTCCACGGGTAGGTCGACCTCACTCTCCGTGCCGGCGCCGACGCGGTGATAGATGAGGATCGTCACACCGTCGGGAACGGGCACCAACCGGTCCGCGAGGTAGAGCGCGTGCTTAGCCGCACGTCGGAACATGCGTGCAGTCTTGCAGGCGCGGATGTTCGCTCCAGCTTCCATCCAAACGTATCCTCAGCACGTGCCGACGCGAGTGCTGTGGGTGACCAAGGGGCTCGGGCCTGGAGGCGCCGAGCGGTTGCTGTGCGCAGCGGCTCGCGCCCACGACTCGGATCGGTTCGCGATCGAGTGTGCCTATGTGCTGCCTTACAAGGACCACCTCGCCGAAGAGCTCGAGCAGGCGGGCGTGCGCACTCACTGCCTGAGTAAGCGACGCCGCGACCCGCTGTGGCCGTTGCGGCTCACTCAGCTGGTACGCAACGGCGACTGGGATGTCGTGCACGTTCACTCGCCGCTGCCTGGATCCATCGCGCGACTGTCGGCTCGCACCATGCGGGATGCTCGGCGACCACTCCTCGTCGCCACCGAACACAACCGATGGGCGACGCACCGTCGACCGACGTACCTTCTGAATCGCTGGACGAGTCGGTGGAACGACGCAACGTTCGCCGTGACGGCCGAGGTGGGGGAATCCGTGCGCGGGCCAGCTGCGACTCAGGTCGAGGTGTTGCGTCACGGGATCGATGTCGCACAGGCGAGCGGGCTGCGGACCGAGCGCAACGCTGCCAGAGCGGAGCTTGGACTCGACGCCGACGAGTTCGTGATCGGGACCGTGGCCAACTATCGACCGCAGAAGGACTATCCGAACCTGCTCGACGCGATGCGCCTGCTCACCGATCGGGACGTCGGCGTGCGGCTGGTCGCCGTCGGGCAGGGACCCGACGAGGCCGAGGTACAGCGGCGCCGGGCCGAGCTCGGCCTCGACGAGCGCTTCGTGCTCACGGGATTCCGCGACGACGCGGTGCGGGTGATGGCTGCGTGCGATGCCTTCGTGATCGCGTCGCAGTGGGAAGGCCTTCCCGTCGCGCTGATGGAGGCTCATGCGCTCGGCCTGCCGGTCGTGGCCACCGCGGTCGGCGGGTTGGCAGAGGAACTCGTCGACGGTGACACTGCGTTGTTGGTGCCGCGGCGCAACCCCCAGGCACTGGCGAAGGCGATCGAACGTGTCGCGACCGAAGAAGGGTTGCGCGACGCATTGGCGGCGGCTTCAGCGAATCGTGCGGCCACCTACGATGTTGCCTCGGCGATCCCCCGCATCGAGGAGATCTATGTGCGAGCTGGCGACTCGGCAGCGGTGGACGAGCAGCCGGTGCGACGTTCGCGCAGTGCACCGACTGGCGTCGACATCCGGCCTGCCACGCCGGGCGATCGAGACCGCATCGTCGAACTCTGCCGACAGTCGCTCGGCTGGGGTGATGATCCCCGTTTCGAACGACTCTTCGCATGGAAACACGACGAGAACGCGTTCGGTCCTTCGTACATGTGGGTCGCGGCCGACGGCGATCGGATCGTGGGGTTGCGGGCCTTCATGCGCTGGGAATTCGAGCGCGGCGAGGCGACGCTCCGGGCCGTGCGCGCGGTCGACACCGCGACGCATCCGGACTACCAGGGACGAGGCCTGTTCACGGCCATGACGATGCACGGTCTCGACGAGGTCCGTGGCGACGGCGTCGACTTCGTTTTCAACACGCCGAACGCACAGAGCCGACCGGGATACGTGAAGATGGGCTGGACGGTCGTTGGGCGCCTACCGGTCGCCCTCCGATTCGCCGGTCCCAGTGGGCCGCTACTCGCGCTGCGCTCGCGTACGGCTGCGTCCCACTGGCCGGTTGAACTGCCGTCGGCGGATGGCGACGTGCCGTGGGGCGAGCTGGCATCGCTCGCCGGGGCGCCCGACCGAAGCGATGTGCGCTCACTGCGCACCCGCCGGTCCGAGGAGTTCCTCCAGTGGCGCTATGGAATCGACATGCTCGGATATCGGGCGATCGTCGAGGACGACGCGGCGGTCGTCGTCCGCGTCCGTGCGCGCGGAGCCAGCCGCGAGCTCGTCTTGCTCGACGAGCTCGGAGCCGACGGCGATCGGCGTGCTGCGATGGTCAAGCGGGAGATGCGTCGCTGCCGTGCCGACCACGCGCTTCGCATCGGTCGCCTGCGTGTTGGGAAGGGTGAGGTCCCGGCCGCAGGCCTCGGCCCGATTCTGACTCATCGTGCAGTCAACGCCACCGCCGAACCGCCGTTGTCCAACTGGATGCTGTCGATGGGTGACGTCGAGCTGTTCTGAGTGCTACGAACCGATCCAGGCCTGTCCCGACGCGTATCCGGTGTTGGTCAGCTCGTACTCGGACCCACGAGGCTGCCATGCGATCGGTATCCACGAGTCGCGCTGTAACCGCCCGCCGTCTTCGTGTGGGAGCCAATGCGCCCAAGGGTCGGGAAAGGCGACTCGTCGCCCCGGACTCAGTGCGTCTCCGAGCACCGTGCCCCACCAGCAGAACGTCGAGTTCGCCATCACGACAGCGCGTGCTCGAGTGAGCACGGTGAGATCGCCCAGCAACGTGCCCCCGCCTACAGCCGATGCACTGACTGCCCGATATCCGTTCGCAGTCAGCCAGTTCGCTGCGAGCATCGCGAAGTCGCGGTCGTCGCAGAGCACCACGCAGGCGAGCCCGCAGTCGATTTCGTCCAACGCATCTGCGTAGTAGGACAGCGGGAGTGACCACCCCAGGCTCGTATAGTCGCCCCGTCTGAACGAGACAGCCATAAAGTTACCGTTCGCCGTGAGCGGTGGCTGTTGGTCGAGGAACTCCAACACCTCAGAGACGACGGAATCGAGCGTCCGGCCGAGCCAGGACGGGTCCTGGAATCGCCCCTTCAGGCGCACCGTGCGGCGCCCTCGGAGTTGCACGCTCGTGTCGAGAGGCTCGTACGGCGTCGCCCACTGCTCCACGAACTCGATCAGCCGCATCTGATCCATCACCTTGTGGCCGACGTTCCGGACGCGCAGCATGTCGGCCCGTCGGCCATAGTGCTCGCCGATGCGTTCGCCGACGGTTGGCGGCGAGACCCGTATCGGAAGACCGACGGCGGAGCACATCTCGCCGCGGCCCAGCGGGTCCGGTTCGAACACTGGCTGGCCGTCGACCCGCTGAGCGATGTTGAGGCCCGCGCAATATTGGAACAACTGGTTGCCCAGTCCGCCTCGTAGTTGGGTGATGACGGTGGTGCGTTTCGAGGAGTCGCCCCGAGTCATGGCCATTCACGGAGCGTAGGCACCGTGCCGACGCTGCGCGCGGAGACCGGTGGCACGATTGCTCCACCTCTCGCCACGCTGGTCCGACGTGATTGACTGGTCAGCGCACCGCCGGCGGTTGAGCCGCCGCACGTGGCGGGCTCGTATCATGCGTCTGGTGCGTGAACGGACGGTTGCGCAGGCTCCCACACGGCCGGCGGAGTGAGATGGTGTCGGGAAAGATGACGCCCGAGCGGTTCGACGCATCCGTCGTTGTTGCCGTTGCGGCCCGCGATTACGGCGTACTCAGACGGCAGATCGTGGCGCTGCAGCGACAACGTACCGCTCTCCACTTCGAAGTCCTGATCGGAGACAATGGTGGCTCGCTCGAGCTTGCCCAGCTCCCGAGTGGGCTTCCCGTACGTATCGTGGCGGCGTCGGGAGTCGGGGGCGCAAGCTACGCGCGCAACCGAGCAGCGGAGCAGGCGGCAGGCAACTCCCTCCTGTTCTGCGACGCCGACGACGTCGTGGGTCCGGATTGGGTGGAGGCCCATGTCGCAGCGCTGCGCACGCGGCCGTTCACCGCTGGTTCTTCGCTTGGCGTCAAGTCCAGTGACGACCGCCTCGAACGAGCCGAGGCCGGTTCGTGGCCCGAGGAGAGGTTTCCGTCGAAGCTGATCCGTCATGAAGGCGTGGACGTCGCCCCCACGAACAACATGGGAATTCGCCGGGAACTCTTCCGCGATGTAGGCGGCTTCTCCTCCGACTACCGACGTATGCAGGATGTCGCCTTGAGCTTGGCCGTCAGGCGGCGAGGTGTGACTCCAGCGCCTGTTCCAGACGCAACCGTGATGTACGTGCAATACGACCGAGGGCCGCTGGCGCAGCGCGGGATCCGGCGGCAGATCGGGATCGCCAGGGTTCTGCTGAGCGACGAGTTCGGGTACGGGCCCAGCCCCGCGGGCGTCCTGCTCAGGGCACACATTCGGCTCGCTCGAACGCTCGCTCGAGGGCGGGCAGATCGGATCAAGGGGGAGTTGGCAGAGCTCGGCGGCTGTTGGCACGGCGTGATTGGTGGAAACGGGACACTCCGTCGAGTGTTTCGTCGCACCGTGACGCCCGGTGCGCACGACCGGACCCCTGAGCGTTAGGTCAGCGCGTCCAGTGCCTTCGGAAGTCGTCGATCTCAGAGTCGGTGTAGAAGTGCCGAACCCAGGGCTGGTCGTAGATATCGTCCGCCAGGTCGGTGGGGAGTCGCAGATCTCCCGAGAGTCGGCGATACGCGTCTCGGTAGAACTGTGTTGATGCGTCGTTGCTCCGGGGCAGCTGCACGTTCTCCACACCGAGCAGTGCGTGCATCGCCGGCTCAACCGTCGTCCTCAGGTCTTCGGTCCTCAGGACGACGACGCGTGCGTCGTCGCCTTCCACGAGCTGGTACCCCACCTCGGGATCGAACGGGGCCGCCAAGACGTCGAGGCCGAGCCCACGCTCGAATTCGACCTCGATCCAGTGCTGCACGCGACCGACGGACTCGGAGATGCGCTCCAAGATCAATCGTCGTAGCACCTCGTCCGTCGACACAGTGGCGGGTTCGGTGCGCAGGCGCTGCGCCAAGTCTGGGTGGCGCGACGTGAGTCCGAAGAAGAACCCGGAGATCTCGCGCCGGACTGGGTCACGTACGGCGGTCACGACGTCGATCGGGCCGTTCCTGCGAAATCGGCGGAGGTGCGATCCGGCGTACGCGGCGCGGAGGTACTTGGCGTCGATAGTGCCGGTCGCCTCGTAGTGGGCTCGACTCGCGCGCTCGTAGTCCTGAAGCATCGTCAGCCGGTGCACGTGCAACACGGTGCGATGTGGAAGCGCAGCCTGGAGGCCGTCAGCGAGTGAGGTCGACGCAACCTTTCCCACGGTGTGAACGAGCACGATTCGTCGCCGCCGGGCGGACCCGCGAAGTCTCCACCGAAGGCGTGTCATCCGCACGGCACGGTAGGCCACGTAGTTTCGTGAGACGAGCCCCCGTAGCGCTCGGCGACCGAGACTGTTCGTGTCAGTTGAGCGCGTCATGAGGGAGGTACGTGTGCGCGAATCGTCGCGCACGCCGTCAGGCGGGATCACCGTAGCGACTAGAAGAACACCCGACGATATCGAGCGCTGCCTGTGAAGTATCCGACTTGGAGTCCCAACCTGTACGCGACCAGGTGGCGATAGCGGTTGTCGCCTCGCGCACGCGGACACCAGGCAATGATTCGCGCCCAGTCCCGGATCGTCATCCTGAACGCCCGTCGCGGCACGTAGGTAGATCCAAACTGATCGTATGCTCGAACCGAACTCAGTCCGTAGGAACGAGCTTGCCGAAATGCGGCGCGCCAATCGGACCTGATTCGGTAGTGCATCACTGCGTGCTCGCAGCGCACCGCCGTGATCCCGGCCTGGTGCGCTCGATAGCAGAACTCGGCGTCGTTGCCGCCGTATCGATAACTCTCGTCGAACCCGCCCAGCTCAGCCCAGAGTCGGCGCGTGAATCCCATCCCTGTCGAGTCGACCATCGGGATGCCGGGCGGCAGATCTTCAGGAAAGCGGCGCCGGCTGGGCACGACCGCAGCGTCGTTCAGCCGATGCTTCTCGATCGTGCTTCCGACGAGTTCATGGTCCGCAAGGCCGCTCGCGATCTGCTCGAGCCAGTCGGGCGCAGCCACGTCGTCGTGCTCCGCGATCGCGATCAGTGCAGCGTTGGTTGCGCGAACGCCAGCGTTGATACCGGCGTTCACGCCCGGACCTCCCGACAGTTCGACGATGGTGATTGGAACCGATCCAGCGCGATACTCATCGACGAGCGCCAGTGTTCCATCGCTCGACCCACCGTCGACGACGATGAGCTCCCAGCGGCGCGACGTGCGTTGCGACACCAGTGCCGACAACTGCTCGCCGATGTGCTCAGCCCCGTTGAAGGTTGGCACGATCACTGCGACCGATGCTCCGGCGCCGTCACGAGGCGTTGGTGCGAGGTTGTCGACAACCGAGGATGGGCCAGACACGGCCGCAGGACGATATCACCGGAGCGTCGTCTGGCCGCGAACATGGGCTGCCGGCGAGACAGTCGATAGTGTCGTCTTGCGCATGGAAATGACCGTCGTGATCCCGACGTGCAACGGAGCAGACACGATCGGCCGACAGCTTCATGCGCTCTCCCAGCAAGAGTCTCGCCGTCAGTGGGAGATCCTCGTCGTCGACAACAGGTCGACCGATCGTACGGTCGAGGTCGTGCGAGGGTGGGCGGGTCGTGACTCGAAGATTCGCCTCATCTCCGCAGAACGCGAGCAGAACCTGGCCTACGCGCGAAATCTCGCCGTGCAGCACACGAGTGCGCCATTCGTGGCGTTCGTGGATGATGACGACCTGGTCGCACCGGGGTGGGTGTCGGCGATGATGAGCTCACTCGACCTGGAGCCGATGGTCGGCAGTCGGTTCGAGTATCGATTACTCAACCCTCCGGAGCTCCTCGCAGGTCGTGCCCACGTCCAGTCCGAGGAGCTGCTGACGATCTGTGACACCCCCGTTGTCACGGGTGGCGGATTGGGAATCCACAGTGAGGTGTGGACCACGGTGGGCGGCAACGACGAGTCCTGGTCGTTCAGCGGTGAGGATCTTGAGTTCTCGCTCCGGGCGACGGAGTTGGGCATTCGGCCGACGATGGCCGAGGACGCGGTGTACCACATCGCGTTCCGACGCGGGGGCCGCTCCGCGTTTCGTCAGGCGCGCCGTGCCGCTCGTGCTCGCGTCGAGTTGGCACATCGATTCGGCGGAGGTTCTCGGCGCGGGCGCTGGCCGACTCCACCTGCTCGCACTTGGTGGTGGATCGCGACCCGGTCGCTGCCTGCCGCGGCCGGTTACCACCGGGAGCTGTGGGGCCGCCGTGTTGGCGATGAGGTGGGCCACACCGAGCAGACTGTCCGGCTGAAGCTCGGGGGCGGGATCGGGGCAGTGGATCGTGCGGGCTGACCAACTCGCGACTCCGCTCCGCTCGGCTGGACGTCATGGCGTGCGTCGATGGCGTTCGCTTCGGCGCCGACTGCCTGGCGGCATGCCACGCCCGAAGATCGCGCTGTTGCCCGAGCGGCGACGGCGCCGCGTCGTGCACGGCCGCAGCAGCGACTTCAACGCGGTGGTCGCAACCTGGATGGAGGCGGACATCATCGAAGCAACGGTGGCCAATCTCTTCGAACAGGGCTGTGATCGAGTCTTCGTGATCGACAACGACAGCCCCGACGACACGGTCGAGCGAGCCGTCGATGCCGGTGCCGAGTTGTGGTGCTCGTTTGCGAGCCCGGTGTACGACGAAGCGATGCGCCTGGCTCTGATCAGGGACCTGATGGAGCGGCAGACGTCGGAGGCTCGGAGCGACGTGTGGTGGTTGCTGGTCGACGCCGACGAGTTTCCGCGAGTGGCGAACGGCGACCCGATTCGGGCTCTCGTCGATCAGCTCGACGCGAGCGTCGACCTGATCGGCTCGAGATATCTGAATCACTATCCGTCCGCAACGCCCGCCAACGTCGTCGGTCAGAGCCCGCTCGGATACCAACCGCTGGCCGAGTTGATGGCGCCAACGACCTTCTGCGCTCAGGGCCACCGAAAGCACCAACTGATCCGGCTCGGTCCGACGCGTCCGCGGATCGTTCCCGGGCTCGGCTTTCACACCGTCGATTCGCCGAAACGCCCGGTGATCGAAGCGTCGGAGGAGATCTTGCTCCATCACTTTCCATTTCGCAATGCCGATAACACCCGGGCCCGGCTGGCTCGCTTGTACGGCCTCGATGGCTCGACTCGCCGAGCAGTTGACGATGGGTTCAGCACCGCCCATATGCGCGCCCGTCTCGACACGATCGACGCCGTGTATGCCGGTCGCTGGAGTGATGTCGCGACGCTCGGCCCGAATGGACCCGTGACCGGCGTGGTGCTGTCGCACTGGACCGAGCTGGTGACGAGCTAGCGCGGCATCATCGACCGCTGCGCCAGCGCGCGGACGTGTTCAGACGCCGTCGGCCGCCTCCTGGCACACGTCGATCCATGTCGGCGCAGTCGCTTCGATCGTGAACCCGCTTCGGCAGTGGGACAGCGCCGCATCGCCGTATGCGCGGCGTTGTTGCGCATTCGCCGTCATCGCACCGAACGCCCGTATCACGCCTGCATCGTCTGCCGAGTCGAGCATGATGCCCGTTACCCCGTCGACCACGACGTCACCAATGGCGCCGACATCGGTCGAAATCGACGGTACCCCGCAGAGGCCTGCCTCGATGAGAACGGCGGGCATCGAGTCGCCCGCTCGGCTGGGGAGAGCGAGAAAGTCAGCGGCGGCGTAGACCACACGCGGATCGTCGACGCTGCCTACAAATCTGACGCGATCGGTCTGATCCGGCGGGACGAGTTCACCCAGACGCGCTCGCTCCGGCCCATCACCTGCGATGACGAGGTAGAGATCGTCAGTGGACCGGACTGCTTGGATCGCTCGATCGACGCCCTTCTCGGGGACGAGCGCACCGACGTACGCAGCGACCGTGCTGTGCTGCGACAGCCCGAGACGGGAGCGAGCAACTCGCCGGTCCTCCTCGGTCGCGGGTTGGAAGGCGTGTTCCGGGACAGCATTGGGAATCGCTCGAATGCGTTGCCGGGGGAGTCGAAAGTGCTGCGCCACAAGATCCGCCGTGTCGTCGGAGAGAGCGACAACCGCCGCCGCCCGCCGCAGGAACAGGGCGGTTCGCTCGCGCCGGCTCCATGAACCAGCCCAGTAACCGGGGTCGCTGATCTGCCGGTAGACGAACGGCGTCGACGACCGAGTCAACGCAAGGGCGCTCATCGGCAGTGTCGTCGAACCGTGTGCGATCACCACGTCGACTCGGGCGGCGCGTCGTCGGAGTTCGCGCAGGGTGGTCGTGCTCCGGCGGGTGGGACCGAGGGTGTCGACATCGAGCTGGTCGCCATGCGAACCCGGCGCGAGCGCAACGGTGCTGACCTCGGCGCCGGATGCCTCCACGGCGCCGTGGAGGTCTGTGGCGAAGACTTGGGCCCCGCGCCGGTCGCGGTCTGTGATGACCTGCAGGATGGTGAGCATTTGGCCGATGACTACATCGTTCCGGCTGCAAGCGCGTGTTCGACGTAGTCAACCCGCTGGCGCAGATCGTCGAGCGGGCCTTCGTCGAGCACACGTCCCTCAACGATCACGAGCACACGATCGCAGTGGCGAAGCGTCGAGAATCGGTGCGCAATGACGACCGTGGCGGCTTGGTGCCGAAGTTCACCGATCAGATCCGTGATCGTGCTCTCGGCGTATGCGTCCAGCGCGCTGGTCGGCTCGTCGAGCACCACCAGACTCGGCGAACCGACAAGCGCCCGGGCGACACCGACGCGTTGTACCTGCCCGCCCGACAAGGATCGTTGACCCGGTCCGAGCATCGTGTCGCCTCCGTCGGGGAGTGCAGCGACGGTCGACGTCAGTCCGACCCGCTGGAGCGCATGATCAACGACCTCGTCCTCGATGGATCGATAGAACCGCACGTTGTCGCGGAGTGTGCCGGGGACGATGGGCACGGACTGCGAAACGATCGCAGTGAGTTGGCAACGGCTGTCCGCAGAGAGCTCACGGACGTCGATACCGTCGAACAGGATTCGTCCCGTGTCTGGCTCGCGGAGCGCCAGCAGTAGCTCGGCAAGCGTCGATTTGCCGGCACCAGACGGACCGACTACCCCGATGACCTCGCCATGGCCGATTCGCAACGAGACTTCTGTCAGGGCGGGTACAGCCTCGCCCGGGTAGGTGAACGTGACGTCGTCGACAGCGATCTCTGTGACCGAGTTTCGCGTCACCGGTCCGTCGGGCCGGGGGTTGCTCCGGAGGCGGTCGATCGATCGTTGGAGTTCTTCGACGAATGGCGGTACTGCCGCGAGCCGCTGGTAGCTGTTGACCAAAGCCTGGCCGCGACCAAGGCTCCGGTACAAGAAGAGCACAATGATGCCGATGGCGGCGACCTCGAGTTGGCCACCCTCGACGACGAAGACGATCAGGCCGATCAGGAGCAGTAGGCCGGCGGACCGGTACAGCGGGGCTGTGAGCCCCGTAAGGAAGCCCGTACGCGCGCGCAGACCACGCTCGTCGTCGGCGTGCCGGCGCGCCTGCTTTGCGGCACCTACGGCCGCTCCGAAGGCGTTGATCTCGCGCGCCGCGCCGCCGAGGGCAACGACGTCTTCGTGCAGCTCGATCTGCACGGTTGAGAGTCGCTCCTCGACGCGTCGTGTCGCGATGGGGATCGGGCGCATTGCGAGCGCGATCACGCCCATGCTCACAATGATCGCGATCGTCGCGACGAGACTGACGACCATCGAGCCAACGACGAACACGGCCACGGTGACGGCCGCATTCGTGAGCGTCGAAATGAGCCGGAGGCCGACGCCGTATCGCTGACAGTGCGCATTGAAAAGCGCCGCAAGACGCGCTTGCGGTTGCTCGCTCTGGGCTTCCCATGAAGCGCTCTGGTACGTGCCGATCAGCTCCATGCGCTTTCGATATGAAGCGTTCGCGACGATTCGCGCGCCGTAGTACGTGAGAATGACGTTGATAACGAGCGCCGCAGCGACCATGGCTCCACTGATGAGCGCGAGGTTGCGAATCGAGATGTCGATACTGATCGGCCCGGCATCGCCTTGGTACCTCGTGGAGCCTTCCGCCGCAGCTTGAAGGAGGGGCGCAAGGGCGAGGAGCGCGGCGACCTCCGCGAGTGCGCCGAAGGTGCCGAGGACGGTTAGAAAGGTGATCCGCTTGAACTCGGAGCGATAGCGGGGGAGTAGACCTCGCAGCACCGAGGCAGTGTACGGCCACTGAGCCACCGAATGGGAAGAACGGCCGCCTCGATACCGACCCAGTATCGTTGAGCGAGGTGTCTTCGAGCAGTCAACTGCCAGAGAACGCGACCCGACGCCGGGCCTCGCCGGTCTCTGTGGTGATCCCAGCGCGCAACGCCGGCGACACGCTGGCCGAGCAGCTCGACAGTCTGGCCGAGCAGGCGCTGTCGGAGCGGTTCGACGTGATCGTTGCCGACAACGGCTCGACCGACCAGACAGCGGACATCGTCGCCGACTATGCCGATGTCGCGCTCGATGTGCGCCGGGTCGACGCATCGGCACGTTCGGGCGCTAGCTACGCAAGAAACGTAGGAGCCGCGGCCACCGAGGCGGAGAAACTGCTCTTCTGCGACGCCGACGACATTGTGTCTCCGGGCTGGGTCGGTGCGCTGGCGGCTGGCCTCGACGATCACGATCTCGCTGGGGGCCCGCTGGTCTTCGACCGCACCCTTCCTGACGAGATCGACGCCAACATCTCAGGCCGGCGAACCGACGGCTTCGTCGTGCCAGAGGGTTTCATGCCGTTCGCTCCGTCTTGCAACCTCGGCGTTCGGCGAACTGCGTTCGACACGATTGGTGGCTTCTGCGAGTCGTATCGGCGGGCCGAGGACGTCGACTTTTCTTGGCGCGCTCAAGTGGCCGGGTTCGATCTCGGTTTCGTGCCTGAAGCCGCAGTGAGCTACCGACAGCGGACTACGTACCGAGCGGTCTTCTGGCAGGGTTATCACAGCGGGCACGATGCGCCACTGCTCCAACGCAACTTCTCCCGGGCGGGCCTTCGACCTCGTTCGAGGCGCGACACCTTGCGCCAATGGGGGTGGCTCGGTACGCGCGTGCCGACGATCGTGGTCGCACGACGGCGGGGGATGTGGGTGCGGCATGCGGGCTACGCGCTCGGCCGGGCCGCCGGTCGCTTGTCGCGCCGCGACGTCACGTAGGCGGTCGGCGTCGGTTGGTCCGTGCCTCAACGCTTCGGCGGAGCGCGCTCAGCGTGAGGCCGATCGAGGTTCGCACGCCCGGACGCAGCGGCGGAGGTCGTCGCGCGATTCGTTCGCGCCAAATCTCGGGGTGGACCAGGTCCCGTGCGCCGGTCTCGACGCCGATTTCGGCGCCCTGAAGCAATGGAGCGACGCGTTCGGAGGCGGCATAGATTACGATGTTCTGGCGGTAGTAGGCCGGGACGTCGTCGAGGGACCAGATCTGCGGGCGGATGATGTCGAGCGCACGGAATCCTTCGCCACGAAAGAGCGCCGTCCAGTAGCCCGGCCACTGCTCGTTGACGTGGTGTCGACCCCCTTGGCCAGGGATCGCCGCGGAGAACAGCACGACTTCGGAGAGCCGGCACAGGTCGCTCACGAAGCTGTGCGCGCGGGTGACCGAGAGGTGCTCGGCAACTTCGAGGCTGATCGCCAGATCGAACCTGCCGAGATCGCTCGGAAGTGGTGTCTCGAGGTCCACGGCCTTGAACTCGTTTGCCGCGAGGGCAGTTGTGCCCAGATCGACATGGGGGCCGTCCAGCCCAACTACTGAACGAGCGCCGCAGTCTCGGGCCGCCGCGAGCCAACTCCCGCGTCCACAGCCGACGTCGACGACGCTGGCGTCCTCGAGCAGCGGGCCGAGCAAGGGCAGGACGATCCTTCCGGCCCGCACGCCGGGCTGGTCGATCTCGTCGTAGAACTCGTCGTCGTAGCCGGCGAGGGCTGCATGGTTCGGGTCCGTCATCACCGCCACCGTAGGCCGGCTAGGTGGCCGAGGGATCGACTCGTTTGCCCATCCGGTTCGAGAGTCCGTCGAGAGCCCCTCGTCCCCGAAACGCAATCGACGACCATCGACGAGCAACAAGATGGTGCGCGTTGATTCCAGCTTCACGAACGACCCATCCCCACAGCCAGGTGGGTGATCGGCGTTCGATCGCGATCCGCAGGTGGTTTCGCGATTGGTAGTACCCCCTCCACGGGCGACCGCTTCCCTGGTAGAGATGTGCGGATCCGTCGGCCGGCCGGACGTAGAGATCGAACCCAGCGTCGCGGATGCGAACCGTGTACTCGACGTCTTCGAGCATGATGAAGAAGTCTTCTCGCGGCAAACCGGCTCGTTCAACGGCGGTGCGCGACACGAGGGCGCCGTCGACGAGCAAGAAGTCGGCGGGGGTCAGTTCATCCACCTGGCCTGCCCGTAGGTCGTGACGTATACGCCCCCGGCGTACGAAGCCGCCGCGCTGGCTCACGGCGCCGACGTTCGTGGTCGATCGGGCGGCCTGCGATGCTGTGCGCAGCGCCTCGTTCGACGGGGGGCTGTCGTCGTCAAGCAACCACAACCACTCGGCGCCATGTGCCTCGAGCGCCCGGGTCATGCCGATGGCCAACCCGCCGCTCCACCCCACGTTCTCCTCGGTGGAGACGTAATCGATGTCGATCCCGACCGCACCCTCCTTAACCAGTGATTCCAGCTGCTCGTCGCCGTCGTTGTCGACGAGGATGACCGAACGTGGGGGCTGGGTCTGATTGGCGATCGCTTCCAGTGTCTCGCGCACGAGATCAGGTCGGCGATACGTCACAACGACTGCAACGACGTCAGAACCGATTGACTCCTCCTCGTAGGCGGTCGGGTCCTGCTGCGACGCGTTCATCGAGCTTCCAGCAGGCGTCGACGACCTGCTGGTAGGTTCGGCCCCGTGATTCGAGTGAGCCCGTCTGGTTGCGCCACGAGCGGAGGCTACACGGCCACGTCATGTCCGACGCGGCGATGAGCGCTGCGAATCAACGAGCGCGCGTGGGGTGGCGGCGCCGGTTGCCGTGGACTCTGCGGTCCGCTGCGGGTCGGCTACGAGAAGGTGTAAAGGCTCCGTACCGTGAGCTGCGGCGCGATCAAACGTTGCCCGAGCATCGCGTCGATCGGCGCCAACGTCTCACGAACGTCGTGCGGTCGGTACTCGATACGTCGTCAGCGGACTACATCGTGGCCGTCACGATGGTGCGCAACGAGCGGGACATCGTGTCCGCGACCGTTGCTCACTTGCTCGCGCAGGGCGTCGATCTCGTCGTCGTTGCGGACAACAACTCGACTGATGGGACTGCGCAGTCGATCGATCACTTGGTGGACTCGGGTCGAGTGGTCGTCGTGTCCGACCGTGTCGAGGCGTTTGACCAGGGGCTCAAGTTGACACGGCTGAGCCGTTGGGCGACCGCCAATGGCGCCTCGTGGGTGGTTCCGTTCGATGCCGACGAGTTCTACTTCGGCGCACCAGATGAGACGCTGCGCGACACCTTGCTGAACTCAAGACATGGCGTGCTCTGTGCGGACGTCTTCGAGTACGTGCCGTCGGCCGCGGCGATCGAAGACCAACACAGATCGTGGTCCGCCGCCGACCTTGTCACCCGTCGCTCTGCAGCTCAGGCGCTCCCCAAGGTCGTGTTCCGCGCCAACTACCTCGCTCGTCTGTCGGGTGGAAACCACAAGGTGTCGCATCCGGAGCCGACCGAATCTGGCCTGCGCATCGCCCACCTGCCGGTGCGGAACTTCGACCAGATGCGCCGAAAATATCTCGAGGGCGCTCGAGCGCTCGAGGCGGCCGAGATTCCGAGTGGTGTCGGGCGTCACTGGTCCAAGCGGGCCGCGCTGTCGGACGATCAACTTCGCGAGATGCTGCGACGCGAGTTCGTCGGATCGGACGAAGTCGTCGAGGACCCGATCGTCGACTGGTGACTACACGTGTGCCGATGATCCACGCGGTGGCGGTCACGTACCGGCGTCCCGAGCAGATCGTCGACACACTGGGACTGTTCGCGAACCAGACCCGGCCTCCGGACACACAAGTGGTGATCGACAACGATGCCGATGACGACGTTCGGCGGATCGTCGAAGGCCACCTTGGCGTGCCGTACGTGCCGCTCGCGGACAATGCTGGTCCCGCCGGCGCCATCGCCGTGGGGATGCAGGAGGTGTTGTTGCGTGCGGCGGATTGCGACTGGATCTTGCTGATCGACGACGACGACCCGCCTCCCTTCGATACGGCGCTCGAACGGCTTGCCGAGATCGCTTTCGACCTACCGAGCGATGTCGCCGGTGTGGGTTTGGCCGGATCCCGCTATGACAGGCGGACCGGGGTGTTGTCGCGGTTGCGCGACGACGAGTTGACGCGGATTACTGATGTCGACTACCTCGGGGGTAATCAACTGCCGTTGTATCGGGTCGCCGCCATCCGAGACGTCGGCGGGTTCTTGCCCGAGCTCTTCTTCGGCTTCGAGGAGCTTGAGTTCGGCTTGCGCTTGCGAGACCGGGGCTACCGAGTGGTCATCGAACGTGAGCTGACCCTTGCGGTTCGCGATCGGTACGGACGGCTTGGCCTCGGACGCCGCGCACCTGCAGACCGGTCGGCGCAGTCGTGGCGTACTTACTACTCATCGCGCAACCAGCTGCTCATTGCCCGTCGGTACGGGAGGTGGCCTGCGCGTGCGCTCGTCACGGCGCGGACTCTGGCGGGAGGTTTCCGCGGGGCGGTGCGCAGCCGTTCGATCCATGTAGTCACCCCGAGGGTCAGGGGTCTCCTCGATGGCTGGCGGGGGCGAACTGGGAAGACAGTGGTGCCGTAGCCACCATACGTTCAGCGGGGGACGTTCTTCTGCGTTCGGTTCGGCGAGTCAGGTGCCGTACCCTCGCGCTTGCCCCGATGTGCGGGAACGTACGCTTGGGCGAGCCGGACGAGATAGCGCCACCGATAGGGGGTGAGCCGCACCGCTCGTTTGAGGTGCTGCTTGGCTCGCTGGCGTTGACCGAGCGCCAAGCTGTTGTAGCCAGCGACGGCTGAGTGTGATGCGATCGCCTCGGTTGACATGCTCGCGCCGTGCTTGGTGAGCAGACGTTCCGATGCGTCGACCAGCGCCGCGTGCCCGTACTTGGTGGCGGTTGCTGCCGCAGGCCGATAGCGGCGCGCCAGTGGTTGGTCGATGTATGCGACGGGGGTGTTCTGGGGGCTGAGCACGTCTCGCAGGCGCATCCAGAGGTCGGTGTTCTCTGAGTGCGTGAACTCCTCGTCGTATCCGCCTACCTGGGTGAACAGAGGGCGGCTGACCGCAAAGGCACCCGGTAGGAGCGCGGTGTCGGTGCCGTCGATCCGTTTCGTCGTCCCGTCCGGTTCGACCGCGATGTACCCGCAGCGGACCAACGGTAGTCCCGGTGTTGCAAGCCACCGAAGCCACCCTTGCAGTGGCTCATCGTCGGCGTCGAGAAACACGATGATGTCGGCGCTGCCGATCTCCACGCCTCGATTTCGCGCCGCGCTGACTCCGCGTTGTTCGGTGGAGTGAAGCTCGATGCGAGGGTCGCCGATGGCGGTGACGACGTCGGCGGTGGTGTCGGTCGAGCCATCGTCGACCACGATGAGTGAGAAGTGCTCGAGGTCCTGCTCGAGCACGCCGCGGATCGCCCGCTCGATCGTCGCCGCTGCGTTGTGTGCAGGGATGACCACATCGATGGAGGGGGTGCTCATCTTCACGCCGTGTTGTGCAACTGGCGATCGATCCGGCGGATACTGTCGAATTGAGCCCGGTAGACGGGTTCCTCGCTCGCCAACGATGCGGGCGTGAGGTGGTGCACATCGAAGACGCGGCGGCCCGACGCCGGTCGCAGCGGGTCGCCGCCGGCCGCGGAGCCGACTCTCTCGGGCTGGTGTAGGACGATCGGCGGGAGCCCGATCGGGCGGACTGCTAGCCCTCTCACCTGGGAGCCTCCCGTCGATCGTGACCGGTTCGCGGTAGTCTGGCGACGCTCCGGAATCGTCGCTCGAGGCCGCTGAACAAGCGACCGTCGTGGATCGCCGCTCGCACGCGACCCGGGAGTGTCCGCTGACTCGCCGCGAATTCATGAGGGAAATCGGTGTCGGGGATGGGTCGACCGAGAAACGGCGCAAGCTTCTCCCATCCGTCGCCAGCACTGATGTCGATCTCCAGGAGATCCTCCGGCCGGTTGCGGAAGTAGGTGCGAACTCGCTCGTGTTGTGTCACCCAATACTCGGCCCAAACATCGCGGTCGAACGACGTCCAGTCGCCTGAGTAGTCCGGGTTTTGACGATTGCGCTCAGCGTGCCGTGCGTTACTCTCGAGCCAGGAGTCGAGCGGCCGGGTATGCAGGATGAATCGGCTGCGTGGGTACGCCGCATCGAACGCCTCGAAGCGCCGCTGCACAGATGCGATGTCGAAGAGGGCATCGACGTCGTGCAGCGTCGGCAGGTCGGCCAACGGTGCGTCCCCGCGGTCGATGGCGGCGTGGATGCGTCGGTCGATCTCGGCGGCCGCGAGTCCCGGGTGTTGCCAGTGCACCGACGTGAGACCGAGTTCCTTTGCGGCGGAGTGCAGCGTGCTCGTTCCTGCTTTGCTGACTCCGACTCCGAATACCTTGCTGACCACGGCTGGATGG
>JBCDFR010000014.1:0-75162 GCA_039177505.1 Actinomycetota bacterium | reverse complement strand
CTCCAGCGCAGCCCGCCACGGGCGATCGCTCCCGCCCGGAGATGAACGCCTTCGACCCACGGAGAGCACACGAAGATCTCGTGGGCCGGACGCGGCTCGGGCAGAAACGCGACATCGGCAGGCTTCAGCTTGACTGCGAGGTCGTCGGGAGCCGGTACCACAAAAGCATTCGTCCGCACCGTGGCGTCGATCAGCGTGAGGAAGGCCCGCAAGATGCGGTCGTGGTCGAGCGACGGAACGGCTTCAAGCCGACCGAGCAGCGACGTTCGCACCTGCTGTTGCGCATCGGTTCTGTCGCCTGACACCGCCGGATCGAATCGGGCACGGAACAGTGCTGTCAGGTCAGCGGCGATCGCCGGATTGGCGATGATTGCCCGCTCAATGTACGCCGGACTGAACGCGAATGCGGCCTGGCGGAGATAGCGGTGATACAGCCGCAACACCGCAACATCGCGCCGGCTCATGCCGGCCGCGAGGATCAAGCGGTTGAGGCCGTCAGCCTCGATGCGGCCGTTGACCAGGTCGACGAATGCCGTCTGGACCTCCTCGTGCTGCGCTTCGGTGATGGTGTCGACCGATGCGCGAACACCGACGTCGTAGACGTAGACCGTCCCGTGCGGAGTTGCGAAGACGGCGGGGTGTTCGTCGGTCGCCGACAAGCCGAGGTATGCAAGAAGCGGCACCAACTGGGCGATGGTGACTGACTGGTTGCGAACAAAAATACGAAAGCGCCACTCGTCGTCGCCGGCATCGACGTGTCGACCGAGCGATGTGCGAATCGCCGTGGACGAGACACTGTCGTCGGCATCGCGGGGCCCCTGGGCCGGAGTGGCCTCGGTATCGACCAGGCGAGCGACGTTCAGCAGGTCGCCGACCGCGGCGACTGGCGCCGTGCGCGCTTGATACTCAGCCGGGACCGAGCCGCCGATCAGATCGAACAGACGCCGGGCTTCGATGTCACCGACTTCATCGACGAGCGCGGCCAACGCCTTGTCGTCCCACGTTGTCGACAACTCGTCGATCGCTTCGCCCAACTCGGCGAGATCCGGCTCGGAACCACTGCGCACCGCCATCGACAATCGGGCGAGCGAGCTCGTGCCGAGCAGCGTCTCGACTTCGCGCACGTCGTGCGCCTCGTCAACCCCGTAGTGGGCGGCGACGAGTGCCGTGACCTCTTCGGCCAGCGCCGCCGTGAACCGCGCCTGCGGAACGTAGACCAGCACCGTGCGCCACGCACCCACGGGCTCGGGAACGTCGAACACCCGGACGATCCGTCGCTCCTGCAGTCCGACGATGTCGGCCACCAGGCTCGCCAGCCGTTCGGGCGGCAGCTCGAACAGCAGATCGCGCGGCAACGTCTCGACAACATGGCGCACGACACGGCCAGTGTGGCTCTCGACGCTCGCTCCGACGATCTCGAGGATGCGCCGCGCCTGATCACCGACGCCGGGAATCGCGAACACGCTCTCGCGATACGCCCCGCTCCCGAGGAGCCCGACGAAGCGGTGTTCCCACTCCTCCTCACCGGCGGCGCCGACGAGACGGCGCTCGCGCACTGCGATGGCGGTGAATCGAGCGGCACGGTGGAAGCGCGATTCGGCATCGGTGCGAGCGAATACGACGCGTTGATCGCCGCCCATGCCGGGGGGATCCAGCACTGCCGGGTCGAGTCCGCCTGCGGCGCGGAACTCGCCCAACTCGGTGCCCTCCACCAACTTCGCCGGCTGCGGCGCATTCCCCGGTGACGCATAGCGGTGCGAGCCATCGAGTCGATATGAGGCGGCACCGATGAACACGAAGTGCCGTTCGGCGATCCAGCGAAGGAGCTCGTCGCCGGGGATGAGCTCCGTCATCCGGTCGCGCATCGCTGGAAAATCGTCGACGATGCGATGCACGCCGACGACCGCCTCATGAACGTCGTCGCGAACGGCGGCAGCTTGCTCGTTCGTGCAATGGTCGAGCTCGATCAGCGTCCAGGCCTCGATCGAGCCGAGACCCGTCCCGACGTCGCTCATCCGGTGCTGACCGTCGCGTTGGACGCCGAGCATGGGATGGACGATCAAGTGAATACCCAGGTTGTATCGATCGAGCACGATGCGCACGGTGTCGACCAGAAACGGCGCGTCGTCGGTGACCAGCATGAGGATGGTCCGGTCGGAGTCCCACCCGTCGCTGGCGAACCTCGGGTTGACGACCTGCACCAGCGTCTCGTTGGCCGCCCGTTCGAGACCGAAGTGATAGTGGGCAACAGCGCGGGCGTACGCGGCATCGACCGCTTGATCGTCATCGCCCGTGCCCTGCTGGTAGTAGCGGTCGAGGAACGTCGCGAGGAGCGGATCGTCAGGCTGGCGCTCGCGAGCCAGATCGTGAACCCTCGCTCCGAGGGCGGTGTCGTCGAGTTGCATCGGGCCCAATCTCCGCCGGTTCCCACCGGCGAGGGCCACGGTAGCCCTCCGCCCGGCACTCCGGTACTGATCGCAGAGCGTACGTCCACTCCAGCCTGGAGTACGGTCGACATCGTGAGCCTGCCGAGCCGCCGACACCAACTGCACGGCGGGCACCGTGCGGTGTCCGGAGGCATCGCGCGCGCCGCGGTGTTCGGTATCAACGACGGGCTCGTGTCGAACGTCTCGTTGATCCTCGGTTTCGCCGGCTCCGGTGCTGACAACTCGGTCGTTCGTCTCGCGGGCCTCGCCGGGGCCGTCGCTGGAGCGATCTCGATGGCGGCCGGCGAATGGATCAGCGTGTCGGCCCAGAACGAACTCGTCCAGCGCGAGGTCGCCGTCGAACGGCGCGAGCTGGCCAACAACACCGTCGCGGAGACCGATGAACTCGCGGCGCTCTATCAAGAGCAGGGGATATCCCCCGACGTCGCCACAGCAGCGGCGCGCGACGTGATGGACGATCCCGAACGTGCGCTCACGGTCCACGCCCGCGAAGAGATGGGGATCGATCCCACCGACCTGCCGTCGCCGCTTGCTGCGGCACTGGTGTCACTGGTGTGCTTCAGCTTCGGAGCGCTGCTTCCGGTCGTCCCGTGGTTTCTCGGAGCCTCGGGAACGGCCCCGGCACTGATCTCTGTGGCGATCGGCGTCGTCGCCGCAGGACTCGTCGGCGCAGCGCTGGGCCGGCTGGCTGAGCGACCGATCGCCAAGTCGGTATTGAGACAGGTGCTGATCGTGCTAGTCGCGTGCGCTGTGACCTACGCCATCGGCGAGGCCGTCGGCATCAACGTGTAGCGCTCGACACAGGAGAATCACAATGGAACAACGCAACGTTCTCGGCACCGAGCTGCAGACGTGCTCGATGGATCCGCTGACCGGTTACTACCGAACCGGCTGCTGTGAGAACCACGGCGATGACCCCGGCATGCACACGGTGTGCTGTCGCGTCACCGCCGACTTCCTCGAGTTCTCACGAGGTGCGGGCAACGATCTGATCACTCCGATGCCGCAGTATGGGTTTCCCGGCCTCCGACCCGGCGACCGGTGGTGCGTGTGTGCAAGCCGCTGGAAAGATGCCTTCGACGCGGGGCATGCGTGCGGCGTGGTCCTCGAGGCGACACACATGTCGACACTCGAGTACATCGACCTCGCCGACCTCAAGGCCCACGCAGTCGACGGCTGAGCACCCTTACTCGCGCCATGCGGCGGTGACGACCTCGATCACGTCGGCGCGACGATGGTTGTAGAGACAGACGTGCCAGGCCGACCCGGGTTGCTGCTCGGCGAACACGGCTATGCCGTGAGGAAGCCGTCGCTCGCCGGACGGGCGCCGCCCGTCCGGCGCCAAACACGGCGATGGAGTGCAGCGATCGGGGTCACGTCTATTCGACGATGCGCGGCAACGTCGTCATCGACATCGCTGGCTATTTCTCGAGCGCTGGCGTGGACAGATTGCACCCGGTCCGCCCAGTGCGACTCCTCGACACCCGAGGCGCCAACCCGATCGTCCCGGGCGTCCAGATCCGCGTCGACGTCACCTCCACGCGTGACGTACCGCACACTCACCACCGTTCGGGGGCGTGTGGTCGGTTCGCTGCAACCACACTTGAGCGCTCGCCAACGACTTGGGGCGCTCTTGAGATCACCCGAGCACTGTTGAACGAACGCGCTGTTCTCCATGCACAATGGCGTCATGACGAACTCCCCCACGGCACCGACCCCCTCCGACGCGCCGCCCACAGGGCTCGCCGGGCGGTCGATGGCCGACACCACGATCGGGCTCGGCGGATCGCTGATCGTCGTCGGCGTCGGCATCACCGTGGCCTCCGGCTCGAGTAGCGCAACGTCGTTAATTCCGGCTTTCTTCGGGGTCGCATTCATCGCCATCGGCGTGGCCGCCCGGGCCAAGCCAGATCTCAACCGCCACCTGATGCACGGTTCGGCAGCACTGGCGCTCCTCGGCGTGCTGGGCAGCCTCGGATCAGCGATCGGCCGTGGATCGACCGGATGGGCACTCGTCGCCCAGCTGGCAACGATCGTGTTGTGCGGCGCGTACGTCGCACTCGGCGTGCGCTCGTTCAGAGCCGCGCGGCTCGCCCGCGAAGCCGCCTGAGCCGGCTCCGGCCGCCAGGCCGCCCGAGCACAATCAGATCGGCAAGTTACCGGTGGCCCGACGGGTGGAGTGCTCGTCGGTGTAGGCCGCGATGGTTCGTTGTGCGATGCGCATCTGATGCACCTCGTCGGCACCATCGGCGAAACGCGCCCAGCGGGCGTGCTGGTACATATGGGCCAGCGGCGTGTCGGTCGAGTATCCGAGGGCACCGTGTACCTGGATCGACCGGTCGATCACGCGTCCGAGCATGTTGGCCACGAAGTGTTTGGCCATCGACACCTCGGCCTTGAAGTCTTCCTGGCGGTCGATCTTGTACGCCGCGTGCAGCACCATCAACTTGGCTTGGTAGAGCTCCATCGTCGAGTCGGCGATCATCCACTGAATGCCCTGCTTCTCGGCGAGCAGCGACCCGTGGGCGTAACGGTGCAGTGAACGATCGACCATCATGTCGAGCGCCATCTCGGCCTGCGCGATCCAGCGCATGCAGTGCGCCAGCCGGGCGGGGCCCAACCGGTACTGCCCCAACAGGTGGCCCTGGCCACGGCCGCCGAGCATCTGGTCGTTGTGGACGCGCAGGTCTTCGATGACGATCTCGGAGTGGCCGGTAGAGCCATGCATGGTTTCGACCTCACGCACGTCGTTCCAGCCCTCGGTCGGTAGATCGATGAGGAACGCCGAGTTGGCCGCCTGAGGAAGATCGGGATCATCTTCGGTGCGGCACACCAAGATGGCGAACTTGGCCCGACGAGCACCGGAGATGAACCACTTGTGCCCGTTGATCACCCACTCGTCGCCGTCTTGGTAGGCGCGGGTCTGGATCAGCGTCGGGTCAGAGCCGGCTACCTCTGGCTCGGTCATCGCGAAACATGACGACGACCGGCCCTGGCACAGCGGCTTGAGATATTTGTCCTTCTGCTGGTCGGTGCCCCAGTGCATCAACGTGTGCATGTTGCCCTCGTCGGGTGCCTGACAGTTGAACACCCACGGCCCGTAGTACGACTTCGCGGCCTCGGTCTGGACCATTGCCAGCTCGACATGCCCGAGACCCATGCCGCCCCATTCCTCGGGCATGTGCGGCAGCCACAACCCCTCGTCGTGGGCGCGTTTGCGCAGTCCGATCAACACTTGGATGCGCTCGTCGCCGTCCAGGCCGCCATCGCCGTCTTCGCCTTCGATCTTGGCCTCTTCTGGCTTGATGACGTCCTCGACGAACCCGCGGACGCGGACGCGGATGTCCTCGAGTTCGGGAGACAACGAGAAGTCGATGGCCATGCCGACACGATGGCAGGTGGCGACCGCCGGGTGAGAACCGTGGCGCCGATCCCCGGCGACAGGCCTACAGCCAGGAAAGCATGGCGGCGACCACGTCTTCACCGCGGTCATCTTGGAGGAAGTGTCCTCCCGGTTCGAACGTCTGGTGCGGCTGGCCGGCGGCGCCGGGGATCCGATCGACGAACGTCGACTGGAAGTGTCCGAGCACCTGGTCGCCCGGTGTCCACAGTGTGAGTACGGGCTTGGTCCACTGCTCCCAGACGGCCCACGCCGCGCGGTTGGCCGGCACTGCCGGGTCGTCGGCCGCGGTGGGCACGAGGAGCGGGAACTGCCGTGCTCCCGCCATGTACGACTCGTCGGGGAACGGCGCCCGGTAGCCGTCGAGTTCCGCCTCGCCGAGTTGGCGCGATTGGGTGGTGAACGACACGAGCTGTCCGCTGTCGAATGGGTCGAGATCCTGCGACAGCTGCTGCCAGTTCATGAAGCCGTCGCCCATCGGTTGGCCGTCGGGCAGCGCCGTGTTGCCGATGATCACTCGGTCGAACCACGTTGGGTTCTCGGCGACGACACGCAGTCCGAGAAGTCCGCCCCAGTCCTGCACGAACACACACAGTCCGGCGTCGGGACGATCGATGCCGCCCACGAACTCGGTGAGCCACGCCACATGGCCGGCATAGGTGTAGGCATCTCGATCGGTGGGTTTGTCGGACCGGCCGAAACCGATCAGGTCGGGCGCGACGATGCGCCACCCGGCGTCGACGAGCGGCGGAACCATCCGCCGGTAGAGAAAGCTCCACGTGGGCTCGCCGTGGAGCAGCAGCATCGTCCCGGCCTCGCCGGTGCCCTCTTCGACGTAGGCCATACGCAGGCCGTCGACCTCCCGATATCGCGGCTCGTACGGAAAATCGGGGAGGTTGTCGAATCGGTCGTCAGGCGTGCGCAGGTACGGAACGGCCATGGGTCATTCGTAGCCGAGCACGACCGCCTCGACCGGGTCGAGGGGCGCACCGTCGACGACGGTGCGCTCGCTCGAGGCGGCGAGGACCGACGCTGTCAACAAGTCTTCGGGCCACGGCGCCGTTGATGTCCCACAATTGACGACCACGGTGACTCGTCGGCCGTCCGATAGTCGGTCGTAGCGCAACAACTCGCCGTCGAGCGGCGCCAACTCGAGCGCACCGGAACGAAGCACTGGTGACGCCGCCCGGAGCGCGAGCAAACGGCGATAGAGGCTCAACATCGACTGCGGATCGTCGCGCTGGGACGCGTACGAGTTCGACGATGCGTTCGTGGGGAACGGCAACCACGGCGCTGTCACCCAACCGTGGCCGGTGTCAGCGTCGCCGTCGGGCGTCCACGGGATCGGTGCTCTGCAGCCGTCGCGCCCGTCGGGATCGCGGACTCGATCCGGCGGGACCTCGCCGTCGGTCAGCCCCAACTCTTCTCCAGCGTACAAGAACGGCGTGCCGCGCATCGTCAGCGAGAGCACCGCCGCGGCGCGGGCGTGGGCGTCGGAGCCATAGCGGCTGCGATGCCGGGGCTGGTCGTGGTTCGACAACACCCACGTCGGCCATCTCGGTTCGGAGAAGTCGCTCTGCACGGCGGCGATCGTGCGATGCAAGTGCCCGGCGTCCCAACGCACGTGGACTGCGCGGAAGTCGAACGACAAGTGCAACTCGGGCCGATCCGGTGTCCCGAGGTACGAGGCCGACTCGCCGTCGCGCAGCAGGTACACCTCGCCGACCATCATCGGTCGTTGCGGGTAGCTGTCGAGAAGGCTGCGGATCCGGCGGAGTAGTTCGTGGCCGAGCGGTCGATCGGTGGCCAGCAACGGGAGCGCCGCCAGCTCATCAGGCAGGTCGTCGACGTCGGCACCTTTGCCGATCAGATTGACCACGTCGGAACGAAAGCCGTCGACGCCGCGGTCGAGCCAGAAACGCAGCGTGTCGTGCATAGCCGCTTCCACCTCGGGATGAGCCCAGTTCAGGTCGGGCTGTTCGGCGAGGAACAGGTGGAGATAGCTCTGGTCGGTGGACTCGTCGTTGGTCCACGCCGGGACCCCCTTGAACATCGACATCCAATTGGTCGGAGGCGATCCGTCCGGTTGAGGATCGCGCCACACGTACCACTCCCGCCGAGGGCTGTTGATCGACGATCTCGACTCGAGGAACCACGGGTGTTGCGACGACGTGTGGTTCGGCACCCAATCAAGCAGCAGGCGGATGTTGCGCTCGTGTAGAGCGGCGAGCATCTCGTCGAAGTCGTCGAGCGTCCCGAATACGGGGTCGATGTCGCAGTAGTCGGCCACGTCGTAGCCGAAGTCATGCATCGGCGACGGATAGATCGGCGACAGCCACACTGCGTCCACACCGAGCGCGGCGATGTCGTCGGCGTGGTCGATGATCCCGCGCAGGTCACCGACGCCGTCGCCGTTCCCGTCGGCAAACGAACGCGGATAGATCTGGTACACGACTGCGTCGCGCCACCACTCAACATCTCGGGTATCCACACTCCCATTCTCCCCCGTCACGCCGATTCATCCGTACGAAACACGCGTGGAACACAGCATGCGTACCGTCCGCGCCATGCACAAGCGAGGAGCGATGCCGACCCCGGCGAAGAACACACCAGCCAAGACGACGCCATCCAAGACCATCCCCATCAAGTGCGATCGGCCGAGCTGACAGCGACGGACCACGCCACATCGAGCTGAATCGAGTCACCGCTGAGCGTCGACGCCGTCGATCCCTTTGTCGGGACCGACGTCACCGATCTCCCATCACCCGAGGGCATTGCCGCCACGTGGTGGTGGCCAAAGCCGCCGGTCGGCAACACGCACCCCGGCGCGACGTTCCCGCTCGGGATGAGTTCGGCATGCGCCTACTCCGGCGCCTATCCGACCGGCTACGGCGTGTACGACTTGGAGACCGAGGGGGTTCCCGCCGCGATCCACGATCGGATCGTGGCGTCAGGGTTCACTCACTTCCAGCAGTCGGGAACCGGCGCGATCCGCAAGTACTACAACTACGTGCGGGTCACACCCATGCTCGAGCCCATCGAGTCGCTCGGCACAACATGGCCGCTGCGCAAGGAGAGCGCCGAGCCGGGCTACTACGCCGCCACGTTGCACAGCGGGATCCGAGCCGAGCTGACAGTCGGGCCGAAGTCCGCCGTCCATCGCTACACCTATCCCGCAGCGCCCGACGCACGGCTCGTCATCGATCTATCGCACGGCGGATTGCTCATCGACTACGGGGCCACCGTGCCGACCCGCGCCCACATGAGCCTGCTCGAGCCAGGCGTCGCCCATGGCGAAGTCACCGTTGAGGGCGCGCCGCTCGCGGTCCACATCGAATGGGATCCGCAGGAATGGCGACAGATGTTGTGGTACGACCGCCGCCTCATCCCGGGTGCCACACGCCTCGACTTCGACGCCATCAGATCGACCACGCTGCGGCCATTCGGCCTGATATTGCGCGGCCCGACCGAGCCGGGTCAGTCCATCGAAATGCGCATCGGGTTCTCGCTCCGTGGAGTCGACCAAGCCAAACGCAATCTGCGTGTCGACACGATCGCCCCCGCCGACGACACCTCGACGTTCGATCAGCGCCGGCGGGCGACGCGCCAACAATGGGCCGAACACCTCGACGCTGTCCGCGTCGAACCGACCTCGGGCGAACAGCACGGCGTGTTCTCCACGGCGCTCTACCACTCGCTGATCAAACCGTGCTTCGCCAGCGACGAAAGCCCGTTCTGGCCGGGCCCGGGCCCGTTCGTGTTCGACATCTGCACGATGTGGGACATCTACCGCACGCAACTGCCGCTGCTGACGATGGTCGCGCCGCACCGGGCGGTCGAGTTGGCCAACGCCCTCATTCAAGTGTGCGAGGAGGAAGGCAACCTGCCGATCGGCTATCGCATGGCTCGCGGTGCCGATCGCTTCTCGCGTCAGGCAAGCGCGCTGGCGCATACTTTTCTCGCCGACATCTGCGCGCTCGGGCTCCCCGGCGTTGACTGGGAGTGGGCCCTCGTGCACATGCACGCCGATCTGCGCCGCAACTACGGCGAGGACTTCCTCGAGCACGGCGTCGTTCACCCGATCTCCCACACCCTCGACCTGGCGATGGGGTATCACTGCACCGCACAGGTCGCTCGCCATGTTGGCGACCAACGGCTGGCGGCCGAACTCGATGGCATCGCCGACCAGTGGCGCAACGCTTTCGAGCCCACTTCAGCGTTGCTCTTCGACTCGACGTTCTACGAGGGCGGTCGCTGGAACTACTCGTTCCGCCTGCTCCACGACATGGCCGCACGGATCGCGCTGGCCGGCGGCGATGAAGCGTTCGTCACCCAGCTCGATGAGTTCTTCGGCTTCGGAGCTTCACCCGTGAAACAGCCAGGTCGTCATCCGGGCCCGACGGAGCTCGCCGAGGGGTACGCGCTCAACCGTTTTCAAGGGTTGAACAACGAGCCCGACATGGAGGCGCCGTTTGCCTACCACTACGCCGGGCGTCCGGACCGGACCGCCGAAGTGGTCCACGCGGTGGTAACCCAACAGTTTGGACCGGGCCGCGGAGGGCTCCCAGGCAACGACGACTCCGGCGGACTCAGCTCGTGGTACGTGTGGGCGGCACTCGGGCTCTTTCCGGCCGCCGGTCAGTCGACCGTGCTGGTGAGCACGCCGTCATTCCCACACGCCCGACTCCACATCGGCGATGCACGGTTCACGATCACCACGACCGGCTTCGTCGAGCCCGATCCGGAAGCCGGGCCGCAGTACATCCAAAGCGCCTCACTCGACGGCGCGCCCCTGGTCGGAGCGTCGTTTTCTCTCCAACAGCTGCATCGAGGCGGTGAACTGCACCTCGATCTCGGCCCCGAACCGTCGGGTTGGGGCTCGATCGAGCGGCCACCGTCTCACTCCATTACCGACCCGCGTCAACCTACAGCCCGAACGGAGTAAGCGATGAACGTTCCCCCGTCCCCTGCGCGCCGTCTCGTGATCGTCGTGCGCGCTGATCCGGTGATCTGTGGACACTCCGGCGAAGCTCGCAACCTGGCGGAGGTGGCATTGCGCCGTGGCTATGACGACGTGCGCATCATCACGTGGCAGATCCCGACGCTGCAGGACTCGGGTTTGCCACTGAAACCACTCGGCGGCGTGCTGCCGTACAGCGAGGGGATCACCGTCGAACGGCCCGACGGCGTCGGCGATTACAAGGTTCCCGACGCTCGATTCCACGCCGGCATCGTGGGTCGCTTGGTCGAGCTGTTCACCGACGGCGTGCCGACGGTCTGCCTGTCGCTGTACCTCATGCCGCATGCGATGGCGGTCAACGAGGCGCGTTCAGTGGCCAGCGCGACCGGACTTCCGGTCAACGTCACCACGATCGCCGAAGCCGTCGGTTCCGACATCACCAACGTCGTTCGTTCGTGCATCGAGGAACATCGGTACGGAGCGGCTGCACACCTGTTCACGACCTATCTCGCCAACGACCACTGCGTCGCAGTGTCGCAGTACACCAAAGAGCTCATCGTCGAAGCCGCCGAACAGATCGATCTGCGCTTCGGCACCGACTTCGCCGAGCGGTGCGAGCAGCGCGTCGGGATCTCGTACCCCGCAATCAACAGCACCACGTTCTCCGAGATCGATCCAGCTGCACTGCGCGATCGTCTCGCCTGCCGCGGCCTGCGCGAAGACGGCTACGTGCTGTTCCTCTCGCGCATCACCAAGGCCAAAGGAATCGACGACCTGATCGACGGATACGCAGCAAGCCACGTCGTCGGCGACCGTCCGCTCGTAATCGCCGGCGCGGGTCCAGAGGCCAACGAGCTCCGGGCCCGCGCCGCCGCATCGAGTGCCGCTGAACACATCATCTTCTTCGACGACGTCGACGACGACGAGAAGCGGTACCTCATGGCCGGTTGTTCGGCCTACGCGCTGCCGTCCAAGCCGCGACCGGAGTTCATCGAAACGTTCGGCATCGCGTTGGTCGAAAAGATGCTCACCGGCGGCGGTCCGGTGATCACGACCGCAACCGGGGGGATCCCCGAGGCCGTCGGCGACCATGCGACGATTGTTCCCGTAGGCGATCCGCTGGCGATCGCGCAGGCCCTCGACAACTCGATTCTGTGCGTCTCGCCCGATCAACGCTTCGCTCGTGCAGCGGCGGCGCGCCACTTCGCGATGCAGTTCGACCGGACCAACGTCTTCGATCGGCTCTTCGCCCGCGTCGACGGACCGTCGAGCCTGTCGGCGTAACCACCTCGCGTTCCCGCACAGCCCGTTCTGTTCGCGCGAACGTGCGAAAAACGCACGAATCCCCAGGTTTTTCTGTGAGGTTCGGGTCGGCAGGGAGATTGGTTCAATGATTAGACTTATTTCGCATGGACGACGCTGCTGCAGACGCTGTTGTTGACGCCGTTGCCGACAAGGTGCCGCGACACGCGTGGACGACGTTGGCGGTGTCGTCGCTGGCCGTGCTCGCCGCATTCCTCGACACAACCGTGTTGTTCGTCGCCTTCCCCGACATCGTCGCCACCTTCGACGACGTCGACGCCACCGACCTGTCGTGGGTACTGAACGCCTACACGATCGTGTTCGCCGCGCTGCTCGTCCCGGTCGGCAAGCTCGCCGACCGAGTCGGACATCGCCGTTCGTTCCTCGTCGGATCGGCCATCTTCACGATCGCGTCGATGGCGTGTGGACTGGCGCCGACGGCTGGGCTGTTGATCGTGTTTCGGATTATCCAGGCCGTCGGTGCGGCCGTCCTATTGCCGTCGTCGCTGGCCCTGGTGTTGCGGGCATTTCCTCCGGCCAAAGTCCCCATCGCCGTCGCGATCTGGGGTGCCACTGGCGCAGTCGCCGGTGCGCTCGGGCCGACACTCGGCGCCGCGCTGGTCGAGGCGGCGAGCTGGCGGTGGGTGTTCTTCATCAACCTGCCGGTGGGCATCGTCACGGTGTGGTTCGGGCGTCGCATCCTGCGTGAGTCCCGCGATCCCGACGCCGTGATCCCGCGACCGATCGGCGTCGTGCTGATCGCGGCGGCCGCCGGTCTCGTCTCGTATGGCGTAGTGCAGAGCGAAGAGTGGGGTTGGACCAGCGCCGGCACGATCGGCGCGATTGCGGGCGGCTGTGTTCTGCTCGGCGTGTTCGTCGCACATCAGCGGGCGACTGCCGCACCGGTGCTCGATCTCGAGCTGTTCACCATCCGCAACTTCGCCTGGGGCAACGCGGCCACCATCACCTTCAGCATCACGTTCACCGCGATGTTCCTGTCGTCGATTCTGTTCCTCACCGAGGTGTGGGGGTACTCGATCCTGCGCGCTGGCTTCGCCGTCGCGCCCGGTCCGGCCTTGGTCGCCGTGCTCGCGCCGTTCATGGGCCGGACGGCCACACGTATCGGCCAGCGACCGCTGCTGATCGCAGGTGGCATCGCATTCGCCATCGGCGGCGTGTGGCGGCTCCTGGCGCTCGACGGAGCGCCCGCCTACGTCATCGACTATCTCCCGTCGATGTTGTTCACCGGCCTCGGGGTCGCGATGTGTCTACCGCAGCTCTCGAGTGTGGTGGCCCAAGCACTGCCACCGAACCGGCTCGGGGTGGGCGGCGGCGCGAACCAGGCGATCCGCCAGTTCGGCGGCACGCTCGGAGTGGCACTGACGATCGCCTTCGTGTCGGGCGCAACCACGCTGACCTCAGCGCTCGACGGCTTCGACGCCGTGTGGTGGATGCTGATCGCCGGTGGCGTCGGCACCAGCCTGTTGGCGCTCCCCTTGCGGACCCAGCCGACGATGGCTGCACAACCCGCACCCGCTGTTGGCGACGAGGTCAGGTCGTGAGGCGCGCCGCCCTCGATTCGGTGAACTGTTCCATTGCCCAGACGCTCGACGTCGTCGGCGACCCGTGGACACTGCTCATCATCCGCGATGCACTGTGGGGCGTCACCCGGTTCGACGAGTTCCGCCGATCGCTCGCAATTCCCCGGGCCACGCTGTCGACCCGACTCCGGGACCTGGTCGACCACGGCGTGCTCGAGCAGCGACCGGTCGACGAGGGCTCCTCTCGGAGCGAGTACGTGCTGACGCGCAAGGGTCGCGACCTCGGCCCGGTGTTGGTCGCGATGCTCCAGTGGGGCGACACCTGGGCCGAGC
The DNA here is from genome assembly GCA_039177505.1 of Actinomycetota bacterium. Lineage (GTDB taxonomy): Bacteria > Actinomycetota > Acidimicrobiia > Acidimicrobiales > Ilumatobacteraceae > JABSQH01. The sequence continues at coordinate 61,179 of JBCDFR010000014.1, read as the reverse complement.
TGCCCGCTCCACCGATCACGCTCGTCGACTCGACGACGGACGAACCGCTCGATCTGACCTACGTCGACCAGACGTCGGGGAGACGATTGCGCGACATCCCGGTCGGTCGTCGCGTCAACACCAACTCGGCGTCGGCGGCCGAGCAATCAGCGACCAGGTAGCGAGTACTCCATCGTGGTTCCGCCCCAGCCGTACTGCTGATCGCGGCCCTCGACCACCACCACGTCGACATCGGCCGGAATCTCGACGCCAGCGAGCGAACGGGTGAACGGCTGCTCGTACTGGTGATCGTGACCCAGCGCGCGCTCACCGAGCACCGTGCCGTCAGGAGTCACCACCCTCCACGCGTCGGCGTACCGCTGCGGGGTGTCGTAGGGCGACGACAACGTGACATCGAAGCTCCACGTCCCGTTGTCGGCCTCGCGTGCCTCGACGCCGACGACGTCCGGGAATTGCTGCTCATCGACAGCGGGTTCATCACTCGTCGCCTCGGCGTCAGCATCGGTCGTGTCGGTGCTCGAAGACTCCAAGGCCGTCGACGCGGCACTGTCGCTCGAGGTGTCGTCGCCACAGGCGGCCAGCAAGACCGCGACGGCAACCGGTAGTACGATGAGGCGACGCATACCACCACGATACGGGATCAACCGACGATGCTGGCCGCGGCCCGGTGCCGGCGCATCGGCGCACCCGCGCCAACCAGCCGTGTCGAGCGGCCCCGTTGTGGGCGCGTAAGTTCCTGTTCATGACGTCGATTCGCGCACTGGCCGAGGAGCACTGGGACGGGCGGGGCGACCTGGTGCACACACACCACCCGGTGCAACCGGTACATCGCTTTCACGACGACGGCACCCACGCGATCGTGGCGGAGGAGATCGACGACAACCTGCTGACGCTCAAGTCGATCGCGTCCGTCAACGCCCTCGACACGGGCGATGGATTGGTGATGCTCGACACCGGCGGAACGTTCGACCGGCAGGTCGTCCACGACACCGTCCGTGGCTGGCGACCCGACGATCCCGTGGTGGCGGCGGTCTACTCGCACCACCACGTCGACCACGTGTTCGGAACTGCGCTATTCGACGCAGAAGCGGGTGAGAAGGGCTGGCCGAAGCCGGTCGTGTATGCCCACCAGGATCTGCCCGATCACTTCCGCCGGTACGAAAGAACCGTCGGCTGGAACACTGCCATCAACCGCCGACAGTTCGCCATCGACCTTCCCGGATGGAGCTTTCCCGGCGAGTACCGCGACCCCGACGTGACCTACGCCGACCATCTCACGTTCACCCGCGGCGACTTCACATTCGAGTTGCACCATGCGCTCGGCGAGACCGACGACGCCACGTGGACATTCGTTCCCGAGACCAAGGTGCTGCATCCCGGCGACCTCTTCATCTGGGCGGTCCCGAACGCAGGCAACCCGCAGAAGGTGCAGCGATACCTGTCGGACTGGGCGGCCGCGCTGCGCCAGATGGCGGCACTTCAGCCCGAGATCATGCTCTCGGGACACGGCCTGCCGATCTTCGGTGTCGACCGTGTCGTCCCCGCGCTGCTCGACACCGCCGAGCTGCTCGACTCGCTGGAAAGCCAGACACTGGCCCTGATGAACCAGGGCAAGAACCTCGACTCCATCATTCACGAGGTCGAGATGCCCGCCCACCTGGTCGACAAGCCCTACCTCCGTCCCGTCTACGACCACCCACAGTTCTTGGTGCGCAACGTATGGCGCCGATACGGCGGCTGGTACGAGGGCGAGCCCGACAACCTGCTCCCCGCCCCGCGGGCGCAACAGGCCGGCGAGTGGATCACCCTCGCCGGAGGCGTGTCAGCAGTGCTCACTCGCGCCGAAAAGCTCATCGCCGACGGCGATGCCCGAATGGCTTGCCACCTCGTCGAGTACGCCGCCCTCGCGGAACCCGACAACGACGAGGTCTGGGCGGTGCGGGCAGCTGCGTATCGAGCCCACTCGGTCGAACACGAGTCGTCGATGGCGCGCAACATCTTGCACCACGCTGCGCTGGCCAGCGAGGAGCGCAAGCGCGATCTCGCCGGCGACTACTAATCCGGAAGAATCCTGCCGCCAGGTGTCCAAATCGGAGATGTTCGTCCGTCGGACCGGTAGTGCCGCCGCCGGCGACATGAGAACATCACATCTGAAAGGACCCAATCATGAAGTACGCACTGCTCATCTACGCCGATCCCAGCATCGCCCCCGCCGAAGGCACTCCAGAGTTCGGCGCCGAGATGGAGGGTTGGTTCAACTACAGCACCAAGCTGACCGAAGCCGGTTCGATGCTCGGCGGCGAAGGCCTGCTCGACGGCCACACCGCCACCAGCGTTCGCGTCCGCGACGGCAAAACGGTCACCTACGACGGCCCGTTCGCCGAGACCAAAGAGGTACTCGGCGGATTCTACATCATCGACGTCGAGAACCTCGATGCGGCGATCGAGTGGGCCGCGCAGATCCCGAACGTCGGCTACGGCACCGTCGAGGTGCGGCCGGTGATGGAAGTCCCCGACCAGGGCTGAGTGCCCGACGGGTCCCGACCACGCTGCCCGATCAAGATGGTGAACGCACGTCGATCGCCGGTGCCGACGGTCGTCTCGGCGGTCGACGTTGCGTTCCGCGCGGAGTGGTCCGGGCTCGTCGCCGTGCTGCGGCGTGAATTCGGTGATCTGCAGGTCGCTGAAGACGCCGCCCAGGAGGCATTCGCAGCGGCGTCGCGCGTGTGGCGTCGCGATGGCGTTCCCGATCGACCGGGCGCCTGGCTGCTCGTCACCGCACGGCGCCGGGCGATCGACGCGCTCCGGTGCGCCCGCGCCCTCGACGACCGCATGGCGATGCTGGCCGACGCCCCGCCTCCGTCTACCGACGAGGTCCTCGACGACCAGCTCGCATTGATCTTCGGCTGCTGCCACCCTGCGTTGGCGGTCGAGGCGCAGGTGGCGCTGACACTGCGCACCGTGTGCGGACTGTCGACCGAACAGATCGCCCATGCATTCTTGGTCCCGAGCCCGACGATGGGGAAGCGCATCGTGCGCGCCAAGGACAAGATCCGCCAGGCGGGCATCCCCTTCGACGTTCCACCCATCGAGCGACTCGACGAGCGGGTCGACGGCGTGGCAGCGGTGATCTATGCGGTGTTCACCGAAGGACACGCCAGCTCGACCGGCACCACGCTGATTCGCGGCGACCTCTGCGACGAGGCGATTTGGCTCGCCGAAACGACGAGCGACTTGCTCCCTGCGCACGGCGAACTCCACGCCCTGAGTGCGTTGTGCCTGCTGACCGATGCGCGCCGTGCGGCGCGGTTCGACGACACCGGAGCTCCCGTGCTGCTCAAGGACCAGGACCGCGAGCTGTGGGACCGTGCCAAGGTCGCCCGCGGGCTCGATCACCTCATCGTGGCGCGCCGCAACGAGGCCCAAGGCGCGTACCGGCCGCAGGCCGAAATCGCCGCCATCCACTCGATGGCACCGTGTTACGGGGCCACCGATTGGTCGGCGATCGTCGCCGTCTACGACCGGTGGCTGGAAGCCGATGGCGGGCCGGTGGTGGCACTCAACCGCGCCGCCGCCATCGGCGAACACGACGGGTCGGAAGCGGCACTTGCCGCGCTCGCCCCGCTGCTCGACTCGGGCGCGCTCGACGACTACCACTACGCCCACGTCGCCAACGCTGCACACCTGCGCGCACTCGGCCGACACGAGCGCGCCATTCGGGCCTACGACCGAGCGATCGCAGTGTGCACCAACGACGCCGAGGCGTCGTGGATACGGGCCCAGCGGGCCCAACTGATCGGCGACGACCCGCGCCTATCGTCGTCGGAATGAGCGATCACGGTCTCGACCTTCGGCTCCTGGTGGCCGGCGCGTCGTCGGGGGTCGGCGCCGCCGTGGCCACCGAGGCAATCGATCGCGGCGCACGCGTGGCGGGAATCGCCCGGCGAGCCGACCTCCTTGCGAGGATCGAGGGTCTCGTTGCGGCGCCCGCCGACGTGTGCCACCGAGCCGCACTGGGGAATGCTGTCGACGACGCCCTCGACGCGCTCGACGGCCTCGATGCGGTGGTCATCGCCGCGGGCATCAACCGGCCCGGTCTGATCGCTGACACGACGCCCGACGACTGGCGCGCCGTGCTCGACACCAACGTGGTCGGGCTACTGAACGTGGCGCAGGCGACCATGTCGGCGTTGCGTAGCGGCCGGTCGCCGACGCTGGTCGTGATCAGCTCGAACGCGGCGCGGCAGGTCGTCAGTGCACAGAATGCGATCTACTCCGCGAGCAAGGCGGCGGTCGCCATGCTGGCCGACGCGCTGCGACTCGAGTTCGCCGGCGACGTGCGGGTCGTCGAGATCGCGCCGGCCTACATTCGCGACACCGAGATCCACCGTGACTACCTCGACCCGGCCCATCGGGCCGAGGCCGACGAACGTCAACAGACCTACGGGATGGAGCTCGGGCACTTCGCCCGGCTGGTGGTCGATGTGCTGGCGCAGCCCGACGACGTCGAGGTGCGGTCGCTAGACGTCAGTAAGCCGGGCTACGTCCTGCGCCCGTACCGCAGCTGACGGCGCGCTCGACGCTGCACCGCCACGTGAGACCGAACCGCGGTATCCGGAGAAGTTGCGCAACCGCAGGCTGTTCGACACCACGAACAACGACGACAGTCCCATCGCCGCAGCAGCGATCATCGGGTTGAGCACTCCGAAAGCAGCCAACGGAATGGCCGCCGTGTTGTAGGCGAACGCCCAGAACAGGTTGCCGCGGATCGTGCTGAGTGTTCGCCGGGCCAGCGCGATGGCGTCGGCGACACCGAGCAGGTCGCCGCTCACCACGGTGAGGTCCGACGCTTCGATCGCCACGTCGGTCCCCGTGCCGACGGCGATGCCGAGATCGGCGCGGGCCAATGCCGGAGCATCGTTGATGCCGTCGCCAACCATCGCCACGCGCTGCCCGGCCTGCTGGAGTGTGGTGATCTGGGCGTCTTTGTCTTCCGGCAAGACCTCGGCGATCACCTCGTCGATACCGACTGCCTCGCCGACTGCCGCTGCGGTGGCCGCGTTGTCGCCCGTGAGCAGCGTGGTGGTGAGGCCCAACTCGTGGAACGCGGCGATCGCTGCGGGGGATGTCGGCTTGATGACGTCGGCCACCGCGAGGGCCACCTCGGCCGTTCCGTCGCGGCCACCGAACACGGCGGTCCGGCCAGCCTGCTCGTAGGACCGCGCAGCCGCCTCGATCGAGGCCGGCACCTCGCGAAACACGGCCCGCCGGCCGACGTCGATGCGCTGTCCGGACACGGTGGCGGACACTCCCCGACCGGGCGAGCTGATGAAGTCCTCGGCGACCGGACCGTGAGACCCATCACCGATGCGGGCCACGGCGCGGGCAATCGGATGCTCGGAATGCGCTTCGACAGCGGCGACGGCGACGAGCAGCTCGTCGCGCTCGGCGGCGGGCACCTCGTCGGAGCACGTGGTGTCGACCACACGCATCCGGCCCTCGGTGACGGTGCCGGTCTTGTCGAGCACGATCGTGTCGACCCGCCGCGAATCCTCCAGGACTTCACCGCCCTTGATGATCACACCGAGCTGGGCGCCACGGCCGGTGCCGACCATGATCCCCAGCGGCGTCGCCAACCCGAGCGCACATGGGCAGGCGATGATGAGCACGGCCACGGCGGCAGTGACCGCATCGCTGGCCGCCGCGCCAGTCGCCAACCAGGTGGCCAGCGCGATCGCGGCGATCGCAATCGCCACGGGCACGAACACGCCGGCAACTCGATCGGCGAGTCGTTGCACGTTGGCCCTGCTGCCCTGGGCTCTCTCGACCAGCTGGACGATCTGGGCCAGCGCCGTGGCAGCACCGACCGCCGTGGCTTCGACGACCAGCGACCCATCGGTGTTGATCGTCGCTCCGACGACCGTGTCGCCAGGGCCCACCTCGACGGGCACCGGCTCGCCGGTGATCATCGACGCATCGACCGCTGCGTGGCCCTCGACGACGCAGCCGTCAGTCGCCACCTTGTCGCCAGGTCGAACACGGAAACGCATGCCGACTTCGAGTTGGTCGCGCGAGATCTCGGTGCCGTCGACCAGGATGGCTGTTGGCGCGCTCAGATCCGCAAGCGCACGAATCGCGTCGCCCGAGCGTCGGGTGGCGCGCACCTCGAGCCACTTGCCGAGCAGGATCAACACGACGATGACGACGGCGGTCTCGTAGTAAACGTGACCATCGTCGAGCACGAGCGCGGCCGTCGACCACGTCCACGCAGCGGTCGTCCCGAGAGACACCAGCGTGTCCATCGTGGCGGCATGATGGCGTAGGTTCCGCAGCGCGCTGCGATGGAAGGACCATCCGGCCCAGAACACGACCGGGGTCGTCAACAGGCCGGCGACCCACTCCCAGCCGTCGAACTGCAGCGCCGGAACCATCGACACCAGCACCACCGGTGCACCGAGCAGTAGCGCGATGATCCACCGTCGTTGCAATTCGTGTTCTCGGCGCCGTTCGTCGGAACGTTCAGCCTCCGGCGACGAGTAACCCAGACCCGCGATCGCGCTCCGCACATCGTCCTCGTCGACGCGATCGTCGTGGCGCACGGTCGCGGTCCCCGCCGCGAAGTTGACGAGCGCATCGGTGACACCGTCGAGATCCGCGAGCTGCGACTGGATGCGTGATGCACAGGCTGCACAGGTCATGCCCCCGACCGGTACGTCGGTCCGTACGAGCGAGCGATCAGCCATCAATACGAGGATACGAGCGGTCACAACCCCCGGGGCCAGGTCAGTTCAGGATCAGATCAGCTCACGGAGCTGCGCCGCCGCGGCCTCGGGCGTCATGTCGCGCTGATCGTTGGCGAGCAGCTCGTAGCTCGCTGGGATCTTGGCGACGTCGGCCGAGCGCAGCAACGGAGGGTAGTAGTGGGCGTGCAACTGCCAACCTTCTGCTCCGTCGGTGGGCGCCGTGTGCCATCCGGAGCAGTAGGGAAACGGCGTGTCGAACACCTCGTCGAAGGCCCGCAACATCGTGCCCAACGTCGCTGCCAGCGACATTCGTTCGTCCCAGTCCAGTTCGAGCAACGAGGCGACCGGACGACGTGGCACGAGAAGAGTTTCGTACGGCCAATAGGCCCAGTAGGGCACGACGACCACCCAGTGCTCGTCGTGGATGACGATCCGTTTGTCGATGCCGATCTCTCGTTCGACGTAGTCGACGAGCATGTTGGTCCCATGGCGTTCGAAGTACGCCGCCTGTGTGCGCATCTCGGCGAGCGCCTCGTTTGGCAGAAAGCTCGACGCCCAGATCTGGCCATGGGGATGTGGGTTCGATGCGCCGGCGATGGCACCGCGGGTCTCGAAGATCTGCACCCACCGATAGCGCTGGCCCAGCTCGGCGAGTTGGGCGCACCACAGATCGACCACCGTCAACACCTGCTCGACCGACATGTTGGCAAGCGTGAGGTCGTGGCGCGGGGAGAAGCACAACACGCGACACGTACCGTCGGCATCGTCGATAACGAACAGCTCGTCATCCGTGCTCGGTCCGGCGACCGGAGCAACGTCGTGCGGCAACAGCGCCGCGAAGTCGTTGCCGAACACGAACGTCGACGTGTAGTCGGGGTTCCGCTGGCCGCCGGCGCGCTCGTTCCCCGGGCACAGGTAGCAGTCGGGGTCGTAGGTCGGCATCTCGGGCCGAGCGCCGCTATCGGTGCGCCCGCTCCACGGCCTGGTAGCCCGCTGCGGCGACACGATCACCCATTCGCCCGTCAGCGGATTGCGGCGGCGATGCGGCTTGGACAGATCGAGCACCTGCGTAGCGTCGCATACCGCTCGAGAACTCGCTGGATACACGGGTCTGCAGCAGCAACACTCGTGTCGATGGACGTCGATCGACTCAACGATTTCTTCGGCTCGTTGGCCCCGGGCCTCCATGGCGTGGTGTTCGACCAATCGTCACCCGACCGCGTCGCCGGGCACATCGACGTGACCGACACGCTGATCGCGGGCACCGGATTTCTCTTCGCTCCGGCGGTCATCTCGCTGGCCGACACACTGTGCGCAGCCGGCTGCGGGAACAACCTGAACGAAGATCAGAGCTTCACAACCGTGGAGCTGAAGAGCAACTTTCTCTCGAGTGCACGCGTGGGGGAACGCGTCGTTGGTGTGGCCACCCCGGCGCACCTCGGCCGGCAAACCCATGTCTGGGACGTCACCATCACCAACGCAACGAGCGATCGCACCATGGCACTGTTTCGGTGCACGCAGATGATCCTGACCACCCGCTGACCGGCTAGACATCGTCCGAATCCCGCCGGATATCGTTGACGCCCTCAAGTACAACGCTAGGCATGAGCCGCGCCGCTGACCTTCGCCGCACCTTCCTCGAGCTGCATCACGAGCCGCCCGAGGCCGGCACGTTGTTGATGCCGAATCCATTCGACCTCGGGTCGGCCAAATTGCTCGTCTTGGCGGGCGCTCGTGCGCTCGCCACGACGAGCTCGGGTGCCGCCGCCACGATCGGCCGCCTCGACAGCTCGATGAGTCGCGAGGAGGTCGTCGCCCATGCGCGGGTGATGGCCGCGAGCAGCGATGTACCGATGAACGTCGACAGCGAAGATGGCTTCGGCGACACGGTGGACGACGTCGTAGCGACCGCGCAACTCCTCGCCACGACTGACGCCGCCGGGTTCTCGATCGAGGACTGGAGCCCGCGCCGTGCCTCGATCCGCGATGTGGACGACGCAGTTGCTCGTGTTGCCGCCGCAAAAGAGGCCGGTGGCGACCTCGTGCTCACGGCCCGGGCCGAAAACCACATCCACGGCATCGACGATCTCGACGACACGATCGCTCGCTTGCTGGCGTACCGCGCTGCCGGCGCCGACGTGGTCTATGCGCCGGGGCTCGTCGATCGCGACGTGATCGGGCGCGTCGTACGGTCCGTCAACGCGCCGCTCAACGTGCTCGCGCTGCCTGCAGCACCATCGATCCCAGAACTCGCTGCGTCGGGTGTCGCCCGCGTGTCGATCGGCGGCCTGGCCGCGTGGGCGGCGTACGGAGCGGTCTGGAGCATGGCGATCGAGCTCTTCTCCACCGGCACGTCGACCTACGCAACGACGACGCTCGACCCTGCGGTACGCGACCGAGCCTTCGGTCCATGAGCCGGCGCGCTACCGCCGTCGATCGCCATCCCACCGCCGGCAAGGGCCGGACGAGCAGTCGCCCGCATCCGCCGAAGCAAGGACCGCTCGACCGGCCGCACCGACGGGTGGGCGCCACCTGCGGCAGCCGTCTGCCAGCGATGGCGCCGCTCGTCGGCGACCGACTGATCGTCGAGCTCAAGGCAGTCGAGGCGACTGGCCTCGACGTCGACCACGATCGTGTCGCCGTCCTCGAGCAGAGCGATCGGCCCGCCGACTGCGGCCTCGGGTCCGACATGGCCGATCACCAATCCGACGGAGCCGCCCGAGAAACGAGCGTCGGTCATTAGTCCGACGGTGATCTCTCGCTCGCGACACAGCGCGGTGATGCGCGACGTGGGGTCGAGCATCTCCGGCATCCCCGGCGCGCCCCGCGGTCCCTCGTAGCGGATGACGACCATGTCACCGTCGCCGAACGACTCGGGACGATCGGTGAGCACCGCCAGCAGCGCCGCTTCGCTGTCGAACACCCTGGCGCGACCGACAAACCGGCCACGATCGTCGAGCCCGCGTTCGACACCGGCCAACTTGAGCACGGCCGTTCCGTCCGGAGCGAGATTGCCATGGAGCACGCGCAGACCACCCGCCCGCTTGAACGGTGCCTTCACAGGGTGGACCACCGATCCGTCCGGCGCGGGCGGATCGAGACGGTCGATCTGGTCACCCAAGGACGAGTTCGTACACGTGGTGGTCGAGCCGTCGATCCAGCCGTCGTCGAGCAGTTCCCGAACGATGACAGCGAGCCCTCCGGCTTGGTGTACGTCGGCCATGGAGTACCTCCCGTAAGGGCGGAGGTCAGTGAGTACCGGGACTCGGCGCCCGAGGTCGACCAGCTCGTCACGCGACACCACGTCGTCCCACAAGTCGAACCCAGCAGCGCGGGCGAGCTCGGCGGTGTGCAATACCACGTTCGTCGATCCACCCATCGCCAGCGCGATGACGAGGGCGTTGCGCAGCGCCACCGGAGTCACGATGTCGCGCGGGCGCAGCGACGTGGAGGCCAGGGTGGCCAACAGTGCGGCGAGCTCGTCGGGGAACTCGCCAACACGGTCGGGATGCACAGATGGCGGGGACACCATGTGCAGCGGCGTCATACCGGCAACGGCGACGACGACCTGCATCGTGTTGTACGTGAACATCCCGCCACAACTGCCGTGGCCAGGGCAGCCATGCAGCGCCGTTCGGGTCCGTTCGTCGATTGGTGCCGCAGCTCGTTGGAATACGTCGACGATGTCAAGGCGGTCGCCGGTGACCGGATCGGTGCCCGGCAGTATCGAGCCGTCGGGGCACATCACGGCTGGCTGGTTGTGCTCGAGGACTGCGGCCAACGTGCCGACGGGCGGTTTGTCGCAGGCGACGATCGCGATCGTGCCGCGCATATCGGTTGCCGCAAGGTGCAGCTCGGTGGCCTCCCTGACCACTTCGCGGCTCACCAGCGAGTAGCGCATTCGCTCGGTGCCATTGAGTTGGCCATCAGAGATCCCGAGCGTGAATGCCGGAGGGACGAGACGAACGTCGAGTCCATCGGCGCGGATGCGTTGCGACAGCGCCCGGTGGACCGCGTCGACCTTGGCCCGGACGCCGAGGTAACACTGGCTCTCGCCGAGCGTTCCGATCGCCCCCCACGGCGCGCCATGCACTGCCGCGATCGGTTCCTCGAGATAGCGCGCCGTGCCCACTCGCTGCGCGTCGCGTCCCGGATGACGGGCAGCAAACTCGGTCCTCAGCCCGTGGCGATCTTCGTTCGTAGCGATTCGTTCGTCCATGGAGCGATGATGTGGCGCGGACTCGCCACTGTCGTGCCCCGACGTCGGGTAGTACCGGCAATGTCACGCAGAGGGTCGCCGCCAGCAAGCCGAGCTTCCTAACCTGAGTCGATGCGCGCCGAGGAGTTGGGAGCATTCCTACGGTCGAGGCGTACCCGCCCGGCACTCGACCGACCGGGAGACAGCCGCCGAACTGGTGGTCTGCGCCGCGAAGAATTGGCGGCAGCGTCCGACGTCACCCACTCGTGGATCGTCAAGCTCGAACAGGGCCGAGCGCGCTCAGTCTCGGTGGACGTACTGGCTGCGCTGGCGCGTGCACTGCAGCTCGACGCGGCAGAGCGGTCGCATCTCTTTGCGCTCGCCGGATACCGAATCGAGCCGCGCTCACCCGACAGCGTCATCACCGCAGGACTCCGACGACTCCTTCGCGAACTCGAACCCAATCCGGCGTACCTCCTCGATCGGGTGTGGAACATGGTCGATTGGAACCGGGCGGAAGAGGCGCTGTTTCCACCGCTGGCCGATCGCCGAGGAACCGCCCCCAACCTGCTCGAGCTGGCGTTTCTCGACGCCGAGCTGGACACCTTGATGATTGACTCGAACGAGGAACGAGAACGGCTGGTCGCGCAGTTCCGCGCCCACACCGTCGATTGGCCCGACGATCCCGATATCGCCGTGCTCCTCGATCGATTGCGGTTCGAGGCCCCGCGGTTCCGTCAGCTCTGGGATCGCGGCGACGTCGGAGTGTTCCACTCGGTCCGGCGACGGTTCGAACACTCCAGCTGGCACATCCTCGACCATCACCGGTTGGCCGTGCTCGACCAGCCAGGGCTGCAGCTGGTGGTGTACACACCGGTCGACGACGGGGCGGAGTGATCGCCCAACGCGTCAGCGGAACACCAAATCCGTCGCGCCGGAAGACCCGCATAGTGTCGTCGAAACCGTCGGGCGCGAACAGCTCCAGTCCGCGTCTGCCGCTGTGTGCCGCCAGGTGCTCGCGAAGCCCGATGACAGATGGAGCATCGGGCGGCAACGTTCGCCACCCGGGCGCATCGGTCACCGTCTCGTGAGCGTCGTTCGCCAAATCCACAACCCGATCGCCTCCCCGGCACCGTACCCTCCGAGTCCGATGCAGCGCGCGGCCCTGACGACAGCCAGGCTCCGTCTGACACCCGCGCAGCACGACGACGTCGACGCGCTGTTCACCATCGCCCGCGAGCCAGCATCGATCGAGGACTACCAGCGCGCCGCACGCTCCCCCGCCGACGTCTCCGCATGGCTCGGCCCAACCGTCGACGGTCGCGACGCCGCCTGGACCATCCGCTCTCACGACGTCGTCATCGGGTTTGTCTCCCTGGAGCCAGACGACGACTGGCCAGCAGCGACATCGGCCGAACTCGGCTACTTCGTCGACGCCGCGCGTGCCGGAGCAGGCATCGCCACCGAGGCCGCTGACGCAGCGATCCGATGGGCCTGGTCATCGACCACGATCGGGCGCATCACCGCCGGAGTCACCGTCCGGAACCCCGCGTCCATCCGCGTGTTGGAGAAGCTGCGGTTCGAGTATCTGCAGACGGTCCCGGACGATTGGGAGTGGGACGGACGGCTGTGGGACAGCGCCTACTACGAACTCCGCCGATCCGGCTGAGCGCATCGGCGCCGTCCGACAGCGTTCACGCCGGACGTGCGATCACGACGAACTCCAGTCCTGGCCGATCGGGCGCATCACGAACCTCGTCGATCGACCAACCGGCTGCCGCGAGCGATGTCGACAGCTCGTCATGACTGCGAAACCGCAGTGTCGAGTCGGAGACCGCTTCGGTGCCGTCGCCGAAACGGTAGGTCCAGCGAAACGACACCAGCGGCAGTTCGACCGCCGTGACCTCGACCCACCGCTCGACCGGTCCGGCCACCGTCGCAACGACGCCATGGGTCAGCTCGGGTGTCCACCCGTCCCAGGCGCGCGCCTCGGGGTCGCGTGTCTCGAACACCAACCAACCGTCGGGACGTACAACAGCACCGAGCGCGCCGAGGGTCGCCGACCACTGCTCGTCGCTGAGGAACACCTGCGCCACGTTTCCGGTGATCACCGCCAGGTCTACCTGCCGGCCGACGAGCGATCCGGCGTCACCATGAATCCATTCGACACTGTTGGCTCTGGGCTTACCGCGGGCGACGTCGAGCGAGGCGGCTGCCGGGTCGACAGCCACCACCGCGACGTCGAGCGCTGCCAGGCGGCACGCCAGCGAGCCGGTGCCGCACCCGACGTCGACCACCGACCGGGCGCCGAACTCGGCGACGAGATCGGTATACAGGTCGAGGTCGTCGCGTTCCCCGTCGAGATCGTCGTAGATCGCGGCGAGTCGCGGATCGGAGAACAGAGCGTCGGGCACTACAACCGGCGAATGTCGGGATTGAACGCACGCGGCGCGTGCCGCGGAGGTTTCGGCCCCGCCCGCTTGATCAGCTGAACGACGCGCTGGCGATGCCCACGCCACGGCTCGAGGTGATCGATCATCGTCTCGTCGCCGCCCTCGTCGGCGGGCAGCCGCCGCGCATCGCCGGTGAAGAAGTAGTTGACCATGGTCGGCAGCCCGTAGTCGCGCAGCACGATCGTGTCGGGGTCGCCGTGGCATGCGCCGACCGTCGAGGTCGCCGTCCACACCCCCATGCCGGGAAGTGCAGTGAGTCGGGTGAGCGCATCAGTGACGCTCATCTTCGCAGCCGCTTCCAGCCGGTTCGAGCGGCGAGCCGCCAGGAGAATGGCATCCGCGCGCCGGCGCTCGACGTTCATCCGGTGCAGGTCGACGTAGGTCCGTTCAGCCATCGCCTGGGGCGTCGGCGGGAGCCGCAGTCCGAGTGGGCCCGGCGCTGGCTCACCCCACGCGTCGACGATTCGCCGGAAACTCCGCGCCGCTTCCTGGGTGGTCACGCGTTGGCCGAGCAGCACCATCAGGATCTCCTGCCAGATCACCCCCGATGCGGCGAGTCTGACCTCGCCGTGGAGACGGGCGGCCCGATGTACCCGTGGGTCGAGTGTCGGATCGAACCCGCTGGGGTCGTCGTGATAGCCCAGCCAGCGGGGCACGACCTCGAGCAACCAGTCGGCTCCAGGGCCCCACGCGGTGGCGATCGTGTCGCCGGCGGTGTCGTGTTCGACCATCATCGTGCCCGGGCCGGCCGGAGTGAGCACCGCCCTGGCAAACGCCCGCCTGGTGTATCTGATGGTGGGATTCGCGGCGTGGTTGACGACGACGCGGGTCGGCGCTCCAGCGGCCTCGGAGGCGCGCAGCTGCCGGCGGCGTTCGGCGCCGACGGCAGATGTCAACGCCCGAGCAGCTCGCGCCAGTCGGCCGGATACCGCTCGGCAACCTGCGCTGGGGTCATCCGCAGCGTCGCCTCGGGTGGGGTGTCGGCGACCGCTCGGGCCTCCATGTAGTGATGGGCGACATGGCGCAGTCCCTCGAACATCGAGCGACGGAGTGCCAGCAGCTCGTCGGGTGGCGCCGGATCGTAGAAACCCCAGATGGTGAACGCGATCGTCAGGTCGTGCACGACCGGTGCCCGAGAGAAGATGGAGGCACGACGAAGTGCGACGCCGAGGCAGCCACGGATGACGTCGTCGACGTTCTCGCCTGACTGCGTCGTCACCTTCGGACGGAGGCGCTCGGCGATCGTGAGCGCGAACCCCTGATCGGGACCCTGGCTACCGAGCGCCGGCCCGCTCGGCTGGAACCCGTCGATCTCGCCGGGGCGGCCCGGGACCCAGGCATCGGGGACGTGTTCGGGTGACTCGTAGTAGCGAGCGTGCTCGGTTGCGGGAACCGAGCGGAATCGCGGTGCAGCCATTGCCGTCTGTTCTACCCGTTCGAAGTGGTGCCTGGCGAGCCTTCGACGCTCGGAGTCACCGCGCTACGCCGAGGAGTCCGTACACCAGGCTGTCCTCGAGGGCGCGCCACGAGGCCTCAATGATGTTCGGGCTGACACCAATCGTCGTCCAATCGCGTTCTCCGTCGGTCGCTGTCACGAGTACCCGTGTAGTCGCTCCGGTGGCCCCGCTGCCTTCGAGGATGCGCACCTTGTAGTCGGTGAGGTGGATGTCGGCGATGTGTGGATGTACCTTCCCCACAGCCTTGCGCAGGGCGGTGTCGATGGCGTTGACCGGACCGTTGCCCTCAGCGACCCACACGTGCCGCTCGGCATCGTCACCGTCGCCGACCCAGACCTTCACGGTGGCCTCGGTGGAGAACCGAGAATTGGGTAGTTCGTCGGTGATCACCCGCATCGACTCGACGTTGAAGAACTCCGGCACGTCACCGGCGGCCCGCCGCAGTAGCAGCTCGAGCGACGCGTCGGCCGCCTCGAAGTGGTAGCCCTCGTGCTCGAGCTGCTTGAGTTCGTCGATCACGCTGTTGATCGCCGCACCATCGAATTCGATTCCCAACTCGTCGGCTTTGATCTGGATCGTCGCCCGGCCGGCCATCTCCGATACGACGAACCGCGTCCCGTTGCCAACGATCTCGGGATCGATGTGTTCGTACGCGTCCTTGCGGCGGGCGATCGCCGATACGTGCAGGCCGGCCTTGTGGGCGAACGCCGACGAACCGACGTAGGGCGCCTGCGGATTGACCGCTCGATTGAGCGTTTCGGCAACGTGGTGACTCACCGTGGTCAGCCGATCGAGACGACCTTCCGGGAGACACTGGTACCCGAGCTTGACCTGGAGGTTCGGGATCATCGTGGTGAGGTTGGTGTTGCCCGTGCGCTCGCCGAGGCCGTTGAGCGTCCCTTGGACGTGGCGCGAACCGGCGTGCACTGCGGCGAGTGAGTTGGCGACCGCACAGCCCGTGTCGTCGTGGCAGTGAATGCCGATCGTGACATCGTCGGCGACGTGACCGCGGACCTCGGCGACCGCGCGGCCAACCTCGTCGGGCAACGTCCCGCCGTTGGTGTCGCACAGCACGAGGTGTGTCGCCCCGTTCACGATCGCGGCTTCGATCGCCCGGAACGAGAACTCCGGGTCGTCGCGGAAGCCGTCGAAGAAATGCTCGAGATCGACCAACACCCGGCGACCCGCGCCGTGCAGGTGGCGGACCGAGTCGGCGATCATCGCTGCGCCCTCGTCGAGCGTGGTCCGCAACGCCTCTTCGACGTGATATCGAGAGCTCTTGGCCACGATGCACACCGCTGCGGTGTTGGCGTCGAGCAGGTTCTGCAGCGTTGCGTCGTCGTCGACCTTGCCCTTCGGGCGGCGCGTCGAACCGAACGCGACGAGCGTCGACGTCGCGAGATCGAGTTCGGACGACGCACGAGCGAAGAACTCGATGTCTTTCGGGTTGGCCCCGGGCCACCCGCCCTCGATGTAATCGACGCCGAGGTGATCGAGTTGTTCGGCGATTCGCAGCTTGTCGTCCACCGATGCCGACACGCCCTCCACTTGGAGGCCGTCACGCAATGTGGTGTCGAAGATCTCGACAAGCGATTGGTCGAGCGGGGACATTGTGCTCCTTCAATGGTGTCCGGGAAATGAAAAAGCCGCCCCGATGGGCGGCTTTGCGAACACACGGCAGGGCCGTGTGTTCTACGAAATGATGATGATCGCCGGGCGGTTCATCGAGCATGTATTGAACCGGACTCGACCCCCGAACGCAAGGCGGGATGCCACGAGCCGACGCGAACCCTGTGCACGAACGTGTGCATGGACGGTGGCTTTCGGGTGGATGACCACAGGTGTCCTGGGGGTAACGAAGAAGTTCCGTGGATAACCCTGTGATTTCAGAAATACCTCTTGACCTGCGGTTTTGGGCGGTCTTAACTAACCGTCGTCCCAGCGAGCGCACGAACATCGGGGCAACGAGGAGGGCTTCGGCCCCGTCCCTCGGAGCCACGGTGAGCGAGAGCGGTGCAGGGGCAGGACAAGGTCCACCGACCACCTCCAACCGGGTCTCGTTCGCCTCTCGGGGCAGCGAGACAACGAGGAGTCGGCGGCGAGCCGGGTACCCGGGCAACCGGGAGCACGGAACGGCGTCGGGTCAGACCGGGTCGCCGGGAGATCGGCGGCAACGGAGGCCTGCTGCGTTCGTCGGGTAATCGGCGAATGCGGTGAGGAGACCGAGTCGGCACGGTTCGCCGTGTCGGAGACGGGCTGTGGGACGGAGCCGACGGATCTGGGGTCACCCCAACTGGCCTCGGAGAGGGCGGTTCCGCTTGGCACCAGGACCGTTGGCTCGGGCAACCGGGTCAGCGTGACCAGTGACAAATCGGGTCGGCCGACGGGAAACCGTCGAACCGGACCGCATACGCGGCATCGCCCGCCGTGCGCAAGCACGACGGGCGATGTGATCGGTCGAGTCGAAGGCTAACGCCCGACGTTCGATCGATGGTGGACCTGTCCACGGCAACGCCCCGGAGGGAGCGCACGGCCTCGGCCGCCAGCCCCCGACGGGGCGTTCACCGTTTTCCCGAAAAACCGGGGATTCCGTGCGATTTCCGCACGTCGCCGCAAACAGAACGGTGGCGAGGCGCTAGATGTACCCGGCCATGAGGTTGGTGTCGGGTTGACGCGGTGAAGACCTCCCGTGTGATGTGGGGATTGCTGTCACCGCATCTTCAGGAGGTCTTCGTGTCTCACCGTAACGCTCGTCTCACTCCGCATGGTCGGCGACTCCTCGTCGACCGCGTCGCGGCAGGTCATCCGGTCGCCCACGTGGCTCGGGCAATGGGCGTGTCACGCCAGTGCGCGCACCGATGGGTCAACCGGTTCAAGGTCGAGGGTCTGGCCGGGCTCGAGGATCGTTCCTCGCGGCCTCATTCGAGCCCGACCCGGACGCCGGCCGAGCTCGAACAACGCGTGCTCGAAGCACGTCGCAGGCTTCGCCGTGGACCAGCCCAGTTGAGTATTGAGTGCGGCGTCCCGGCGCGAACGATCAGTCGCATCCTGGCCCGGCACAACGTGCCGCGGTTGGCGACGTGTGACCCGTTGACCGGCGATGTGATCCGCGCCTCGAAGCACACTGCTGTGCGCTATGAGCGTGAACGACCCGGCGAGCTGGTCCACATGGACGTCAAGAAGCTCGGTCGGATCCCCGACGGCGGCGGATGGCGCTCGAGGGGCCGCGCCTCGGGGTCAACGAGCAGACGCCGCAAGAACGGGCCCGGCTACGACTTCGTCCACGCCGTTGTCGATGACCACAGTCGCTACGCGTACGCCGAGATCCACCCTGACGAACGCGCCGACACCTGCGCCGGGTTCTTCGAACGCGCCCTGGATCACTTCGACCAGCTCGGCATCACCATCGAACGCGTCATGACCGCCAACGCGTGGAGCTACCGCCACGGCAACCGGTTACGCCGACTGCTCGCCAGCCAGAGGATCAAGCACAAGTTCATCCAGCCGCACTGCCCATGGCAGAACGGCAAAGTCGAACGCTTCAATCGGACCCTCGCCAACGAGTGGGCCTACGCCTGCGTCTACAACACCAACCACGCTCGCACGACCGCTCTGCCAGACTTCCTCCACCACTACAACCACAAACGGCCCCACAGCGGCATCGGCGATCACCCACCACACAACCGGCTGTCACCAACGTGACGTCCGGGTACAGCTAGAGCGTTTCGCACCAGTCCTTGTAGCGGTCCTCCTGGCGCCGGATCGCCCGATGAAACACCTCAGCGATCGCCAATGTGATCGGGCCGGGACACGGGATCGAGCGATCGTCCACCGAGTTGATCGAACTGACCTCGGCGGCAGTCCCGCACACGAATGCCTCGTCGGCGATGTACAGATCGCTGCGAGCGAGGTTGTCGACCTTCACCTCGAAGCCGAGATCCTGCGCGATGACGTGCACGGAGTTCTGGGTGATGCCCTCGAGCGCGCCCGCCGAGATCGGCGGGGTCAGCAGCGTGCCCTGACGTACGACGAAGAGGTTCTCGCCGGTGCACTCGGCGACCAGCCCATTGGGGGCCAGCATGATCGCCTCGTCGTAACCCGCATTGAGTGCTTCGACCTTGGCCAGTGACGAGTTGACGTAGTTACCGGTCGTCTTCGACGCCGGCGGCATCGTGTTGTGGTCGTGGCGCGCCCACGACGAGATCTTCATCCGCACGCCTTGCTGCACAGCGTCATCGCCGAGGTACGCGCCCCACGGCCAGCAGGCGATTGCCACGTCGACCGAGCACGGCAGCGTATTCAGGCCCATCTCGCCGTACCCGAGGTACGCGAGGGGCCGGATGTAGCACGACGGCAGACCCGACTTGATCACGGTCTGCTTGGTCGCGTCGATCAGCTCATCGACGGTGTAGGGAATCTCGATTCCCACGATCTTGGCCGAATCGAACAACCGTCGGATGTGGTCGGTCAATCGGAAGATCGCCGGTCCGTCGCTGGTCTCGTAGGCGCGAATGCCCTCGAACACACCCGTTCCGTAGTGCAGTGAGTGCGTCAACACGTGCACCTGGGCCTGATCCCAGTCGACGAACTCACCGTTCATCCAGATCTTCTCGGTCGGTTCGATGGGCATCAGATCAGTTTCCCACGCGGGCGGCGATGGCATCACCAATGGCGTTGGTCGACCCGTCGACCGCGTCGTCGCACGCCTCGCGGATGCGCTCGGCGGCCGCATTCTCGCCGAGGAAGTCAAGCATCAATGCAGCGCTCAGAATCGCCGCCGTCGGGTTCGCTTGACCGGTGCCCACGATGTCGGGCGCGGACCCATGCACCGGCTCGAACATCGACGGTCCGGTACGTGCCGGGTTGAGGTTGGCCGAGGACGCCAGCCCGATCCCACCAGATACCGCGCCACCGAGGTCGGTGAGGATGTCGCCGAACAGATTGTCGGTCACGATGACGTCGTAGCGGTGTGGGTCTTGCACGAAGTAGATGCACGCCGCATCGACATGGTTGTACGCCGTCTCGACACTTGGGAACTCGGCGGCGACCTCGTCGAAGGTGCGCTGCCACAGGTCACCGGCAAACGTCAGCACGTTCGTCTTGTGGACCAACGTGACGTGCTGGCGCTTCCGACTGGCTGCGAGTTCGAAGGCATAGCGAATACACCGCTCGACACCGAGCCGCGTGTTGACCGACCCCTGCGTGGCCACCTCGTTCGGCGTGCCCTTACGGAGCACGCCGCCTTCACCGACGTAGGGCCCCTCGGTGTTCTCGCGGATCACGACGAAGTCGTGTGGTGCGCTGTGGCCCGGCGCCGTGCCGACGAACGGTCGTTGATTGACGTACAGATCGAGATCGAAACGCATCTTCAACAGCAGGCCGCGCTCGATCACACCCGGGGCGACCTCGGGCGTCCCCACGGCGCCGAGCAGGATCACGTCGTGGCTGCGCAACTGGTCGAGCGTGTCGTCGGAGAGGATCTCGCCGTCTCGCAAGTACCGCGCTCCCCCGAGCTCGTAGTGGGTCGTGTTGATGTCGACCCCGGCCGCCTCGACCACCTTGAGCGCCTCGGCGATCACCTCCGGTCCGATCCCGTCGCCACCGATCACTGCGATGTCATGAGCCATAGCCGGCGAGCCTAGGGGGACAACCCGGCGGAATCCGTCGGCCCGGTAACCTTCCCCGACCATGGCAGCACAGAAGTTGTCCCGAGCTGCATACGACCGGCTGCAGGCGGAGTTCGACGATCTCACCACCCGCGGTCGGATCGACGTGGCCAACAAAATCGAGCGCGCCCGAGAAGAGGGCGACCTCAAAGAGAATGCCGGTTACCACGCCGCAAAGGACGAGCAGGGCCACATGGAAGGCCGCATCCGTCAGCTCGAGCATCTCTTGGAGAACGCAGAGATCGCCGACGACGCAGTCGTCTACACGGTCGTGTACGAGGGCGACTCCGACGACATGGCCGAGCGTTACCTGATCGGCAACATGGAAGAACAGGTCGACGGCGCGGACGTGATCAGTCCGTCGTCGCCGCTGGGCGCGGCGCTCGACGGGGCAACGATCGGCCAGGACATCACCTACGACGCACCGAATGGTGCGCTCACGGTGCGTGTGATCGCCGTCGACACCGTCTGAGACCGCTGCAGCCGCCCCTACCCTCGGGTCCATGACCGACGCCGCCCGCGACAGCGATCCGTGGGCCGACATCGTCGTCCCACCACTGCCCCACGGGCGATTCGTCGAACTCCCCGACAGGGGCACCGTGCTCGTGCGCGACTTTGGCGGGCCGGCGGGCGCTCCCGTGCTCACTCTGCTGCACGGCTGGACGGCGACGGCCGACCTCAACTGGTTTCGAGCGTATGCACCATTGGGCGAGCACTATCGAGTGATCGCATTCGATCATCGCGGACACGGGACCGGCCTGCGACCGAAGAAGGCCTTCCGGCTGGAGGACTGTGCCGATGACGTGATCGACGTCGCCACGATCCTCGGCATCGACCAGCTCATCGCGGTGGGCTACTCGATGGGCGGGCCGGTGGCCCAGCTCGCGTGGCGTCGCCACCCGGAGCGAATCCGTGGCTTGGTGCTCTGCGCAACGGCGCCGTACTTCTCGGGACGTCGCGAGGAGCGCCTCTCGTTCCTCGGCTTGACGGGCCTGGCCGCGCTCGCCCGAGTCGCACCCGAGCAAGCGCGCACCTGGCTCACCGACCAGTTCTACCTTCAGCGGCGCGCCGAGATATGGGAACCGTGGGCCGTGCGCGAAGCGTCGCGGCACGACTGGCGGGTAGTGCTCGAGGCGGGTCGAGCGATCGGCGCGTTCTCATCGCGAGAGTGGATCTCGTCGGTCGACGTCCCCACCTCTGTGGTGATGACCATGCGTGACTCGGTGATTCCGATACGGCGCCAAACGCAGCTGTTCGAGCTAATCGACGGCGCGGTTGCGTTCCGTGTCGACGCCGACCACGATGCGGTTGTCGCACACGCCGATCAGTTCAACCCGACGCTGCTGCGCGCCGTCGGCTCGGTCGTGGAGCGCACGTGAAGCGGGCGACGGCAATTGTCGTGGCGGCGGTGACGGCGGGCGTTGCCGCCGTCGCATTCGCCCGTCGTTCGTCGACGACGACCGCCGACCTCGGAGCCGGGCGGCTCCGGCGCAACGTTCGTCTGGCCCGGCTCGGCGCAACGGTCGGCGGCACTTACGCCACCACCGCGGCGCGCAAGACCTTCGCCTCGGCCGAGCGCCGAGCCGAGCTCGATCGGTCACGCGAGTTGGCCACGGCCCAGCAGGTCGCCACCGAACTCGGGCAGATGAAGGGTGCGCTGATGAAGCTCGGCCAGATGGCCAGCTACCTCGACGATGGCGTGCCCGAGCCGTTGCGGCTGGCGCTCGCAGAGCTACGCACCGACGCCCCACCGATGGCGCCTGCGCTCGCTCGCGAAACGATCGAGTCCGAGCTCGGCGCCACGATCGAGGAGCGGTTCATCGAATTCGATCACGAACCGATCGCGGCCGCATCGATCGGCCAGGTACACCGGGCGATCGTGGTCGATCCGGCCACGCGCGCCGAGCGCGCGGTGGCGGTAAAGGTGCAATACCCGGGCGTCGCCGAGGCGATCTCGTCGGATCTGGCCAACGCCGACCTGCTCGGTGCGCTGCTTCGCCAAGGGTTCGGTGGGCTCGACCCGAGTGAAATGGTCGACGAGATCAAGGCGCGCATCGCCGAAGAGGTCGACTACGCCCGGGAGGCCGACAACCAGCGAGCGTTCGCCGAGTTCTACCGCGGTCATCCTTTCATCCGTATTCCGGCCGTGATCGACGCGTACTCCACCGACCGTGTCCTCACCACCGAACTGGTCCAGGGATTCGGCTGGAACGAACTCATGCAACGCAGCCAGGCCGAACGCGATCACGCCGGAGAAGTGATCTTCCGATTCGTGTTCCGCAGCTTGTACCGCATGGGCACCTTCAACGGCGACCCTCATCCCGGCAACTACCTGTTCCACGACGACGGCACGGTCAGTTTCCTCGACTTCGGTCTCGTCAAACACTTCTCGGAGGCCGAGCTGACCACCTTCGCGTCGATGGTCGAGGCGGCGGCGGTCGATCACGACGACGATCGATTTCGCCAGATCTTGGAGACCGCCGGGATGTTGCAACCCGACGCACCAGTGTCGACCGACGATGTCGGCGAGTACTTCTCCCACTTCTACGACGCCGTCCGCAGCGACCGCACGATGACGTGGACGCGGGAGTACGCCAACTCGATCGTCCGCCACACGTTCGATCGCACCAGCCCGATCAGCCAGTACGCGACCGTTCCGCGGGCGTTCGTGTTCATCCAACGGATCAACCTTGGCCTGTACGCGCTGCTCGGCGAGTTGGGGGCGACCGGCAACTATCGCCGCATCGCCGCCGAACTGTGGCCCTTCGTCGATGGTCCGCCAGCAACTGCGCTCGGCGTCGCTGAGGCGGCGTGGCTCACCGACCGCTCGACAAACGGCACCCTGCCGCCCGCAACGACCTGATCGCCAGTAGCGTCCCGGCGATGCGCCGGACGCTCCCCCTCGTCGTTGCCGCCACCACCCTGCTCATCGCTGCATGCGGCAGCGATGACAACTCGTCATCTGCGACCACCGCAAGCGACGTCGCAACGACCGAGAACAGCACGTCCGCGACCGACGACGAGTCCGAGAGCGTCGACGACATCGTTGAACCGACCGGACCGGAGTGCATCGAGACAGGCGGGACGCTTCCCGAGCCCGACTTCGGCGATGCGGGGCCGCCACCGACCAATCCCGACACACCTGAGGTGTCGATCCCCGACGAGCTCCCCACCGAGCTCGGCGTCAGCGTCCTCGTCGACGGCGACGGCCCGGCCGCCGAAGCGGGCGACACGGTGATCGTCGACTACATCGGCGTGCGTTCCCGGGATGGGCTGGAATTCGACAGCAGCTACTCCCGCGAGCCATTCCCGGTGGTACTCGGCACCGGCAGCGTGATTCAAGGATGGGACGAAGGTCTCGTCGGGGTGAGCGCCGGCGATCAGGTGCAACTCGACATCCCGAGCGACCTGGCGTACGGCTCCACAGCGCGCAGCGAAGTGATCTGCGCCGACGAAGACCTGACCTTCGTCGTCGACGTGCGCGCCGTCGTGAAGCCGGCAGACCCGACCGATGAGCCGACCGACGCAGGCGTCGATCCGTCAGAGGGCGCCACCGAGGTGACCACGGTCGACCTTCGTGAGGGCGATGGCGCCACCCTCGAGCCGGGCCAGACCGGCGTCGCCCATATCGTGCTCTTCCGCGGCGATACGTTGGTCGCCCTCGACACCACCTGGGCGAGCGATCCACTCAATATCCAGTTGGTCGACGGGTTCACCATTCCGGGTCTGATCGAGGGGATGGAGGGGATGCAGGTCGGCGGCCGCCGGGCGATCATCATCCCACCCGACGACGCGTTCGGCGCCGATGGGAACCCGCAACTCGGCCTGCCCGCTGACACCGACACGGTCATCGTCGTCGACCTCCTCGGCGTGTACTAAGCGACGACCGACTGATGCGGCGCCGCGAACGGCGCTGCGTCGACGCTAGAGGTCGAGCCCGATGTCGAGCACCGGCGCCGAGTGAGTGAGCTCACCGACTGCGATGTAGTCGACTCCGGTGGCCGCGACGGCGCTCGCGGTCTCAAGCGTCAGGCCACCGCTCGCCTCTAATGCGACGTTGCCACGCATGTCATCGCGCAGCGCCACCGCGGCGCACATTTCGGCGACCGTGAAGTTGTCGATCAGCACCTCGTCGGCGCCCGCTTCGATCGCCTCGACGAGTCCGTCGAGGTCGTCGACCTCGATCTCGACAGACACCGTTCCCGCCAGTTCGCGAACCCGTCGAAAGGCGTTCCCGACCGAGCCTGCGGCGACGATGTGATTGTCCTTGACGAGCGCCGCGTCGGACAGCCCCATGCGGTGATTGACCCCTCCCCCACACCGAACCGCGTACTTCTCGAGCGCCCGCAGACCTGGCGTCGTCTTGCGCGTGTCGCGTACTTGCGCGCGAGTGCCGGCGAGCGCGTCGGCCCATCGGGCGGTCAGCGTCGCCACGCCAGAGAGATGACAGAGCAGATTCAGCGCCGTGCGCTCACTCGTGAGCAGTCCGCGCGTCGACGCATCGACCCAGGCGAGCTCGGCCCCTGCGTCGACCGCGCTTCCGTCGTCGATCACGAGTTCCACTTCGGCGCGTCGAGCACCACACACCATCTCGATGACGGCAGCAGCGATGGGCAACCCGGCGATCGTTCCCCGCTGTCGGGCGACGAAGTGCCCACGCCCACGATGATCTCGATCGACCGTTGCGGCTGACGTGATGTCCGTTCCGTCGCCGAGATCCTCGCGGAGCGCGACGGTGATCAGTCGCTCGACGGAGTCGGGATCGAGCCCACAAGCTGACAGCTGCGCCCGACGAGCCGCGGGGATGGGTGAGAGATCGTTCAAGTGCCCAACCCTATGACTCGACGATCAAGATGCCTCGACGCTGAAAAGGGCCGGCGTGACCCGAAACGCAGCCCACGAGAACCAGAACGTGTCGACGTGATCGACACGCTTGAGCTGCGTACCGTTGAGGGGACCGGCGGTCGCTCGGCCGAAGATGTTCCACTCCGATCCGGTGGCCACATCGACGATGCCGTCGGGCCCAGCTGCGAACTCGGCGGGCGAGCCATCGATCTCGGCGATGAACACACCGGTCGCGCCGACATCGGCGCCGTCGGCAATGTCGGGGGTGTTCAATGCAGACGCCGTCCCCGGCCGATGCCACACGGTGAGGGGACGGCCGCCCAGGTCGAGCGCGATGACGCCGTCTCGGGCGGCGTCGGCAGTGCGGACCGCAATCGAGCGACCATCGAGCTCGATCCCGACGACGCGATCGAAGGGCGGCAACGTGCCGTCCGGCTCTCCGGTGAAGAAGCCGGCGAGCGGCCGATCACGAGAGTCATAGGCACCATACGGGTTTCGACCGTAGGGACGTGGGTTCTCGGTGTCGCGTTGGAGCACGAGCGCGTCCGGGTGCGCAGCAATGGCGTCGGCCCACGACGCAGTCGACGCAGGGATCGACCGGAGCATCTGCTCGACGCGGTCACCGACCACGGCGCGGCCATCGAATTGCGTCCACAGCGACTCGCTCTGACGGTCGTAGAGCACGAGATTCGCCTGATACAGCGACCCCGAGGTACCGAAGTCGAGGACGTCGCCGCCCACCGTTCGCTCGTACACGATGCCTGAGTTGCAGAGCGGGCAGTACGTCACCACCACCGGTAGACCATCGACGACGTCGTTGACGACTTCGTGCCACGTCATCACTTGCAGTGGGTAGATGCGGACGGCGGAGCCGACCGGCAGCACCATCACGGGCTCGTTGGGCTCGATCCAGTCGGTCGCAGCTGGACTGTCGAAGCGTGGTGCGTCGATCGGCGGGATCCCATCGGGCGGTGGGCCACCGGACACGATCCGTTCACGGTCGACCAACGCTTCGGGGAACCGATCGACGTCGAGATGCCTCGGCGGCATGGCGGAGTTCGGGACGGGACGCGGGGCGCGCGCCAGTCGCTCGATCGTGCGCGTGATCGAGTCCGGGTAGTCATCGATGAGCGACGTCGAGGTCACGGCGGGCACCCTCTGTTCGGGTGCGTTATCGCTCGCTGGCTGCGCTGTGGGGGAACACGCGGCCACGCACACCACCGCGACGACCAGCCACCGGCGCGCCACCACAGCGCTCATCAGCGGACCGGGCCACTGGAGTGCACGTCGATTCCTCCCACTGCGTCTAGAAACACATCGAGATGACGTCTCCATTCATCTGATGGCAACGGGTGGTCCGTACGTCGGTGACACCCCCGACTCTCGGTGCGGGCGAGCGCGGCGGTGACGACCGCTGTCGCGACGGTCAACAGGTTGGTGCCCTCCCACGTACGTCGAGAGGGCTCGGCGGCAGCGTCGTCGCGCGAGAGCGCTTGGGCCAGCACACCCAGCGCTCCGCTGGCGGCGGCCAGGGAGTGGGCGCTGCGGAGCACGCCGACGTGTCGAGACATCACTGCACGGACCTCCCGGGTCCGTGCCGGATCGAGCAGCGGCGCCTGCTCGGCCGGTAGGTCGGGATCAGGGGCGATTCGATCTGGTAGCTCCCAGGCAAGGTCGCGGCCGACGCGAGTTCCAGCGACGACCGACTCGGTGAGGCTGTTGGAGGCCAATCGATTCGCTCCGTGTACTCCGGTAGCCGATACTTCGCCAACCGCGTAACAGCCGGCAAGGGAGGTGCGTCCCGACAGGTCGGCACGGACTCCACCGCACGCGTAGTGCGCCGCTGGTGCCACCGGAATGCGATCGACCGCAGGGTCGAGCCCGATCTCCTGACAGGCTTCGGTGATCGCCGGGAACCGGTCGTGGAACCGTGCGCCCATACGCGTGGCGTCGAGGAACACGTGGTCGTCGACACCGCCCGGCGCCTCGGCCATACGCTGCGAGATCGCCGCCGCAACGACGTCGCGCGGCGCCAGGTCCTCTTGGTCGTGCACCCCTGCCATCACGCGCTCGCCGGCTCCGTCATACAGGATCGCTCCCTCGCCACGCACCGCCTCGGATACGAGCGCCTGCTGTCCGCGAGCATCGGGGCCGCGCCACAACACCGTCGGGTGGAACTGGATGAACTCGAGGTCACGCGCCGGGAGGCCAGCGCGCAATGCCATCGCCAGACCGTCGCCGGTCACAGCCGGCGGATTCGATGTCGAGGCATACACCTGCCCGTATCCGCCTGATGCCAGAACCACGGCGCGCGCCGTGATCGTCCCGACCGACTCGACCTGCCCCGCCTCGTCGAGGCGCCCGATCACCACGCCAGCGGCCTGCCGCACGCCGTCGGGCGCTGTTCCGCATAGGAGGTCGAGGGCGAACGCATGGCTCATCACTTCGACACCTGCGCCGAGGGCGCCCTCGTCGAGTGTGCGCTGCACCTCGGCTCCGGACCGATCGCCGCCCGAGTGCACGATGCGGCGGTGGCTGTGCCCACCCTCGCGGGTCAGGGCAATGCCGGTAGCTCCCGCTGCTGGCGGATCGAAGGCCGCGCCGAGCCGCATCAGGTAGCGGATCGACGTCGGTGCGTCGGCCACCAGCTCGCGAACCGCGGCTTCGTCGCACAGGCCAGCACCCGCCGCGATCGTGTCGGCCACGTGATCGTCGATCGTGTCGGTCGGGTGGAGCACAGCGGCGAGCCCGCCCTGTGCCCACTGTGTCGATCCGGCTGCCAACACGTCTTTGGTCACGATGAGTACCCGCCGCACCGGACGCGCAGCCAGCGCAGCCGAGAGCCCGGCCGCGCCCGAACCGAGCACGACAACGTCGACGTCGTCGCTCCAGGTAGGAGCCGGAGCCGTCAATCGTTGCGGAAGGATCATCGATGCGGCGCGTCGACGCCGGTCACTCTGCAGTGGCCGACGGGGTACCGAGTTCGATCATCCGCTCGACCGATGCACGCGCCGCCGTTGCGATGTCGTCGGGCACGGTGACCTCGTCAACGCCTTTGCGCAGCGAGCGCAGCAACTTCGCAGGCGTGATCATCTTCATGTACTTGCACACCGCAGCCCGGTTGACCGGCTCGAACGACGTGTTCGGATTGACCTGCTCGAGTTGGTGCAACATGCCGGTCTCGGTCGCCACCAAGACACGCTCGGCAGTGGTCTCCCGAGCGGCGTCGATCATCCCACCAGTCGACAGGATCTTGGTCTGCGTGTCGGGCACGACGCCGGCGCCGACGAGATAGAGCGCACTGGTCGCGCACCCACACTCGGGATGGATGAACAGCTCGGCGTCCGGTTCGGCTTCCACGCGATCGCGCAGATCGGCGCCGTTGATTCCCGCATGGACATGGCATTCACCCATCCAGATGTGCATGTTCTCGCGGCCCGTGATCCGCTGGACGTGGGCGCCGAGGAACTGATCGGGGCAGAACAACACCTCGGTGTCGGCGGGAATCGAATCGACGACCTCGACGGCATTCGACGATGTGCAACAGATGTCGGTCTCCGCCTTCACCGCCGCCGTGGTGTTGACGTAACTCACGACGACCGCTCCTGGGTGCTCGGCCTTCCAGGCTCGCAACTGGTCGGCGGTGATCGTCTCGGCGAGGCTGCAACCGGCAGCGGCATCGGGGATCAACACGGTCTTGTCCGGGCTGAGGATCTTGGCCGACTCAGCCATGAAGTGCACCCCGCAGAACACGATCGTCGACGCCTCGACCTGCGCCGCGACCCGGGACAATCCGAGCGAGTCACCGGTGTGGTGGGCGATGTCTTGGATCTCGGGAACCTGATAGTTGTGGGCGAGGATCACGGCGTCGCGCGCACGGGCCAGCTCGAGTACCTGTTCGCGCCAATCGGTCGGCAGCAACTCGACGCCGGTCTCGCTCACCGCATCGGTCGGTGTCACGGTCACGGTGTCAGCGTACGGGATGGTCACCGGTGAGCGATGCTCGGATCGAGCATCTCAGCCGTTCGGCAACGAGGCGCCGATCGCACTCGCCGCATCGACCACGGCGCGGCCGAAGCGTTGACCTGGTGACGTCGACAGACGGTCGATCGGGCCGCTCACCGACAACGCCGCAACGACCTCGTCGCCGCCGTTGAGGATTGGTGCGCTGACCGACGCCACGCCGGGCTCGCGCTCGCCGACGCTCTCGATCCACCCGTCGAGCGTCCGTTCGCCGGCGAGGACTCGACCGGCGGATCCGCGATCGAGCGGCAGGACCGTCCCCTCGGGAAGAATCCAGCGCAGTCCGTGTGTCGATTCGAGCGAGCGCACACAACGCCGACGGTCGCCCTGACGAACGAACAGCTGCACGCCTTCACCGGTGTCGTCGCGCAGCGCCGCCATCGGCGCGGCTGCTAGGTCAGCCAACGGGAATCGGCCCGCAGCGGCCCGGCCGAGGGAGTCGAGATGCGAGCCGAGGTCGTAGCGCCCGAGCCCGTCGCGACGCAGCAAACCATGCGCCTCGAGGGCGGCGGCGAGGCGATGCGCGGTGGCCCGGGGCAGCCCGGTCGAGACGCACAACGCAGACAGTGTCGCCGGCTCGGTGGCGACCGCATCGAGCACGGCGACCGCCTTGTCGAGCACTCCGACCTCCGATACGCTGTCCATATTGCAAGAAGTCTATCCCACATCATGGGATAGCGACGCCATCTCCCGGGAGGTCATGTGGGCCAAACGCTCGCCGAGAAGATCTGGAACAGCCATGTGGTGCACTCCGCACCTGGTGAACCCGACCTGCTGTACATCGACCTCCACCTCGTCCACGAGGTGACCAGTCCGCAGGCCTTCGAAGGCCTGCGCATCAGTGGCCGCTCCGTGCGTCGGCCCGACCTCACCATGGCCACCGAGGACCACAACGTCCCCACCGAGCGGATCCACGAGCCGATCGCCGACGAGGTGTCGGCCAAGCAGGTCGACACGCTGCGCGAGAACGTCGAGGCCCACGGCATCGAGCACTTCCCGATGGGCCACCCCGGGCAGGGCATCGTGCACGTGATCGGCCCCGAGCAAGGTCGCACGCTGCCGGGCATGACCATCGTGTGCGGCGACTCCCACACCGCAACTCACGGTGCTTTCGGGGCGCTCGCATTCGGGATCGGCACCAGCGAGGTCGAACACGTCCTCGCCACCCAGACCCTCCCCCAACAACGTCCGAAATGGATGTCGGTCACCGTCGACGGCGAGTTGCGGCCCGGCGTGACGGCCAAGGACGTGATCCTGGCGATCCTCGGCGAGCTCGGCACCACCGGCGGCATCGGCCATGTCATCGAGTACCGCGGATCAGCGATCCGCTCGTTGTCGATGGAAGGCCGCATGACGGTCTGCAACATGTCGATCGAAGCAGGCGCCAAAGCGGGATTGATCGCACCCGACGACACCACCTTCGAGTACCTGCACGCTCGGCCCAACGCTCCGACGGGCGAACACTGGGACGCCGCGGTCGACCACTGGCGCACGTTGTACAGCGACGACGACGCCGTGTTCGACGCCGAGATCGTCATCGATGCCGCCTCGATCACGCATCACGTCACGTGGGGCACCAACCCGGGTCAGGTGCTCCCCATTCACCACGACGTGCCACATCCCGACTCGTTCGACACGCCAGCAGCCCAAGATGCGGCGCGCCGGGCGCTGGAGTACATGGAGCTCGAACCGGGCCGGCCGTTGCGCGAGGTCACCATCGACACCGTGTTCATCGGCTCGTGCACCAACAGCCGCATCGAGGACCTGCGCGCCGCAGCAGAGGTGTTGCGCGGACGCACCGTCACCGTCGCACGCGCGCTGGTCGTTCCCGGAAGCCATGCGGTGAAGGCGCAGGCCATCGACGAAGGCCTCCACGATGTGTTCATCGCCGCCGGCGTCGACTGGCGCGAGCCCGGATGCTCGATGTGTCTGGCGATGAACCCCGACAAACTCGAACCGGGCGAGCGGGCGGCGAGCACGTCCAATCGCAACTTCGAGGGCCGCCAAGGCCGCGGTGGTCGCACCCACCTCGTGTCGCCGGCAGTGGCCGCAGCAACGGCGGTCGCCGGCACCTTGTCCACGCCCGACGATCTCCCGACCGACGAAGGTGGGGCCGCATCATGAAAGCCGTGAACGTCATCACCGGAACCGGGGTGCCGCTGCGGCGCTCCGATGTCGACACCGATCAGATCATCCCGGCGCACTGGCTCAAGCGGGTCGAGCGCACCGGGTTCGAAAAGGGACTGTTCTCGACCTGGCGCGACGATCGCGACTTCGTGCTCAATCAAGAGCAGTACTCGGGCGCCAACATCCTCGTGGCGGGCCCGGCCTTCGGCGTCGGTTCGTCACGCGAACACGCCGTGTGGGCGATCATGCAGTACGGCTTCGAAGCCGTCATCGCACCCAGTTTCTCCGACATCTTCTTCAACAACTGCACGAAGAACGGGCTCGTGCCGGTGCGCCTCGACGAGTTCGCCGTCGAACTCATCTGGGATGGGATCGAGCGAAACCCGCAAGCCGAGATGCTCATCGACCTCGAGCGATTGGTGGTCGAGGTACCCGAGGCAACGGTCGACGCGTCATTTCAACTCGATGCTGCGATCCAACATCGCTTCCTGCACGGACTCGACGACATCGGCCTCACGATGCGCCACGAGACCCACATCGACAACTTCGAGCAAGACCGACCAGCCTGGATGTAGGCGGGCGCGCTCACTTCGTGCGCCGATAGATGCACTGGCCGCCGCCGCTGGCGTGCAGCTGACCGCTCGGCGACCAGACTCGAGCGTTCCAACCGAACAGCCCGCCCGTCGACACCGGCGCCGCGCCGTCGGCCAGGAGCCATGGCTCATCGGCGGTCGACCGGTGGAACACCACGTTCACGTCGAGCGTCGGTCCGATGAACTTCGGCTGCGACCACGCATGCGGCCGACTGGCCGACGGCCAACCGGGGAGATCGACCAGAATCAGCGAACGGATGGCGTCGACCCACGGATCGTCGAACGTGGGCGTCGGGCGGAAGCGCAACCACTCCTGCCACCTCGCCGGTCGCGGCCCATCCGGCGGCCACGGCTGCTCGAACGCCGTCGGTTTGGCGTCGAGGTTCTCCCAGAACGCGTACGGCGATGGCTCGTCGGCGCCGAGCAACTCGCGAATGGTGGGCAACTCGTCGGGGCCCGGCAGCACCGGGGCCACCGCTTCGTCGTGTTCGAGCCCGTCGCCCGGCGGTGCGCTCCACACCATCGCGTCGACGATCGGTGTGCCGTCCTGACCGATCTCTACCCGGTGCGAGCCTGCCGACCGACCGGCACGCCGCTCGACCACGCGAATGTCGATCGGCTCGAAGCGAGCGACGCCGAGGTAGTGCGCAGACATCGAAGCGGGTACGAACCCAGCGGGGACGGTGGCGCCGACCGCGCGGAGCGCAAACGACGCGATGTAGCCGCCCATCGGCCCCCAGATCTCCCAGTCGCGCGACGGCGCGGCACGAAACCGGCCGGCGTCCAGGCGCTCGATGTCGGTGTCGGCTGCGAGATCCCCCATCGGGGTCAACGCTGCCCGCCTGCGGTGGTCGGAGGCAAACGAGTTGTTGAGGAGCCCGCTGGCGTCAGCGGATGACGCTCACCGGCACGTCAACATACCCATGGACGAACGACGAGAACGTACGCGTCGGAGCACCTTGCAGCTCGATACGCATGTCACGGCGCAGGATCTCTTCCCACAGCACCTTGATCTGCAGCTCGGCCAGCCGAGCACCCATGCAGTAGTGGATACCGGTGCCGAACGACAGGTGACGGTTGGCGTTACGACGCCCGAGGTCGAACCGATCGGGATCAGCGAACACTGTCTCGTCGCGGTTGGCCGAGACGTACCACAGCAGCACCTGATCGTGCTGTTTGATGTGCCGGCCGCGGAACTCACAGTCGGCGGTCGCCGTGCGCCGCATGTAGGCGAGTGGCGTCTGCCACCGGATGATCTCATGTGGGAGGTTGTCGACAAGGGACGGATCGGCGCGCAGCGCATCGAACTGATCGGGGAACTCATTGAACGCGAACACGCTGCCCGACATCGTGTTCCGGGTCGTGTCGTTACCACCGATGATCAGCAGCATCAGGTTGCCTACGTGCTCCAACGGCGTCATGTCGCGCGTTGCCTCACCGTGGACCAGCATCGACACGAGATCGTCGCCAGGCTCGGCTCGGCGCTTCTCCCACTGCGCGTCGAAGTACGCCAGCATTTCGGCGAACTCGGCCCGCCGTTGGGCCGTCGACTCGATCAGTCCTCCGGGTTCGGGGATCGTGGTGGCCACGTCCGACCAGCGCAGCAGCTTGCCGCGATCTTCCAGCGGGATCCCGAACAGCGTCGCCAGCATCATTCCGGTCAGCTCCACCGATACACGCTCGACCCAGTTGAACGTGTCACCGACCGGCAACCCGTCGAGCACGTCGCCGACCCGTTGGCGGATGAGCGGCTCGGCCAGCTTGTTCGCCGCCGGCGTCGTCGAGCGCCGCACGGTGATTCGCTGACGTTCGTGTTCGGGCGGGTCCATCGAGATGAACGACGCGACCTGATCGATCGCCTTGGGCAGCGGCGCACCGATCCGTGGGCCGAGCATGATGCTCGGTTCAGAGGAGAACGACCGCCAGTCGGCTTCGGCCTCGCGGATCGCATCCCAGGTGGTGATCGACCAGTACCGGCCGGCCGACGCCAGCTCGTTGAAGTGCACCGGGTCCTCACGTCGCAGGCGGGCGAAGTGGTCGTGCCAACGATCGTCCCGGAACAGGTGCGGGTTGTAGGGGTTGATGTCGGCCAGCTCCAGGTCGTCTGCGTCGGGGACGCCACTGGCGAAGCGCGCCTGCTCGACTTCAGGACTGCGCGCTGGTGCACCTGCCAGCCATGCCGCCCGTTCCGCTTCGATGTCGGCCCCGACGTCGGTCACCTGAGCCCCTCTCTGTGAGAACCAGATGTTGGCACAGGGCGGTACGGCGGATGGCGCCGGACGGACCCGGGCACGATGACAGGTCAGGTCGGAACGTCGCGACGATCGATGCCGACGAACCCCGCAACTGCCAGCACAACAGCGACGACCGACAACACCACGAGCGGGACGAGCGTGGTGGACTCGGCTGGCGCAAGAGCGATGTGTTCAAACGGCGACAGGTTCGACACCCAGTCGGGGAGGTTGAGCACCGGGCCGAACATCCCGATGACCATGGCGCCCGCGACCAGCGCCCACGTCGCTACGGCGGCCCGCGGCAGCCAGCCGCTGATCGCCAGCCCGACCGCGACCACGATCATCAACGCCGGCGTGTACGCCAACGAGGCCCCGAACAGCCCGCCCACCTGGTCGGGGTCGCCGGTGGCGATCAGCACCCCGACACCCATGGCCGCCGCGGCTGCGAGTGTGATCACGATCGAGCCGATCGCGGCGATGCTGGCGTGGGAGCCGAGCCATGACCGGCGGGTGACCGGCAGCGACAGCAACGGTTCGGCACGACCGGAGGTCTCCTCGCCCCGGGCGCGCAGCACCGCTTGGGCGGTGAACCCGCTGGCGATCAAGACCAGCACACGGATCGACTGTGCGAGATACGACTCGGTCAGCGACGCACCACCACCTGCGGCCATGAACTCCGTCATTGCCTCGTTGTCGCTGACGAACTCCTCGATCGAGTCGACGATCACGCCGTACACGAATCCGAACAGCGCCAACGCCGCACTCCAGCCGATCACCGTGGCCCGGTGCTGGCGGACCGCCAGCGCCAGCGGTGTCGCCAATCGTGGCGCCGCGATGGCGGGACCCCGGCGCGCCGGCAGCAGACCGCCGCCGAGATCGCGACGAACGAGCAACGCGCGAGCCATGACGCCGAGTGCCACCGTCGCCGCCATGGGGAGGAGGAACACCCACCACCGCTCCCCCGCCCACGGACGCGCCGCTTGGGCCCAGCCGATCGGCGAGAACCACGACAACACGCCATTGGTCATGTCGCCGATCGCCCGCAGCACGAACGACAGGGCCAGTACGACACCGGCCAGTCCACTGGCGGCCCTCGACGTCGATGCCAACTGCGCCGCCACGAGGGCAACGGCGCTGAACACCCAGCCGACGGTGGTGAAGCCGAGACCGAAGGCCCAACACCCCGCAGCGGGGAGTCCACTGGCGAGGCACACCAGCGCAACGCCGAGTCCGATCACGACGTTCATCAAACCGAGGACACCTGCGGCTGCGGCCATCGACGAACCACGCCCGACCGGCAGCGCGCGCACCAGTTCGAGGCGACCGGACTCTTCTTCACGCCTGGTGAGTCGGGTCGTCAGCAGGATGCTGGCGAGGGCGGCGAGGACGAACCCCGGGGCACCGATCTGGAAGGCGACCTGCCCACCCAGCGTGTCGAGTGCCTGCGCCGGACCGTTGAACGCGCGGATCGCGGGGTTGTCCGAGCCGGCCGCTGCTTGATCGAGGTCGGCTTGCGTGGGGAAGAGGCTCTTGATGCTGGCCGCAGATGCACCCACCATGACCACGAGCCCTGCGGTCCCCAGCACGAGACGCATGCGGTCGATCCGCACCCGTATTCGAGCGAGAGGAACGGTGCCGGCGAGCGCGATCGCAGCGGTCATGCCGGCGTGTCCGACTGCACCGCGGCGTCGAGGTCGTCGCTGTAGTGCCGCATGAAGATCTCTTCGAGCGTCGGTGGCGCCGACTGCAGACTGATCACGCCAGCACGACCGAGGCGCGCCAGCGCGGCGTCGAGCTGTGCGTCGTCGACGTCGAACTCGACGCGGTCGCCGTCGACGGCGATCGCCGTGACGCCTGCGACATCGGACAGGTCGACCGGCGTGCGCGTGCGCGCCGTGATACTGGTACGAGTGACGTGCCGGAGTTCGGCCAGCGTGCCCGTCTCCACGGTCCGGCCGGCCCGGATGATGCTGACCCTCCGACACAACTTCTCGACCTCGGCGAGAATGTGGCTCGACAGCAGCACGGTCGTGCCCACCGCGGCTGCCTCGCGGACGCACTCCTGAAAGACCGACTCCATCAGCGGGTCGAGACCCGAGGTCGGCTCGTCGAGCACGAGCAGCTCCACGTCAGAGGCCAACGCCGCGATCAGCCCTACCTTTTGTCGGTTGCCTTTCGAGTACGTCCCGGCGCGGCGGGTGGGATCGAGCTCGAAACGATCGACGAGTTGGTTACGGCGGTTTGCATCGAATCGCCCGCGCAGCCGCGCCAATAGGTCGATGGTCTCGCCACCGGTCAGTTTCGGCCACAGGCTGACGTCGCCTGGCACGTAGGCGAGACGGCGGTGCAATTCGACCGCGTCGCGCCACGGATCACCACCGAGCAGGGCCGTGGTGCCCGAGTCAGCTCGGAGCATCCCGAGTAGCACCCGGATAGCGGTGGATTTACCGGCGCCGTTGGGACCGAGAAACCCGACGATCTCGCCACGGTCGACCTCGAGGTCGAGTCCGTCGAGGGCCCGGACGTCGCCGAAGGTCTTGACCACGGAGTGCATCTCGATCACTGCGTCACTCATCGACGTCTCCTTTCGTTTCTTCGTTGGTCGCGTCGACCAGTACGCCGTTGGTCAGTAGGTCGAGTTCGGCCACCGCCCACCGAGTGGTGACGTCGTCGTCGGTGAGCGTCCCTCCGAGGTAACGCTCGACGTGTTGTCGCAGCAGGACGACCCCGAGGTCCATCGTCAGCAACAGAACGGCCTGCATCTGTGGATCTTCGGCCGGTCGAGCGCGCCCCGCTGCGGCGAGCGTCGCCATGCCATCTCGCGTGAGGTCGATCATCCAGTCGAACCATTGGCGGCCGTTGTCGCCACCGTCGTGGAGTACACGACCGATGTAGCTCATCGCTGGGCCGGCGCTCTCCTCTGCCAAGAGCTCGACGAAACCGGCGTCGCGATCATCCGCTGAGAGCGCGTCGACCGCTCGCCCAATCGTGGCCATGACGGCCTCGTCGCAGGCGGCGAACAACCCCGCTTTCGACCCGAAGTGGTGCATCACGAGCGCTGGTGACACCGCCGCCGCCTCGGCGACGCGACGCACCGTGGCGGCTCGACTGCCATCGCTGCCGACGAGGTCGATGGCCGCGACGATGATGCGCTGCCGCGCGTCGACCGCCGGGATGACGCTGGCATCCGCGTCGAAGTTCGCGGCTGAACACACGTTCAGGAGCATTGCTGAACAATTGTTCAGTGTCAAGTCGATCGGGCGACACAAAACAAAGGCCAAGAAATGGACCTTTGGCCCGCGCATCGCGCGGACATCGTGTGCGAGGCTCCGACTCGTGGACGCACTCTTGCTTGCCCGATGGCAGTTCGGGATCACCACCGTGTACCACTTCCTCATGGTCCCGCTGACGCTGGGCCTGTCGGTGATGGTCGCCTGGTACCACACCCGTTGGCACCGCCACGGCGACGAGGCCGACCTCCGCCTCACCAAGTTCTTCGGCAAGTTGTTCCTGATCAACTTCGCCATGGGGGTCGTGACCGGCATCGTGCAGGAGTTCCAGTTCGGCATGGCCTGGAGTGACTACTCCCGATTCGTCGGCGACGTGTTCGGAGCGCCATTAGCCATGGAAGGCCTGGTCGCGTTCTTCCTGGAGTCGACGTTCCTCGGGTTGTGGATCTTTGGGTGGGGCCGACTACCGCCGCGCATCCACCTGGCCACGATCTGGTGCGCCGCGATTGGGACCTGGCTGTCGGCCTACTTCATCGTCGCCGCGAACTCCTGGATGCAACATCCCGTTGGCGCCGAGTTCAACCCCGAGACCGGACGGGCCGAGCTGACCGACATCTTCGCCGTGCTGACCAACGTGACCACGCTGGCCGCCTACCCCCACATCATCGCCGGTTCACTGATGACCGCTGGGATGTTCGTCGCCGGGATCTCGGCATGGTCGCTGATCCGCAACAGCCCGTCAGCCGTCGACGTCAGAGCCTTCAAGCGGGCGATGCGAGGTGGACTCTGGATCGTGTTGTTCGCTGGGCTCGCGGTGATCATCTCAGGCGACCAACAAGCGAAGATCCTGTTCGAGCAGCAGCCGATGAAGATGGCCTCGGCCGAGGCGCTGTGCAATACCACCACCGGGGCACCCTTCTCGGTCTTCGCGGTCGGTGACGTAGCCGCCGACTGCGACGTGTGGTCCCTCGACGTCCCGGACCTGTTGTCGTACCTGGCGACGGGCAGCTTCGACGGCACAGTCGACGGCGTCAACAACCTCCAGCAGGAGTACACCGAGCTGTTCGGGGAGGGCGACTACATCCCCAATCTGATCGTGACGTACTGGGGCTTCAGGGCGATGATGGGCTTCGGCTTCCTGGCGATGGGTGCCGCCGCGGTGTCGTTGTGGCTCACCAGGGGCGGCAGAAACCTCCCGCAGAAACGATGGATCGCCAAGGCGTCGATCGCCATGATCGTCGCGCCGTTCTTGGCCAACGTGTCGGGTTGGGTCTTCACCGAGATGGGCCGGCAACCGTGGGTGGTCGCACCCAATCTCGACGGTGACCTCGACATCCGGCTGCTCACCGCCGATGCGGTGTCACCGTCGGTTGCCGGCGGCGAAATCCTGCTGACGCTGATCACTTTCACGCTGGTCTACGGAGGCCTCGGCATCGTCGAGCTGTTCCTGCTGCGCAAGTACGTCAAGGCCGGGCCAGATGCTGCGATGACGCCGTTCCCGCGTCCACCCGACGACAGCGGCGACTCGGGCACCCACGACGACGATCCCGACGGCGGCGACACCGACGACCACGAGCGAATCGACGACGACGAAGACGCCGACCGGCTCGTCTTCGCCTATTAGGTCGGCGAGGAGGGACACGATATGGAACTCGTTACGTTCTGGTTCATCGTCATCGCGGTGTTGTGGATCGGCTACTTCTTCCTCGAGGGTTTCGACTTCGGGGTCGGGATGTTGCTCCATCCCATCGCCCACGACGACGCCGACCGACGGGTGATGATTAACACGATCGGCCCCGTGTGGGACGGCAACGAGGTGTGGCTGCTCACGGCCGGTGGGGCGACGTTCGCGGCGTTCCCCGAGTGGTACGCCACCCTGTTCTCTGGCTTCTACCTGCCGCTGTTCCTGATCCTGCTCGCGCTGATCTTTCGCGGCGTCGCGTTCGAGTACCGCGGCAAGGTCGACAGCCCGACCTGGCGAGCGCGCTGGGATCTGGCCATCGCGATCGGCTCGTGGGTCCCCTCCGTGTTGTGGGGCGTGGCCTTCGCCAACATCGTGCGCGGCGTGCCGATCGACGCCGACAAGGAGTTCACCGGCAACCTGTTCACGCTGCTCAACCCGTTCGGGTTGCTCGGCGGCGCAGTCACGGCATCACTGTTCGCCTTCCACGGCGCCAACTTCCTCGCCCTGAAGACGCTCGGCGACGTGCGCGAGCGGGCACATCGGGCGGCGCGCCTCCTCGGCCCCGTCGCCATCGTGCTCGGCGGCGTGTTCCTGATCTGGAACCAGCTCGAACGGGGCAAGGGCTGGACCTGGATCACCGTGCTCGCCGCGGCGGTATTGCTCGTGGCCTCGGTCGTCATGGAACAACGGCACCGCGAGGGCTGGGCCTTCGCCGCAACGGGCGTGGCCATCGCCATGGCGGTGATCTCACTGTTCGGGTCGCTGTATCCCAACGTGATGCCCTCGACGACCGATCCGGCCTTCAGCTTGACGGTCGACAACGCGTCGTCGAGCAACTACACGCTGCGGGTGATGACGGTGGTCGCATTGGTGATGACGCCGATCGTGCTGCTCTATCAGGGCTGGACCTACTGGGTATTCCGCAAGCGCATCGGCACCGGGCACCTGCCCGATGCGTCGGCCTCGACACCAGAACCGGTCTCCTGAGCGCCCCTCGGCCCGAAGGTGCGGCGATGACCGATTCGCCGGACGAAAGCGG
The DNA here is from genome assembly GCA_039177505.1 of Actinomycetota bacterium. GTDB lineage: Bacteria > Actinomycetota > Acidimicrobiia > Acidimicrobiales > Ilumatobacteraceae > JABSQH01. The sequence goes on along the minus strand of JBCDFR010000014.1, from coordinate 20,887 downwards.
GACGGCGCGACGTCCGGCTGGTCCCGTCGAGCCGACGCTGCTGCGCCGCATCCCCGAACTCCGCACGCACCTCGGGATCGTGTCGGCCGTGGCGGTCGTGATGGCCGTCGCTGTGATCACCCAGGCCGAGGTGCTGGCGCGCGGCGTCGCCCATCTGGTTGGAGCCACACCGGACGGACCGAGCAACGCACAGATGATCGGTGCCCTGGTGGCTGTCGGAGCGGTGCGGGCGGCAACGGCGTTCGTCATCGAGCGGTCCGCCGCGAGCACGATGGCCGCGGCGCGACGGCGCGTGCGCAGCGCGGTGATCGACCACGCCATCGCCGGCGGTGACCGGGCCGCCCCAGGCCTCGGCAGCCGCGAGGCGACCGTGGCGACCACCGGCGTTGAACAACTCGAGCCGTACGTCCGCACCTATCTCCCGGCGCTCACGCAAGCCGTCGTGCTGCCGTTCGCGGCGGGTGTACGCATCGCGATGGTCGATTGGCTCTCGGCGGTGATCGTAATGCTGACGGTGCCGTTGATTCCGATCTTCATGGTGCTCATCGGCAAGCTCACGGAGCGGCGGACGCGGCGCAGCTGGGCCCTGCTGCAGCGGCTCGGCGGACACTTCCTCGATGTCCTCGAAGGGCTCCCGACCCTGCGCCTGTTCGGCCGCGCCGACGCGCAGGCGGCGCAGGTGCACAAGGTGTCAGAGGACTACCGCACGGCAACGATGGGGACCCTGCGCGTCGCCATGTTGTCAGCGCTCGCCTTGGAGTTGCTGGCGACGCTGTCGGTCGCTGTCGTTGCGGTGGCCATCGGGCTCCGGTTGCTCAGCGGTGGCCTCACATTGGCCACCGGTCTGGTCGTGTTGCTCCTGGTGCCGGAGTGTTACCTGCCATTGCGTCGTGTCGGCGCGAGCTTCCACGCCGCGCAGAACGGACTCGACGCTGCGGCCGACCTCGACGACCTCCTCGATCGTCCGGTGCCGCCGACGGGCTCGATGAACGTGCCCGACGAACCCACGATCGAGGTCCACGATCTCGTGGTTCAACGGCGCGGGGCGAGCCTGACGCTCGACACCGACCTGCGGGCAAGCCCGGGCGGGCTCGTGGCCATCACAGGGCCGAGCGGCTCCGGCAAGACGACGGTGCTCGATGCGGTTCGCGGACGACTCGTCGGGCGCACCGGCGTGGTCAGCGTCGGGGGCGTCGACGTCCACGATCTCGACCCGGATGAGTGGTCCGAACGTCTCACCGTCGCGACGCAGCTGCCAGAGCCGCTCGGGGCCTCGGTGATCGACGAGATCGTCGGCACGGACGCCGAACTCTCCCCGTTCGTGAGCGAGGCGTTGGAAGCCGTCGGACTCAGCGGATTCGCCGAGCGCCGCCCGAACGAGTTGTCGGGCGGCCAGCTGCGCCGGGTGCATGTGGCGCGACTGATCGCGACCGTCCGCGCCGGGCGCGCCTCGGTGGTACTCGCCGACGAACCGACCGCCCAACTCGACGAGGTCGCCGCCCGCCGGGTGCGCTCGGCGCTCCGGGCCCTCGCCGACGAACACGACGCGATCGTCGTCGTGGCCACCCACGATGCCGCGTTTGCGGCGATCGCCGACCAGGTCGTCGGCCTGGCACCGATCGGCCGCGCCACAAGCGCGGATGCGAGCGCGGACGAGACCGCGGTCGCAGCGACAGAACCGCGCCATGTCGAGCCTCGACGAGCCACCATCGACGCATCGAACGATGCTGGTCCGCCGCTCGAGCGCGACCGCCCAGCGCTACAGCTGGTACTCCACACGGCGCGGCCCGCGCGGCGGCGCCTGATCGGTGCCGCCGCGCTCGGATCACTCGCTGAGATCTGCACGCTCGGTTTGGCCGGCTTCGCGGCATGGCTCATCGTGCGCGCCAGCGAGCAGCCCGAGATCTCGGCGGTGGCGCTCGTGGTCACCGGCGTCAGGGCGTTCGGCACAGGGAAGGGTGTGTTCCGCTATGCCGAGCGTCTGGCTTCACACGATGCCGGCCTGCGGGCGCTCGCCGAGCTGCGGACGAAGGTCGTCGAACGGCTCGCGGCGATGCCCCCGGGCGCTCTGTCCGACCTGCATCGGGCCGATGTCGCAACGCGTGTGGTCGACGACATCGACCGGCTCCTCGACCTGTTCGTCCGTGTGCTCGTCCCGACGATCTCGATCGCCGTTGCGACCGCGCTCACGCTCCTCGTGACCATGGTCATCGATCCACGCGCCGCACTCGTGTTGCTGCTCGGGCTCGCCGTGGTCTCGGTGGCCATTCCGGCTGTCACGTTCACCGCCGAGCGACGGCGGGCGACCGTCCACCGGCAGGCCGCCACCCAGCTGCGCGCGGCGGTGCTCGACACCACCGAACACGCCGATCTCCTGGTCGCCCAACGCGGCGTCGCTGCGCGGATGCGCGATGTGGTTGCCCTCGGTCGACAACTCGACCGGATCGAGCACGATCGCGCCACCACCCGGGCGTGGACGGCCGCGGCACTCGCCGCGGCGCCGGTGCTGGTGACCGCAGCAACGCTCGCCGTGATCGGCAACGACGCGGCGGCGATCGGCACCCCGTTGTTCGGAGTGCTCGTGTTGTGGCCACTGGCGTCGATCGAACTCAACGCCGCCATCGACGAGGCCACTGCGTCGCTGCCCGCCGTAGGCGCCGCCGCTCGACGCGTCGCCCAGGTACTCGATGTCGGCGCGGAGCAACGCGGCGACGACGACCTCGTCGGCAGCGCACCAAGAGTCGATCTGACGGCGCTGCGGGCAACGTGGCCGAGCACCGGACACGGCGTCGGTCCGGTCGACGCGCACCTGTCGTTCGGTGCCCGGAGCGCGATCACCGGTCCGAGCGGCAGCGGCAAGTCGACGCTGGCCGCATCGCTCGTGCGGTTCTGCCCGATCACCAGCGGCACGTACCGGCTCGGCGACGTCGTGGCCACCGACGCGGCGAGTGACGTCGTGCGGCGGGTGGTGACATGGGTCGATCAGACACCATGGATCGCCGACACGTCCATCCGCGAGAACCTGCGCATCGCCGGCCGCACGGCATCCGATACAGCCATGGTCGATGCACTACGGGCGGTCGCCCTCGACGACTGGTTCGCCGCTCTGCCAGACGGTCTCGACACCCTCGTCGGACGGCACGGGGCCGCGATGAGCGGCGGCGAGGCCCACCGGTTGGCGCTCGCCCGCGTGCTGCTTGCGCACCACGACGTCGTCGTGCTCGACGAGCCGACCTCACACCTCGACGCAGCGACGGCTCGCACCGTGGTCGCAGGCGTCGCCGCCGAGCTCGACGGTCGCACGGTGGTCGTCCTCGCGCACGACGATCCGCCGGCCGGGTTCACGCGCGTCGCTGCGCTTCAGGCGCCGACGAGCGCCTCGGCTGCGGCGAGCATCTGATCGCCGACGGGTTGCAAGCCGATCTCCACTGCGAGCAGCCCGCAGGCGACACGCTCGACGACACCCCACTCCCAGATCGCCTGCGCATCGGTCCCGGTCCACTCCGCCAGACGCGCCGCCCGCTCGCGGGGGTCGCCGTCGAGCAACTCGACCGGGTCCTCGCGCATCATCACCCCGAGGTCGTACTCGGGCTCGGCGAACAGACCGTCCGGATCGATGAGCTTCCACGGCGCATCGTCGGCAGCAGCTCCCTCGACGCGCAACGCATTCCACTCGTGCACGTCGCCGTGCACGAGCACGGCGCGACGATCATCGTGGGCGGCGACCCGCCGGGCGGCGCACTCGAATGCCTCGGCCATCACCCGGGGAGAACACGGCCGATCGAGCCGCTGCTGGCGGTCGTCGATGAAGTCGACGAGCCAGCGACCCTTCTGCGCGCCGGTCGTGAGGCGCTGGCTCGGCACCTTGTGCCACATACGTTGGGCCGCTGCACACAGCGCTACGTGACGTTGTTCGATCGGAACACCGAGGTCGTGCATCGACGGACCGAGATGTTCGATCAGCAGCGCCCCAATCTCGAGGTCGGCCGAATACAACGCGGCACATCCCCGCCCGGCATCGAGCTGCAACGCCTGGATCTCGGCAAGCGCCGCCGGGCCTCGCCCGGGAACCAAGAGCTTGAGCACCGCGGGCGAGTCGTCACGGCGCCCGACAGCGACGACCAGCGCCTCGGTGCCGCCGTCGAGGACCTCACCGACGGTGAGGCTCCACTCGCCGGCGATGCGAGCCACGAGGTCGGGCAGCTCGTCGATCCAAGCGTCGACACCGTGCGCTTGCGCTTTGGCAGCAACGACGTCGGGAACCTGCAGCACGGACCGACGCTAGGTCGGGGGCGCGGTTCAGTCGTTGTCGAATTCGATCAGGTTGAGCAGGCGCTTGTCGTTCGAGAACACCTCGGTGGCCCTCTCGGTCGGGAGCCGCATCCCACGCTGCAGCACCCGTACCTGGGTGTGCTGGTTGTACTCGACCAGGGTGACCGCCCAGCCGTCGCGACCGGCGCGGGCCGTGCGCCCGGAGCGATGGAGGTAGTCCTTGACGTCCTTGGCCGGTTCGTAGTGGATCACCGCGCCGATGTCGTCGATGTCGATACCGCGGGCGGCGACATCGGTGGCGACGAGCACCTTCAACTTGCCCTCGGCAAACTTGCGCAGCACGCGCTCGCGGCTCGATTGCTGCATGTCGCCGTGCAACGGCGAGGCGTCGATCCCCAAGTCGGCCATGTTGCGCGCGACGCGATCACACACTCGCTTGGTCTGGCAGAACACGAGCATCTTCGGGATGCTCGTCGAGATCGATCCGATGACTCGGTCTTTGTCCATGTGGTGCACCGCCAAGAACAGGTGATGCATCGTGCCGACGGTGTCGGTGGCCTCGTCGATCGCCACCGTTTCGGGGTCGCGCTGATAGTGCTTGATGAGGTGGCCGACGTCGCCGTCGAGCGTTGCCGAGAAGAGCATCGTCTGCGTACGCCCGGTGCAGTGCCGTAGGATCCACTCGACCTGCGGTGTGAATCCGTCGTCGGCCATCCGGTCGGCTTCGTCGAGCGTGACGATCTGGCACTGGTCGAGCCCGACCTCGCCCGACTTGATCAGGTCGATCAATCGCAGGGGCGTGGCGATCACCACTTCGACGCCCTTGGCCAACTCGTCGATCTGGTGATGCCGGGAGGCGCCGCCGTACACCGGTAAGACGCGCATGCCGGCGTGGGCGGCAACAGGCTCGAGCACCTCGGCGACCTGCACGGCCAGCTCGCGGGTCGGCACCAGCACGAGCCCGAGCGGCATCGATGGCTCGGCGGTGTCGGTGATACGCGCAAGCATCGGCACGCCGAACGCCAGCGTCTTGCCCGATCCTGTCTTGGCCCGACCGCACACGTCTTTGCCGGTCATGGCGACCGGAATCGCCTCGGTCTGGATGTTGAACGGTGTGGCGAACCCGCACGCGGCAAGGCCGTCGTCGATGCGTGAGGGCACGCCGAGGTCGGCAAAGCCGGTCGGGGGTTCGACCGGCGGCAACACGTTGGTGCTCGTCAACTTCTCGGTGTTGACGTGGTCGAGGTCGCCGCCCGGCCTACCACCCGATCCCTTGTTGCTCCGGCGCCGATTGCGCCGCTGACGGGGCGCTCCCCGTCGTGAGTGATCAGTGGTCATGTGGTGCGCAAGGGTACAAGCGGGTTGCATCGATGCGCTGCGAAAGGTACGGTCGTTTCTAGTGACGACCGCGCCGACGATCCTGCTGCTTCTGTAGGGCGAGCGTCACATATCCGCGCTCGCCCGCAAGCCCCCGCCAATCCGGACGGGGGCTTCTTGCTTTTTCAGGCCCGTTCACCCCACTCATCCACTCTCACCAGTCGTACCCACCACCACACCAGATAGCCACGAGGAACTCACGATGTCTGCACCAGTAGCGCCGCACATCTCGGCGCAAACGCCGAGCTCGATGCCCGTCGAGCACTATGCGCCCTTCGTTCCGCTCGTGCTTACCGACCGGACGTGGCCGAACAAGGTCATCGATCGTGCGCCTCGGTGGTGCTCGGTCGACCTGCGTGACGGCAACCAGGCGTTGATCGACCCGATGGACCCAGCGCGCAAGCTGGCGATGTTCGACGAGTTGGTGGCGATGGGGTTCAAGGAGATCGAGGTCGGCTTCCCCGCAGCGAGTCAGCCGGACTTCGACTTCATCCGCCAGCTGATCGAGGACGACCACATCCCCGACGACGTCGAGATCCAGGTATTGGTGCAGTGCCGCGAAGAGCTGATCGAACGGACCTATGAGTGTCTACAGGGAGCGCCGAGGGCGATCGTCCACTTCTACAACTCGACCAACCCGCTCCAGCGCGAGGTGGTGTTCGGGCTGGACAAAGCGGGGATCGTCGATGTCGCGGTGAACGGCGCCAAGCTGTGCCGCAAGCTCGAGCAGGGTATGGGCGACACCCTCATCCGCTACGAGTACAGCCCGGAGAGCTTCACGCTGACCGAACCCGACTTCGGAATCGAAGTCTGCGAAGCCGTGATGGACGTCATCGAACCGACCCCGGATCGACCGCTGATCTTGAATCTGCCCGCGACGGTCGAGTGCTATTCGCCCAACGTGTACGGCGACGTGGTCGAGTGGTTCTGCCGCACGATCAAACAGCGCGAGTCGGTGATCGTCTCGCTGCACCCACACAACGACCGCGGGTGCGGGGTTGCGGCAGCAGAGTTCGGCGTGATGGCCGGCGCTGATCGCGTCGAAGGCACGTTGTTCGGCAACGGCGAACGAACCGGCAACGTCGACGTGGTGAATCTGGCGATGAACCTCGTGATGAACGGCGTCGACCCCGAACTCGACGTGAGCGACATCGATCGGCTCCGCCGTACGGTCGAGTACTGCAACCGTCTACCTGTCGGTCCGCGCCATCCCTATGTCGGCGACCTCGTGTACACCGCGTTCTCGGGGAGTCACCAGGACGCGATCAAGAAGGGCTTCGAGGCACTCGATCGGCGCCGCGACGACAGCGGCAACTACGGCAAATGGGGCGTGCCGTATCTGCCGATCGACCCGGCACACGTAGGACGCAACTACGAAGCGGTGATTCGCGTCAACAGCCAGTCGGGCAAGGGCGGCGTGGCCTACGTGATGAAGACCGAACACGGTTTTGAACTCCCCCGCCGATTCCAAATCGAGTTCTCCAAGACGATCCAGCACATCACCGAAGACTCCGGAACCGTGATCACCCCGACGGTGATGTGGGACGCGTTCCGCTCCGAATACATGCCCGAGTCGCCGCGTTTCGAGTTGCACAGCCACGAGCTGCACACCCGTACCGACGGCGCCTCCGGTGTCACGACGATCCAGGCACAACTCGCCGTCGACGGACAGTCGCACTCGATCCGTGCTGAGGGCGATGGGCCGGTCGAGGCGTTCGTCGCGGCGCTCGTGGAAACGTTCGGCGCTGCGGTCGATCACCACTTCGACGTGCTCGACTACGCCGAGCACGCCATCGGACAAGGCGCCGACGCGCGCGCCGTGGCGTACATCGAGACGGTGTCCCACGGCGGAGAAATCCGCTGGGGTATCGGTACCGATCCGAACATCACGACCGCCTCGTTGCGCGCCGTGCTCGCTGCGTTCGAACGCCAGATCTCTTAGCGTCCTGCACCGCGGCCGCGGACAATCGGCGATGTCCCGCGCCAGCAGTTGAGCCGGGACTAACGTCGAGGCGATGTCGTCACTCGCCCTCGTCATGCGCCGGGTCGTACTGGTCGTGATGCTGGCCGCGGCGGGGGGTGCAGCATGGGCGTGGTGGCGTGATCGCTCCGACCCTGCTGTCGCCTCCGATCCGCCGGCATGGCCGCCACTCGAGCCGACACCTGTGGATGAGGCGCCACCCGGCAACGACGCCGCGGCAGCAGACGTGTCCACCGCGTCGTGGGTGGCCGCAGAGCCCGACGGCGCGTGCCCGCTGACGCACCCGATCAAGGCCAAGGAGTCGTCGGGCATTTACCACGTCGAGGACGGGCGGATGTACGGGCGCACCAAGGCAGACCGCTGCTATGCGACTGCGGATGCCGCTGAGCGGGACGGCTACCGTCGCTCGAAGACGTAAATGCGCGCCGAGCGCGCCGACAAAGGAGCGAACCGATGAAAGTTGTCGTCGATTTCGATCTGTGCGCCTCGACGGGGTCGTGCATGCAGATCGCCCCCGAGGTGTTCGAGGTACGCAGCGACGGCTATCTGTACATCTTGCAGGAGGAGCCGGGCGCGGAGCTGGAGCAAAAGACGTGCGAGGCCGCCGACCTGTGCCCAACAGGCGCCATCTCCATCGAGGACTGACGAAGCAACGATGACGTTCGCCGCACGGCTGGATCGATCCTGGTCGTCCGCTGGATCGATGTTGTGCGTCGGGCTCGACCCGGATCCGGCGCGCATGCCGCTTCCGCTGGACGGGATGCACGACGCCACCGAACAGTTCTGTCGGGCGATTGTCGATGCGGTCGCCGACGTCGCCTGCGCAGTCAAGCCGCAGGTCGCGTTCTTCTCCAGCCAGGGCGAGGAGCGCGCCCTGGAACGGATCTGCGCGTACGTCCGCGAGCGATACCCGAATCTGACCCTGATTCTCGACGCCAAGCGCGGCGACATCGGCTCGACCGCCGAGCACTACGCGAGCGAAGCCTTCGGTCGCTACGGCGCACACGCAGTGACGGTCAGCCCCTACCTCGGGACCGACTCGGTCGCTCCGTACTTCGAGCACGGGGGCGCCGTGTTCGTGCTCTGCCGTACGAGCAACCCGGGCGGCGACGAGCTGCAGTCGCTCGTGGCCGACGGCCGACCTGTGTACCAGCGTGTTGCGCAGCGCGTCGCCGACGAGTGGTCGCAACTCGGCGACTGTGGTCTCGTCGTCGGCGCGACGTATCCCGAAGAACTACGGATCGTCCGTTCGATCGCGCCCGACACACCGCTGCTCGTGCCGGGCATCGGCGCCCAGGGCGGCGATCCGCAAGCCGCCGTCGCGGCCGGCGCCGATTCAGCTGGCCGAGGCCTCGTCGTCAACTCGTCACGGGCGGTGCTGTACGCATCTTCTGGTCGCGACTTCGCCGAAGCGGCACGCGCTGCTGCCAAGGAGGCGGCGGAGCAACTGCCCGTTCCACCTCGCTAGTTCCGCACACTCAGTCGATCGTCACGGTGTTCTCGACCTCGTCGGAGCCCATGTTGAGCACGAGGATGCGGACCGGATCCGAACCCGTGTTGGTTCCCTCGTGGACCACGTCGAGCGCTTCCAGCAGCGCATCGCCCTCGCTGAACGTGAACGTTCCCCCGTCTCCGTAGTCCACGGTCACCTCACCTTCCAGGATGTACGCCGCCATCGGCGCCTCATGGATGTGGTTCACAGTCGACGCGCCCGGCTCAAGCGTCACGATGCTCATCGTCACTGCAGGTGCACCTCCCGGGTAGCTGATCGACTGGCCGAGGACTGTCTCCGCCTCGGCGTCCAGCAATACCTCGACCGACACGTCCTCGACTGCTTCCGGCTCGTCCCCGTCATCACCACATCCGGCGAGCACGCCGATGGTCAAGACGGGCCCAATGATCCAGAGTTTCATCTCGCCAGACTGTCAGGCTTGGACGCCATCGACCACGATGTCGAACGAACGCGCGGGCCGAACGACCTCGAAGTAGTGATCTTCGGCGGCCGACCACCGCTGCGGCCCGGCCGCAACGACACGTGCCGCCGACCGCGCAATCGCCACCAGTCCGTCGGCAAACGCCCGTTTCCACTGCGGCGCCCGGTCCAAGAACCGGGCGACCTGCAACCGCCATTGCGCCTCAGCACCCGACAACCGATGCCGACCCCGGAGCCACGCATGCGTCGACAGGACCCCGTCCGCTTCGCGAAACCGGGACTGCGCATCAACGTCGGCCGCCACCTCTACAGCCGCCTCACTTACCCGCCGCGCCCGCTCAACGAGGTCAGCCCACTCAGCGGCCACTGCATCGGGCAACGCCGCAGGGTCGATCGCCCGCAAGCGGGCAACGCCGCGGGGTCGATCGCCCGCAAGCGGGCAATCACCGACACCAACGATGCGCCGGCGTGGCTCACCGCATCGACCGCGGCCGCGACCGTTGCGCTCCTCCTCAGAGCAAGCCGCTGGAGGCGACGGCCACTGCAACAGAGCCGATCACCACCGCGATCACGGCGAGCAACACGACCAAACGAACCCGGGTCCGGCGAGCTTCCATCGCCACCAACACGTCGATTTGGGCGGCTTCCCACCTGGCGGCCTCGGCGTCGCCGCCACGCCGTCGCGGACCTCGATGGCTGGCCACCCCTTCCGGATACGCACGCTCGATCCATCGACGAATGTCGGCGGTGAGGGCGGCCTGCACCGCCTCTTCCGGGAGCCCCTGGGTGAGGAAACGCTCGTCGAAAGCGGCATCGCCTGTCGTGACCGTCGGCCAGCTCGACGACGTCCGGGATCGTAGATCCAGACGCATCGCCATCGACCGAGTACCACTCGACGTCGTCGAACAGATCAGCGACCACCGCGGCGATGTGCTGACGGCGTTCACTCGCCGTCAGAGTTTCGCACACGGCTGCGCGCGGCCGGTCCGGTCAGAGTCGAACCAATAGGAGATGTGCGTCAGTCGGTGCGGAGCTCAGCGAGCATCGGTGGCACCAGCTCGCGTGCCGCCTCGTAGGGCGCGTAGAAGCTGAGCCGGTCGACGACGGTCGAGAACCGCCGCTTCAGCTCGGCGGCAACGTTGTCGGGCTCAGCGACGACGGCGAAAGCATCCAGGACGTCGTCGTCGATCAGTGCGGCCATGTCGTTCCAGCGACCCTCCTTGGAGAGCACGTTGAGCTCAGTCTGCAGGTCGCCCCACCCGTGATGTTCGAGGACGCCGCGATACGCCGGCGTCGATCCGTAGAAGCTGACCTGTTGACGGACACCGCTGGCGGCCTGTGCGACCTCGGCCTCGTCACGGCCGGTCACGACAAACGCCGGCAAACAGATCTCGAAGTCGTCACGTGAGCGACCCGACACGGCCATGCCCTCCTCGAGGGCCGGCAACGTGACCTCCTTCAGATACGCCTCGGTGGTGAACCCGTGGGCGAAGAACCCATCGCAGGTTTCCCCTGCGACCTTGGTCATCAGTGGTCCGACGCCGGCGATGAAGATCCTCGCGTCACCGTGCGGATTCGGGCCGGGGTTGAAGAACGGTGTCATCAGCGTGTGCTGGTAGAAGTCGCCTCGGAACTCGAGCTTGGTGCCGTTGTTCCAACAGTCCCAGACCGCTCGCACGGCGAGGATCATCTCGCGCATCCGCGCCGCCGGACTCGACCACTCCATCGAGAATCGTTTGGTGATGTGCGGCTTGATTTGCGAGCCGAGTCCCAGGATGAACCGCCCTTCGCTGTACGCGTTGAGGTCGTAACCGATGTTGGCGAGCAGCATCGGGTTACGAGCGAAGGCGACAGCGATCGATGTCCCGATCGTGATGCGCTCGGTGTGCTCGGCGGCGAGCACGTGGGGCAGGAACGGATCGTGCGACGTCTCCGCTGTCCACACCCCGTCGTAACCCGCCGCCTCGGCCGCCTTCGCGGCGTCGGGCACTTTGCTCATGTCACTCGGAACGCTGGTATCGACTCGCATCGCCCCTCCTTGGGAACGCCCGGACACTACCGGCCGCTGTTCCGGCGCTGTGTGTCGGCGCTGCGCTAGCCCGTGCGATAGGCATTCGCGGGCACCAACAACCGACTCGAAAGGTCCGAATGAAGATCCACCTCACGAGCGTGTTCGTCGACGATCAACGGGCAGCGCTCGCCTTTTACACCGACGTGCTCGGCTTCGTGAAGCGCCGCGACGAGCCGATCGGGGCCGACGCGTGGCTCACCGTTGTTTCACCGGACGACCCGGAAGGGCCCGAGTTGCTGCTCGAGCCAGCGGGCCATCCAGCCGTGCGGCCGTTTCGCGAGGCACTCACCAACGACGGCATCCCCCTCGCGCAATTCGAGGTCGACGACGTCGAGGCCGAGCACCGGCGCCTGGTCGAACGCGGCGTCGAGTTCACCATGCCACCGACGGACGTCGGCCAAGCCATCGTCGCTGTGCTCAACGACACCTGTGGGAATCTCATCCAGCTGATCACCAACACGTAGCTCACCCCAGAATCTCTCGAGACGGCGCAATATCTCCAGATGACGCGAACCGCTGGCGCCAGCGGGACGTACAGGGGGCCGATCGATCAGCACGACATTCATCGGAACCCACCTCAGGAGCAGCGCCATGACCCATCTCGACACACACCCCAACACCGCCGCCACTCGTTCATCTCTCACGCCCACTTCCACGCCCACCAGCACGTCCGCCAGCACCACCGGGGCGAGCGGGCCGCCACCTCGCCCCCGGCGCAGCCGCCGGTGGCTGCTGTGGGCCATCGTCGGTCTGATCGCGGTGGTTGCACTGGGGTACGGAGCAATCTTCGTGTACACCACCGTGATCAACGACGCTCCAGATGCGCTCGACGAAGCCGACCTCACGAGCGCGTTGGAAGCGGACTCGCCATCTGTCACGCCGAGTGAGGTGGCCACCCCGGAAGCGCCGAACGATCCGGCGCCGTCAGCCGCCGCCGACCTCGACGGCACGTGGGTCCCGACGGGCGACTCGGCGTTCGGCTACCGGGTCGAGGAAGTTCTTGCGGGCGTCAACGTCACCGCCGTTGGCCGCAGCAACGAGATCGACGGTCAGCTGACGATCGACGGCACCACGGCGCAGATCGAGGCGGTGGTCCAGGTGGAGAACATCACCAGCGACGACGGACGTCGCGACGGTCAATTCCGCGGCCGAATCATGGATGCGGCCAACTTCCCGACGGCCACGTTCGCAACGACGCAGCCGATCGACGTCGGCGCCATCCCCGCCGACGGCGAGCAAGTTGTTGCGCCGGTGGACGGCGAACTCACCCTGAAGGGCGTGACCCAGCCGATCTCGTTCGACGTGACTGCGCAACGCACGGGCGAGCGCATCGGCGTGCTCGGAGCGATCCCTGTTGCCTTCGCCGACTACGGCATCGACAACCCCTCCTTCGGTGCGGTCAAGACCGAAGACGTCGGCCTCGTCGAATTCGTCCTGGTGTTCGAGCAGAGCTGACGCACCACCAGGCCGCAGGGCCGGCTCGTCGGCGATGACTGCACGTCAGTCGTCGTCGACGAGCCGTTTTCCCATGCTGATCACGTCGTCTTCTCGATAGCCGAGGTGGCGATAGAACCGCTCGACCGCACGATTCGACGCGCGGATCTGCAGGTTGATCTTGGCGCAGCCGACGGCGCACAGCGCGTGTTCGGCGTGCTCCATCAACCGCCGACCAAGGCCGGCGTCACGCAGCTGATCGTCGACGGCGAGATAGTTGACCCAACCGCGGTGCCCGTCGTAGCCGGCCATCACGGTACCGACGACCGACCCCTCCACCCTGGCGACGAAGAACATGCCGTCGTCGACCGCGAGCTTGCGGTCGATGTCACGATCGGGGTCGTTCCACGGGCGGACGAGATCGGCCGCCCGCCACAGAGCGACGACGGCAACACGGTCTCGCTCGTCGAAGGGGCCGATGCGAACCGGCGGCACAGATGATCCCAGCCCTGCGCGTCAGGCGTTCAGGCTGACGACGTCGATGATCCCAGGAGCGGCCCGCAACTCGTCGAGTACCGCTGCGGGCGTCTCGGCGGTGGGTGCGATCAGCATCACAGCACGGCCCGCATCGTCGGAGTCGTCGACCCGGGCAACGTCCATGTCGGCGATGTTCACGCCAGCGTCGCCGAGCAAGGTGCCGACGGTGCCGATCACGCCGGGCCGATCATCGTTGCGGATGACGACCATATGGTCGACGGGCGGTACGTCGAAGGGGACCCCGTCGATGTTGACGATTCGCTGGTTGCCCTTCACCCCGGCCAGCGTCCCGCTGATTGCGTGTCCGCCGCCGCGCAGCGTGAGCAGGTTGACGAAATCCGTCGACGTCGACGACGACACCTCACGCACCTCGACGCCGTGTTCGGCCGCCAGCTGCGGTGCATTGACGTACGTGACCGCCTCGTCGGAGATTCCGCCGAAGAAGCCCTTCAACGCGGCCAACTCCAAGATGCGCGTGTCGTAGCCGGCGATCTCGCCTTCGGTGACGATTTCCAGCGAGTCGGGCAGGCCGCCGGCCAACGACACGAACAACCCCCCGAGACGTTCGGCGAGGGGCAGATACGGCCGAATCGTCTCGTTCGCCTCGGCTGCGTTGACGTTCACCGCGAACGGCACGAACTCACCGTCGAGGGCCAGTTCGACCATCGCTGCAATCGTGTCGCCAGCCTTGTCCTGGGCCTCACGCGTACTTGCGCCGAGATGCGGTGTGACGACCACGGAGGGTAGGTCGAACAACGGCGATTCGGTCGTCGGCTCCGCAGCGAACACGTCGAGTGCGGCTCCTGCGATCGTGCCATCACGCAGGCACTCGGCGAGTTCGGCCTCGTCGACGATGCCGCCGCGGGCGACGTTGACCAGCCGCAGGCTCGGCTTGGCCTTGAGCAGCAGATCGCGATTGATCAACCCGAGCGTGTCCTGGGTCTTGGGAAGGTGAATCGTGACGAAGTCCGACTCGGCGATCACCTGGTCGAGCGGGAGCAGCTCGACGCCCATCCGCTTGGCGCGATCCTCCGCGACGAAGGGGTCGTAGGCGATCAGCCGCATGCCGAAGCCTTTGGCGCGATCGGCGACAAGCTTGCCGATTCGGCCCAGACCGACGATCCCGAGCGTCTTGTCACAGAGCTCGACGCCTTCCCATTTGCTGCGCTCCCACCGGCCATCGACCAGCGCAGCATGGGCCTGCGCCACGTTGCGTGCGACCGCCATGAGCAGGGCCATCGTGTGCTCCGCGGCCGACACGATGTTGCTCTGCGGTGCGTTGACGACCATGACCCCGCGGCTGGTGGCCGTATCGACATCGACGTTGTCGAGGCCGATACCGGCGCGCCCGACGACCATCAGTTCATCGGCCGCGGCAAGGACCTCGGCGGTGACCTGCGTCGACGAACGAATGATGAGCGCGTGTGCACCGACGATCGCATCGAGCAACTCCTCAGCCGACAATCCAGTGCGCACATCGACGTCGTGGCCGACGGCACGGAGGCGGTCGAGACCTCCGTCGGCGATCTTCTCGGTCACGAGGATTCGAGCCATGCCGACAGTGCTATCGGATTTGGGGCGCCACGACACGGTACGTTGCCGCCGATGGCTGACGTCTTGAATGACGATCCGGTCGACGCGCAGCTCCGCGAGGTCGAGTCGTGGTTCATCGAGCGCGGTGTCCCGCACTTCGTCGACACCGAGAACGAAGGAATCCTCGACGCGCCGACGCGCGCCCTGCCGATCCTCGTGCCGGCGTACCTGTTGCTCGGACTCAACGCACTCGATCTGCAGGGGTGGACGCTGGCCGAGAACCTCGCGGCGGCAGCAGTGGTCATCGTGCTGCTCATCACCACCTGGGCGGTCAGCAACCGGGTCCGGGGTTTGCCCACGTTCGCGCGCCCTACCGACATCGATCGCCCGGAGCTGGCGCTGTTCGTCATCGGACCAGCGGTTCCCGTGCTGATGTTCGGCCAGCTGATCGACGCGCTCATCACCATGCTGCAAGCCACGCTGCTGTTGGCATTGATCTACGGCTGGTCGTCGTACGGCCTCGGGCCGCTCACCCGCTGGGCGGCCCGCCGGACAGGCGATCAGTTCGCCGCGCTGATCTCGCTCGTCGGACGGGCACTCCCCTTGCTGCTGCTGTTCAACACGTTCCTGTTCATCAACGCCGAGGTGTGGGAGGTCGCCGGCAATCTGACTGGAATCGCGTTCGTGATGATCGTCGGCACGTTCTTCCTACTCGGGGCGATCTTCGCCCTCAGCCGTGTTCCCGGGTTCATCCGCAGCGTCAGCGAGTTCGACTCGATGGCCGACATCGAAGCCGACCTCGTGGGAACACCCGCGGCAGATCTCCCACTGCCGGTCGAAGGCGAAGCCACCGTGTCGCGTCTGCGATTCCGCCAAAAAGTCAACATCGCGCTACTGGTGCTGTTCGGGCAAGCCCTACAGATCACCCTCGTCGTGCTCGCGCTCACCGCCTTCTTCGTCGGGTTCGGGCTGTTGGCGATCAGCTTGACAACCACGAGCCGCTGGATGGGCATCGACGACGTCCACGTATTGTGGGAAACGTCGCTCACCGGGCGCGACCTCGTCCTCAGCGAGCCGCTATTACGTGTATCGGTGTTCCTCGGAATGTTCTCTGGGATGTACTTCACGGTGCTCTTGACGACCGATCCGACCTACCGCGACGAGTTCTCCGCCGACGTCGGCCCGACGATTCGCCAGGCGCTCGCCGTGCGGCTCGCATACCGCACCGTGCTCCGCTCCCGCGGCGAACTCGACACTTCACCACCACGATTCCCCCGGCAGCGGCGCGGGCGGTCATGAACGACACGCAGCTCCAGCTATTGACACCAGGCGACGACGTCGACGCCGTCGGCGAGGTGTTCCGGTCGGTGTGGGGGACGCCACATCCGTTGATCCCCCGTTCGTTCCTCGTCGCCATCGTGCACAGCGGCGGTTATGTGGTCGTGGCCACCGACCGATCGGGGCGCCCCGTGGCGACATCTGTCGGCATACTCGGCACCGACGATCGCGGCCAGTCGACCCTGCACAGTCACATCACGGGAGTCGTACCCGAACGGCGCGGCAGCGGCCTGGGTTTCACCATCAAACAGCACCAACGGCGCTGGGCGAGTGAGCGCGATCTGACTGCAATCACCTGGACCTTCGATCCGCTCGTACGGGCGAACGCATGGTTCAACATCGCTCGCCTCGGCGCCGAGGTCGTCGCCTACCGCCGGAACTTCTACGGCGAAATGACAGACGACATCAACCGGGGCGACGAGTCAGACCGACTGATCGTGCGATGGAACGTGAACAGCACGAGCAGGGAGAGCCAGACCAGCCGGCACTCGACGACCACCTTGGTATCGACGCCCGAGGACATCGTCGCGTTGCGCCGCAGCGATCCGGGCGCCGTCGCACGATGGCGGCACCGTCACCGCACCGACCTCGAAACACCGCTGAACTCCGGCGCGTCCGTGATCGATTTCACCCCAGCGGGCGAGTACGTGCTGCACTCTGGTTCGTGAGCGATCTCGACCGCACCCACAGCGCCGTGTCCGACGACACCACACCGCGGCCACTCCGACGCGTCGAACTCCGGCGCGTCGAGATGCCACTGGTCACCCCGTTCCGCACGAGCTTCGGCGTCGAAACACGTAAAGACGTGTTGTTGGTGCGCGCCGAGTTAGGAGACGGCGACGCGGAGGGCTGGGGCGAGTGCGTGGCGCTGAGTGAGCCCACCTACTCAACGGAGTACGTCGACGGCGCCCAAGCGGTGATCGAACAGCACCTGCTGCCACGGTTGTTCGCAGCCGGCGAGTTGACGGCCACCCAGGTAGGGCCTGTGCTCGCCGCGATTCATGGGCACCACATGGCCAAGGCAGCGCTGGAGATGGCCGTGCTCGACGCCGAGCTACGCGCTGGCGCCCGATCATTCGCCGACGCGATCGGGGCCGAGGTGACCGCGATCCCGAGTGGAGTCAGCGTCGGCATCCACGACAGCATCGACGCGCTCCTGGGCGCAGTGCAGGGGTACGTCGACGAGGGCTACGTACGAATCAAGCTGAAGATCGAACCCGGGTGGGACATTGAGCCGGTCGCCGCAGTCCGCGCGATGATCGGCGCCGACACACCACTCCAAGTCGACGCGAATACGGCATACCAGCGCACTGACGGAGCGCACCTAGCACAGCTCGACCGGTACGACCTCCTCCTCATCGAACAACCGCTCCCCGAGTACGACTTGTTGGGCCACGCCCAACTGGCCGCCGAAGTGACGACGCCGATCTGTCTCGACGAGTCGCTCACAAGCGCGGCCGTCACCGCCGACGCGATCGCGCTCGGCGCCTGCGAAGTTGCCAACGTCAAGCCTGGCCGCGTGGGCGGATATCTCGAAGCGATCCGCATCCACGATCTGTGTCGCGCCCATGACATCCCGACATGGTGCGGCGGCATGCTCGAAACCGGCATCGGCCGGGCGGCCAACGCCGGCCTCGCCGGACTCCCCGGATTCACCCTGCCGGGCGACATCAGCGCGGCGTCACGCTTCTACGAAAGCGACATCGTGACGTCGCCGATCACCATCAGCGACGGCCATGTCGCCGTGCCCCGCACTCCTGGCTTGGGTTTCGACATCGACCACGCTGCGCTCGACTCCGTGACGACGTCGCGCGCAGTGGTGAGCGGCTGAACTCCAATCGGTACGATCGCTCGATATGACCCACCCGTTCCTGTCCGACGATTGGATGAACGCCGCACGGGCGATCCGTGAAAAGTACGCCGACGACGTCCCTGAGGTGAACACGTCGATCCGCATGAATCAGGTGATCATCGACGTGCCGTTCGGCGACGGTGAAGTGCACAGTTATCTCGACACGTCATCGGGCCACCTCACCATGGAGCTCGGGGCGCTCGACGAACCCGACGCGACGATCACGACCGACTACGACACGGCGCGAGCGATCTTCGTCGATCAGGACCAGACGGTGGCGATGCAGGCCTTCATGAACGGCAAGATCAAGGTACAGGGCGACATGATGAAGATGATGGCCATGCAGACGGCGCTGCCGTCGAACGAGTTCTCGGACAAGATCGCCGACGAAATCAAGGCCATCACCGCATAACCAGCGGCGACCGATCGATCGCGGTCCGCGATGCTGACCGGATGATTCGCCCGGAAACGATCGTCATGGGGCCGGCGATGTGGCGCGCGCCGTCGCCTTCTGGGCCGATGCGTTGGGATACGACTTCCACCGTTTCGACGACAGTGCGCCGAAATCGCCATAGCTGAGGGCGGGTTCTACTCGGCGAGCGGGCCCAGCGCGTCGGCGAGACCGGCGACGTCCCAGATCTCGGACTGTTCGACCGTCTCGGCCATCTCCCAAGTGCGAACACGTTTGATGACGCCGCCCTGTACGAAAAACGTCTCACCGCTGAACGGGCACTCCGCCGTACTCAGGTACGCCACGAGCGGCGACACGTTGGCCGGGTCCCACTCATCGAACACGCCGTCGCGGGGCGTCATGATCTCCTCCAGACCCGGCGTGGCCAACGTCAGACGCGTACGTGCACCCGGAGCGATGCAGTTGCTGACGACGTCATAGCGAGCTAGCTCTTTCGCCGCGATCTGGCTGAACGTGGCAATCCCCGACTTCGCCGCTCCGTAGTTCGCCTGGCCGGGGTTGGAGAACAACCCAGACGTCGACGACGTGTGCACCAGATTGCGCCGACGACCACGTCCCGCTTTGTGCTCCTCGCGCCAGTACGCAGCGGCCCATCGACTCGGCGCGAAGTGACCTTTCATGTGGACCGAGATCACCGCGTCCCACTCGTCTTCGGTCATGTTGACGATCACTCGATCGCGCAGGATGCCGGCGTTGTTCACCAGGATGTCGAGTGATCCGTAACTCTCGACGGCCGCATTGATCAGGCGCTGGGCACCCGCCCAGTCGGCGACGTTGTCGGCGTTGGCGATCGCTTCGCCGCCGAGATCGCGGATCTCGGCCACCACTGCTTCGGCCGGCGTGGCGTCGCTACCGGCACCATCGTTGGCCCCACCGAGATCGTTGACGACAACACGTGCGCCTTCACGGGCGAACAGCAGGGCGTGCTCACGCCCGAGTCCCCGACCTGCGCCGGTGATGATGGCGACACGGCCGTCGAGCTGGCCGACATCGTTTGCTGCCTGGTCGGATGCCATGTGATCTTCCTGGGTCGTCGCTTGGCGGGAACCGTAGCGACCCGGGTCGCGACCCGACGATTCCCGATCGACGTAGGCGGCCAAGCCAACCGCTACAGCGGGGTCGATGTCACAAGAAGATGACGTCGACGCCGGTTCCTCTGGGGAACGTGGTGCCGGGTTCGACGGGTTCACCGTTGATCGTCAACGACACGAACGTGCCCGTCGTGGTGCCGAGCAAGCTGTCGATCACGAAACCCGCCTCGGTGAGCGCGCTCTGCGCATCATCGAACGACAGACCCGTCAGGTCGGGAAGCGGAACGATGTCGGGGCCCCTCGAGACCTGCACCGTCACCGTGCCGCCGCGTTCCACGGGCGTGTCCGGTGCCGGATTCTGAGCCACGATCAGTCCGGGCTCGACGGTGTCGCTGAACAACGCCTCACCCTCGGCCAGCACGAGCTGGAGGTCCTCGACAGCCGCTGTTGCCTGTTCGAGATCGAGTCCCGCGAGCGCCGGGGCGGGGCGGGGCTCGGGGCCCTTCGACACCGTGACAACGATGCGCGTGTCGGGGAGCACCTGGGCGCCGGCGACGAGCGAGGCGTTGTCCTCTACCTGCCAGGTGATGATCGAGCCGGCGGGCACCTCCTCGTCGAACGCCTCGGGAGCCTCGACCAACACGAGTCGCAGATCGTCGAGTTGCTGCTGCGCAGCCGCCAGCTCGAGGTTCTCCAGATCTGGCAACGTGCGCAGTTCCGGCCCTTCGCTGATGACAAGAAGAAAGTCTTCGCCTTCTGCGAGGTCCACCCCGGCGGCGGGTTCTGTACGAATCACGTCGCCCGGCTCGGGTTGATCATCAGATCGCTCCGCCGTTGTCAGGACGGTCCATCCGTTGCCGGCGATGGCATTGAGCGCAACGTCTTCTTGCACGCCGACAAGGTCGGGGACCTCGAAGGACTTGCTCCGCACGAGCTGCCATCCGGCGTACGAGAGCCCAGCAACACCGACGATGACCACGAGCACGATGAGCACGATCGGCAACACACGTCGCCGGCGCGGCTGAGCGTCGTAGATCTCACCGCTCGGGTCGCGTG
>JBCDFR010000013.1:0-76187 GCA_039177505.1 Actinomycetota bacterium | reverse complement strand
GGAACCTCCGGGCTGGAAGATCATCAGCCACAACGCCACCACGAGCAGCAGGTGGGTCGCCCCGATACCCGCGGCCATCTTCGAACGGGCGTCGTCGCCGTCGTCGTTCAGCGCCGGCCGGATCAGAAACCAGCTGACGAGCGTCATCGCCAGCCAGATCACGATCGAAATCGAGATCCACCAGGTCTCCGCAATGTTGTACGCACCGATCCCGGCCATGCCCATACCGAGCACCCACAACACGACGAGCGCAGGGAACACCAAGCGCATGTGGAGTGAGGCGATCGCTGTCGTCTCGCCCGCACGCTGCAACCGTGGGTACAGGAACAGCGGTCCGAATGCGACGATCGCCGCGATCACGTGGAGCAGTCCGAACACTTGGTAGGTGTTCGAGATCGGCAAGACGGCGAGCATCCGCGGGACGATATCGGCAATAGGCTGCACGCTCGTGCCCCATCCCGACGGTCTCGATGACGCCCGGCGCTACGTCGTGCGGACCTACGGCTGTCAGATGAACGAGCACGACTCAGAGCGGATCGCCGGCCTGCTCGAGTCCGACGGGCTCGTCGCCGCTGAGTCGGACGACGATGCCGACGTGATCGTACTGAACACATGTTGTATCCGTGAGAACGCCGACAACAAGTTGTACGGCAACCTTGGCCACTTGAAGACCTGGAAGGCGCAACGACCGGATCGTCAGATCGTCGTGTCCGGATGCCTTGCGCAAAAGGACCGCGAGGAGGTTGCGAACCGCGCTGGTCACGTCGATGTCGTGATGGGCACACACAACGTGCACCGGGCCGCGGAACTGCTGGCCCAGGCGCGTATCAGCACTCGACCGATCACCGAGATTCTCGACGCAGCGGTCATCGACGATCACGCGATGTTCCCGTCCGCGTTGCCCGTGCGCCGCGAGTCCTCGTACAACGCATGGGTCACGATCCAGATCGGCTGCGACAACAATTGCGCGTTCTGCATCGTTCCGGCGGTCCGCGGTGAAGAGATCAGCCGTCCCTTCGAACAGATCATCGACGAGGTCGCCCAACTCGCCACGCAGGGTGTCACCGAGGTGACCCTCCTTGGCCAGAACGTCAACAGCTACGGCCGCGACCTGCAACTCGCCGCACGGCGTGCCGGTGACGGCACCGCGGGCCTGCGACCGTTGTTCGCCGACTTGTTGCGCGCCGTCGGGGCCATCGACGGAATTCGGCGAGTGCGCTACACCAGCCCACATCCCAAGGACATGCGCAGCGAGACGTTTGCAGCCATGGCCGAGACGTCGGAGGTGTGTGAACACTTGCACTACCCGTTGCAGGCCGGGAGCGATCGAGTACTCGCCGCCATGCATCGTGGCTACACGGCCGATCGCTACCTAGAACGTCTGGCCGCGGCTCGACATGCCGTCACCGATCTGGCGGTGACCACCGACATCATCGTCGGCTTCCCCGGCGAGACCGACGACGACTTCGCCGCGACCATGGACGTCGCCGCCGCTGCTGAGTTCGACGACGCGTACACGTTCATCTTTTCACCGCGGCCCGGCACCGAGGCGGCGGACATGACCGATCGAGCCGTCGACCCGGCCGTCGCCAGCGAGCGCTTCGCTCGACTCCGTACTGTGGTCGAACGATCGGCGCTGCAGCGCAATCAGGCCCGCGAAGGCCGCGTCGAGGAGGTGCTCGTCGAGGGTCCGAGCAAGCGCAATCCGGAGGTGGTCAGCGGACGGACACGGCAACATCGACTCGTTCACTTCGTTCCGCCCAGCGGAGTGCGTGCGGGCAGCTACGCGACGATCGAGGTCACCCGCGGTGCGCCACACTTTCTCGAGGGTCGTTTCGTCGAGCTGGTCGCGGCTCCACGACACCGGACGCGCATCCCGGTCGCCGCCGGCTGACGGTCGACATCACTAGGTTCCCAACCATGGACGAGCCTGACGCCCAGCTTGAGGAGTACCGGTCGAGCATCGACAACATCGATGCTGCCCTGGTGCACCTGCTCGCCGAGCGGTTCAAAGTGACCAAGGCGGTGGGTCGCTACAAGGCCACCGCCGGCCTGCCGCCGGCCGATCCGGCCCGTGAGCAAGTACAGATCGACCGCCTCCGCCAGCTCGCCGAACAATCGGGACTCGACCCCGCATTCAGTGAGGCCTTTCTGCGGTTCATCGTCGCCGAGGTGATTCAGCACCACAAGCGCATCGCCGAGGGTGGAGAGCGCTGACCCGAATCGCGATCGTTGGTCCGACGGCGTCGGGAAAGTCGAACCTTGCGCTCGCCGCTGCACGGCAGGTGGGCGATGTCGACTTGGTCTCGGTCGACTCGATGCAGGTGTACCGCGGGATGGACATCGGCACCGCCAAACCAACCATCGCCGAACAGGAGTCGGTTCGCCACCATTGCATCGATCTGGTCGAGGCCACCGAGTCGTTCACGGTCGCCGAATTCCAGCGAGCCGCACACCGAGCCGTTACGCAGATCGAACGAGACGGGCGCGACCTCGTCTTCGTTGGCGGCACTGGCCTCTACCACCGCGCGGTCATCGATGGATTCGACCTGCCCGGGGAGTTTCCCGCCGCTCGTCGGGCGGTCGAGGCGGAGGTGGCCGCTGATGGGCTCGCAGCTGCGTATCGGCGACTCGAACGCGTCGATCCAACCGCAGCCGCTCGCATCGAGCCGGGAAACCAACGTCGAGTCACACGAGCGCTCGAAGTGATCGATGGTGCGGGCCGTAGGTTCAGCTCGTTCGGCCCCGGTGTCGATCACTATCCCGCCACCGACACGATGCAGATCGGTCTGCGGTGGCCCCGGCAGGTGCTGGCCGATCGGATTGCATCGCGCGTCCACGCAATGATGGATGAGGGTCTGCTCGCGGAGGTCGAAGCTCTCGGCCCGATGTCGCGGACCGCAGCCCAAGCGCTGGGCTATACCGAGCTTCGCGCCCATCTCGGCGGTGCAATCGGCCTCGACGAGGCGATCGAGGCGACAATCACGCGCACTCGGCAATTCGCCGTCCGTCAGGAGCGATGGTTCCGTCGCGATCCCCGCGTACGCTGGATCGACGTCGAGCCGGATCCGGTCGCAGCTGCGCTGCCGGCAGTGCTCGATGCCCTTCGTCGATGAGCACGATCACCCTCACCAAGCACCACGGTCTCGGCAACGATTTTCTCGTCGCGTTCGATCGCGGGGCGTTCGCCGGGAGCGACGTACCGGAGCTGGCCCGTCGCTGGTGCCACCGTCACCGCGGTATCGGCGCTGACGGCCTCTTGTTGGCGTCCGATGCCGATGGGTACGACGCCCGCATGGTGTTGTACAACGCCGACGGATCGCGCGCCGAGATGAGCGGTAACGGGATTCGCTGCTTCGCTCAAGCCCTCGCTGGTCGCCGGGCTGGCGACGCCGAACTGGTCGTGCGCACCGACGTCGGTGACCGCCGTCTCGAGCTCACGATGACCGACGACCCAGACACCGTCGACGTCCGTGTCGAGATGGGCGACATCGATACGCTTCCTGAGCCCTCGGGCTGGGCCGCCCTCGGATGCCATCCCGATCGTCCGGTCGCGCACCTGAGTGTTGGCAACCCGCACTCGGTTGTCGGCGTCGATGAGGTCGCGGTGGTCGATCTCGCCGTGCTCGGCGGCCAGGTCCCGTACATCAACCTCGAGATCGTCGAGCCGGGCCCGGAACCCGACGCGATCACGATGCGCGTCCACGAACGCGGTGTGGGCATCACCGACGCGTGCGGAACCGGTGCGGTGGCCGCGGCGTATGCGGCGCGTTCGTGGGGCCTCGTGGCTTTGCAGCATCCAGAAGTCACGGTGCACATGGATGGCGGACGTGCCTCGGTCGGCTTCGACGCCGACGTCCCAACCCGTGCTGTCCTGACTGGTCCCGCGACCTATGTTGCATCGATCGAGGTCGACCTGCTCCGATGAACCGCCCCTACGACGAGGCCCTCGCGGGCACACTCATCGATCGGACGATCCGCGAGAAGATCATTCTCGTCTCGGTCGCCGCACCGGCGGCGACCGACGGACAGGTCGAGGCGGCGCTTGCCGAGCTGGCGCTCCTCGTCGACACCGCCGGAGCCGACGTGGTCGGCCAGGTTGTGCAACGACGTGATGCGCCCGATCACACCTGGTACGTCGGCAAAGGCAAGGCCGAGGAGCTGAAGACGCTGGCGCTCGCTGTCGATGCCGACACGATTGTGTTCGACAACGAGTTGAGTCCCGCACAGCAGTTCAACCTCGAGAAACTGCTCGGCCGAACGGCCATCGACCGCACCGCGGTGATCCTCGACATCTTCGCCCAGAATGCGCGCACGCAGGAGGGCAAGGCACAGGTGGAGCTTGCGCTCCTGCGCTACCGCCTGCCGCGGCTCCGTCGTGGCCGCGGGGCCAAGCTGAGCCAGCAGCGCGGCGGCGTCGGGGCCCGCTTCGGCGGGGGTGAAACCAAGATCGAGACCGATCGCCGCCGGATCATGCGCCGTATCAACCGTCTCGAACGCGACCTCGACGCGTTGGGCGACACCCGTGCCCTGCAGCGCAAAGGCAGATCGCGCAGTGGCCTGGCGTCCGTCGCCATCGTCGGATACACCAACGCCGGAAAGTCCACGTTGCTCAACCAGTTGACGTCATCGGGGGTGCTCGTCGAGGACCGGCTGTTCGCCACGCTCGATCCAACCACCCGCCGGCTCTCGTTGCCCGGCGGTGAGCCGGTGCTGTTGTCCGACACGGTGGGGTTCATCCGCAACCTGCCGCACGGACTGGTCGAGTCGTTCAAGGGCACGCTCGAGGTCGCAGCTATGGCGGACTACCTCGTCCACGTCGTCGATGCCTCGGCACCGGACCCGGAAACGCAGATCGATGCCGTGCGCGACGTGCTCGGTGAGATCGACGCCGACGCCGTGCCGGAGCTCCTCGTGTTCAACAAGTCAGACGTCGAGCCCGGCGTGGCCAAGCAGCTCGTGCTCGACCATCCAGGGTCGGTCGCGCTCAGCGCGGCCAGCGGCGACGGCGCCGATGCGTTCCTGCGGGCCCTGTCGGACCGGCTGCGCTCCTTGAGTGCGGTACACGAGTTGGAGGTCCCGTACGCCCGCGGCGACGTGCTTGCGGCGGTGCACCGTGAAGG
This sequence comes from Actinomycetota bacterium, assembly GCA_039177505.1. Taxonomy (GTDB): domain Bacteria; phylum Actinomycetota; class Acidimicrobiia; order Acidimicrobiales; family Ilumatobacteraceae; genus JABSQH01. Next base: position 71,064 of record JBCDFR010000013.1, on the reverse strand, counting down.
TGAGGTCGTCTCGATGACCGACGGCGAGGAATCTTGGACCATTCGGGCGCGGTTGTCCGACGCCTCGGCTGGCCGGCTGGCCGAGTTCGCCACCGGGGTGACCCAGCTGTGACCCAGCCGTTCGTGCCGCCACCGTACCCGTACGACCGTCTCGCCGGCGTCGTCGATGTCGCCGAGCGTCATGCGGGTGGCGCTGTCGATCTCTCGGTCGGTACACCATTCGACGCACCCGATCCGCTGGTGCTCGCGGCGCTGGCCGCCGCCGACGATGCGCACCGCTATCCGGCAAGTGTCGGCCTCCCGCCACTCCTCGACGCTGCCGCCCGGTGGATGCAGCGGCGATTCCACGTGTCGGTCGACACCAGCCAGATCGGGGCAGCGATCGGAGCGAAGGAGTTCGTCGCCTCGCTGCCCAAACTCCTTGCCCTCCGGCGCCCCGACCGTGACACGGTGCTCTATCCGGCGATCTCGTATCCCAGCTATGAGATGGGAGCGCAGCTGGCAGCGTGTCGGGCCGTGCCGGTGCCGGCGCGCGCCGATGGGACACTCGATCTGGGGTCGATCGACCCCGCAGATGCGGCGCGTGCACTCGTGTTGTGGGTCAACAGCCCAGCGAACCCGACGGGGGCGCTGGATGATCTTGGCGCAGCAGCGGAGTGGGGCCGCACTCACGACGTACCCGTGTTCTCCGACGAGTGCTACGTCGAATTCACCTGGTCCGGGCGGGGTCGATCGATTCTGGAACACGGTGTCGACGGCGTCGTGGCGGTGCATTCGCTGTCGAAGCGATCCAACCTGGCCGGCCTGCGGGTGGCGTTTTATGCGGGCGATGCCGAACTCGTCGACTTCTTGCGCGAGGTACGGAAGCACGGCGGGATGATGATGCCCGGCCCGGCACAGGCGGCGGGAGCGGTGGCCCTCGATGACGACGAACACGTCGAGCTACAACGCGAGCGATATCACCGTCGCCTCACCCTGCTTGCCGATGCGCTCACCGCGTGGAGTGGTACACACGTCGAGTTGCCCGCCGGTGGCTTCTACCTGTGGATGTCGACCGGCGACACCGATGGATGGGGCATGGCAGAACGATTGGCGACCGACGCCGGCGCGATCGTCAGTCCTGGCGAGTTCTACGGACTCGGTGGGGATCGATTCGTACGCATCGCCGTTGTGCAGCCCGACGAGCGCCTGCAGTTGGTTGCCGAACGACTGGGCGTGCGTTGATGACCGCCAAGCGGTTGGTGCCGCTTGGACTCCTGGTCACGCTCGCAGGGCTTACCCTCGGCGGCGTCTTGTGGTGGATGGCCAACGAGCGCGCCGACGACGGTGTCGACGTGCTCGCCCGCGCTCCGGTCGGCTGCGACACGACGCTCGACTTCGACCAGGTAGGCGAGTATCTGGTCTTCGTCGAGACCTCCGGCCAGTTCGATGATGTTCCAGGCGACTGCAACGGTCCGAGCGGCAGCTTCGACGTCTCGGAGCGGCCAGACGTCAGTGTGGCCATGTTCGACCCCGATGGCGAGCAGATCGACATCGAGGAGGCGACGGGCATCACCTACGAGCGTCTCGGCCGTCGCGGTGAACAGATCGGCGCAATCACGGTGTCGACCGCGGGCGACTACGTGCTGCGCGTGGAGTCCGGCACCGAGCTCAACGTGGCCGTCGGCGGCGACCCCGGCCAGTGGGTCAGCCTCATCCGGCTCTCGGCGGTGCTCGTTGCGATCATCGGGCTGATTGGCGGTGGCGCGCTGCTGTTGCGCGCGACTCGGCAGCCCGAAGCTGAGCCGGTCGATGCCGAACCGTGGCTGCCTGGTGGTGGGCCGTGGCCGCAACAGCCGCCCGGGGCGCCAGCGCCGCCACCCACGACCGGTGCAGCCGGCGTCGCTCGGCCAGTTCCGAGAACACAGTCGGACGCGCCGGCCCGCCCTCCAGCAGCGATCCCGGGCGAGCCGGACCTCCCTGGAGCGCCACAGGCGCCGTCGCCGTGGGCACCTCCAGACCAGGCGCCGTAGCGCCGGGCCGCGTTCGGTTTAGTAGCGGCGCATCACCGTCACCACGCGACCGAAGATCTCCACTTCGTCGGCGCCGAACGGCATCGGCTCCATCGTGGTGTTCGCCGGGGTCAGCGTGACCTCGGCGCCTGATCGCGTATAAGTCTTCACGGTCGCTTCGCCGCCCGGGATTCCCGCAACCACGATGTCGCCGTTGTCGGGGTGGGCGATTTGAGTGGCAACGACGAAGTCGCCGTCGAGGATCCCCGCGTCGATCATCGAGTCGCCGCGCACGCGCAGCATGAACAGCTCGCCTTCGCCGGCGAAGTCGACTGGCACGGGCAAGAGTTCTTCGACGTTCTCTTCGGCCAGCACGTCGGTGCCGGCGGCAACATCGCCGACCAACGGAACGTGGCGCACCGGACGCCGTTCGAGCATTGCGCCGCTGCTGGGGTCGTAGCGCACCTCGATCGCTCGCGGCTTGGCCGGATCACGGCGCAGATAGCCGAGTCGCTGCAGCGTGTTGAGATGTGTGTGGACCGTCGACGGCGACGTCAGACCGACCGCATCACCGATTTCGCGCACCGACGGCGGGTAGCCGCGTTCGCGGATCTGCGACTCGATGTAATCGAGGATCTCGCGTTGGCGTCGGCTGATATTGGGCGACATGGGAACATGTTATGGGGACGCCTCCGAAGTGTCAAACATCTGTACCGTTACTGGCCTGGGGGCAACATTCGTTCGAAAATGTGTTGACAACGTGTGTTCGTTCCCGACAGACTATCGAACGTGCGTTCTTCGAACTTCCGTTCCCATCACGACGCCGGCCGCGCATCACCCCCCGACGTGCGATCGGTCGTGTACGAGGGGACGTCGAGAGGTCCGAATTACGCCAGGCGACGCCTTGTCGCCGCGACGTTGGCCGTCGTCGTCCTGCTGGCGGTCGGCAGCGTCGCCATGTCGCTGACCGGTTTCGGAAGCCAACCTGCCGTGGCCTCCGAGACCGGCTCGGCGGCCGCCTTTGCGACCCGCACGCATCTCGCCCAGCCGGGCGACACGTTGTGGTCGATCGCCGCCGAGCATCGCGCAGCGACCGATATCGTGAGCTATGTCGATCGGCTGATCGACCTCAACGGAGGAACGCGCATCGACATCGGTCAGGCGGTCCTCCTGCCCTAGCGCGAGGTCTGCTCGTTCTTGCGCCAGCGAGAAAAGACGTACGACTCTTCGTCGACGAACATGGCTGCGAGCTCCAGACGGTGGTCGACGATCGCGGCCCCCCGTGTCAGTCGAGGTCCCTCCCCGCCGACGAGCCGTGGCGACAGCGTGAGGTTCAACTCGTCGGGTTCGCCGGCATCGAGTACAGCACCGTTCAGGCGCGATCCGCCTTCGGCTGAAACATGCTCGATTCCGAGGACCCCGAGCGCCTCCATGGCCCGGCCGATATCGACACGTCGCGACCCGGCGCGAACCACCTCGATGCCCGGCGGTACCGCCGCGTCGTCGGTGGTCACCAGAAAGCCATCGCCGGTGGTGAATGGTGGGGCAGCGAGGTCGAGATCGAGCGATGACGAGACCACCGCAATGCGCTGCCCAGGCCGAGACACCGTCCGGTAGCCGCCGATACGCACCGTGCTTGCGCCGATCAGGATCACGTCGGCGAGCGACCGGGCCTGGCGCAATACGGCTGCGTCGGTGTCATTCGGCAGGGGAGTCGATTCGCGATCGATTGCGGTCGACCCGTCGAGCGCGGCGATCATCGTCAGCGCCACATAGGGGCGGCCGGTTCGCCGATGATGGTCGGCCGGGTCACGTAGCGGGGCGCCATAGGCCTCGGCGACGGTGGTATGTGCTGGTCCGTCTGGGGAGAGCCGCAGGATGTCCACGGTGCGGACTGTATGTCGACGGTGTGCCGTCGGGTGCGCCGGTTGCCCTGACATCAGCCGGTCGGGGTCGGTTTGCGACAATCGTGCGATGACCGCCACCCCCGAGACGCGAACTGCGATCCGCACCTGCCCGCTCTGCGAAGCCGGCTGCGGTTTGGAGATCACGTTGCGCCGTGACACCGACGGAACCGAGCGGGTGCAGCGTATCCGCGGCGACCGCAGCGACGTGTTCTCCCACGGCTTCATCTGCCCGAAGGGCTCGACGCTCAAGCAGCTACACGAGGATCCCGACCGGCTGCGCCGCCCGCTGGTGAAACGAGACGGGGTGTACGTGGAGGTCTCGTGGGACGAGGCTTGGGCGGAGATCGCCCGGCGCTTCGCCGACTACCTCGACCGCCATGACCGGTCGACGATCGCGGCGTACGTCGGCAACCCGACGGTGCACAGCCTGTCGGGGCAGACGTTCTCGCGTGTGCTGCTCACGGGCCTGGGAACGCGCCAACGGTTCAGCGCGTCGACCGTCGACCAGATGCCCCGTCACGTTGCCTCGGGAGCGGTCTTCGGCTCGCCGGTCGGCATTCCGGTGCCCGACCTCGATCGCACGGACTACCTGCTGATGCTCGGAGCTAACCCGTACGCCTCCAACGGCAGCGTGTGCACGGCCCCCGACTTTCCCGGCCGCGTGGAAGCAATTCGGGCTCGTGGCGGCAAGGTGGTCGTCGTCGATCCCCGCCGTTCCAAGACCGCCGAAGAGTCCGATGAATGGCTGGCAATCAGGCCGGCGACCGACGCGTTGTGGCTCGCCGCCATCGCCAATCATCTGTTGTCGAGCGGGCGGGCCGCACCCGGTGAGCACTTGGACGGCCTTGTTGCCGACCACAACAACTTGGTGCCTGCGCTTGCGCCGTTCACGCCGGATGCTGTCGCCGCGGCGACTGGCATCGATGCCGAGACCACACGCCGAATCGCCGACGAGCTCGTCGGGGCGGCGACTGCTGCGGTCTACGGGCGCATTGGCACCACCACGACCGAGTTCGGTTCGACCGCCACATGGCTGATCGATGTCGTCAACTACCTCACCGGCAATCTCGATCGCCCGGGCGGCTCGATGTTCGCCATGCCAGCAGCCGGTGGACACACGACCAACGGTGCACCGGGCCGTGGGCGCGGTTTCACCACGGGTCGAGGTCACAGCCGCGTCAGCGGGCATCCCGAGGTGATGGGGGAATTCCCTGTCGCCGCGCTGGCCGAGGAGATCACCACAGATGGCGACGGGCAAGTCCGTGCGCTGGTGACCTTTGCCGGCAACCCCGTGCTGTCGACGCCGAACTCCGAGCAACTGCGAGGGGCGCTCGACGAGCTCGAGTTCATGGTCAGCATCGACCTGTATCTCAACGAGACGACACGGTTTGCCGACGTGATCCTGCCGCCACCGTCGCAGCTCGAGCGGCCGCACTACGACATCTCACTCCTGCAGTTCGCAGTGCGCAACGTCGCCAACTACTCGCCGGCGGTGTTCGAGCGGCCCGCCGATCAACCCGACGAGTGGGAGATCATCGCCAAGCTCACGGCGATCACTCAGGGTCTCGGCGGCGATGACGGGAGCGCAGCCGACCCCCACGCCATCGACGACGTCGTGATCCGGTCGATGCTCGATGCGGCAGTGAACAGCGAGCACTCCGTCATCCACGGCCGCGACTCGGTCGAGCTACTCGGTGAATTGTCCGCGTCGGGTCGCGTCGGGCCTGAACGCATGCTCGATGCGATGTTGCGGATGGGCCCCTTCGGCGACGGATTCGGCGCCAATCCGGACGGTACGTCGCTCGACGACCTCCTCGAGCACCCTCACGGTCGCGACTTCGGGCCGTTGCAGCCGCGCCTTCCAGAGGTCCTGCGTACTCCAAGCGGACTGATCGAGATCGCTCCGGCGATGTTTCTCGACGATCTCGATCGGCTCTGTGGCGCACTGGAGAGCGATGACGCGGACGGCCTGTTGCTCATCGGTAGGCGGCATCTGCGATCGAACAACTCGTGGATGCACAACGTGAAGGTGCTGGTGAAGGGCACGCCGCGTTGCACGTTGCAGGTGCACCCCGAAGACGCCGACCGCCTGGGAGTCGTCGACGGAGCAGCGGCCACCGTGTCGTCGCGGGTCGGCTCGCTTGTGGCTCCCGTCGAGGTGACCGATGCGATCCGGCCAGGCGTCGTCAGCCTGCCCCACGGTTGGGGACACGACGACCCGGCGGCGCGCATGTCGGTGGCCGCCGAGCACGCCGGCGTCAACTCCAACGCGCTGACCGATCACGCGGCGATCGATCCGCTGTCGGGAACGTCGGCGCTCAACGGGATTCCGGTGACCGTGGCGCCCGCCTAGCCAGCGGTGTTGCGGCGGCGTCACCAGCTGTTCACTCGCTGTCCACATGCCCGGCCGGTTTCTGCACAGCAAAATTCACACGGTTTTGCCCCTTTTCCCACACAGGGTGACGTTCGTATGGTGTCGCCTCGTGCCGACAGCGGTGTGAGCCACGGAAGAGACAGCGGGGGCGGCATCAACTTCGCCGATGGGGTCGACCGGACCGGTCGGCGCCGGTCTCCGCTCATGGGGAAGTGCCCTGTACCTGTGAGAACACACCGCTGTCGGCGCCACACGCCGTGGCGCGCGGGCATGACACGCCTGTAGTTTGGAAGCCCACGACCGCTGCCCGACTCGAATGGAGCCGCCCATGACGATCGCCTCCGACCGCACCGCCGACGGCACGATCGGACTGCGCCGACTGTTCACGTCCGCCGGCGTCGATCCGTACGACGAGGTCGAGTGGGAGCGCCGTGACGCCCGGTTGACCGACTATCGAGACGGCTCGATCGTCTTTGAGCAGCGCGATGTGGAGTTTCCCGTTTCCTGGTCGCAGAACGCCACCAACATCGTTGCCCAGAAGTACTTCCGAGGGACGCTCGGTGACGAGCGGCGCGAGTCGTCGTTGCGGCAGGTGATCGACCGCATCGCCGACACGATCACGCGGTGGGGGCGCGACGATGGGTACTTCGCCGACGATGTCGAAGCAGCAGCGTTCTCCGCCGAGCTGCGGTACATCACGGCGACCCAGCGCGCTGCGTTCAACAGTCCGGTGTGGTTCAACATCGGTGTCGACGGCGTGCCCCAGCAGGCCAGCGCGTGTTTCATCCTCTCGGTCGACGACGAGATGTCCTCAATTCTGAACTGGTATCGCGAGGAGGGAATCATCTTCAAAGGCGGGTCCGGGGCGGGGATCAACCTCTCGCCGATCCGGTCCTCGCGCGAACCGCTCGACGGTGGCGGCACCGCATCTGGACCCGTCAGTTTCATGCGCGGCGCCGACGCCAGCGCCGGAACGATCAAGTCGGGAGGTAAGACCCGTCGCGCGGCGAAGATGGTCATCCTCAACGTGGACCACCCCGACATCGTCGAATTCGTGTGGTGTAAGGCGATCGAAGAACGCAAAGCGCGCGCCCTGCGCGATGCCGGATTCGACATGGATCTCGACGGCAAGGACGCGTTCTCGGTGCAGTACCAGAACGCCAACAACTCCGTGCGCGTCACCGACGATTTCATGCGCGCCGTGGTCGACGACGGTGACTGGGATCTCCGAGCGGTGACCACCGGCGACGTCGTCGAGACCGTGCGCGCCAGGGACCTGTGGCAGCAGATCGCCCAGGCCGCATGGGAGTGCGCCGATCCAGGCCTGCAGTTCGACACGACGATCAATCGCTGGCACACCATTCCCGAGGCCGGCGCGATCAATGCCAGTAATCCGTGCTCGGAGTTCCTGAGCGTCGACGACTCCGCCTGCAATCTGGCATCGATCAACCTGTTGCAGTATTTGGACGATGACGGAGCGTTTGACATCGACGCGTTCGTCCACACCGTCGACGTCGTGTTCACCGCACAGGAGATCCTGGTCGGGCGGGCGGACTACCCGACCGATGCCATCGCCCGCGGAGCCCGCCGCGACCGCCAGTTGGGTCTCGGATACGCCAACCTCGGTGCGCTCTTGATGGCGGTCGGCGTCCCGTACGACTCCGACGCGGGGCGTGCGTGGGCTGCGGCGATCACTTCCCTGATGGGCGGTCGGGCGTACGCGACGAGCGCACGGATGGCGGCCCGGGTTGGCGCGTTCGAGGGGTTCGCAGCGAACCGCGACCACGTGCTGCGCGTGCTCGGGATGCATCGCGATGCCTCGCTGGAGATCCCCGCCGGTGGCGATGGACCCTCGGTAGATCTTGTCGAAGCTGGACGACGCGCCTGGACGACCGCGCTGGGTGACGCGGTTACCTTCGGTGTGCGCAACAGCCAGGCCACGGTGCTCGCTCCGACTGGCACGATCGGTCTGGCGATGGATTGCGACACCACTGGTGTCGAACCTGATCTTGCTTTGGTCAAGACCAAGAAGCTGGTCGGCGGGGGAACGATGTCGATCGTCAATCAGACGATTCCACGCGCCTTGCGGCGGTTGGGCTACGGCGCTGCGCAGGTCGACGACATCGTTGCTTTTATCGACCGGCACCAATCGGTGCTCGGAGCGCCACACCTGGCGGCTGAACACCTCCCGGTATTCGCCTGTTCGATGGGCGACAACCCGATCCACTACGAGGGCCACGTGCGGATGATGGGCGCTGTCCAGCCGTTCCTCTCAGGTGCGATCTCGAAGACGGTCAACATGCCCGAAGACGTCGCTGTCGGCGACATCGCTGATCTCCACCAGCTGGCGTGGAAGCTGGGCGTGAAGTCGGTGGCGATCTACCGCGACAACTGCAAGCTAGCGCAGCCCTTGTCGTCGGGTGATGACACGCCGCCCCGTCGCGAAGCGATCTCGACCGACCAGGCCGTCGATGCAGTCGACGCCGTCATCGAACGGGTCATCCACCGTCCGGTGCGCCAAAAGCTGCCGCGCAGTCGGCGCGGGCGGACCTTTGAGTTCCGTGTGGCCGACTGCAAGGGGTTCGCGACTATCGGTGAGTACGACGACGGTCGACCGGGCGAAATCTTCCTCACGGTCTCCAAGCAGGGCTCGACGATGGCGGGCGTGATGGACGCCTTTGCCAAGTCGATCAGCTACGGCTTGCAGTATGGGGTGCCGCTGCGTGCGTTCGTCGAGGCGTTCGTCAACATGCGTTTCGAGCCCGCTGGGATGACCGATGATCCCGACATCCGCTTCGCCAGCTCGATCATGGACTATCTGTTCCGTCGTCTAGCGCTCGAGTACATGAGCTACGACGAGCGAGCCGAACTGGGGATCTTCTCCGTCGACGAACGGCTGCAGCCGACACTGCCCGGCGTCGAGGAGGCCGTGACACCAACCGTGCAGGGCGCCGACTTCGTCTCGGACCCCAAGTCGGTGCCGCCCGCTGGGGAGTTGGCCGCGCAGATGCAGTTCGGCCTGGTCGAAGCCACACCGGAGGACAACACCGCGGCACGTGGCATCGTCCGCCAGCAGCTCGATGCGCCAATGTGCATGCACTGCGGCGTGATCATGAACCGTTCCGGTAGTTGCTACGTGTGCAGTAGCTGCGGTACGACGAGCGGCTGCAGCTAAGCCATGGCCGCGCCGGCGCAGTATGAACGCACACAGACGTCGTACGTCGGATTGTTGGTCTTGGGCGCCGCGTTCGTGGTCTCGCTGGCCATCGCGGCGATGGGCGACGGCCTCTCGGTGCAGTTCGTCTCCCTCGCCGTCGCGACGTTCTTGCTGGTCGGGATCGTGATGGCGGCGATGGCCCGGCTGAGGGTGTCCGTCGACGATCGCCGAGTCGAAGCAACGTTCGGATGGGGCTGGCCGACCCGTGTCATCGAGCTGACGGACCTGCGGAGCGCGTCGCAGGTTCGGAACTCGTGGTGGTACGGGTGGGGGATCAGGTGGATTCCGCATGGCTCGATGTACAACGTGTGGGGCCGTGACGCGGTCGAGTTGCGACTGATGAATGATCGGGTTTTCCGCATCGGTACCGACGATCCCGCAGGCCTGCTGGCGGCGCTCCAGTCGGGAGCCGCCTGCGAGCCGCCGCGGTAACCTGACGACACCGGCGCCCATCCGCCACGACTGGTTGTGCCGGATACCTAACGAACGCCGCGCCACCGGTGTTCACCAACCCCCCTCCCCCCCACGAGAGATCGATGGCCACCGACACCGAACTCGAACCCGAACTCGTCCCCTCCCCACCACCGTCGAACCAGCCGCCGCAGAAGCGGTCGATCATCACGTCGATCGCTGTTACCGCGACCAAGCAATGGAAAGCGACGGTCGGGATCCTTGTTGTGATCGTGATCGTTGGAATCTCCGCGTACACCTTTGGTCTCGCCCGAGAGGGATTCCCGCCCATCAACACGCCGATTTCGGTTGTCTCGGGCACCTGGTTCGTCGACGACGCAGAGCAGGTGGACCAGGAGGCGGTCGCCCCACTCACCGAGGCGTTTCTCGCCGTCGAGGGTGTCGAGGCGGTCGATACCGAGGCGTTCCCCAGCTCGTTTGGTGTGGTCGTCGAGTTCGAGAGCTCGATCGACTCCAACACGGGTACCGCCACACTCGCAGCGCTCGACGTCCCGCTCCCCGAGGGCGTCGAGGTCCAGTACAACCCGGTCAACGCGGCCAAGTTCGTCGGGCAGTTCGACGCGCTGATCTCCGTCACCGGCCCGCCTCAAGCGACGCCACAAGAACTGCAAGCCCAAGCGGAGCTCCTCGCCGCTGATCTCGAGACCGCCTCGTCGATCGAGGCCGCCGAGGCGCGTGATCTTGTCACCGATGGATTCGATCCCGACACCGGCGTCGAGGAAGAGCGGATCACGCGCTACACGCGCGTGGCGTTCGACGGCGGGGACTACGAGAACGCCATCGCCATCGGCATCGTGCGTGCCGAGGGTTCGAGCCTCGACGTCCTCGAGTTCAGCGACGAGCTCGAATCGCTGATCACCGCCGACGACGTCGTCCTCTCCGACGGGTATGAGGCTTCGGTCACCGCCGACTTCGCCATCGGCGTGCGTCAGCAGTTGTCGTCGCTCACCAACAACCTCCTCACCGGCTTGGCGGCGGTGGCTCTCGTCAGCTTGATCTTGATCGGTTGGCGGGTCGCGCTTATGACGGCTGGGTTCATGGGTCTCGTGCTGATGGGGGCATTAATCGGGTTGTGGGGTGTGGGCTTCTCGCTCAACACGATCACGTTGTTCGGATTGATCCTCACGCTGGGGTTGATCGTCGACGACGCGATCGTGATCTCCGAGTCCATTGATGCCAACAAGAAAGAAGCCGACACGCCGGTGGGCGTGATCCGGGCCGCCATCGATCGAGTCGGCTCCGCATCGTTCGCAGGCACGCTGACGACGGTGGTCGTGTTTTCGCCGATGCTGTTCGTCGGGGGAATTCTGGGTGAGTTCATCCGGCCGATCCCGACGACGGTGATCATCACGCTGCTGATGTCGTTCTTGTTCTCGATCGTGTTCATTCCGGCGATCGCGCGACGGTTTCTCGTCGCCAGCAAGCCGTCGCGCAACCCGATCGCCCGCTTCGAACGACGAGCTGCCCAGGCGGCCGGTCGCCTTGCCGGGTATCCCTCCGGGAACGGCGCCAAGGGCTGGGCGGTCGGCTGGGGTCTTGCCGCGTTCGCCGTCGCCATGATCGTCGCCGCCGGCAGCATCGCCGGCAGCCTGGGCTTTTCGATCTTCCCCACAGGCAAGGACTCGACCGGCATCGCCGTCGACGCCGAATTCGACCCGGGCACGACGATCGAGGAAGCCGAGCTGATCGCCGACGAAATCGATGCGATCGTGCTCGACGTGTTGGGAGACGACTTCGATCGCTCGCAATACCTGCGCGGGAACGAACGCGTGCTCGAGAACTCGATCGCATTGACGCCGATCGGATCGCGTCCGACCGCTCCGACATTGGTCGACGAGATCGAAGAACGGGCCGATGCCATCGATGGCGTTCGGGTCAACGTGGTCCAGCAGGAGAACGGCCCGCCCGCCGTCGAGTACCCGTTCGCGGTCCAGATCGAGGTCGAGGCGTCCACCGTCGCGGCTGGTCAGGAACTGGCCGACGACATCCGCTCGGAACTGATCGGCCTCGAACTCCGTGCTGGCGGGACCACGGTCACCGTCCTCGACGCTGTCGTGTCGACCGACGGATTGATCGCCCGCAGCGACGGCGGTCGGTATCTCGAGGTACGTGCCCAGTACGACAACGACAACGTCACGAGCAACCTCAACGCCACCGAAGACTACGTCGCCGAGTTGTACCCGCCCGACGAGCTCGAAGCGCTCGGACTTGCCCCGAACGCCCTCGACTTCGACTTCGGCGCAGAGTCCGACAACCAGGACGACTTCGCCGCACTTGGCGTGGCCGGGATCGTCGCACTGATTTTGATGCTGGTCGTGATCACGGTGCAGTTCCGGTCGCTCGCCCAGTCGTTGTTGATCTTCTTGGCGATCCCGTTCAGCTTCTTTGGTGTGTTCACGCTGCTGTCCGCGACCGACAACCCGTTGAGTTTCCTCGTCACCGTTGGCTTCATCGCCCTGATCGGCGTAGCCGTGAACAACACGATCCTGCTGGTCGATGCCGCGAACCGGGCTCGGCGAAGTGGTGCCACGTCAGGCGAGGCCATTCAGGAGGCGGTGACGCGCCGTTTCAGGCCGCTGATTGCAACGACGTTGACCACCGTGGTCGGCCTGCTTCCGTTGGCGTTGAGCGACCCGTTCTGGGAGTCGCTTGGATTCACTCTGATCGGCGGGCTCGTCAGCTCGACATTCCTCGTCCTGCTCGCGTTCCCTGCGTTCTACCTTGGCCTCGAAGCCGTACGCACACCGGCACGCAACGTTGTCCGCCGTCGCCGCGGCAAACCGGAGATCATTTAGTCGATCCACACGGGCAGGCTTGTTCGGTGAAGCCCGTCGCTGAGCGATCGTCCTCGCTCGAGCGCGGTTGCGTTCAGTCAGTGGCGGCGTCGTCGGCGCCGGCCGGTGTCTCGTTGGCACCGTCTGCCGATGGCACCGGGCTCGGCGTCGACCCACCACCCATCGACGAGGTTGCCCGGTCGATGTCGTTGTTCAGGTCGTCCTTGCGCAGCGCGTTGGCGATGGCGGCGACGGCACCGATGATGGCGATGAGAACGAACAGCTTCTTCATGGTGGTCCCAGACCGTACCGGCCGTAGGTGGGCTCGCTCAAGCAGCCTGGCGGATCGCCCGCTCGTAGATCGCGGTGCCCGACCGTGCCACCACCGTGCCCTCACGAAAACGGGCGCCGACCTCAAGGATCATCTCGACGTGTTCGTCCACCAACTCAGCGATCCCCAACCCGATCGCTTGCTCGGGATCGGCGGCCTGGTCGGTCGCATCGGTGAGGAGTTCCACCCAGCCGCTGCGCTCGATGAACCCGGTGACGGCGTCGCGCACGTCGTCGATGGTCAGTCTTGACCGTTCGACGACCATCGCGGTGGTCGTCGAACCTCCGCTCACCAGGCCGGGGAAGCCTCGAGCACAGCAGCACTGTTCGTCGTCGCACTCGGTTGCGACAGCGGTGACCAACTCGCCCTCGAGCGTCCGGCTGAAGTCGCCGGGCACCGTGTCTTGCAGTTCTGCGGTTGCGATGAGCACCTTCATGGAGCCGCTCCTTGTCGTTGATCGGGTACGTTCCCGCTCCTGACAAGGGGGTGTCACCGGCTGTTCTGATCGGCTCGGCCTCACTGTACGTCGGTACGGCGGACGTCTGGACGGCCTCGCGCCAGGCGGGCTCCCTGGCGGTCGCGCCGCCGGCTGTTCTGATCGGCTCGGCCTCACTGTACGTCGGCACGGCGGACCGCCGCGTCAGGTTGCTCCAACGGGGCGGGGGCAGCCGCCGGTGAGTTCGCTGATAAGGCGGGCGACCTGCAGCGGCGTGCGGTCCTCGAGGTGTGGCCCGACGATCTGAACGGCGATCGGCAAGCCGTCGCTGCCCACACCGACCGGCACCACTGTGGCTGGGAGCAAGGCCAGCCCCGCTGGCGCGATCCACCGAAACAGATCGGTATATGGCCGCTCGGAGCCACCGATGTCGACCGTGCGCCCCCACTGCGGATCGCTGTGGTCGTGGGTGATGGCCGAGCGCGGCTGCGCAGGAAGCAGCAGCGCGTCGAATCGCTCGAACAACTCCTCCCAGCGCGCCCGCATTTGCAGCCGCCGCTCGTGCAGACTCAACCAGTCACGATGGCGCGCAGCGGTGAGCCGCTTGGCGTCGCCGAGTGGGGAAGCGTCAGGGTCAGCCGCCAGGTGTTCGATCTTGTCTTTCGGATGCCCGCCCGACAGCGCCGCGAAGAGCAGGCCCGAGAACACCGCCCACGCTTTGTCGAGCGTGAATGGCCGCGCCGTGTCGTCCACCGTCGCGCCCGCGCCGCGCAGCGATTCGACCAAACCCGCGAGTGTCGTTGCGGTGTCCTTGTCGACCGGGCAGGCGTCGTCGTCGATCCAGGCGCCCAGACGAAGTTCGCCGAGCGTTGTGGCCCGTGGTGGCGGCAGCTCGAGCCGCCACGCAGGCGCGTTCCAGCGGTCGGGACCGGCCAATACATCGAGCGCCACTTCGAGGTCGTCGACCGTGCGGGCCATTGGCCCGGCGACGGCCAGGTCGGCCTGGCTCAACGTCCCGGGCGGTCCTGGAATCTGGCCATGAGCAGGGACGATGCCGAACGTCGGTTTGTGGCCGACGACGCCACACCATGCCGACGGCGTGCGGATCGATCCGGCGATGTCGCTGCCGAGCTCGATTGGTGTGAACCCCATGGCCAACGCCGCCGCCGAGCCTCCCGATGAGCCACCACACGTGCGCGTCTCATCGAACGGATTGTTGGTGGTGCCGAACACCTCGTTGAAGCTCTGGATATCACCGGCGTAGATCGGGAGATTGGTCTTGGCGAACGGGATCGCGCCCGCCTCACGCAGTCGAGCGACCGGTGCCGCGTCGACGTCGGGGACGAACTCGGCAAGTTCCGGAGCCCCCGAGGTCGTGGTGCATCCGGCCGTCTGAAACGAGTCCTTGATCGTCATCGGCACGCCGTGCAAGGGCGGAAGGTCGTCAGCCCGAGCGGCCTGCTCGTCGGCGGCGGTGGCCGCCGCAACTGCGCGTTCGATGTCGCGGGTCACGACCGCATTGGTCGACCCGTCGAGCGCGTCGATCCGGCGCACGAGGTGGTCGAGCACTTCACGGCTCGCCACATCTCGCTTGGCGATCGCCGCCGCCATGTCGGTCGCCGACGTCCAATGCAGCTCGTCCATGTGCCCCACTCTGCCTCACACGGCCATGGGACACCGCTGTCAGACGGTCGACGTTCGAGATAGGGGCGGCCCTCTGATATCGGAATAGCACCTCGCGCCGGTGGCGCTAGAGCACGAATCGCATGCCGTCGACGACAGCGCCGGGCATCCGTGCGCTGGCCGTCGATCGTTCGACGTAGGTCGACGGGTCGAGCAGCAACTCTGAGGTATCGGTGAGTCCTTCGAGGCGGTCTCCGAGGAGGTGGAACGCGGTGTCGTCGAAGCGCAGGACGCCAATCGGTGCGACGATGTCGCCGTTCTCCATCCAGAAGGTGGCGAAGCGCGTCATGCCGGTCGTGCGGCAGGCCATACGGTCGGAGAAGTTGGTGTACCAGAGGTTGCCGACGTACAGCCCCGTGCCGAGCGCGTCGTCGACGCCGTCGGTCGGCACGTCGCCCGGGGCGATCGCCAACGACTCGGGGTATTCGCCGATTGTGGCGCCGTTCGTGTCGACGCCGAATTCCTGGGCCGAGCGCGGCGATACGAGGGTGTCGGCGTACCTTCCAGCATCGACCAGGGTCACCTGGTCGGGGCGCAAGAAACCCTCTGCCTGGAAGTTCGGGGCGACGCCACCGGCGGTGTCCTCGAGGATCGTCACCGCCGCGGCAAAGCGCTCGTCCCCGGCGACCATCTTGAGGAGCGGCGACTGCCGTGTCTCATGGGCGCGTCGGCCAAATGCGCCGTAATACCCCCACAGCGACACAAGCTCCTCCATTGCCCGCGGCGCCAGGTACGTGCGGTAGTCGCCCGGTGCGAGCTCGATCGGGTCGCGGCGCAGTGCGTCGAGCTGGCGCGACGACCACTCGACCTTGCGGGCGAAGGTGTCGTCGTCCCAGTCGAAGCCGGCGTACAAGTTCTTGGCCGCCTTGTCGGCGCGCAGATAAAAGCACCAGTCGAGATTGAACGTCGACGACTCGAACCAATTGCGTTGACCAAGGCTGTTGGCGAATCCGCTGAAGGTGTTGCCGGCCGCATATATGCCGACGAGGTCTTTGCCCTTCCCGACCGTGCGCAGATCAGCGAGTGCCGCATCGGCGTCGGGTACGGTGCCGGCCTCGGTTCGTTCCGTCGAAACCGGGTCGGTGTTGTACAGCAGGTACGGATCGTCGCCGACATGTGCCCGCTGGGCCCGCAACGTCGTCACCAACTCATCGATGCGATGTCGGTCGGCATCGGTCACCCCCGTGAGCTGGGTCGAGCCGGCGGTGTGGCGGCGGCCCTCGACGAGATCGAGCGAGAGACGCCGTTGCTCGATGGTCCCGGCCTGGCGGACGTCGGTGTTGTTCAGGCGGATGAAGTCGGTGCATTCACCGGTCAGTGTGGCGAGCAGCACCTCATCGCCGACGAGACGACCGGTGGCATCGCTGATGAGCGCATCGAAATACGCCTGCTCATCGCGTTCGGGGGTGCCGCTCATTGGTCACCCCCGAACACCTCGACGTCGGTGAACAAGCACGCCGGCGATGCGTGTCCCGTGCCGATCATCTGATTCAGCTCGCCTTTGCCACAGTTCGGCGTGCCCATCACGGTGAAACTGTCGTTGTCGGCAACGCCGCGCAGATTGCGCCAGAACGCCGAGGAGATACCCCGGTAGCTGGGGTTGCGGACGGCTCCCACGATCTCGCCGTTCTCGATCAGCTCGCCGTATTCGCAGCCGAACTGGAACTTGTTGCGGCTGTCGTCGATCGACCATGAATTGTTCGTGTGGAAGTACACCCCGCGTTCGATCGACGCGATCAGTTCGTCGACGGTCGAGTCGCCCGGCTCGACGTTGAGGTTCGACATCCGATCAATCGGCGGTCGATTCCAACCCGCTGCACGCGAGGTGGCGACGCCGGGAAGGCCGCTTCGGGCCTGGCTGACAGTGCCGCCGAGGCCTCGCTCGAGCACACCGTTGCGGATCAGATACTGCCGCTCCGCAGGGGTGCCGTCGTCGTCGAATCCGAAACTCGCCAGTTGGCCCTCGACTGTCGGGTCGTAGGTCACATTCAGCAACTCGGAGCCGTATTGGAAGCTGCCGAACATGTCCGGGGAGACGAAGCTCGTGCCGGCGTAGTTGCGCTCGTCTCCCAGGATGCGGTCGAGTTCGAGGGGGTGGCCGATCGACTCGTGGATCTGCAGCACCATCTGGTCGGGCGCGAGCAGTACGTCCATCCTGTCGGTCGGGCAGTTGGGTGCCGAGAGCAGCTCGACCGCCTGCTCGGCAATGCGCGTTGCCGCGTCGCCGAAGCCATATCTGCCGAGTACCTCGGCGCCTCCTTGTCCGCAGAACGCATGCGCTCCGAACGTGCGGATCTGGGTATTGGTGCCCTCATTGGCCGTTGCGCTGAGACTCGGATACACGAAGCGGAATCGCTGCTCGACGGCACCATCGTCGGACGTGACCAACAGTTGGTCGACGTCGCGGCGGGTCAGGCTGGCGCCCCAGTCGACGATCCGTTCGTCGGTCCCGAGTCGGAGCGACTGCTGCTGGAGCAACTCGATGCGATCGTCGAGTGGCATCGAGTCCCAGCTGACCTCGACCGGCGATGCATATGTCCCGGTGGGACGGTCGGGGGCCGGAATGGTGCCGACCATCGCGTCGGCGGTGCGCCGCGCCCAGTCGGTGGCCCGCCGGCCGGCGTCGGCGAGACCGTCATCGCTGAGATCGGCGGTTGCCGCATAGCCCAGGCCTCCGCCGTTCCAGACCGTGATCATGGCGCCAGTATCGAATTCGGTGTGCAACGGTTCGAGCGTGTCGCGACGGACCCGCAATCGCTCGGACCGCTCGTCGACGAGCCGCAGTGTTGCGTAGTCGACATCGTTGGGCAGGGCGCGGCGTAGCCGGTCGGCAAGCGTCGGCGTTTCGATCAGCGTCATGTGGCGAGACTACGCCTCCTGCTCCCGTGATGGCCCCGCGACCGTGCGTGGCCGCTCTGGTCCCCGCCCGTTGCCGAATCGTTATGCCCGGTTGCGGTGGCGGATGAGGGTCACGCCGTCGCCGACGGTGAGCACTACCGCGTCGAGCTCGTCATGGTCGGCGACGTGACGGTTGAAGGCCCGGAGTGCCCGGGTGTCGCTGGTCGAGTCGTCGGCGTCGATCACCCCACCACCCCACAACACGTTGTCGACGGCGATCGTGCCATGCCTCGTCAAGCGGGGGAGCAGCAGGTCGAGATAGGAGCGGTAGCCGACCTTGTCGGCGTCGATGAATGCCAGATCGACGTGAGGGTGTTCTGGCAGCGCCGCCAAGCCGTGCGCAGCAGGGCCGATCCGTACCTCGATGCGATCGTCGACCCCGGCGGCGCGCCATGCGTTGCGGGCGGTGTCGAGATACCTGTCGACCAGCTCGAAACAGACCAGCTTTCCGCCGGGCGGCAACCCGCGAGCGAGCCACAGCGCCGACATCCCCGTGAAGGTGCCGACCTCGATAACGGTCGACGCGCCGCTGATCTCGACGAGCATCTGTAAGAACCGCCCCTGGTCTTCGGCGATGTTCATCGCCGATCGTCCACCGAACCGCTCGGCCGTGACCGCTGCGAGTTCGGCGGCGACCGGGTCGGCAGTGGGATTGGCGTGATCGATCGCGTAGCGGAGCAGTTCGTCGTTCATCGGCAAGGCGCGCATCACGCGAGGTTCGCACACTCCGCACCACGGCGTCTGCCGTGATGGTCGCCGGACCCTCTAACGTGGCAGCGTGCTGAAGTCGCTGGGCGCAACGATTGCCCAGGTCAGCCAACGCGTGGGTGGAACCCCCAGCGCGATGCTGGCCGACGACGAACGGACCCGTCAGGCGGCCCGACGTGCCGAGCGGCGTCGCCAACTCAAGACCATCGTCGTGCTGCTGCTCGCGTTCGTCGTGATGGTCGGCATTTTCAGCACGGTTTTCCACGAGCTCATGGACCGCGAGGGTCGCTCGTTCTCGTGGCCGACCAGCGTCTATTGGACGCTGACCACGATGACCACGCTCGGATTCGGCGATATCACGTTCGAGTCCGACGCCGGTCGGGTGTTCTCGGTGATCGTGCTGTTGTCGGGGTCGGCGTTTCTGCTGGTGATGCTGCCGTTCGTGTTCATCCAGTTCGTGTTCATCCCGTGGATGAATGAACGCGAGGCGCGTCGGGCGCCGCGCCGCGTGTCGGAGGCGACGACCGGTCATCTCATCCTCACCGCGCTCGGGCCGGTGGAGGAAGACGTGATCGAACACGCCACACGAGCCGAGGTGCCGTATGTGGTGATCGTCGACGATGTGGAGGCAGCTGGCCGCCTCCACGACGAAGGGCGGCGAGTGATGGTCGGGCCGCTCGATGATCCGATGACCTATCGCCACGCCCGCGTGGAGTCGGCGGCCCTCGTTGTCGCCACCCAGAACGACCAGACGAACACCAACATCGCGTTCACCGTGCGCGAGATCGCACCCGATGTGGGCATCGTCGCGAGCGCCAATTCGCCAGCAGCGGTCGACATCTTGGAGATCGCCGGCGCCGACCGCGTAGTGCAGCTCGGAGACGTCCTCGGGGAGGCGATGGCCAAGCGGGCGCTTGGGCTGGCCGGCACCACCCACGTGATCGGCACCTTCGGCGGACTGTGCATCGCTGAGGCCGGAGTCGTCGGCACGGAGTTGGTCGGTCAGACGCTTGGCGAGATGCGACTGCGCGAGCGGATGAACGTCGGCATCATCGGTGTCTGGGAACGTGGTGAGTTCACCGTGGCAGCCGCCGATACCGAGTTGCGCAGCACGTCCCTGCTCATTCTCGCTGGCAGCCCCGATGAGCTACGCACGTTCGACGACGCCTACGGGCTCGACGCGCCGGCCGCGCCGAGTGCGTTGATCATCGGTGGTGGACGGGTGGGTCGGGCCGTGGCAGCGACCCTCGGCGCTGAAGGGGTTTCCTCGACGATCGTCGAACAACTTCCGGAGCGGCGACGCGATGAGACGAGGTACGTGATCGGAGATGCCGCCGACCGTGCAATTCTCGAAGCAGCGGGGATTGCCGATGCGGGCTCGATCCTGATCACGACCCACGACGACAACGTCAACGTCTACCTGACTCGCTATTGCCGCGGGTTGCGGCCTGATGCCCGCGTCGTTAGCCGTTCCCGTCTCGACCGCAACGTCTCCACGCTGTATCGAGCCGGCGCAGATGCTGTGTTGTCGTATGCAGCGACGGGGTCGGCCGCGATCTGGAACCACTTCCGGGGTGACGAGACGCTCCTCGTGGCCCACGGGCTGAACGTGTTCCGTTCGCCGGTGCCCACAGAGCTGGCCGGACGGACACTTGCGGAGTCGCACCTGCACCGGCGCACGGGTTGCAACGTGGTAGCCGTCGACCGCGGCGACGACGTGCGCGCCAACCCTGACCCGTACACCCCGTTGCCGGCGGACGCCGAGCTCCTGCTCGTAGCGACCGACGCCGGCGAATCGTTGTTCTCGGACGTGTACCCACACGCTCGCCGACGCGTTGCGGTCGGACTCCGGCGACAACGTCCGTAGCGCGCGTCTGTGCGTCGACCGCGGCGTGGGCCGTGGGCCTACCGGTCGGCGTTGACGATGATGGGATTCTCGCCTGCCAGCGTGCCGAGCTCGCCCATGGCGTCGTCGAGCGCGTCGAGCTCGAATTCGATCATCCGCAACAACAGGCCATCTGGTGTCCACGCGGACACCGCAAGCAACTCGACCACACCCTGTCGGTGCTCATAGCGGCGCTGGGTGAGGAGATGGTAGGCGCCGGCGACCGCCACATCGACGCCGCCGACGTGCAATCCCATCCGCCGCATCGTGTCGACCGAGCCGAGGGCTTGTGCACGATTGAACGTGAACGGCGCCGACCGGCGCGACTCCTGAACGAAATCGGCGTGCAACAGCCGCGCGTAGTCGTCGGGGGACAAGGCGTTGACGTGAAGCCGAGCCTCGTCTGCCCATCGCTGAGCGGAGGTGGGCAGATCGGGCGTGCTCACGACTTGCCGGCGCGGGGACGCGGAAGGTTGAGGTCGTCGCGTTCGAACATCTCAGCGATGTCTTCGAGGGACCGGCCTTTGGTTTCTGGCACGTTGGCCCAGGTCCAGGCCATGGCGATGAAGGTCAGCACCGCCATGATGGCGAATGTCGCGGAGTTCCCGAGCCAGGCGCTCAGATCGGGGAACACCAAGGTCAACAGGAACGCCGAGCCCCAGTTGACCGCGGTCGCCAGCGACATCCCCTTGGCCCGAATGTGGTTGGGAAAAACCTCGGAGATGATCGTCCACACCACCGGGCCGAGCGAGAAGGCGAACGAGGCGATGTACACGACCATCCAGATCACCGACAGTGACCCGACGATGGTGTTGGTGTTGTCGGGTTGCGCTTCGAAGAGGAAGGTGATGCTGAGGCCGACCAGGCCGAGGAGCATGCCGGCCATCCCGGCCATCAAGAGCGGTCGGCGTCCGAGCCGATCGACGAACGCAAATGCGATGAACGTCGCCGCCACGTTGACGCACCCCACCGAGACCAGCGAGGCGCCGGCCTGCGACGACGCGGTGTTGAAGCCCGCATCGGCAAGGATCTGGTTGGAGTAGTAGATGATGGAGTTGATGCCGGTGATCTGCTGGAACAACGCCAGTCCGACGGCGACGATCAGCGCTCGGCGAGCCCCGCCGACAAGCAGGTCACCCCAGTTCGATTCGGGTTCGTCCGCCAGGTTTTCCTCGATCTCGGCAACCAGGGCGTCGGCGTCGACCTTTGGTCCGCGGTACTTCGACACCGCGTCTCGAGCATCGTCGACTCGACCGACCGAAACCAGCCAACGCGGGCTGTGTACCGCCGGGGTCATCACGAGCAACAGCAGCAGCCCCGGAATAGCGGCCAGACCAACCATGAGGCGCCACTGGCCCTCGTCGCTGAGCACATAGTCGGCGACCTGGGCAGCGAGAATACCAATGGTGATCGCCAGCTGATACCCCGATACGAGGCGGCCACGAATCTCAGGTGCGGCGGACTCGGCAACAAACATCGGTGCGGCAACCGAGGCGACACCGACGCCGAACCCGATGACGAATCGCCCGACGATCAAGATCAGCACCGTTGGTGCGAACGCTTGTACGATCGCCCCGATCATGAACAGGTAGGCAGCAAATATCAGGGCGCGTTTGCGGCTGAACCGATCGGCGAGCGCACCACCTGCAAGGGCCCCGAACAGCGCCCCCATGGTGACCCAACTCGTAATGAGGCCCTCGATGAAGTTCCCGAAGCCGAAGTCGTCCGCCATGAACGAGAGTGCGCCACCGATGACCCCTTGGTCGTAGCCGAACGCCACTCCGGCAGTAATGCTGACGGCGCCGACCAACGCTGGCCAGAACGCCCATCGCCCGGCGATGTGCGGTCCGTCGTCTTCTGTAGTCGCCTCGACGGTGTCGGTCATGTGTCCCCTCGTCCCGGTGTTCGTCTGGCGCTATCGACATTAGTCGTCAACGCACTCGCGCTCGACAGTCTTCTTTCGCGAAGTACCGTGTTCGACGATGACCGACGACCGCAGCGCAGTGGCCGATCGCGAGTGGAGCGACGACGAACTCGCCGAGTTGGCCATGGCGGCAACCCCCGTCGACGTGTTCGACGATAGCGCCGAGCCGTGGCGACCCGATGGTGGACTCGAACAGGGTGCGCTGCTTCCGGAGTGGTACATGCCGGTCCCTCAGGCCGGGGGACGCACGCCGGGCCGGATGTTCGCTGTGGCCGCCATCATCGGGGCACTGCTCATCGTGAACGGGGCAGGTCTGTGCGTGACGTACGGTTTCCCCGAAATCGCCTGGTAGGACGAACTCGTGCGAGCGGTGCCGATCAGATGGCGCCATACTCCCACCCGACTGGATCGTTCCACCGTCGGATCACCCGGTTCTCGCGCTCCCAGCCGAGCAGCGAGATCGTGGTTGTGTCGAGCGCCAGCCGCTGACCTTCTATGCACGGCGCCTCGATCCAACGGGCGCCGAGCACCCTCAAGATGTGGGCGTGGGCGACGAGCGCGATCGGTCCCTCGAGTCCCAGCATCTTGGTGATGAGGTCGTCACAACGCGCTCCGACCTCGTCGATCGACTCGCCCCCGACGATCGGATGCGTCCACACCGACCATCCCGGGATCTCCAGGCGAATCTCGTTGGTCGTCCGGCCCTCGTATTCGCCGTAGTCCCACTCGAGGAGGTCGTCGTCGGCAGTCGGGTCGAGGCCCATCAGCTGTGCCGTGTCCCAGGCGCGCTGCAACGGGCTGGCGAACACGCGGACGATGGGGAAGGAGGCGATCGCCGAACTCAGCCGCCGGGCCTGGTCGCGACCGTGTTCGGTCAGCGGAATGTCGGTCCGTCCCGTGTGGTGACGGGTCTTGCTCCACTCGGTCTCGCCGTGACGCACGAGGATCAGCTCGGGCCGGTTCAGGGCGGGATTGACGGGGGTGGTCGTCTCGTCGTGTCCGATCGACATGATCGCTAGGGTCGCACACATGGCGATCGGGTGCGCTCACTGTGGCGGCACCCACGACACCCCGGCCGAGGTACGGGCGTGTTGGCAGGGCGACCCCACCTCCGGTGCGCCTGCCGCGCCAGCGTCGCGGGAACGTCCCCGATCGGCGCCGACGAGCCCCCGGGCACTTCGCCGCTCGGCTCCCGCGCACACCGAACGACTGCGTCTCCCGGGCCCCGACGATCTCGGTCGTTTCCTCGTGCTCTCTGCGGGCGACTCAGGACCAACGCCCGCGCCGTGGGACAACGCGCCGCGCATCGCGATCGCCGAGTCCGATGTGGCTGCGCCCGACGAGTTGCTCGCAGTGCTCCGGGCAGCTCGTCACGAACGTCGACGCGCGGTGATCGTGCCATCGACACCCGATGCCGTGCCGTCGTTGGGCGATTCGGCCGAGTCGACCGACAAGGCCCCGCGGATACTCGGCCCCCGATTCGGATTCCAACGCGATGAGCTGGCTCATCTGGTGTGGTCGAACTCGGTCGCTCGCACCGATCTCGAACTCGACGAGGGCGCGATGGGCGACGTGCAACTCGCGGATGGCACCTGGGTGTGGCTCGACGGTGGGCCCCTCCGGATCGTGCCGCCGATCGATGGCGTGCCGGTCGTCCACACTGCAACGTACGCCGTTCTGGGAGCCGATGCCGTTCCACCGGTCGGCAACGAGTCGACAGCAGACCTCGCCGTCGATCAGCTCGCGGCGGTGACCCACGCCGGCGGCGTTGCCCGGATCATCGCCCCTGCCGGCTCGGGCAAGACCCGAGTGCTGACCGAACGAGCTCGGCATCTCCTCCAACGCTGGCGGCTTCCGTCCGAAGTGGTCACGCTCGTTGCATTCAACAAGCGGGCCCAGGAGGAGATGACCGAACGGACTGCCGACCTGCCCGGACTGCAGGTACGCACGCTCAACTCGATCGCGCTCGCCATCGTCAACGGGAGCCCGCCGTTCGCGGCACAGCCGCGACGATGGCAGACGATCGATGAGCCACAGGTGCGAGGCATCATCGGCGATCTAGTCAGTTTCCCCCGGCGGCGCAACAGCGACCCGGTCGCACCGTGGATCGAGGCGCTCGGCGCAATTCGGTTGCAGCTCGCCGACCCCGACGAGGTCGAGGCGCGTTACGACGGTGATGTCGACGGGCTGGGCGCAATGTGGCCGACCTACGACGCCCTGCTCGAGCGTCGCGGGTTGGTCGACTTCGATGGTCAGATCGATCGGGCACTCCGTGTGCTGTTGTCCGACGCCGACGCTCGTCTCGCCGCGCAACGAGCGTGTCGGGTGATGCTCGTCGACGAGTTCCAGGATCTCACGCCGGCCCACGTGTTGATGATTCGGCTGCTGGCGGCGCCCGACGGTGCGGTGTTCGGTGTGGGCGACGACGACCAGACGATCTACGGCTACAACGGTGCTGATCCCGGCTGGTTGATCGACTTCGCCGAGTGGTTTCCGGGGGCACAGAGCCATCCGTTGGAGGTCAACTATCGGTGTCCACCATCGATCGTGGAGGCGGTCGACAATCTGTTGCACCACAACCGTCGGCGGGTTGCCAAGACGATCCGTGCGGCGCGGCCTACTACCGATGGCGAGGGCTGGACGGTGGCCTCCTCGGCTGATTCGGTCGGTGCATCGTGTGCTGCGGTGCGGGCCGCGATCGACGATGGCGTTGCGACAGCCGACATCGCGGTGCTCACGCGAGTCAACTCCTTGCTCGCGCCTGTGCAGGGAGCCCTCACCGTCGACGCTGTGCCCATTCGTGGTGGGGTCGGACTCGAGTTCCTCGATCGCACAGCGGTGCGCGCCGTTCTGGCATGGCTCCGCCTCGCCTCGGTCGCGCCGGTCGGTCGGCGCCGCCGGACCGGGGTGCGCTTCGAGCCCGACGACCTGCGCGAGGCGTTGCGCCGACCATCGAGGTCGTTCCATCCCCGCATTACCGACTGGATTTGCGAACAAGGTGACGTGGTCGAGCTGTTTCGCCTCGCCGAGCGGCTCAACAACGAACGTGACGCCACGCGCCTCGAAGAGTTTGCGGCCGACGTTCAACTTCTGCAGCAGACACTGAGAGACGGGGCGTCGTGTGCTGAGTTGGTGCTGATGCTGGTGGAGCGCATCGGACTCGCGGGGTCGATCGAATCCCTCGATGCGCACCGTCGAGGGATGAACCGTGCGGCCCAGGGCGACGACCTCACCGCTGTGGTGCAGCTGGCATCCGTGTTCGACCACGACGATGACGCGGTCGCCGACGACGCAGGCGCAACGCTGGCGAACCGATTCGTCACCTGGGCCCGAAACGTGTTCGCCACACAGCGCGCTGCCGACGGGGTCACGCTGTCGACGGTGCATCGAGTGAAGGGCCAGGAGTGGCCCGTCGTGATAGTCCACGAGGCATCGGCGGCCGAGTATCCGCACCGTCTCAGTGAGGACGTCGAGGAAGAGCGACGACTCTTCCACGTTGCGCTCACGCGCGCGTCGCGGGAGGCGACGATCGTGACTGGCGCGGCGCCGTCACCGTTCGTCGACGAGCTCACCGCCCCGCCACCTCCAACCGAGACGGTGGCGCCATCGCCCGGATCCGCGCGCCCGGGGGCGAGTCGTCGCGGGGGCGCGTCGCCGACCGAAGCGACGCCGGTCGACCCGGTCACCGCGCAGCGCATCGATGCGTTGCGCGCGCTGCGCAACGAGTTGCGCGACGGTAAGCCCGCCTACGTCGTCTTCGACAACCGGACGATGGAGGCGATCGCCCAGCGATGGCCCCAGGACGAGGCCGAGTTGCGGCGCGTTCCTGGTATCGGCCCGGCCAAGCTCGAGCGGTACGGGACCGCCGTGCTCGGTCTGATCGCCCGTGACCAGGCCGAGTGAACGCGCTGTGAAGTCGTGATGAACGCGCCCACCGGTCGTTCCGACATGGCTACGGTCGCGGTCGTGGACCCCCTGTCCCACCTCAACGAACGACCGACATGGCGCGGTTGGATGCATGCGTGGGCCTGTGTTGTCGCGATCCCCGCGGGCGTGCTGCTGGTCATCGCCGCGCCGACTACGGCGGCGACCGCTGCTGCATCGATCTACGCCGCATCGCTGGTGCTGTTGTTCGGCACGTCGGCGGCGTACCACCGACTGGCGCGCAGCGAGCGCACGCGGCGCACGATGCAGCGCATCGATCACGCCATGATCTACGTATTGATCGTCGGCACGTACGTGCCGTTGTGTGTGCTCGCGCTCCCTCCCGCGTGGGGCATTCCGATCCTCGTCGTGGTCGCAGCGGCAGGGGTGCTGGGCATCGTGCTCAAGCTGGCGGCGTTCCACGGCGCGCGGTGGCTGTCGTACTCGCTGTATCTCATCATGGGCTGGGCCGCCGTGATTGCTGCGCCGGTGATGATCGACAACCTCACGACGACGCAGCTGACGCTGGTGATTGCGGGCGGTGTCGCCTACACGATCGGATTCCCCGTCCTGATGACGCGCTGGCCGAATCCCTGGCCGCAGCGATTCGGCTACCACGAGGTGTGGCACCTGCTGACCGTGGTCGCCGCCGGGCTGCACTTTGCCGCAGTGTCGGACGTGGTCGCCTAGCTGCGATCGCCGGTGGGATGCGCGGGCGGTGTTCGACCGGATCGTTGCGATCGACTGGAGCGCTCGATCCAGCCCGGCGCGAGGTCGCGACTCGATCTGGATCGCTGTCGAGGACGGCGGTGGTGCACCGGTCGCCGAGAACCTGTCCACCCGTGCCCTTGCCGAAGCACGACTG
Organism: Actinomycetota bacterium; assembly: GCA_039177505.1. GTDB lineage: Bacteria > Actinomycetota > Acidimicrobiia > Acidimicrobiales > Ilumatobacteraceae > JABSQH01. Next base: position 43,676 of record JBCDFR010000013.1, on the reverse strand, counting down.
CGTCGGCTCGTCGATGACGCCACGCAGCGCGGTGACCGCGTTCTCGTAGCGATCGACGTGTCACTCGGCTATCCAGTGGGGACCGCCGATGCGCTCGATCTGACCGCAACGACGGGCGATCAGCCCTGGGCGGCGATGTGGCGGCTGCTGACGACGCTGATCGTTGACCATCCGAGCAATCACAACAACCGATTCGAGGTCGCTGCGGAGCTGAACCGACGGATCGGCGGCGGACCCAGTCCGTTCTGGGGATGTCCACCGTCGGCTGCAGGGCCGACACTCACGTCGACCAAGCCGGCGCATGCGTCGCTTGCCGAGTGGAGGCACGTCGAAGCGGTGCTGCGCGCTCGCGGGCGGCGTCCGTCTTCGTCGTGGCAACTGTTGGGTGCCGGGAGCGTTGGTTCGCAGTCGCTGTTGGCGATCCCCGTGCTGGAACGACTTCGGCGGACGCATCGAGACGTCGCGGTGTGGCCGTTCGAGACTCCCGCCACGGTGACGATCGCCGAGATGTGGCCGTCGCTGCTCGAACCGTGGCCGGCCGACGTACGCGACGAGGGTCAGGTCCTAGCGGCGGCAGCGTTCTTACGCCAAAGGGGAACTCAAGCGCTCACCGTCAGCGTTCCCGTCGATGCATGCGACGAAGAGGGATGGGTGATCGGCGTCGAGCCCCACGAGGTTCCCGGCGATGGCTGAGGTCGATCTCGACGGCGTCGGGGTGTCGATCAACCGCACCGCAGTGCTGCGTGATGTGACCGCGCATGTCGGTGGCGGCCAGTTCGCCGCTGTCGTCGGTCCGTCCGGGAGCGGCAAGAGCACGTTGTTACGAGCGATCGCCGGATTGGTACCGATCAGGACCGGCGTCGTCTCGATCGGCGGCGACGACATGGCCGGCACGACGGCCAATCACCGCGACATTGCGATGGTCTTTCAGAACCCGGCGTTGCTGCCCAACCGCAATGTGCGCCGCAACGTTGCCTTTCCGCTCGAGTTGCGGCACGAGGCGGTCGAGGAGATCCGACAGCGAGTCGACGCCGAGGCGCGGGCCATGCGCATCGAGGGGCTGTTGCTCAAGCAGCCCGACGAGCTGTCCCAAGGTGAGGAGCAGTTGGTGCAGATCGCCCGCGCCCTCGTACGCGTGCCGCGCGTGCTGCTCCTCGACGAACCCTTCGCGTCGCTCGATCCCGGCCTCACCGTGCACATGCGACGAGAGATCGGCACCCTGCAGGCCGGCTACGGAGTGACCACCGTGATGGCGACCAATGACCCCGACGACGCCATGACGCTCGCCGACTGGTTGATTGTGGTCGAGCGAGGGAGCGTGGTGCAGTCCGGGGTGCCCGGCGACGTGTGGCTGGCGCCGGCAACCCTCGGAGCAGCGACTTCAACGGGCCCGCTCGCAGTCATCGAGGTGACCGTTGCTCGGCGAGACCAGGGCCTGGTGCTGACGGCGGGTGCGGTCAGCGGCGACCCTTCGACGAGGTTCGAACATGGCGTTGCGGCACCGACGTTTGCTGACCGGGTTGACGATCGAATGATCCTCGGGGTTCGGCCCGCTCATGCGGTGCTCGATGCCCGCGGAGCGGTGCGGGCGGTCGTCGACCGGGTGATCCCCGGGCAGCCGCTGACGGTGTGGTGTCGCTGCGGTGGCCAAGCGTTGACGGCGATGCTCGAACCCGGTGTCGCTCCGCCCGAGCGCGGCGACACCGTGGGCGTGCGCATCGATCACGCCGTTGTGTTCGACCGCCTCACCGAACTCGCCGTCACGTGACCGTTACATCGTCTCAGAGACGATGTAACGGTCTACACGGTCCAGGTGCCGTTGGAACGTAGGAGTGCCTCGATGTCCCCGGGGCCACGACGTTCGCTGGCGTCGAGTACCTGATCGGCGACCGCGGTCGCGTACTCGGGTCCTTCGACGTCGCGGAACACACCGAAGGGTGTGGGGGAGTGGTCGTCGGTCGACAGGCGGGCCAGCGCGAATGCCAGCGACGGATCGTTGCGGCTCGCGTCGTGGACGAGCACTTCCTCCGGCGACACGTCGGCGAGATCCACCAGCCGGAGCTGGCCGTCGCTGCCCATCACCACGCCGCGTTGGCGTTCGCCGCCGAACACGATCGGCTCGCCGTCGACGAGGTCGATGAGCATCTCGTCGCGCACGTTCTTCTTCGTCACGTCGGCGAACTGGCCGTCGTTGAACACGTTGCAGTTCTGGTAGATCTCGACGAACGACGCGCCCTTGTGGGCGTGGGCTGCGCGGAACGTCTCGATCATGTGCTGACGGTCGAGGTCGTGGGTCCGGGCGACGAATGTCGCCGCGGCACCGAGGGCCACCATCAGCGGGTTGAACGGCGGATCGATCGACCCCATCGGTGTCGACTTGGTGACTTTGCCGAGTTCGGACGTGGGGGAGAACTGACCCTTGGTGAGCCCGTAGATGCGGTTGTTGAACAGCAGGATCGTGAGGTTCACGTTGCGGCGCAGCGCGTGAATGAGGTGGTTGCCGCCGATCGACAAGCCGTCGCCGTCGCCGGTCACCACCCACACGTCGAGGTCGGGACGGGCGACGGCGATGCCGGTGGCGATCGCCGGAGCGCGCCCGTGGATCCCGTGCACCCCGTAGGTGTTCATGTAGTACGGGAAGCGGCTCGAACAGCCGATCCCGGAGACGAACACCGTGTTCTCCGGTGCGACGCCGAGTTCGGGCATCAGTTGCTGGACGGCCAACAGGATACCGTAGTCGCCGCAACCGGGACACCAGCGCACCTCCTGATCGCTGGACCAGTCCTTCTTCGTGGTCACCGGGACGTCGGTCGTGGTCATGACGTCGCTCCCTCGAGCGCTTCGACGATGGCTTTTTCGATCTCTCGGGACTTGAACGGCAGCCCCTGGACCTTCGTCAACGCACGGGCGTCGACGAGATAGCGGGCACGGATCACATTGGTCAGCTGCCCGGAGTTGAGCTCGGGCACGATGATCCGCCGGTATCGACCGAGGATGTCGCCCAGATCGGGCGGCAGCGGGTTGAGGTGCACCAGGTGTGCCGAGGCGACCTTGTGGCCAGCTCGGCGTTGTCGTTGCACCGCCGCGTCGATCGCGGCCCACGTCGACCCCCAGCCGAGCACCAGCACGTCGGCGTCGACGTCGCCGTTGATCTCGGTGGGCGGGATGTCGGCCGCGATGCCGTCGATCTTGGCCGCGCGGAGCCGAACCATCTTCTCGTGGTTCTCCGGCGTGTAGTCGATGTTGCCGGTGCCGTCGGCCTTCTCCAGGCCACCGACGCGGTGCATCAGGCCGGGTGTGCCGGGAATGGCCCAGGGCCGTGCCAGCGTGTCGGGGTCACGCAGATACGGCCAGTACGTCTCGGTTCCGTCGGGCTCGACGTGGTTGAACTGCGTGGCGAACGGCACCGAGATGTCGGGCAGCGTCGACACGTCGGGGAGGAGCCATGGCTCCGACCCGTTTGCCAGGTAGCCGTCGGAGAGGAGGAAGACCGGCGTGCGGTACTTGAGGGCGATACGCATTGCTTCGATCGCGGCGTGGAAGCAATGCGTCGGGCTGTACGCGGCGACGACGGGCACCGGCGACTCGCCGTGGCGGCCGAACAACGCCAAGTTGAGGTCGGACGCCTCGGTCTTGGTCGGTAACCCGGTCGACGGCCCGCCGCGCTGGATGTCGACGATCAACAACGGGAGTTCGATCGATACGGCGAGCGATGTGGTTTCGCTCTTCAAGGCGATGCCCGGACCGCTGGTGGTGGTGATGCCGATGTGCCCGGCAAACGACGCACCGAGTGCCATGCCGATCGCCGCGATCTCGTCCTCGGCCTGCACTGTGCGGACGCCGAAGTGCTTGTGTTTCGACAACTCGTGAAGGATGTCGCTGGCCGGCGTGATCGGGTACGAGCCGAGCGTGACGGGCAGTTTGGCCAGCTGGCCACCCGCGATGATGCCCCACGCCAACGCGGCGTTGCCGGTGACCGAGGTGTATTCGCCACCGGGCAGTTGCGCCGGCCTGACCTCGTAGCGGATACCGACCGCTTCGGTGGTCTCACCGAAGTTGAATCCCGCGAGGAACGATTCGCGGTTGGCGAGGCGAACATTGTCGTTCTTGGCGAACTTCTCGTCGATCCACTCGAGCGTCGGCTCGGTCGGACGGGTGAACATCCACGACACCAACCCGAGGGCGAAGAAGTTCTTGGAGCGCTCGGCGTCGCGCGGCTTCACACCGAGCGGAGCGCAGACCTCCTTGGTCAGCGAGGTCATCGGCACGCGCAACACGCGGTAGCTGTCGAGGCTCCCGTCGTCGAGCGGGTTGACCACGTCGTCGCCTTCGCCGTAGCCGGCCTTGGCCAGGTTGCGTACTTCGAAGGTGTCTTCGTTGACGATGATCGTGCCGCCGGGCTCGAGGCGGTGGAGTTCGGCCATCAGCGCGGCCGGGTTCATCGCCACCAGCACGTTCGGCTCGTCACCCGGCGTGGTGATGTCGTGGTCGGCGATGTTCACCTGGAACGCCGACACGCCGTTGACGGTGCCGGCCGGTGCGCGGATCTCGGCTGGGAAGTCGGGCAGTGTGCTCAGGTCGTTGCCGAAGCTGGCGCTGACCGACGTGAACCGGTCGCCGGTGAGCTGCATGCCATCGCCGGAGTCGCCGGCAAACCGTACGACGAGGTGGTCGAGAACGTGGTCTCCGTCGCCGGCATCGGTCCGGTCGATCGTCTCGGTCATGTTCCCCCTGAGGTGACGCGACGTCGTCGTCGCGAGCGTCCGCGGCGGCGGCGATGCCGCTGCTGAGTCCACCGTAGTGGGCAACAACGTCGATCGTGCAGACTCTCGGTGTGACTGCGTTCGCCGAGCTCGCTGCGACCTCCGATCGCGTCGCGGCCACCTCGAAACGCAACGCCAAGGTGGCCGCGCTCGCCGAGTTGCTACCCCTGCTCGAGCCTGCTGAGGTGCGTCCGGCGACGGCGTTTCTCGTCGGTTCGACGACGCTCGGTCGCGTCGGTGTCGGCTGGGCCTCGATCGGAGCACTCGATGCGGCGCCGGCGCAGTCGCCGTCGCTGGCGATCCTCGATGTGCAGATGGCGATCGAGAATCTTGCCGCGGCGACCGGCGAGGGGTCGATGGCGCAGCGCCGGGCGCTCCTCGACGCGTTGTTCGCGCGGGCGACGGTGCCCGAGCAACGTTTGTTGCGAGCGATCCTCGGGGGTGAGCTGCGACAAGGCGCGCTCGACGGGGTGCTCGCCAGCGCGATCGCGGCTGCCGCCGACGTCCCGGTCGGCGCGGTTCGCCGGGCGGCGATGTTCGCTGGAGACCTCGGTGAGGCCGCGGCAGTGTCCCTGGCTGGTGGACGTGGTGGGCTTGCGGCGATCGAGCTCGAACCGCTGCGCCCGGTCGAGCCGATGTTGGCGTCGACCGCACCGTCGGCAGCCGAAGCGCTCGAAGGCGGCTCCGCGTTGGTCGAGGTCAAGCTCGACGGGGCGCGCATCCAAGCCCATCGGCGCGGACACGAGGTCCGTGTGTTCACGCGGAACCTCAACGACGTGACGGATCGATTGCCGGCGGTGGTCCGCCAGCTAGCTGAGTACGACGGTGGTGATCTCGTACTCGACGGCGAGGCGATCGGGTTACTCGACGACGGGTCACCGCAGGCCTTTCAGGACACGATCAGTGAGTTCGCCAGCGACGAGGCGACGCCGTTGCACGCCTTCTTCTTCGATGTGCTGTACGTCGATGGTGTCGCTGTCCACGACGAGCCATTGCGGGTGCGCCGAGAGGCGCTCGAACGGGTGGTGCCGGCGGCGGCGCGGCTCCGATCGATCGTCACCGACGATCCGGCCGACGCCGAGCGGTTCTTCGCCGAGGCGGTGTCGGCGGGGCAAGAGGGTGTTGTCGTCAAGTCACTCGACGCGCCCTACGCAGCTGGCCGACGCGGCTCGGCGTGGCGCAAGGTCAAACCGGTGCACACGTTTGACCTGGTGGTCCTGGCGGTGGAGTGGGGTCACGGGCGTCGACGTGGTCGGTTGTCGAACCTCCACCTCGGTGCCCGCGACGGTGACAACCTGGTGATGGTCGGCAAGACCTTCAAGGGCCTCACTGACGAGATGCTCGACTGGCAAACGCAGCGGTTCCTCGACTTGCAGAGCAACGACGACGGCCACGTCGTCACCGTTCGTCCGGAGCAGGTGGTCGAGGTGGCCATCGACGGCGTGCAACGCTCGACCCGGTACCCGGGTGGTGTCGCCCTGCGGTTCGCCAGGGTGCGCCGCTACCGCGACGACAAACCCGTCGCCGAGATCGACACCATCGGCACCCTTCGCCGCCTGTAACGCTGGTCTCTGAGACGTTGTAACCGGTAGGTGTCACGGCCGGTCGGGGCGGCCGTGGCGGGCGAGGTTGGCGTTGCCCCAGCGAGCATCGTCGGTGACCTCCGTGCCAAACCAATCCGGCGGCTCGAACGCCACCGCCGTTGCTTCGTCGAGAAACTCGACCTCGACCATCACCAGCCCGGCGAATCGGCCGGCGTATACGTCGAGTTCGGCGAGGTGTCCGCCGGCGATTCCGACGGTGTGCCGCTGCTTCTCGATCACGCGCTCTCCGGCGAGCGGCCACAGCGCGTTGGCGCGTGCCTCGTCGATCTCGAACTCGACCTCAGAGCGGATCATGCCGGTGCCGCCCTTCACCGTCAGCAGCGAGGTGCCGCCGGCCTGTCGTAGACGCAGCTCGACCGGTCCGTGGTCGTCGATCGCCACGTACGCCTGCCGCAACGGGATGGTTGCGGTGGCGTCGGCGATGTACGGGCCGACGTCGAGATCTGAGTCGACTACGAACGCCCGCTCGACCTCGTTCACCCGTGCTCGCCTTGCCAGAGATCCCAGTATCCCTCGATCCGCTCGGCAAACCGGCTCGGCGCCTCGACGTACAGGCGCGCCCCATTCGCCAGTGCCTGCGTCTCGAGGAGGCGGCGTCGCTCCCCGATCACGCACCGCGCGTGTGCAACGAGCGCGGTGCCGCCGAACTCGTCGGTGTTGGCGGTGAGGACATCGTCGAGCACAGCCAGGTCGTGCGCGTCGCCGAGATTGTCGGCGAGGTCCGACAGCGCAGCCGACAGTGGGGCGAGCACGTTGGGGCCCGCCCGCTCGAGCAGGCGCACGTGGTACCAGAGGTACTTCGCTCGCTTGCGCCAGTCGTGGAATCGTTCGGCAGTCGGGTCGAGGCGGGTGGAGCGCAACGCACGTCGCCCGCGGAGGTAGTTGTCCGCCAGACCGATACCGATCGCCTCCCAACCGTCGGCGCTCAGGCGCCAGTCGTCGATGCCGCCGTGCACCTTCTCGAGCAGCGCGCTGGCGCGCATCACGTGATCGGGGAGTGCGTCGAACTCGAGGCTCGCTGCGGCGGCTCGTCGTTGCAGCCCCGCTGCGACCGGAGCGAACCCGTCGACGCGGTCGACGGGGGTGGCGCTGCTCACAGGACTTGTGGCGGTGGCTCGCTCGAAGGCGTCGGCGAGCGCATGGGCGTCGCGGGCTCCTGACAGCTCTCGTGCCGCGTCGCGAACGCGGGCATCGGCGCGCGCATAACGACGGCCGAGCGACGGCCCGATGAGCCGCAGCAACCCGCGCATCTTCTTGCAGCGTCTCCGGCAGTCGTGGATCGCCGCGGGGGCGGCGAGATCGGTGGCGCCGCGGAGGTCGTCGAGCGCCGCTTCGATCTCCTCGGTGGCGATACGACGAACGGCCATCGTCACCGTTTCGGAGGCTTCGATTGCATACGCCATCTCGTCCAGTGTGCCGCCGGCGATCGACGTCGCGGTAGGGGCGACTGGCACGATTTGTGTGCAGTGTCCCACTACGGTCGGCACACATGGGCCCTGGCCGTCAGCGCTTCGGTTGCATGCTGCGTGTCGGCGTTGCCGCGCTCGCGCTCACGGCCATGGCGGCGTGCGACGACGATGACGGCGGGTCTCCCGACGACGTGCTGCGAATCGAGGGTCCGGCGCAGGTCGACCCGTCATTCGGTGGCGTCGAGGGTCGAGACCCCTGACGGCGCGCGCGGGTAGGGTCGGACGCCTCGATGGCGACGCTGCGTTTCAACTTCGGAACCATGGGATCTGGCAAGAGCACGCTCGCGCTGCAGATCCATCACAACCTTTCGAGTCGACAGCTCTACGGACTGCTGTTGACCACGCTCGATCGCGAGGGCCGGCAGGTCTCCAGTCGGCTCGGCGTGGCCGCGCCGGCCGTCGAGGTGACCCCCGAGCTCGATCTCTACCATCTCGCTGCTGAGCATTGGCCGATTCACTATCTCGTCTGCGACGAGGTCCAGTTCTATACACCTGAGCAATGCGACCAGTTGGCCCGGGTCGTCGACGGGCTGGAGGTCGACGTGTACGCCTTCGGGCTGCTGACCGACTTCCGGGGAAGGCTGTTCGACGGAACACAGCGAATGCTCGAGTTGGCCGACGTGCACACACCGCTCCAGGTGGAAGCGCGGTGCTGGTGTGGGGCTCGTGCCACGCACAACGCCCGAGTTGTGAACGGCGAGATCGTCTACGAAGGCGAGACCGTCGTCGTCGGCGACACCAGCTCGAGCGGGACCCAGCCGCTGTTCGGCGATGAGGTGCGGTACGAGCTGTTGTGCCGCAACCATTTCCTCGCCGGCGACCTCGGCGGGTGAGACGGTCGAACCGCAGCCGGTCAGCGAAGACCGCGTAGGGCGTCCGCGGAGCGACACGCTTTGGCGATCGCATATGCCACCAGCATCCCTCCGATGCGCAAGAACACTGAACCTGCGTCTCCGCTCGCGCTGTCGTCGAACAGCAGCGTCACGATCGAGACGGCACCGATCACGATCAGGATCGTGGCGATGCCGCCGGTGACACGCAACAGTGGCGCGATCGCTGGCGGTGCGTCGGCGTCGGCGAGATACGCCGCGGTGATCGCGATCAGCGCTGGCGGCACGAGCACGATGATGTTCGGCGGGAGGACGAGGAAGCTCAACACTTCGATGCGTTGCTCCCAGACGCCGGCGAACCGCGAGCCGTCGATCGAACGCACGCGATCGATCTGGAACAGCATCAACCCGAAGAACCCTCCGAGTGAGAGCCAGCCGATGACCGTGAGTTGGTTGAGGAGGTCGCGGCGCCGATCGGCGGGGACCGGGGCGTCACTCACTGCGCTGGTCTCGTGGCACAGTTGCTCGACGGAGCCAGGGACATCAGGCCGACACTAGATTGACCTCGTGCTCCCCTTCGAAGACATCGAACGTTGTCTCGTCGTTACCGCGCATCCCGACGACGTCGATTTTGGCGCCGCGGGGACGGTGGCATCGATGACCGATGCCGGGACGGTCGTTACGTATTGCCTGGTCACCGACGGTCAGGCCGGTGGGTTCGATCACTCGATCCCGCGTGACGAGATGGCATCGATCAGGCGTGAGGAGCAGACCAAGGCGGCTGCCGAGGTCGGTGTGACCGATCTACGGTTTCTCGGCTACATGGATGGCACCGTCGAGGTGTCGATGGAGCTGCGCCATGACATCAGTGCGGTGATCCGTGACGTACGGCCCGACGTGGTCATCACCCAGTCGCCGATCCGCAACTTGGCCTCCACGTACGGTTCGCACCCTGACCACACCGCCACTGGCGAGGCGACGATGTGTGCGGTGTACCCCGATGCGCGCAATCCATTCGCCTTTCCCGGTCACCCGTGCGCCGACCTCGACGATTGGAAAGTCAGCGAGGTGTGGCTCACTTTGGGGCCCGACTCCGACACGGCGGTCGACATCACTGGCCAACTCGACCGCAAGATCCGGGCGCTGCTCTGTCACGCATCCCAGCATCCGGATCCGTCCGGGATGGAGGAGCGGGTGCGCGAGTGGTACCAGGGGATCGCAGAGCAGCACGGGCTTCCTGCTGGGCGTTCTGCGGAGGCGTTTCGCGTGCTCGACACGCGCTAGAACCCGCACCGGCGCCGGCCGGGCATCACTACAGGATCTCGGGGAAGGCGAGCCGGGCGGCACCGAGCATCGGACCGGTCGCTCCGAGCGTCTCGACGTTGCACGGAATCGGGAGTTCAGCTTCGAGCGACTCGCCGAACAGGTCGTATGCCGCGGCCAGGCCACCGCCGATCACGATCGCGTCGAGTGCGAGTTCGGCGACTGCAGGGCGGAGAAACGCTCCAACCGCAGCGCCATGCAGGTGGGCTACATCGACGACACTGTCGGGGAGCGGCCGCGCGGCCAGATGATCAGCGAGGTGTTCGCGCTCGATGCCGTAGCGGGCGGCGAGTCCTCGTGCCGAGAGCACGTCGTCGGCGCGTCCTTCCGGTGTCGGACGACGAGCCAGCTTCTCCACTTCGAGATCGTCGACCCATTGGATCACCGCGCCGCGATCGGTGAGGCAACAGCCCACGCCGGTGCCGAGGGTGACGGTGAGCACCCGGTGGAAACCACGCCCCGCGCCGAACACCGCCTCGCCGACTCCCGCCGCCTCGTTGTCGTGCACGAACCGCAACGGCAACTCGGCCAGCGCCGGGACGCCAGCGGTGAGCTCGGCGCGAAGGTCGACTCCATAGATCGACTCGTACTTGAACAGGCCGTGGATCAATGCCGTGCCGGCCTCGACATCGAACGGGCCGGGAAAGCCAATCGCTGCGCCGGCGACGTCGGACCCGGCGACCTCGACGGCGGCACCGGCCGCCGCCGAGAGTTGACCGAGAATGGTCTCGCGGTCGCCGTCGGCGTGCGCCGGGCGGGCGTCGCTCAGCACGACGTGGGCATCGTTCGGCCCAAGCACCGCAACGGCGCCGGCCTTAATCGACGTCCCTCCGACGTCGAGAGTGGCGATGGTGGTCATCGCCGGTCGACGGTACTCGGCGCCGCCGCAACCCGGTTACCGCTCGGGGTCGACCGCTCGGTACCCTCGCCGGTATGACCGAAGCAGTGATCGTTGCGACCGCCCGCAGCCCGATCGGGCGCGCCAACAAAGGGTCCCTCGTCGACCTCCGCCCCGACGACATGTCCGCCCAGATCGTCAAGTCGTTGATGGACAAGGTGCCCGAAGTCAGTGCCGACGACGTCGAGGATCTGATCATGGGCTGCGGTCAACCCGCCGGTGAGGCCGGCTTCAACATCGGACGCATGGCGGCTGGCTTGGCCGGTCTCGACGACGTCCCCGGCGTTACCGTCAACCGCTACTGCTCGTCGAGCTTGCAGACGATCCGTATGGCCGCGCACGCAATCAAGGCCGGCGAAGGCGACTGCTTCATCGCCGCTGGCGTCGAAGCGGTCAGCCGGTACGCCTCAGGGGCCAGCGACACTGCCCCGAACCCGATCTTCAAGGGCCCCGGCGAACGTACCGCACAGCGCGCCGGCGGCGGCCAGCCCGAGTGGACGGCTCCCGAGGGTCTGCCTGACTTCTACATCGCGATGGGCCAGACAGCGGAGAACGTGCGCGAGATCGAACACGTCAGCCGTGAGGAGATGGACGAGTTCGGTGCCCGCAGCCAGCAGCGTGCGGTGGCCGCGATCGAGCGCGGTCACTTCGAGAACGAGATCACGCCGCTGACCCTGCCTGATGGCACGGTGGTATCGACCGACGACGGCCCTCGTGCGGGCACGACGGCTGAGAAGCTCGCCGAGCTGAAGCCGGTGTTCCGGCCTGACGGCGAGATCACCGCCGGCAACGCCTGCCCGCTCAATGACGGTGCGGCCGCAGTGATGGTGATGAGCGACAGCAGGGCCGCCGAGCTCGGGCTGACCCCGCTCGCGCGGATCATCGCGTCGGGCGTCACCGGTCTCAACCCGGAGATCATGGGCCTCGGGCCGATCGGAGCGAGCCAGCAGGCGATGGAGCGCGCCGGTATGAGCGCCGACGACATCGACCTGGTCGAGATCAACGAGGCCTTCGCCGCGCAGGTGATCCCCTCGTACAAGACACTCGGGTTCGAGCTCGACAAGGTCAACGTCAACGGCGGGGCGATCGCCCTCGGCCATCCGTTCGGCATGACGGGTGCCCGGATCATGACCAGCCTGATCAACAACCTGCAGTCCGAGGACAAGACGATCGGCCTCGAGACGATGTGCGTCGGTGGTGGTCAGGGCATGGCCATGATCATCGAGCGCCTGAGCTGAACGTCGGCGTCCTCCACGACAGTTGGTGCCTGGCACCAACTGTCGTGGCGCCGAGACGCGACCGCCAGCCGCTAGGGGCGACAGTTGGTGCCTGGCACCAACTGTCGTGGCGTGGAGGTGCTAGAGGAGTTCCCAGCGGTTGGGGCGATCGGCACGCACCTCGATCGCTCCGACTTCGTGCGGGCAGCGCACCGCACGCAGCACGTACTGTTCGCCACCGCTCGACAGCTCGGCGATCACGTAGCCCTCACTGGAGTCACGGACGCCGGTGCCGATCGAGTGCAGCGAGGCGATCTGGAGCCCGGCCGTCTCGGCTTCGGCGCGCCACAGGTTGACGAGCGCCTGGCGCAGCGAGGGGTCGTCGAGCAGATCGTCGCCCGCAAGGGTCAAAGTGACATTGCCGACGTGCACCGGCTCGAGCTTGTCGACATCGATGACGTTGCCGCCGAGTTCGTCGTCGAGGAGGACCTCGACGGGCCCGGCGTCGTCACCGACGTTGCCGATCCAGCCGTAGCGCACCAGCGGGAGCCCGTCGTCGCCGGTGGTGGCGTAGCGGATTCGATCGCCGTGACTGAACAACGTCATTCCGCATCGCTTCCGTAATCCGCCAGCGCTGCGTCGGACAGCTCCGGCCAGCGCTCGAGCGCAGTGGATCCCCACTCGTCGAACGGTCGGTCGGTGAGAGCGATGACCGACACGTCTGCGGCCGGGTCGCGCCACATCATCGTTCCGGCGCCACCGAAGTGGCCGTACGTCCCGGGATCGTTGTTCGACCCCGTCCAGTGCGGCTGCTTGTCGCCGCGAATCTCGAAGCCGAGCCCCCAGGGGCACCTCTCGAAGCGACCCACGCCCGGAACGATACCGCTCAACGCGGGGTACTGCGTCTGATGCGCCTCGGCGGCGGTCGCAGGGGCGATCAGTACTGGTGCGCGCGTTTCGCCCAGGAAGGTGACGAGGTCGTCGACGGTGGTCCGTAGGCGGTGCGCCGGCGAGCCGAAGAGTTCGCTCTTGTGCATGCCGAGCGGCGTAAGCACGGCGGCATCGAGGTACTCGGCAAACGGCATCTCCGAAGCGGTGGAGATGGCCTCGGCGGCGAGTTCGATGCCGCTGTTGGAGTACGTGCGGGTTCGCTCGACTGGTGCGATCGGTTCATGTCCGCTGAATGGGTACCCCCCGGCGTGGGCCATCAGATGGCGCAGTGTGCAGCCGGGCTGGCCGACAGGGGAGTCGAGGGCGATGATGCCTTCCTCGACCGCCACCAGCATGGCCCACGCGCTGACAGGCTTCGCGAGCGATGCCACGCGGAACTGCTCGTTCGTCGGACCGATCCGCTCGACCACGCGTGCACCACGCACGATCGCTGCCGCGGCAGTGTCGACCGGCCAGGCCGCCGTGAGGTCGAGGACGCCCATCGCCGCCGGGGTGAGGTCAGGTGAAGTCGCGCAGCAACTCGGCGACGTGGAATGCCAGATCGACGCTCTGGCGCGCATTGAGGCGTGGATCGCACACCGTTTCGTAGCGGTAGTCGAGGTCGGCGTCGGCCAGTTGGTCGCCGCCGCCGAGGCATTCGGTAACGTCTTCGCCGGTCAGCTCCACGTGGAGCCCGCCGGGCCAGGTGCCCTCGGCACGGTGAGCTCGGACGAATCCACCGATCTCGCGCACGACGGCGTCGAAGTGGCGGGTCTTGCGCCCGTTGGGCGCGGTGAACGTGTTGCCGTGCATCGGATCGCACGCCCACACCACCGGGTGGCTGGACTCGCGCACGGCTCGCAGCAGTGGGGGGAGGATCCCTTCGATCGTGTCCGCACCCATGCGGGTGATCAGCGTCAACTTGCCGGGGATGCGCGACGGGTTGAGTGCCTCACAGATCTCCAGCGTCTCCTCCACGGTGCTCGTCGGCCCGAGCTTGCAGCCGACCGGGTTGGCGACGCCGCGCAGGAACTCGATGTGTGCGCCGTCGAGGTCGCGAGTGCGTTCGCCGATCCACAACATGTGCGCCGAGCAGTCGACCCACGCTCCCGTGAGCGTGTCGATCCGGGTGAGGGCCTCTTCGTAACCGAGGATCAGTGCCTCGTGGCTGGTGAACACGTCGACTTCGGAGAGGTTCGGGTTCGACTCGGTGTCGACGCCGCAGGCGCGCATGAACGTCAACGCCCGATCGATCTCGCTGGCCAACGATTGGTAGCGCTGGCCCTCCGGGCTCGACGACACGAACTCCTGGGTCCAGGCGTGCACCCGTGAGAGATCGGCAAAGCCGCCCTTGGTGAAGGCACGCAGCAGGTTGAGCGTGGAAGCCGATTGATGGTACGCCTGCACGAGCCGCTGTGGGTCTGGCTGGCGGGCGGCTTCGGTGGTCGTTGGGTCGTTCACGATGTAGCCACGGAACGATGGGATGTCGGCGTCGCCGACCTTCTCTGTCGGTGAGCTGCGGGGCTTGGCAAACTGGCCGGCGATGCGTCCCACCTTCACGATCGGTACGCCGGCGGAGTACGTGAGGACGACGGCCATCTGCAGGATGACGCGGAGTTTCTCGCGGATCAGATCGGCCGAGAAGTCCTCGAAGCTCTCGGCGCAGTCGCCTGCTTGCAGTAGGAAGGCGTTCCCGGTGGCGACTCGACCGAGGTCGCGTTGTAAGGACCGCGCCTCGCCGGCGAACACGAGCGGGGGGAGCGCCGAAATCTGCTTGAGCGCTTGGTCGAGGGCGCCAGCGTCGGGCCAGTCGGGCTGCTGTCGCGCGGGGAGGTCGCGCCATGACGCGGGCGACCAGTCGGTTCTCGCTGGGGCCATGTGGTCAGGCTAGCGGGGTCGGAAAACGAACACGGACCCCGTTTCCGGGGCCCGTGCAGTACGCAATTCTTGTGGCGCCGATCGGCGCTCGGTTGGGATCAGACGGCGAGGATGCGCTCGGCGTCATCGCGCAGCCCGGCCACGGCCCGGCTGACGAGACGACGGGCGGCCTCGGCGGTGACACCGAGCTGCTCGCCGACTTCGCGGAAGCTCTTGCGCTCACCGTCGACGAGCCCGAAGCGGGACTCGACGGCGAATCGGGCACGGCTGTCGAGCGTGCCGAGCAACTCGTCGAGCAGATCGCTGTCGACGAGGGTCATCACGTGGTCCTCGGGCGTTGCGTCGCCGTTGGCCATGAGATCGCCGAGCGTGGCGTCACCGTCGTCGCCGACGGTTTTGTCGAGGCTGACCGGAGTGGTCAGGCGGTGCAGTTCGGCATTGGCCTGATCGAGCGTTTCGCCATCGCCGGACGCCTGGCGCAGCGCAGCCCGCAGGCTGGCCGAACGGTCACCCGGGATGCGGATGAGGCTCGCCTTCTGGTCGAGCGCCCGGCCGATGGCCTGGCGGATCCAGAACGTCGCGTAGGTCGAGAACTTGAAGCCGCGGCGCCAGTCGAACTTGTCGACAGCGTGCTCGAGCCCGAGGTTGCCCTCTTGGATGAGGTCGAGCAGATCCATGCCCTGGGGGAGTGGGTACCGGCGGGCGATCGAGACGACGAGACGCAGGTTGGAGCGGATGAACCGATCCTTGGCGTTGGCGGCGGCAGCGACCTTGGCCTTGAGGGCGGCGCTGCGCTTGCCGTTGTCGAGCTGTTCCTGGGCCTCGCGGCCGGCCTCGATCACGCGGCTGAGTTCGCGCTCGTCCTCGGCGGTGAGGAGTGGCACTTTACCGATGTCGTTGAGGTAGAGACCGATGGAGTCGTTCATAGTGCTGCGTATAACCATTCGTGAGTGAGCGAAGATTCCGCTCGGGTGGTGTGTCATCGGACACACCCGGAGGTGTGAGCGAAGAGTTGGAGATGTAGGTGCTCGGCGCAGCGGTGTGCGGCGACGTGAGCGGGGTGGTGGTGCCGATCGAAGCGGCAGAAAAGCCCGCTGGTGAGGGGTTTCGCTGAGAAACCGCCTGGGCCGAGGGTCGAGAGATGGGGTCGTATGAGGGGTATTCGGAGCCGGATGGCTCTCTGGATGGAGAGCTTCGAACAGTAACAGACGTGTCAAGCACGTGGCGATCGGGGTGACCGGTTTCGCAAACGTTGCGCATATCGTGGTCGCTCGTGCCCAAAACCGCCGTCGGTCACCATCGATGACACGGATCGGGCTGTTCGGGGGGACGTTTGACCCGCCACACGTGGGGCACTTGGTGACAGCGGTCAATGTGCGTCACGCACTACAACTCGACGTGGTGATCCTCATGGTGGCCAATGTGCCCTGGCAAAAGGAGGGCTTGCGGCAGATCACGCCCGCTGACGACCGGTTGGCCATGGTCGATGCCGCCGTTGGCGATGTCCCGGGCCTCGAGCCTGGCCGTCACGAGATCGACCATGGTGGGAACAGCTACACCGCCGACACGCTCGAGGCGCTGGCCGCCGAGCATCCAGACGCCGAACTGTTCACGATCGTCGGTGACGACGCTGCCGCCGGGCTGCGCACGTGGTCTCGTTCAGACGAAGTCGTGGCGTCCTCATCGCTCGTGGTGGTCGACCGTCCCGGTGAGCACGTCGTTCTCGACGATGACATCGATTGGATTCGCGTCGAGGTGCCGCGGCTCGAAGTGTCGAGCACCGATCTGCGGTCGCGATTGTCCGATGGGCGGCCGCTCGACTACCTCGTCACCGAGCCGGTGCTCGACGTGATCCGCGATCGGCACCTGTACGAGTCTCCCGAATGACTGCGCAAGCGGGTCGTCGTCGCCGGCGGACAGTGCTTGTGGGCGTCCTTGCCGTCGTGCTCGTCGCCCTCTCGGCCGCCGGTTTCGTGGTCGGGGTGATCACGTTGACCAACTCCGAAGAGGGCGAGGCGGTGGGGGTCGACGACCGTCCGCGCGTCGAGCTGCCGGATACTCCGAACGGCTTGATGGTGGTTGTCGGTGCCGACGGCGAGCTGGCGTCGCTAGCCGTCGCCACGCTCCTGCCCGACGGCTCCGGGGGATCGTTGGCCCTCGTACCGACGAACGCCGATGTCAATGCCGGGTTCGGTGACGAGCCGCAGACCGTCGGCGAAGCGTGGTCGTCGATCGATCCGACCGACGACGTCGATCTGGACGCGTTTTCCATGGAGGTCGGTGCGATGTTGTCGATCGCCATCGATCAAACAGGTGTGTACGACGGCCCAGCACTGGTCGCAGCGCTGGCGCCAATCGATCTCGTGGAGGTCGAGCTGCCGGTTGCGGTGCTCGACAGTGATGCCATTGGTTCGGGCGTCGTCAGCGACGAGGGTGAACAGGTGCTACGGCGCAGCGAAGCGATCGATGCGCTCGTTGCCGTCGATGCGTTCTTGTCGCCGATCGATCAACACGCGCTCGACGTCGCCGTGTGGACGGCGCTGGTCGCAGCGACGCCTGTCGGCGACGTCGATGTCACACCTGCGGCCGATGGTTCCGTGCCGCCACCGAGTTCGTTCGAGGAGCTGCTCGAACGGCTCCTCGCCGGACCGGTGATCGCTCGCGATCTCGCGCTGGCTGAGGTGCTGGTCGATCCGAACGGCGACCTGGGGGGTGAGGTCGCCATCATCGATCGACGCGATGCGCTGTTGGTATTCGGCCAGGTCTCGCCGACCCGGGTCCTCACCCCGAACGGGGGCTTGACGTTCCGCGTCGACTCCAACGTCACCGAGGGGCAGCTGGCCTCTAGCGACGTCAAGTTCGAGTCGCTTCCCGAGATGATGCGCAATCTGATCGGCGAGCTGCTCTTTTTCCAGTCGAATCCCGTGTCGATCGACAGTGTCCCCGGTGATGATGCGGCCGAAGTGGCCACCCGCCTCGAGGTCGCCCAAGAGCAGTTCATCGGCGACGTCGAGACGCTCGCCGAGCTCGTGTTCGGTGAGTCCGAAGTGGTGTTGGCCGACGAGGTGATCGAGGGGATCGACGTGGTCGTCACGCTCGGGACCGGGTACCTCGACTTCCGCGCGTCAGTCGATGTTGGAGAGATCGAGGAACCCAACGTGGACGAGGCCGACGAGACCGATGCTTCTGTCGAGAGCGTCGACGACTCCGGTGACGGCGATGGAGGCGATGGTGGCTGAACCCGACGAGTCGTTGGATCTGGCACTGCTCGCCGCTCGGGTCGCCGACGACAAGAAGGCCGACGACATTGTCGTGCTCGACGTGGGCGAAGTGCTGGCGATCACCGGGTACTTCGTGGTGGTGAGTGCTTCGAACCCGCGTCTGGTGCGAACCGTCGCCGAGTCGGTCGAGGAGGCGACGAAGGTCGAACTCCAACGACCGCCTGTCCGCGTGGAGGGCCTCCGCGAGCAGCAGTGGGTGTTGCTCGACTTCGGCGACGTGATCGTTCACGTCTTCTTGGCATCGGTGCGCGAGTTCTACGAGATCGAGCGGCTCTATCTCGACGTCGCGCGCGTCGACTGGTCGCGGCCGGCTCCCCACGACTCCTGACTCCACGAGCGCCATGACCCTGGCGGTTGCGGGGCTACGTCGTCGGCGATACGAGCAATGCGGCGGCAGCCTCGGCAAGTGCCCGCAGACGACGGCGGTACACGGCGCTCGACGGGTGGTCGGACTTGAGTCCGACGGGCGAGAGGGTCAGCAGCTCGAGTGCGGTGTTGATCGCCTGCATGTCGGAATCGGTCCTTCGGCGAAGAAAGGCGCGCAGCGCATGCTGAGCACGACGGGTCGACTCCTCGGCAACGTCGGCCGCGAACTCGTGCTTGGCCTCCATCAACTCGTCGCCGTGTGGCGTGGCTGCCAGCGCCTCCCAACCGTCGCCGATCGAACGTTGCAGGTAGCCGTCGAGGTGGTCGATCAGGTCCGCGTCACCGGCGAGCGCGGCGATGGCGCTGTCGGCCTGATCCTCCAGGAGCGCCCCGAACGCTGCTCGGAACAGGTCGGCCCGATCGGAGAAGTACTGGTACAGGGCTGGTCGTGAGACCCCCGCTGCTTGGGCCAGATCGGCCATCGATGTGCCCCGGTAGCCCTTTGCGGCAAACACTGGAATCGCCGCACGGCGGATTGCCTCGACTCGCGCGTTGCGGCTCGTGTCGGTGCGTTGCATCTCGGCTGCGGACGTCACTGTGCAGAGCTTGACATATCGACACCAAAATGTCAGGCTCTCGATCTGCTGACACTTTGAGTGTGAAATGTCAGCGATCAACGTCTGACCAGAACTCGCGCCACACCGGAGGAACCACCCATGAGCGACCGACCGATCCAAAACCGCACCGTTTGCGTCACCGGAGCATCGAGCGGCTTCGGCCAGGCGATCGCCGAACACCTCGGTTCCCGCGGCGCGCATGTGTTCTTGATGGGTCGGACCACCGAGCCGATGGAGGAGTCGGCTTCGGTGATCCAGGCCGCTGGCGGTAGCGCCGATGTGTCGTCATTCGACATCACCGACACCTCTGCTCTGCAGGGGTGGATCCAGGGCGCGGCCAACCGCACCGGACGCTTGGACGTCTTGGTGAACAACGCTGGGCTGGGCGACTTCGGCTCGACGGTCATCGACGGCGAACCCGAGATGTGGAAGACGATGCTCGACGTCAACGTGTTGGCGTTGGCCGTGGGTAGCCAGGCGGCGGTCCGGGCCATGCGCGCGACCAGTTCCGAGGGCAACATCATCAACATCTCGTCGGTGGCGGCGATTCGTCGCGACTCGGGCGTCTACGGCGCCACCAAGCACGCGGTCAACTGCATCAATGCCACGCTGCGCAACGAGTTGGAAGACGACCCGATTCGTGTCACCTCGATCATGCCGGGGGCATTTGCTACCAACTTCGTGCGGCATTCCGACCCGGCGATGATCCAGGGTTTCGCCGCGATGGGCGGGATCACCGACTTCGAGGTCGATGAGTCCGGCAAGTTCACGCGCGACGAGATCACACAAGTCCAAGCTGCGCTCAACTCGTCGGTGGGCAATGTGGAGCACATCGCCAAGGCGGTCGAGTACGTGATCACTCAGCCGATCGAGCTGAACATCGAAGAGTTGGTGATCCGTCCACAGAAAAGCATCGTCTGACGCCTTCGGCGGCTACGGCGCGAAGTCGGGTGGTGCGAGTTCGAAGTGTTGGAACTCGAACGCCGGTGTGACGGTGCAGCCGACGAGCGTCCAGGCGCCGAGTGGTTCCGCCGACTGCCAATGGTGCGGCAGCACGATCGCCTGCGGCTCATGACCCTCGGTGTTGCCGTCCTTCAGGCTGCCGAGCGTGGTGGTGCGGACCTCGCCGCGCACTGGATCGGCGATGTGCAGTTGCAGCGGGGCGCCGCTGTGGAAGTGCCAGATCTCGGTGGCGTCGATGCGGTGCCAGTGCGAGCGCTCACCTTCGCTGAGGAGAAAAATGATTGAACTGCCGACGTCGCGGCCGTCGCTGCCGGCAGGCCCCCGCCACAGCTCTCGGTAGTGCCCGCCCTCGGGGTGCGCAAGCATCCCGAACCGCTCAATGATGTCCTGTGCAGTTGGAGCGTGCGTCGCCATCGGACGCAGCCTGCCACGTCGGCACTCGCCGGTTGGAGGGCACCACGGGGAGGGGTAGATTCGAGGGCTGCCGCGATGGCGACATCACGGGGCTATAGCTCAGTTGGTAGAGCGCTTCCATGGCATGGAAGAGGTCAGGAGTTCGATTCTCCTTAGCTCCACCGGTAATCACCAGCGTAACCGCCATTTATGGTCCGGTTCGACTGGTGCTTTCGTCGTTCTGGACGACCTCTCGTGCCAGTTCGTGCCAATTCCGGCTACCGTCCGTGTTCATGGGGCGTGCTGCATACGGAGCCGGCAGTGTCGTCGACAAGGGCGGCGGCCGCTACCAATTGCGCTGGTCAGAGGGCCGCGATCCGTTCACCGGTGAACATCGCCGCAAGGCCGAGACGATCACCGCGCCGACGATGAAGGCGGCCCGCGCCGAGCTGGCCAAGCGCGTCGCAGCGCGCGGGACTCGGTCCGATATGACGGTCGGCCAGCTGATCGATGTGGCGCTCGAGCAGATCCCGATTGCCGACGTCACTCGCGAGACGTACGGGTACGCGCTCGCGCACATTCCCGACATCGCCCGCGGCTGGGTCGCCGCCGAAGTGTCCGTTGTGGATGCCCGCACGATCATGGACGGGTTAGCCGCACGGCATTCGCCGGCGATGGTCCAGAAGATCCACGGAGCGCTGATGTCGGTGTGGCGCGAATCGACGCTGGCTGGCTGGGTGACGACCAACCCGTGGCGCGGTCAGCGCTGCCCGTCGGTGCCGGCGTCGGCCGGCAACCCGCTCACCGACGAAGAAGTCGCGAAGCTCCGCAGAGCGTGCAAGCTCGACATCGACCGCGCTTGGATCGACCTACATCTCGCCACCGGCGCCCGGCCGGGCGAAGCGGTCGGGTTGCGCTGGTCGGCGATCGACAAGGACGAGCTCGTGGTGACGATCGTCGACGCGAAGCACGACGACCGCCCGCGATTCGTTGCCGTCGATGCCACCACGATGAAGTCGATCGACAAATGGCGGCGAGTTCAGAAGAAGCGCGCGCTGGGTGTTGGTGTCCCGCTCGACGAAGATCCGTGGTTGCTGTCGGGCGATGAGGCGTCGAGTGTGCCGTGGCGTCGGACGTATGCCGGTGGGTTCCGGTGGCGCAAGCTCCGCGACGCTGCCGGGATCCGGTCGGAGTTGAGGCTGTACGACTTGCGGCACACCCACAACTCTTGGCTGGCTGCGGCGGGGATTGACGAGGCCACCCGTGGGTTGCGGATCGGGAACACCCCGTCGACGAACTTGAGCACCTATTCCCACGCTCTGCGTGATCGCGAGGCGGCCGACGTGGTGGCTGAGCGGGTCCTAGCTATTTGTCGTCGGAGAGTTCGCGTTGATCGAGCCAGAGATTGAGATCGGCCATTGCTTCGCGCCAGGGGCGAAGGTTTGGCCGGTCTGGCTCGCCCGGGTTGCGGGCGGTGTGGAGGTCGAGCATCTTGGAGACCGTCAGCTCGATGTCGCGTAGAAGGTCGGTCGCGGCACCGAGGGCGACCACCGCGGACCGCGGGTGTCGGGGGCTGTCGTCGAGGTGGTATCGCTCGAGCGGAACAGGAACTACCGGTTCGGGATCAACCGGGCCAAGGTGCCTGCTGGTACTACGGCGGTCGGGTTGAATGCCGCAGTCATCGACCCTGAAGGCAAGGGGAATATCGCTGTGTGGGGCGGTGGCGCCTATCCGGGTACGTCGATCCAGCAGTTCGAGCCGGGCCAGGAAGTGACCGGCGCGGTGTCGGTTGTGCTCGACGGCGATGAGTTCACGGTGCGGGTGTCGCGAGATGCCCACGTGCTCATCGACGTGTTCGAGGTCGGGCAATGGATGCGGCGGATACGTCGCGGCTGATCTTGTTCACGGCGTGTGTGGCTGCCACCGCGTTCGGTTTCGTCGAGGCGTACCACAATCGGTCGTACCGCCGGCAGTTCGGCGTGTGCGCGTTTTGGACGGCGTGCATGTCGTGGGGTGTGGCGTCGCTGACGTTCGATTCGCTCCCGACGATGGGCTGGTCGGTCGAGATGTTGAACTTCTCGGCTACGGGCGTGGTGCTGTCGTGGCCGTTCATTCAGTCGCGGCGGGTCGGCGCCGAGCGCGCCGTGGTCGAGGGCTTCGATGGATGACTGGGCCAAGCTGCTCACGGCGCTGTCGGCTGCTGGTGTTCTCACGTTTGTCGCGACGTTGTGGAACTCGCGGCGTCGTTCGCTGGCGTCGGACTCGATGCTCACAGATAGCGCGGTCGGGTTGATCGACCGATACGAGAAGCGGTTGGCCCCGGCTGAGGCTCGCATCGATGAGCAGGAAGAGGAGATCGCAGTGCTTCGCCGCGAGGTGTCAGCGCTACTCGCTCAGTTGCGTGAGCTCGGTCATGAGCCGCGCACTGATTTACAACAAGGAGGTCCTTCGGGTTTACAACAAGGAGGTCCTTCGGGATGAAGAACTTGTGGAACAAGGTCACGAACCGTGAGTGGTGGTCGACGATTCTCCACGCAGCACCGGCGCAGTTGACGGCTGCGGGTGTTGTCGTGTCGATCGGGATCAGTCAGCTACGCCCGTTCCTGCCGGGCAATCCGGCTGTCGGCTGGGTTGTGGGAGCACTGGCTGCGACGGGCACCGTGTTGACGGTCGCGGTGGCGATCGTCCGGCGGGTCACCCCGGTGCTCGACAAAGCCAAACGCGGCGTGCTCCCACCTGACTCGTCACCAAAGCTGGGCCCGACGCCGCCGGAGTACTCGCCGCTCGAGTAGCTCGCCCGAGCGATTAGCCGGTATTCGGGTTCCGTTCAGGACTCGCACAGGTCGACCCGCCGTAAGTTGGCCGCGATGAGATCTGTGAGAGTCATTGTCGTTGGTGTGGTTGCTGCTGCATCGCTTTCGGCTGGGTCGGCGAGCGCCACCATGCCCGTTGAAGAAGTCGCTACGTCGACTGTCGAGGAGCCCGTCGCATCCACGAGCAGCTGGTGGAAAAAGCCCTTCTGCGGGGTTGCTTCTATTCGGACTGGTTGCTGAGTCTTCGCTCGTCCGAGCACCCGGGTAGAACCCACCCGCACAATCAACGATCTCCTCATCGAGCCCCCGCTGTCTCTGCCCTTCGTGGCGTGAGACGGCGGGGGCTCTTTCGAGTCACAGGTTCCTTTTTGGTTGTCCATAGGTGCAGCTGAGATTCGGTGCAAAAGTGTGCCGGCCGATGAAAAGCACGCAGGAAGGTTGCCCACACCGTTTGTGGCTGGGTTGGCTCGGAGTTCTCTCGGTGGTCGTCGTCGGCTCGGTTGTCGTGAATCCAGCAAGTGCATCGGCAGTGCCCGTCGATGATCAGACGATTGACGAGGGGCCATCAACATCAATGGAGTCGGCGGGATCCCCGGAGGGCGACGGACCTACGCAGGCTGCTGCCAACAATCCAGCCAACTGCGTGCTCTCGGCGCAGTGGGCGCATCCGGGAGAAGCGTGGCCGCACCCGGTCGCGTACAAACTCGACAAGAATTGTGATTACAACGTCAATGGTTGGTGGGAAATTTGGGGAGACCGAAGCTCGTGGTCGGGACGCGGATGTCCTCGACCTGGGCGATGATGGCGTTGACGTCCCCGATGGTGAGCTGTTTGCCGGTGACTGGCTTCTTCCAGTCGAGCGTGGGAGCTGGTTCGGCATCGTTTGAGTGTCGCGGCGAACGTGTGTTCGTATCGAATCAGCGACCACTGTGCGTGCCAATTGCGTCCATTCGGAGTGCAGTTCTGAGCCGCGCTCCGCGCCACAGTCCGTCTCACTCCATCAGATTCCACTCATTCCACAACCGAGCCGGGAATGGCATGGAAGAGGTCAGGAGTTCGATTCCCCTTAGCTCCACAACCGCATGCCTCAGCCTCGAGCTGGAAGCTGTGGGCTCGTCGCCACTTTCGTTCCGGGGCAGACGCGATCGCTGCGCCTGCCCCCGATGGTGACGTCCCCGACTCTGCGTCAGCTGGGGCTCCCTCGGCGGGTTCGTAGCAGTGCGAGACCCAGAACAAGGAACAGCGCGGCGATCGCCATCAACGTCCTCAGTTGGTTCGAGCCCGTAGCAGGCAGCTCGGTCGCAAGCGGGATCGCTGGATCGGTCGACTGCGGCGAGGGGGGTGCTGTCGGAGCCGCCGTGGCGGTCGGTGGAACCGAGGTCGATGTTGTTGTGGCGGTGGTTGTGGGCGTTGTTGTGGAGGTGGTCGATGACTGGGGTGGGTCGAACGTGTTCGTGACGGCGGCCGACGCTGTTGCCTCCGATGTCACGGTCGCGGGACTTCCCGTGATCTCGACGTTCCAATCGGCGCCCGGGTTGGTCTCGGTCACGGTGTACGCACCCGCCTCGAGCTCGGCCCACGTCACGACACCACCGTTCGAGCCGATGCTCTGGCAGGCCCCGGGCTCGCCGCCGTCGGGGTACGACGGCCCCTGGATGCAGATCTCGAAGGTCCGTGTGCCGTCGGGCGTTGAGCCGGACCAGTCGACCGTCTTGGTGACCTCCAACGGTCCGCGCTCAGGTGGGCACTCGCCCGGGCGCCCGCTGCAGGTCGGGCCGAGCGAGAGGCCGACGACGACCGGATCATGGTCCGACGAGCGGAACTCGTTGGTCTCGAACGTATTGATCTGCGGCAGCTGCTTGAAGCTCGTGTCGTAGTCGAGGATGTCCGGCTCGTCGGCGTTGATCAACCACGAGGCGGCACTGTTGACCTGCGCATTGAGTGACGGGTTGGCCAGCGCATAGTCGAGGTATCCGAGCTGGCCATCGAACACGTACCCGTAGCCGAACTCGCCGACGAAGCGGCCCTCGAGGTCGACGTAGCCCGCGGCCTCGAGCGTGGTGATGGGATCTTCTTCGTCGTAGGCGTTGAGATCACCGAGGATCAAGAAGTCGGGGTCGCTCGAGCTGGTCGGGTCGCCAGCCAAGAAGCTGGCGAGGGCAGCCGCAGCGTCGGTGCGAACGCCGTTGCAGTTGCCCTGACCGTTCGGGTCCGTCGGGTCGCCGACGTCGTCGCAGCTGCTGCCCTTCGACTTGAAGTGGTTGATGGCGGCGGTGAAGCGCTCGCCCGAGGCGACTTCTTCGAACGTCTGAACGAGTACCGGCCGGTTCTTGGTGTCGAGGAACGTCGCATCGGCCGACGAGTCGAGAATCTCCGGGTCGCCGACCGGAGTCACAGTCGCCGGCTTGTAGATGAATGCCACCTTGATGGCGTCGGTGCCGATCGCTCCGGCATCGACGAAGTCGTACGTTCCAGCACCGACGACGGCGTTCAGGGCATCGACGAGGGTCTGCAGCACGGGATCGGTGCCATCGCCTGCCGGGTCGGCGCCGACGTTGTTCTCCAGCTCGATCAGCCCGATGATGTCCGCGTCGAGGTCAGCCAGCGCGTCGACGATCTTGGTCTGCTGACGGATGAACTCTTCCATGGAGTCGGCGCCGCGACACTCGAGGTCCGAGCCCGGACCGCAGATCGCGGAGCCATCGTCAATGGTGGTGAAGTAGTTCAGCACGTTGAAGCTCGCCACTGTGAGTGAGCCGCCAACATCAGGTGGGCCCGCGGGGCGCGGGTTCGCCTCGCTGTGTGTGGCGCCTTGGGTCGGCTGAATCCTGTAGAGGCCGAACGAGTACGAGAGCACGCCCGTCGCATCGGTCACCGTGTCTCCACCACGGAACCGATTGCTCACCGTGAACGGCGTGCCATCGGGGTGGATCGCGGGATCGGGGTTCCATGTGGTCCGTCCGTCATCCAGCGTGATGCGCGAGCGGGCGTTGTAGTCGGCGCGATCTTGGGCCGCGGTCGAACCCGGGGTCTCGACCGCGGTCGGCTGGAAGATGCGGTCTTCGCCGGGCAGCGGCTCGGACAGCACGATCTCTCCGAAGCGGTCGAAGTTGAAGTACTCTGAGATCACGAGGTCTTGTGGAAACTCGACAGCCATGCCCTCGAACGCCTCGGGGGCGTCGAGGGCGGTGAACGGCAGTGTCAACTGGCGCCTGGTGACGTCGGCCAACGACGTGTCGGTCGAGCAGACCTCGACCAGCGTCACCGATCCGAGTTGCGTTTGACCGAAGGACTCATCCACCGTGCCGGTGACCTGCACGGTGTCGCCCGGAGCGACGTCGACAGCGGGACTCGACCCGTCGGAGACGAACAGACCCTCAGATGTCGTTTCGAATGCGTCCTCGTCGCTGGTCTCCTCCTGGACGAAGAAGCCGTTGAGGTCGCCCGATGTCCCAGCGGCTCCGTACTGGAAGTCGCCGACCACGATGCCCTCGATGGTGCGAACCTGCCCGTCGAGCGGGCTGGCGAGCCCGTCGCCCTGGATGGTGCTGATCAGTGTCGGGGTCGCCGAGCATGGACGAGTGACCTCGAAGCTGATGACTTCGTTCGTGCCGTCGTTGAGTAGGTCGGGGTCGCCATCCTGATCGGCGATCTGCGCTGCGAGCAGCGTCGCCGTACAGCTCTCCCCGGGCGGGAGCGGAGCGCTGGGCGTGACGGTGTAGGTGCTCGGGCCGCCGCTGATCGTCACGGCGACTGGGCCATTGCAGGCCAATTCGACCCACGGCGTTACGGCCTGTTCGGGAACGGTGACTGGCTCGGAGAAGACGAGCTGCAGCCCGTCGGTGGACTGCGCCGAGCCGCCGTTGGGCGGAGTGCTCGACAGCAATGTGGGAAACGTGTCGGCGAGCGTCCCGTCACCGGTGATGGTGATGTCGTCGAGGTTGATGTCTTCGTCGCCGGAGTCGAGGTTGAAGGTGATGCGGAGGTCGAGCGCGCTCCCGGTGTTGGCGATGGGGGCGGTGAACTCGCTAAAGGTTGCGGTGATCTGGTCACCGTCACCGTCGCCGTCGAAGTCGGTGTCGATGGCGGGGACGGCGTTGAAGGGGTCGCCGTCGGGGATGCTCTCGACAGCGAGCAGGTTGTTGAATCCGCCTCCATCGATGGCGTATTCAAACAGGACGGAGTCGGTGAGGTCCCAATCCTCGGCGGCGCCGTCATCGTCCTCGGCGAGGAGGACGGAGAAGGCGAGGTTGGTAAGTCCGGTGATGTCGACGCCGGTGAAGGTCATCGTGAATGGCGGCGTGGCGCCTTCGGCGTCGATGTCTTGGGCGCCGTACCAGTAGGAGCCGTTGTTGCCGGTGACTTCGACGAAGCTGCCGATGTTGGTGCCATCGGTACGGGTGAAATAGTCGCCGAACCCGTCTGAGAACTCGAGCGTGCTCGTCGAATAGCCCACCGTCGCGTCCTCGAAGTCCTCGAACAACGCAGTGGTGGCCGCCGACACTGGTGAGCCAGGTACGAGGCTCACCACCGCGGCACTCGACGCCACCAACGACCACGCAATCGCCCCACGGATACCTGTACCGAGTCGCATACCTGTCCTCTTCGTCGCGCCCGCTGCCGGAGTATCCCGACTCCGGGACCATAGGCGCGTTCGCGAACGCGTGCTTGCGCTGCGGACGATGCGCTGCCAACTCGCCTGGCGGACCACTCGCAGCGTGATCCGGTCGCCGATGACCTATGGAGTTCGGAACTCCCGGACATACGCATCGAAGCTCCACTCGCCGAGGAACTTCTGGGCCGCCGAAACACCGCTCTGGAACAGCGCGTCTTGCGTGGCTTGGTCGATATCGAAGTCGGTCGCACCGACCCCCAACGTGTCGACGAAGATCGTGCGGGCGATGACCTCTGCGCGGTTGATGTGCATCGCGTCGCGAAAGCTCGTCATCGTCGTGATCATTGCTTTGGTGAGGTCGATCGGTCCGCCGACGTCGTCTGGAAACCGCGCCGCGATCGCGTCGGGTTTGCTCGAGAGCTTGATGCCAAACGTTGGCCATCGCGGTGCCTGGCCATCGGTGCGATCGAAGATGTCGACGGGGAAGTTCGACAGCATGCCTCCGTCGACAAGCGTCGAGCGGACCTTCTTCGGCGCGCCCGATTCGGTTCGCTCGTACTCCAGCGTCGCCGGTTCGAAGAAGAATGGGATGGACATCGAAGCGCGGACTGCATCGGCGATGCGTTGCTCGCTTGGGGCGAGCCCGTAGAAGCGCTGGTAGTCCCACGGGAATCGCACAAGCTGACCGAGCGACACGTCAGACACGTTGACGACGAGCCGGTACCGCTGGTCCGGAGGGAGTGAAGAGGTGGCGTCTTCAGGGAGGGCGAGGTCGCCAAACGTCTGCACGTCACCGAGAGTCTCGGCGAGCCACGTGCGCAGATACTCGCCTTCGTAGATGCCGGCATCTTTCAGGATCGAGATGATCTTGCCACCCGGCAGTGCATCGAGCCACGACTCGTCCTGGAATCGCCGATAGTCGGTCTGTGCCATGATCGACTTCATCCGCTCAGCCGGCATACCGGCCGCGACGAGCGCTCCGACGATTGCGCCAGCTGACGTGCCGGCAACGCGCGGAAAGGCGTAGCCGGCGTCCATCAACACGCTGAGAGCGCCGACGAGCGCGATCCCTTTGACGCCCCCGCCCTCCAGCACGACGTCGGCCTTCGACTCCTCTGGCATTGGGTTCCCCTTTGCAACTGCACCAATACGGCCGACCGCTCGGCCGGCCACATCCGTCCCGATTGACACGGTACGCGACCAGGCGAGGGAGTCAACTCACATTCTGGCCTCCGTGTGCGCAGCGGCGATCGCTGTCCCGTACTCGCTACTGCAGCGGACCGAGCAGGCGGCGCGTGACCTCAGCGGAGTCGGAGACCTCCAGCCACCGCACGATCGGTAGCAGCCACGACAGCGGCAGTGTCGGCTTCGACACGAGGTACGCGATCGCCGTCACCACTCGATCGAGCTCGACCACTTCGTCGCGGCGGGCGCTCTGCGACATGCCGTGGAGCCGAACGGCGGTGTCCCACGCCTGTGCACGAGCGCGTTGCAGCGAAAACCTGAACAGGTGGCTGCCGCCGTACAACGCGGCCACCTGAGTCAGCCCCGACACGCGTCCAAGGTCCCGAAGTACCGCGGGTTGCACCTCGGCCAGGACGTCGTTGACCGCGTCGAAGTCGCGCTGCAGGGCATGCACCGTCTGTTCCTGCGCCGCCAACTCCACGACCACCTGCGGGAGATCGTGATTGACGTGTGCATTGATGCCGAGGAGGAGGTGCTGCACAACGATCAAGTCGTCGTTGGCGACGTCGTACGCCGCCTGCCAACACGACGGCATCGGCCGGGTGCGGGCGATCGGAGCGAGGTACCAGTCGGCGAACGCCCGGACGAACCGGTCCATGCGCTGCTCGTCATCGAACCGTCCGGCCGCGATGTGTCGATCCACGCGGTCGGTCACTCGGGCGTACATTGCGGCGAAGTGGCCGCGTGCGTCGGGCGCCGCAAGCGCAGTCGTCCGGAGCGCTTCGGTGACGTCGCCGAGCACCAGAGAGACGGTAGTGCACGATCGCCGAGCGTTGTCGCTGTCACCTGCGCGCCGTCGTCACCCGTGGCGCTCGGCTGGACGGACCGATTCGGCGTGTTGGTTTCTGTCCGCGGCACGGTTCTGTCCGCGATCACGTGCGAATAGCGCACGTATCTCGCGGTATTTCGGATCGGGGCGTCGACTGATCGACTCGCTCGCGCTTGCGGTGGTCGGCGAGCATCCGGGTGTGCCCTTTGTCTCGGTCAACGACATCGATGTGTATTTCGAGCGACACGGAGCAGGCCCGCCGGTGTTGAACATCAGCGGTTCGGGGAACGACTTGCGCGAATCGCCGCCGGGGGTGATCCCGCTCAACCGCGCATTCGAAGTGCTGCACTACGACCAACGCGGGCTCGGGCAGACCTCCAGCCCAGATGGGACCTACACGATGGCCGACTATGCCGACGACGCGGCAGCGCTCATCTCCTCGATGGGGTGGAGCCGCTGTCATATCGTCGGTACGAGCTTCGGCGGGATGGTCGCGCTCAATCTGGCGGTTCGTCACCCCGACCTCATCGACCGGCTCGTGCTCTGTTGCACGTCGCCCGGTGGTGAGGCGCCGTCGTATCCACTGCACCGGCTTGCTCGTCTGAGTGCAGAGGATGCATTCGCCGAGCGGTGCCGGCTGACCGACCGCCGGTACGACCCTGATGCCGACGAGCCGATCCCTGGGCTCGGCGCGTACTACGCACGCATCCGCGAGCAGTCGTTGCGACCGCCCGACCCGCAACGTCTCGCGGGTCTGGCGCGCCAGATGGGTGCCCGCAAGGGCCATGACGTGGTCGCCGACCTGCCCTCGATCGAGCATCGGACCCTGGTGTGCGCTGGAGAGTTCGACGACATCGCGCCTGTGGCCAACTCCGAGCTACTCGCCGAACGGATGCCGAACGCATCGCTGCGGATCTTCGACGGTGGGCACATGTTCATGATCCAGGACCGCGCCGCGTTCGCTGCGATCACCGACTTCCTCCAGGCGCCTGGCGCCGTGGTGGCGGCGCCCTGAAGGAACGAGCCGCCTTCGGCGGTGCCGATGGCGAGGCCGACGTGACCGGCCCGCGCGAACCCAGCTCTCAGGTGTCGCTCAGGCACTGCACAGGTGCGTGATGGTTGATTGATGGCATCCGTGCACACGAAAGGAATCCGCGATGAAGCAGTCCACCGCTCTCCCAGTTGTCGCCGGAGCGGCGATCGGCCTCATCATCTGCGGGGTCGCACTGCTCTTGAGCTTCGCGCTCAACCGGGCGACGTCGCCATCGTCGGCGCTCGCGCCCGCCCCTGCAACGGTCGCGATCGGCCATGCGCATCTCGATGGCGTGGCGATTGCCGCACCATAGACTGCGCCTCGTGACACCGGTTCGTTCTTCCCCCGACGACGGCCCGTCGGTCGGCGGCATCTGAAGCGGGGGAGTGGAGATGGCACGACCCAAGGAACACGGCGGCGGGCAAGCAGGGCCGCCCATTGCGGGCGACCCGGCGTCGTTTCCGAGCGACGCCGAGTTGTCGCGCACGCTGGTGGCGGCCAATCGGATGGCGACACTGTCGACACTCACCGCCGAGGGCTACCCCTATGGCAGCGTGGTGTCGTACGCCACCGACGCGCTCGGCACACCGATCGTTTTGATCAGTGAAATGGCCGAGCACACGGTCAATGCCCGCGGTGACGATCGCGTCAGCCTGCTCGTGGTCGATCTCGCCGGCGATGGCGATCCGCTCGGCAAGGCCCGGCTGACGATGGTCGGGCGGCTGGAGCTGCTCGATGCGCCCGGCGAGCTACGCGACCGCTATCTCGAGGTGCATCCGTACGCCAGCTACTACGCCGACTTCACCGACTTCGGCTTCTGGCGTCTGAACACAGAGTCGGTGCGCTACGTCGGTGGCTTCGGCCACATGAGTTGGGTTACCGCCGACGGATACCGCGATGCGGAGGTCGACCCGCTGGCCGACGTGGCCGGACCGGTGGTCGAACACATGAACGACGATCATCGCGATGCCAACGTGATGTACGCTCAGGTGCTTGCGGGTCTCGACGACGCGACCGATGCCACCATGGTCGGCATCGACCGCTACGGCGTCACACTCACCGCCGAGACTCCGGCGGGACCGCGTATGGCGAGGGTGCCGTTCGGTACGCCGCTCTCGAATGCCGATCAAGCCCGGCCGGCAGTGATCGAGCTGCTCAACGAAGCCCGTCAGCGCGTCGACGGCTGACGCCGTTGCGGCGGCCCGGACCGCCGGTACCGCGGCGGCGACTACGGTCTCGACATGCCCACCATCAGCGGCCGAATGGCCAACCTGGCAAGTCGCTACACCCCCGGCCTCGGACGCCGCATGACCAAGAGCCATGTCGAGCGGTACCGCAGCAGCGACGGCAAGAAGGGTGCCTCGTTTCGGGGGATGGATGTGTTCTTGCTCGATGTCGTCGGGCGTACCAGTGGCGAGCCGCGACCGGTGATGCTGATGTTGGCACGACGAGACGAGGACCTGGTCGTCGTCGGCTCGAATGCCGGGAACGTCGACACGCCGAACTGGTACAAGAACTTGATGGCAGCCGGCGGCGGTGAGGTGCAGGTCGGCGCCGAACGTTGGGCCGTCGACGCTCGCGAGGTCGACGGCGACGAAAAGGCAGAGTGCTGGCAGATCGCCTGCGCGGCGTACCCCGACTTCGCGTCGTATCAAGAGCTCACCGACCGCAACATCCCGGTTGCGGTGCTGTCCCGCCGCAGCGCGTAGCGGTCTGCCCTCAGGGCCGGCGCAGCCGTGCGCAGCCCGCAGCCACGGCGCTCCACGCCAGGTAGGCGGCCGCTGCAGCTGTCATCCCAGCGACAACGCCGACGGCGTTTGCGAGTACGTCGCTGGTCTCGACGGCGCGAGTCGTCGAGTAGCGGCCCTGCGCCACCTCGACGAACGCGCTCAGCGTGAGCACGCCCACGCCGCCAACCACCAGGCCACGCCATGTCCACACGGTCAGTCCGACCAGTACGGTGATGGCTGCCCATAGCCCGACGTGGACGAGGAAATCGCTCTGCGGAAGTTGCTCGGTCGACGGCAGTCGGGCGCTGGCATCGATGCGATTCGACAGGCGTTCTGCCGCGGGGCCGAACACTTGGCGGAGCACACCCGGCGCACGATCCGACAGCATCAGCGCGATGACTGACATCGCACCGAGCGCGGCGACGAGTCCGATCACGACGCGCAGCGACGTCGACGGCCGCGAACGTGGTCGTACGGTTCGATTCCGCCCGCGTACGTCGACGATGGTTGCGTCGCGTGCGCGAGTCGGCAGTTCCAGGGTGTCCAGGTAGGCGAACGTAGCCCTGCTGTGCCCGCTGGTGGCGTCGGGCCCCTGGCGGCCGACTATTGCTCGACTTCGAGCGCGACGAGGTCACCCAGCACCGGGCAGGCGAACTGCATCGCGGCCAACGCGTCCGGAGTGATGGATTCGACCAGCTCGTCGAACGCTGCTGCGCTGGTGGCGTCGACAGCGCACAGGTCGACCAGCGCGTCGACGTCGCCACCTCGGTCGTCGACCCACACCTCGGCGCGGGTCCGCGTCACGATGTCTTCAGTCGACTCCGTCGAGCACGCGGCGATACCCGCGGATGCCACGACCAGGGAGATGAGCCGCACGATTCGCACAGCTCGCACCGTAGCGAGCGAGTGCCGCTGCGGTGAGGGAAGGGGCCCACCGGGGGCTGATTTGCTCACCGGTGGGGGCGGTGGGAGCGCTCAGCCGACGCGAATCGGCAAGGTGCGTGGGCCGCGTACCTGGCCACCGGCCCACGTGACGCCGTCGGGGTCGCCGATCTCGAAGCTCGGCATGGCCGCCAACCACTCCTCGACAGCAACGCGCAGCTCCATACGGGCGAGGTTCGATCCGGCGCATCGGTGAATGCCCGCACCGAACGCCAAGTGACGGTTCTGCTGGCGGTCGAGGATCACGCGATCGGGCTCGTCGAACACCTCGGGATCGCGGTTGGCGCCGGGGAAGTTCATCAGAATGCGTTCACCGGCGCCGATCGGGCACCCGCTGTACTCACCGCCATCTGGGAGCCGTCGGGCCATCGTGACCGGTGCGTACGCCCTGAGGAACTCCTCGATCGCCGTCGGCATGAGGTCGGGTTCAGCGATCAAGCGATCGCGGTCGTCGGGATGCTTCGCCAGATGCCAGATCGTCGAGCCAATCGATGACCACGTCGTGTCGATGCCGGCGATCAACAGCAGTGCGCACATGCCCAGGACGACATCGTCGGTGATCGGCTCGCCGTCGTGCTCAGCGGCCATCAACTCGGTCAGGTAGTCGTCTTGTGGATTGGCCCGGCGCTCGGCGACCGCGCTCTGTAGGTATCCAAGAATCCCTTGGATGCCCCGTTGGCGCCGCTCGACGTCGTAGGCGAACTCGAGCACATCGCGTACCCACTCGGTGAACACCGGTGCCATGTCTTCGGACACGCCGAGGAGGTGGCCGATGACCCGGACAGGAATCTGCTGGGCGTAGCCGGCTGCACCGTCGCCCGATCCGTGCTCGGCGATCTCGGTGGCCAAACGCCTGCACAATTCACGAGTGAACGGCTCGTACTCTTTGACTCGGCCCGGGCTGAGGGTCGGCAGGATCAGCCGTCGTGTCCACGTATGCAGCGGCGGGTCGGCGCTGATCGGTGGCACGCCCTGCGCGAGCACTGGACCGGCCGCCGCATCGCCCGACTGGCCATCGGACGGCGGCAACAGCGGGACGACTGCGATGCCGCCCCCTGACGGGTACCGCTCGATGTCGTGAGCGATGGCGTACACATCCTCGTAACGCGTCGGCAGAATCGATCCGCCCCAGCGGTCGCTGTGGGCCACCGGACAGCGCTCGCGGAGTTCGTCCCAGATCGGGTACGGATTCTCGATGTAGGCCGGATCGAAGATGTCGTAGTCGGTCGCCCAATCGGTCACCGGTTCCGTGTCGGGTCCGCTCGATTCGCTCGTTGACGTCGTCGTGTCGTTGCTCATCTGGCAGACCTCTCTCCGGATCGACCGTTCTGTGTGGCCGGTCGCTGTGCGAGCTGATTGGAACAGTGTGCCAGACGCGTTGGCCGCCGTCGAGGCGGCTCTTCGGCATCATTGAGTCGACTTGGGTGGTGGCTGAGTGACCGTTGAGCGGGCGTTGGGCATGTTGGTCGTGTCATCGAACGACGAGCGAGCGGGCTAACGCGCCGACCAAGGACACCTCGGCGACCGAGTACCAGACCGAAGAAAGCAGCGGTCTCGCCGATCATCTTCGCGATCAGAGTGCCGGGCACGAACACGAAGCCATCCGCTGGGCCACGGCAACAGGCGGCGGTCGATCCGCCGCCCGAAGACGTCGGCTCGCACACCACCGACACGATCGACGCCGATCCCGACGACATGATTTCCCAGCCGGTCAGGCCCGAGGACGACGTCGGATATGGCGAGGTGCTCGACACGATCGACTCCGACGTCGATCACGGGTTCACTCCAGCCGACTGAGTTCGCGTTCGAGGTGCGCCCGCTCCGCTGGGTTGCTCGACAGGCCGATCGCCCGGCGGAGTTCGCTTGCGGCTTCGCCGGTGCGCCCCGCCCGGCGCAGCGCCTCAGCGCGCACTGCGTGGATGCGGTGGAGGCCGTCGGCTTCGATCGCATCGAGCGTCGCAAGCGCCGCGATCGGGCCGTCGTGTTCGAGCACTGCGACCGCCCGGTTGAGTGCGACCACGGCATCGGGGCGTAACGCCAACAGATGGTCGTAGAGGGCCAGAATCTGGTCCCATTCGGTGGCCGCCGCCGTCTCCGCGTCGGCGTGTACGGCCGCGATCGCGGCCTGAAGCTGGTAGGGCCCGGGGCGGTTGATCGCCAGGCATCGACGAACGAGGGAATGGCCCTCGGTGATGAGGTCACGATCCCACCGGCTGCGCTCCTGTTCGGCGAGCAGAACGATCTGTCCAGCGTCGTCGGTGCGGGCGGCGGTGCGAGCCTCGGTGAGCAGCATCAACGCAAGGAGGCCGATGATCTCTGGTTCCTCGGGCATCAGGTCGGCGAGTACCCGACCGAGCCGAATCGCCGACGCGGCGAGAGCTGTGCGGTGGTCGTCGCGCTGGCCGGCGTCGTGTGCCGCGTTGTAAATCAAGTAGATGGTTGCCAGGAGTGGAGCGAGCCGCTCATCGAGGCGCTCTGGCGGCGGGATGCGGTACGCCGGCTGGGTGTCGCGGATCTTTGCTTTGGCCCGGCTGATCCGTTGTCCCACCGTGGCGGGCGGCACCAAGAAGGCGCCCGCGATCTCGTCGGTGGACAGGCCACCCAGCAATCGAAGCGTCAATGCCACCTGCGCATCTGGATGTAACGCCGGATGGCAACAGAGGAACATCAGCCGCAGCTGGTCATCGGCAACCGTGTCGAGTACGTCGAGGTCTCTACGTCCGTCGGTGATCGGGACCTGCTCGTCGGCTGTTCCGACGAGTCGAATAGCGGCACGCTCGAGGTCGGATCGGCGCGCTTCGCGGCGGAGCCGATCGATCGCACGGTTACGGCCCGTCGTCGTGATCCACGCGCCGGGATTCGGTGGAATGCCGTGAGTGGGCCACCGTTGTGCGGCGATGGCGAACGCCTCGGCTACGGCGTCCTCCGCGAGATCAACATCACCCAGGACACGGACCAACGTCGCAGTACATCGACCGACTTCGCGCCGATAGATCTCCTCGATCTCGGCGCGTGGCGTATCGTGGTCCGCGATCACTCCGGCAGAAACGGACGCACCTCGACCGGCCACGTACACGCCGCGGCACCCTTGCGGGCCCACTCGAGAGCGGTGTCGAGATCGGGAACATCGATAACGGTGAACCCGCCGATCTGCTCTTTGGCCTCGGCGTACGGTCCATCGGTCATCGAGACCGACGTCCGGTCGGCGCGCACCACCGTGGCCGATGCGGCGTCGGTGAGCGCGCCGTAGAACACCCACACTCCGGCGTCGCGCATCTCCCGTTGATGCGCGGCGACGTCGGTCATGATCTGCTGCATCTGCTCGGGGTCGGGCGGATCGGCGTCATCTTCGTAGAAGACCGACAGGAGGTACTGCGGCATCAGGACCTCTCGATCGTCACAGCTCGAGTCCGATCGCCGCGATCGGCGAAGTCACGCGCATCTGTGGCGGCTCGGCCATCAACGGCATGAATGCCTCCATCGCCGACTTCATCGCGGGCGTCTGACCGTGCTGTTGCATCGATTCGGCATCGCGCATCAGCGCAAAGAACCAGAACTCGTTGCCCTCGCCGCGAAGATACGTGTAGGCGTCGACGCCAGGTTCGTTGCGTGCCGCTGCGACCATCTCGGCCAGCACGGCTGCCATCTCGTCGGCCTTGCCGTCCTGACAAGTGATCGTGCCGACCATCGCCACCTTGTTGCTCGTGCTGGTGCCGGTGGCGCCGGGCTCGGTCGTGTTGCTCTCGGTCATCGTTGTGCTCCCATGTCGTGCTGTGTGCGGACATGAGTACTACGAACGGAGACGTCGATTTCGACAACTGTGGCTGATCAACAGTTGGGCGGGATGACGATGTTGCCGCCAATGGCGAACGTGGTGAAGGCCCGGTTGCCGAGATTGGCCTGGTTCAACTCCTCCACAGTGATCTCGTATTCGTCCGCGATCCCCAGCGGAAACTCGCCGGCGGCGATCGTGTGTGTCTGCGACTCACACAGCTCCGGAGCGAACGTGACGGGCGGGACCGTCGGGGCGTTCGGGTCGACAGGAGGGATCCGGACGATTTCGCCGGGCCAGGGGAACGACGCGATCGAGTCCCAACCGTTGTAGGCAACGAGATCGTCGAGGGTGATGCCATTTTCGCCGGCGACCTTGAGGCCGTAGTCGCCTTCCTGCACGACGTAGTCAGTGCCCGGCAGGTCGGAGCGATCGACGTCGGGGTCGTCAGGGTCGAGCACCGCGATTGTCGTGGTCGTGCTGACGACCGGACGCAGCGCAAACGCGGTCGAGTCCGGCACGATGCGCGCTGTCGTGACGAGGCCCTCTTCGGCCGTAGGCGCGCAGCTGCTGGCGACGAACACGCCGGCCAGTGCTGCGCTCACGATCGCGACGCGACGCGACCGTGAGCGGTGGGGACTCATGTTGTCCAGGCTATTGGCCCGCCGCTGCCCCATCGGTGCAGTGTGGTGGTGAGATCGGCCACATCTGCCTTCGGTGTTGGCGTCGTCGACGCCGCCGATCGGGTCGTCGAACCGCTGGAGTGGCAACGTGGGACGATGGACCAGATCGACACCGACTACTTGGTGACCGGCGCCGGAGCGATGGGGATGGCGTTCACCGATGTGTTGCTCACCGAAACCGATGCCACGGTAACGCTCGTCGACGACAAGAGTGCGCCGGGCGGGCATTGGAACGATGCCTATCCCTACGTTCGGCTGCATCAGCCATCGTCGTTCTACGGTGTGAACTCGACTCCACTCGGAAGTGGGGCCGTCGACCAGATCGGCACGAACAAGGGTCTGTACGAGCTGGCGACGGGCAGCGAGGTCGTGGCCTACTTCCGCCAGGTGTTGGACCAACGGTTTCTCCCATCTGGTCGCGTCCGCTATCTGCCGATGTCTCGGCACGACGGCGATGGCGTCGTTCGCTCGTTGACCAGCGGTGCAATGACCGAGGTGCGCGCCCGGACGTTCGTCGATGCTGGCTACATGCGCGTCGAGGTGCCGTCGCAACGTCCGCCCGCCTACGAGGTCACCGACGGTGTGATGTGCATCCCGCCGAACGGGTTACCCAAGGTGTCGACGCCACCGCCGGGATACGTCGTCGTCGGTGCGGGCAAGACCGGAGCCGATGCCTGCCTGTGGTTGTTGCAACACGGCGTCGAGCCACAGCACATCTCCTGGATGATGCCCCGCGACTCGTGGTATCTCGACCGCGCATCGATCCAGCCAGGCGAGCTGTTCGCGTCGACGGCCGGAGGATTTGCTGATCAGTTCCAGGCTGTTGCCGAGTCGACATCGGTCGAGGACATGTTCGACCGGCTCGAGGCGGTGGGCGCGCTCTTGCGGCTTGACCCCGGTGTTCGTCCGACGATGTACCGCTGTTCGACGGTGACGACCATCGAGCTCGAGATGTTGCGCACCATTCACGATGTCGTCCGACTGGGTCGGGTGCAGTCGATCGGTCCGACCGAGATGGTCCTCGAACAGGGTGCTGTCACCGTCGAGCCGGGCACGGTCTTCGTGGACTGCACCGCGGACGGCTTGGCCCGCTTGCCGACGGTTCCCGTGTTCGACGACGACCGGATCGTGCTGCAAACGGTGCGTCACTGCCAGCAGGTCTTCAGCGCAGCGTTCATCGGCCACGTCGAAGCGGCCTACGGCGACGAGGCGACGAAGAACGAACTGTGCACCGTGGTCCCGCACCCCGACAGCGACGTCGATTGGATGAGCACGATCGCAGCCACCATGACCAATACCGTGCGGTGGAGCGGCGACCCTGAGCTCGCCCGCTGGCTGTCAAGTGCCCGTCTCGACTGGTCGAGCAACGGTGGAACCCCCACCGACGAGGTCGACGAGGCGCAGTTGCGCACCCTTGAATTCGGGCCCGCAGCACTGGAGAAGCTCGCCGGGTACCTGGCCGAGACGTAGTTGGATCCGCCGGGTGTCTCCCGTTGGCGGGGAAAGGCTCGGACTGGTCGATGGAGGCACGCCTCCACGCCTGAGTCCCTGTTGACACCTTGACGGATCCGGTTCCACTGTCGCGCCGCAACGCAGAGAACGCAAGGGGGGATGGTCCTGCGGATCGATGGAAATCCGAGACGAGCGCGCGAGAATCCCGCAGTGAGCGACCGCACCTTCTGGAGCTGGACTGCCGGTGCGGTCGGCGTCGGCGTGGTCGCCCGGATGATCTACATTCTCACCGCGGCGCACGGGCGTATCGAGTTGTTCGGTGACGCCGAGACGTATCACCTGCTCGGGCGCCATCTGGCCGAGGGCGCCGGATATGTGCGACCCCGCGAGTATGCCGACCTCGGCATCTCGGTTCCGACCGCCGAGTTTCCGCCGCTGTATCCGTCCGTTCTGGCGTTCGCTGATCTCATCGGGCTCAACAACGCCGATGATCAGCGGTTCCTCGGTTGTCTCGTCGGCGCCTTGTCCATCGTCGCCATCGCGCTGCTCGGACGGGCGGTGGCCGGGGCCACGGTCGGGGTGGTCGCAGCAGGTGTGCTGGCCGTGTACCCACAGATGATCGTGTTCGACGGCTCCCTGGCCAGCGAGGGTTGGTATTTCCTGCTCGTCACGTTGTCGCTGTGGTGCGTGTTCGAGTCCCGTCGCGATCGGCAGCGTGTGGTCTGGTGGCTTGCGGCCGCGGGCGCAGCGGTCGGTTTGGGTGTGCTGACGCGCAGCGAGGCGATCGTGCTGTTGCCGGCGTTGCTCGTCCCGGCAGCGTCGGCCCGATCCGACGAGGGATCGATCGACTGGCGCACCTGGGGCCGCCGCGTTGGTGCGGCGTCGATTGGAGTGATCGTGTGTGTCGGCGGATGGACCATCCGCAACGCCGTCAGTCTCGATCAGCTGCAGCCGTTCACGAACAACAGTGGCACGTTGCTCGCCGGCGCCAACTGTGAGCGGACCTACCGCGGAGAGCAGGCCGGACTGTGGCGCATCGACTGTGCGCTGGCCGTCGATGTCGATGCGCTCGACGAGACCGATGCTGGAGCGCAACGGCGGACCGCGGCGATCGATTTTGCCGTCGACAATCCCGAACGGCTGCCAGCGGTGGCAACACTGCGCGTATTGCGCACGGCTGGCGTATGGGACGTACGCACGCAGCTGTTCTACGAGAGCCTCGAGGGCCGCAACTACCAGTGGCTGTGGGCGGGCTGGATCGGGTGGATCGTTCTCGCCCCGGCGGCCGTGGTCGGCGGCGTACTCGCTAGGCGGCGCCGGATCACGATCTGGCCGCTCGTCGTGCCCGTGGGGATGGTGTTCGCCTTGGTCGTGTTCACGTACGGCAATCAGCGGTTCAGGGTTGCCGCCGAACCGTCGGTGATCGTCTTGGCCGCAGTGGCTGCGGCGGCTGGGATGCGTCGGTTGCGGCGGTCACCCGGTACCGAAGCTCATGCGCAGGCTCAGCTGCACGAGCCGGCCGGCTCGTCATAACGCGAGTCGCTGCGCCACTCGCCGCCCCACCACACGGCGGGATCGACTTGCGCCAACCCGGTGAGCGTCTCGACGAACTGGCCGATTGCCAATCCGAATCGTGCCGACCCGTCGGGGCAGTAGTGGTTACCGTCGGTCTTGCGCACTCGGTGCTGGCCTTCGGGGACGTCGATCAGCAGCTCGAACTCACCGGTCGGAGCCACGACTGGGTCGGGGTCTATATAGAACACCGAACCGGGAAATCGCTCGGGCAACTCGCGGAAGAACCCGTTGATCGATCGGTCGACCGGTGTCGGGTCGACGCCACCGCTCAGCGACGGCGCCAGTCCGACGAACCCGAGGGTGGCCCCGTTCGAGGTCAGGATCTCGACGGCGCGATCGAGTCGGGCGCGGTATTCGTCGGGGTCGTTCTCTTGCAGCCAGGCCGCATCGAAGCGTGCCCACATGGCGATGACGACGTCGGGATCGGCCAGGGCGACCTGTTCTTCGAGCACCGACTCCCAGCCATCGTCGGTGATGCGAAACCCGAAACGGGCCTCCTCGGCGACGTTGGCGCCGCCGCCCGCGGTGAGCGCGGCGGTGATGCCCGGTTCGGCGTCGAACATGAACGAGTCGCCGGTGAGCAGCACGTTCACCGGCTCACCGATGGGCACAACGGCTGGGCCGAGCGGCGGCTCCGTTTGCAAGATGCCCCGATCCGCTGCGGCCTCGTTTGCAGCGTCGTCGGTGGCGTCCGCGGCTTCGAGTGTGGTCGGTGGTGCGGTGTCGGCCGGCTCCGCCAGTGTCACCGACGGTGCGCCCGCCGCAGCCTCGACTGCGGCGGTGGTCGGCGGAGCGCTCGTGGCGGGAGTCGTCGCCGCAGTGTCGGTCGTACGTGGCGGCAACGTGGGAGCGGGTCCGGCAAGAATCGTGCGGGTCTCGGGAATGGTCGTGACGAACAGCGCCGCCGCGAGCACCAGCGCCGCGCCGATCGAGATGATGCCGACGGTGCGCGGCGCAGCCTTGCTGTGACGGATCGGCTGCTCGAGCAGGACGTAGGAGGCTACGGTCAGCACCGTCGTGATCCCCAGGCGAGTGACAAGGAGGGCGGCGCCTTCGAGCCCCGTGCGTTCGCTGTTGGCGATGACGATCACCGGCCAATGCCACAGGTAGACGCCATAGGAGACGAGGCCGAGCTGGCGCAACGGCTCCATGCGGAACATCCGCGCCGCTGGGCCGTTCGGGCCGATCGTGATCGCCACGATGATCACACCGACCGCCGCCGCGTGCAGCAGAAACCCACCCCGATAAATCGTCGTGTTCGTCCCGTCGACTACGAACCACATCCATGCGAGCAGTGCAGCCGACAGAAGACCGCCGATCTGGAGCGCACGGGCCGTCGCATCGCTCACCGGTGCGCCAGCGCGTCGGTGCAACGCAATGGCGACAATTGCGCCGACGAGCATCGAGCCGACGCGGGTAAACGTGTTGAGGTACGCGTCGCTCAGATCACCCGACGCCAGCACTGCCATCAAGACGGCCGAGGCAACGGCGGCGATCACCGACACGATGAGCAGCCGACGCATCCGCAGCGCCGCCCCTAGGAGGAACACGACGGCCAATGGCCACACCACGTAGAACTGCTCTTCGATCGAGAGGCTCCACAGATGCTCGAGCGGTGACGGCGTGGTGAACAGATCCCAGTACCCGTCGCCGGTGACGATCGCCCACCAGTTGGCGACATAGGCCAACGCCGAGATCCCGCCGCCGCGGATGCCTGCGAGTTCGTCCGGCCGCGCGAACCAGGCGGCGTACACAGCGGTCGCCGCGAGCAGCGCGTACAGCGCCGGGAGCAAGCGGCGCGCCCGGCGAGTCCAGAAGCGGCGCAGATCGACGCCGCCCTTGGCGGCGCGCTCGACGAGCAACAGGCGCGTGATCAGATACCCCGACAACGTGAAGAACAGGTCGACGCCGAGAAAGCCACCACTGAGATGCCCGAGGTGGAACGCGACTACGCCGGCCACGGCGAGGCCACGTAGCCCATCGAGCGCCGGCTGATACCCGATGCGCGGGTCGCTCGGCGCCGGGGAGGTGTCGGTATCGGGACTCAGCGTGGTCATCGTTCGAGGTTG
This sequence comes from Actinomycetota bacterium, assembly GCA_039177505.1. Classification (GTDB taxonomy): domain Bacteria; phylum Actinomycetota; class Acidimicrobiia; order Acidimicrobiales; family Ilumatobacteraceae; genus JABSQH01. Next base: position 446 of record JBCDFR010000013.1, on the reverse strand, counting down.
CGGTCGTCACGCGACGATCGAGCGACCGACACCGTCCGCCACTCCATGATCGTCGACAGCATCATGATGGCCTCGTCAGGACGACAGCGCCCCTCTGTGCGTCACACAACCACGTTGATCATGCGGCCGGGTACCACGATGACCTTCTTCGCTGTGCCGCCGTCGAGCGCCGCCGCGACGACAGCATCGGCCAGCGCCGTCGCCTCCAGCGTGGCGGGATCGGCGTCGGCGGAGACCACGACTCGGCTGCGTACCTTGCCGTTGATCTGTACGGGGACCTCGATCGTGTCGTCGACCAGTCGCGATGCGTCGGCCGTCGGGAAGGTCTCGTAGGTCAGCGTGTCGTCGTGCCCGAGCCGGCGCCACAACTCCTCGCTCACGTGTGGCACGAGCGGCGCCAACATGAGCACCATCGGTTCGGCGATCTCGCGGGGTGTGGCGTCGAG
>JBCDFR010000012.1:0-76264 GCA_039177505.1 Actinomycetota bacterium | reverse complement strand
TGGTTCAGGCCCCGCGGGAGCGATTCCGGATCGGGCCAAGAGCGGGCCGACCGAGAACAACTTCCGAGCATCCGACACCGGCGAGCGCACGGTCGATCCGATGTGGCACTACGGCTACCTGTTCTCGCCGGCGTTGACCCTCGGTGGTGGCACCTTCGCGGTGCAGCGAAACATCGTCGCCGAGCACGTTCTCGGGCTTCCTCGCGAGCCCAACGTCGAAAAAGGGATGACCTGGTCGGAGGCCCGGCGGGCCAAGAGCCCCGCCTGAGGCGCGAGGCAGGCCGTCCCCCGCACAGCGAGCTACCGTCGGCGCCGTGAGCGAACACCTCGGCTTCGGGATCGACATCGGTGGCACCGGGATGAAAGGGGCGATTGTCGACCTCAACACCGGGGAACTCGCCTCCGATCGCTACCGCATCCCGACACCACATCCCTCGACACCCGAGGCGATGTGCGGGGTGGTCGCCCAGATCGTGGAGTATCACGGCTGGACGGAGCATCTCGGCGTGTGCTTCCCCGGAATCGTCCGCCATGGTTTCGTCCATTCCGCCTCGAACGTCGACAAAACGTGGATCGACGTCGATGCCGACGTGATCTTCTCCGAGGCCGCGGGCGCGCCGGCCAAGACGCTGAACGATGCCGACGCCGCCGGCATCGCCGAAATGTACTTCGGCGCCGGACGTGGTTGCGACGGTGTCGTGCTCGTGCTGACGTTCGGCACCGGCATCGGCTCGGCGTTGTTCGTCGACGGCGTCATGGTGCCGAACACCGAGTTCGGGCATGTGGAACTCGATGGCCACGACGCAGAACGCAAGGCCGCGGCGAGCGCTCGCGATCGTGAGGATCTCAGCTGGAAACACTGGGCGCGGCGAGTCGAGAAGTACCTGCGTCACATGGAGATGTTGTTGTCGCCGGATCTCATCATCGCCGGGGGCGGGGTGAGCAAGCACCCGCACAAGTGGTTGCCGCGGATCGACATTGACACCGAGATCGTTCCTGCCGCGTTGGCGAACAACGCAGGGATTGTCGGCGCTGCCGTTCACGCCGATCGGTTTCGCCGGCGCGCCGACGGTCTGAACGCGCCGCCCCCGCCCGTCCAGTAGCGGCCTCGTTCACATCTGGATCAGCGAGCTGCGGTCGCGGTACGCACGCCACACCAAGAACCCGAGCGTGCCGAGCACTATCGGGCCGACGAAGAACAGCGCTACTGCTCCGTACTCGTCGCGGAAGGTGTTCTCGGTGGCATCGAGCACGATCCACACGATGTACCCGGCGTAGAAGCAGACGAAGGCGATCCCTTCCCACCGATTGAGCACATACCCGTGTAGGAATACCGGCAGGCACGCGACGGCGACGGCAATCATCACCGGGAAGTCGATGCGCACCACGCTCTCTGTGACAGGGAGCGGATTCGGGGCGATGGCGGCGGTGATGCCGAGCACGGCCAGCAGGTTGAACAGGTTCGACCCGATCGCGTTGCCGACCGCGAGGTCTCGCTGACCGCGGATCGCTGCGAGCACCGAGGTGGCGATCTCTGGAAGCGACGTGCCGACGGCGACCACCGTGAGCCCGATGACCACCTCGCTCACGCCAAGCTCCGACGCAATGTCGCTCGCCGCGCTGACGAGCGCTTGTGAGCCGACCACCAAGAGGATGAGACCGGCGGCCACAAACAGCAGATCCGCCCAGATTGAACTGTCGCGCAGTTTCTCGGGGGCGAGCGCCTCGTCGTACTCGGTCGACACGTCGTCGCTCGTGCCGCGGGCCTTCACGACGGTCCAGGTGATGTACACCACCAGCGTCGCGGTGAGGATGATGCCTTCGAGCCGGCCGAGCTGTTCGTCGAGCACGAACAGCCACACGAGAATCGACGCACCGATCATGATCGGCACATCGAGGCGGACGATCCGGTGCGCCACGAGCAGACTGCCGCCGACGGCGGCGGCGATGCCGAGCACCAACAAGATGTTGGCGATATTCGAGCCGACTACGTTGCCGACGGCGATCTCACCGGCCTGGTCGCCGCCTCGGAGCACGTCACCGATGCTGACCGCCAATTCCGGCGCGCTGGTGCCGAACGCCACGACCGTGAGGCCGATCACCACGCTCGACATGCCGGTGCGGGCCGCCAGCCGCGCCGCGCCGCGCACCAATCCCTCCGCACCGACGACCAGCGCGACGATGCCGACCACGAGGAAGAACGGGGTGGCGATGGTCATGGCGGCGCCGAGGCTAGACCGCTGCGACGAGCGCGTCCTAGATGCGCTCGTCGGGTTGATCGCGGGTGGTTCGAACACGGCGACGGAGCTTCGCGGCGCGCTGTGGAACACCCGTGCGCTGCCACGTCTCGGCCATCCAGGTGCCGAATCGGCTGCGTTGCTCGATGACCCCGGCGCGTTCGGCAATGATGCCGTTGATCTCGGCGCCCACCAGTAGCACGACGACGGCGAGCCACATCCAGGTGAGGCCGAGCAGCAGCGCGCCGACGACACCGACGGCGCTGTTTCCCGACCCGGCGACCTGGATGTACAGGCCGTACCCGAGTGACAGCAGTAGCCAACCGACAGCGGTGAACGCCGCGCCTGGGAGATCGAATCGCCACGGAGTGTGGTGGTTTGGGCCGATGTGGAACAGGGTCGCGGCCCACGCGATCAAGACGGTCAGCGCAGCGAGGGCTCGCAGTGGATCGGGGACGCCGACGTCTCGGGTCCACACCCACAACGACGTCGAAGCGGCGACCACCACGAGCGTGCCGATCGCGAGGCCGAGTCCGGCCAGGCGCAGTCGCAAGAAACTGCGGGTGTCGTCGATGTCGTAGGCGACGTCGAGCCCGCGGATCAGCCCGGCGAAGCCGCGCGACACGGTGAACAAGGCGACGGCCAGTGAGATGCTGAGCAAGCCGGACCGTGGTTGGTCGAACAGGCTCGTGACGGTCGCCTGCAGGTCGCTCGACTCGTCGGCGAAGGTGCTGTCGACGAAGTCGAGGGTGACCTCCTCGAGTTCGGTGGCCAGGCTGTCGCCGAGCAACGAGACCGACGACAACAGCGCCAGCATCAGCGCCGGCAGACTCAGGATCACCCAAAAAGTCACGGCCGCGGCGGCATCGAACAACCCGTCGTCTTGGGTTTCGCGCCACAGACGCATCGCCCACTCACGCACGGCCTGCACAGGCGCACGATATCGAGGCGGTCTGCCGCGTGGTGCTGCGGTGACCTGGGGTGACAGGCCGCACCGCGGCAGCCACCCCTACTGCAGGCGACGGGCCAGCTCGGCGCGATAGGCCTTGGCGCGCCGCAGCTTGAGGTCTTCGTAGCCCCGGACATCGGCGGGAAGCCCGGCGATCTCGGTGACGTCGGTCAACGTGACATCAGTCGGTGCCCCGCGCAGCCGTGCGCAGAGGCGGCCGACGGCCGCGACGTACTCGGGAATCATCGCCCGCTCTACTCGGCGCACCTCGGCCCAGCGGAACGGGTCGGCCAACGTGCCGCGCACGCGTTTGCTGCGACGCAGGGCGCGCAACGCTGGCACTGCGCTTCGTTGCAGCCGCAGCTTGCGGTCGATGCCCAGCGCGCGCAGCAGTGGCGGGTGGAGGAGGTACGTCACCTCGGTGCGTGGCCCACCGACCTCCTCGTATCCACGGCGGCCCTCGTCGTCGAGCAACAGTCGGGCGACCTCGTACTCGTCCTTGTAGGCCATCAGCTTGTGCAGATTGCGAGCGACTGTCGCGGCGAACACCTCAGAGTCGATACCGAGGGCCTGTTCGGCGGCGCGGGCTTGGTTGACCACATCGACGAATCGAGCGGCGTAGGCCTCTGATTGGTAGTCGACGAGGTCGGACCGCAAACGCGCGATCAGCTCGTCGAGCGATTCCGGGCGCGGCGGTGTGGGTATCCCGGCAGCAGCGCGCACGATCGTCGGGTCGTCGATCCATGCTCGACCCCACCGGAACGCCCGCAAGTTCGTCTGCACGGCGACGCCGTTCAATTCGATCGCACGCTCGACCGCCTCGACTGGAATCGGCAGCGCCCCGGATTGCACAGCGACGCCGAGCAACAGGATGTTCGCAGTCGTGGTCGCACCGAGCAGTCGCACCGCGAGGTCGCCGGCGTCGAGATAATGGCTGGCATCAGATCGGGTCACCGTGCCCACCCGATCGAGCAGCGTGTGCGTCGGGGGCATCGCCAAGTCGGGGTCAGTGACCATCTGGCCGGTCGGGACGGCGTCGGTTGACGCAACGACCACCGTGCGGTCGGCTCGAGCCCCGAGCAGGTTGGCCTCGCTGGCCCCCACCAAGAGGTCGAAGGCGACGATCGCATCGACACCTGAAGCGTTGGCATGGTTCGATGCGGCCACCTCGTCGGCGGTGATCACCAAGTCGCTGACGACCGGACCGGCCTTCTGCGACAGCCCGGTCTGGTCGAGGCCACGCACCTGCCGATCGGCGAGCATCGCCGCAGTGCCCACGATCTGGCTGACGGTGACCACCCCGGTTCCGCCGATGCCAGTCATCCGTACGACGAAGTCGTCGGGGTCGACGAGCGGAGCGTGCGGGGCGGCGATGTGTGCGGGAGGCTCAGGCATCGACGCTCGGTCGGGCGTTCGGTCGGCATCGTCGGTCGTCACCGTGGCGAACGACGGGCAGTCACCCTGGAGGCACGACAGGTCGAAGTTGCAGCTCGACTGATGGATCTGTGTTTTGCGACCCCACGGCGTTGCGATCGGCTGAACCGACAAACAGTTGCTCTTGTCGCCACAGTCGCCGCAGCCTTCGCACACCCGCTCATTGATCACCACACGGAAACCCGGCGTCGCGATGGTGCCGCGCGAGCGGCCTCGGCGTAGTTCTGCCGCACATGCTTGGTCGTGGATCAGCACGGTGACGCCCGGGATCTCGGCGAGGACCTGTTGCGCCTCGTCGAGCCGGCTGCGGTCCCACACGTCGACCCCGGCCGGCATCGTGGCGTGGCGCGTCACGTCGTCGGTGGTCACGATCACCCGCTGCACCCCCTCGAGCAGGAGCATCGCCGCGACATCGGGCACGGCCATCGCACCCTGCGCATCCTGGCCGCCCGTCATCGCAACGGTGCCGTTGTGGAGCAGCTTGTATGTGATGTCGATGTTCGCAGCGACGGCGGCGCGAATAGCCAACGAGCCCGAATGGAAAAACGTTCCGTCGCCGAGATTCTGGACGAGGTGATCACGGTCGACGAATGGCTCGATACCGATCCACTGTGCGCCCTCGCCGCCCATCTGCGTCAGTCCGACGATGTCGCCGACACGGTCGGGATCCATCATCGCCACCATCGCGTGGCACCCGATCCCGCCGCCGACCAGCGTCCCAGGCTCCACGCGTGTGCTCGAGTTGTGCGGGCACCCCGAGCAGTAGAACGGGGTACGGGCGACCGAGACCGGAATTCGCGGACGTTCTGGCTGCGTCAGTTGTTCGAGTGGTGGGAGGCGGTCGCCGAGGCGCGTGGCGAGACGGCGATGGAGCGGCTCGATCAGCCGGTCGACGTCGAGGGTCCCGTGCCCGGGAACGAGTGCTACTCCCTCGGGATCGGTACGACCGGTGATCGCCGGACGGTGCGGCGAGTCGTACATCGCCGACTTGATCCAACGTTCGAGCGTCGGGTTCTTGTCCTCGATCACCAGCAGCTCGTCGAGGTCACCGCCGAACTCGATCACCTGTCGCGAGTCGAGCGGTACGGGCATGAGGAGCTGGAAGAGGCGGACACCGGCTGCCCGCAGATCGTCGTCGGAGCCGAGTCCCAGCACCCGCAACGCCTCGCGCAGCTCGTGGTACGTGTGTCCGCACGCGGCGATGCCCAACCAGTCGTCGGGTGTGCGGACCGTGACCCGGTTGAGGTGGTTGTCGACGCCGTAGCGGCGGGCCAGTACCGAGCGCACCTCGGCGAATTCGCGCTCCATGTCGAGGGTGTAGGGCGTGAGGAGCCGGCCGTTGGGGGTGGGTTGGAACGGGCGGCCGTCGATCTCGACGACCGGAGCACTCGGTCGAATGCGATCGGGGTGCACATCGACCGTGCCTGTGCCGTCGGCGACGTGGGTGACGAGCTTGATTCCCGACCACAGTCCGCACGATCGGGACAACGCCACAGCGTGGCGCGAGAGGTCGAGCGCTTCTTGAACGTCGCCCGGGAACAGCAGCGGCATGTGCAGGTCGACCATGGTCGCGTCGCTCGAAGACGGCACGGTCGAACTCTTGGCTGCCGGGTCGTCTCCGACCACGGCGACGACGCCCCCGTGCGCTGAGGTACCGGCGAACACCGCGTGGCGGATCGCATCCGAGCTGCGGTCGAGACCGGGACCTTTGCCGTACCAGATCCCGACCACACCGTCGTAGCGCGCGTCGTCGAGAGTCATCGCCAGCTGGCTGCCCATTACCGCTGTCGCGGCCAGCTCCTCGTTGACCGCCGGTTGGATCACGATCGGCAGCTCATCGCGGTTGTCGCCGCCGGCGGCGCGGCTGGCGCGCTGCAGCTCTTCGGTATACGTGCCGAGTGGCGAACCCTGGTAGCCAGAAGCGAATGCAGCGGTGGTCAATCCGAGCCGCCGATCGAGGCGCAGCTGATCGACGGGGAGCCGGGCCAGGGCCTGGACGCCGCTGAGGAATACCGTGCCGTCTTCGAGCCGAAACCGGTCGGCCAGCTCGTAAGTCCGGATGCTCATCGTCAACCCCTTTGTGAACGTCGGCCCTACTGCAGTTGTAGCCGACCCGCACCACCCCTGGCACCCACGTCTCTCCAAAAAACCGGGGATTCCGTGCGCTTTTCGCACGTTTCTGCACACAGAATCGGCGGTCGGGGCATGATGGGACGATGTTGCTGGTCGTCGGGGAAGCCCTGGTCGATCTGGTGATCGCCCCGGACGGGACGGTCGACGCCGCTCTCGGGGGTGCCCCGTTCAATACGGCTCGAGCCGCATCGCGTGTCGGTGCTGACGTCGAGTTCGGTGGAGCACTGTCCGACGACCGTTTCGGGACGATGCTCGCTCGCCAGCTCGGTGACGACGGCGTGTGGCTCTCTCACGTCCACCACACTGCGGCGCCGACGACCTTGGCTGCAGCCGAGATCGACGCTGATGGTGTGGCGACGTATCGGTTCTACATCGAGGCGACCTCGGCGCCCGAGTACGCCGAGTGGCCGACGATCAGCCCGGCCGCGGTGTTCACGGGAGGTCTCGGCCTCGTGTTTGAGCCCATGGCCGACACCGTTCAGACTGGGGTCCTCGCCACCAACCGGGAGTGCCTCGTGATGGTCGACGTGAACGCACGCCCATTGGTGATCGCAGACCGCATGGGCTACCTCGAACGCCTGTCGGCGGTGCTTCGCCGCGCCGATGTGGTGAAAGTGAGCGACGAGGACCTCGCATACCTCGGACCCGACATCTCGGTTCGGTCGATGCTTGATCGCGGAGCAGGTGCGGTCATCGTCACGGCGGGCAGCGAGGCAACCGCCATCTACGCGGACACTCGGTCGGTCACGGTGCCGGTGCCACCGCCGCCCGCGCCGATCGTCGACACGATTGGTGCCGGTGACACCTTTGGCGGCGCGGTGATCGCCGAGCTGTTGCGTGGCGGCGTCAGGCCCGCCGACATCCGCTCATCCCAGGGCGTCGACCTCCTCGCCCACGCCGTTGCTTTCGGCACAGCCGCCGCAGGCATCGTCGTCACCCGCCGTGGCGCCGACCCGCCGCGGCGCAACGAGTTATAGCGCTGTTCCGTGTGCCGCAACAGGCGAAAATCGCACAGAGTCCCCAGTTTTTCGGCTCAGCGGCAGGGTTGGCCGCGCAAGCTTGTGCACGGGGGCGGGGTGGCCGGAGCGTCGACACCCGGGAGCACCGGGAGGACCACCGAGGAGGGTGTGTCGCCGCCGGTGGCGATCGTTACCTGCTCGCCGTTCGCAAGGGTGGCGAACTCCCACACCGCACGATTGCCGCCCGGCGCGTCGATCGACAGTCGGATCTGCGAGCCGGCGTAAAAGACGTGCGCGAACGGAAAGATCTCCACGCGCGCCAGTGCGAACTCGCCCTCAGGAAGCGCGACGGCATCGGCTTCGAGATGGGTGTGCACGGGCTGGAGTTCGGTCGACGCATCGACGTCGAGTGCCCGATGGCTGGCGCGCAGCCAACCCGACTGCACGTACACCTCGCTGCCGTCGGGGCGCACCTCGGTGAGCGTCACCTCGAGGTCCGTGTCGCCCAGGTTCGACTGCACCCAGAGGTCGGCTGATCCCGATCCGGCCATCACGAGGCTCTCCGTCAGCGGATCCGTCGCAAACGACACAAACGTGCCCGGCGCCGGCTCCTGCCAATTCCACGTCACGTCGGCTCGCCACAGGTCTGATGCATTGCCGCCCCAGAACGTCGGGGGTACACCGTCGGGCAGTGCCAGGTACTGACTCGATCCATTATCGCCCGGTGGCTCGGGTGTCAGGGTGCCACCGCCGGTGCCGTCGCCGCCGAGATACCAGCGCGTTGGCTCGGTCTGCGGTATCGGCCAGGCGTCGAACGACTCGACGAATCTCGGGAGCGGCGAAAGCGGCGACTGACCCTCGGCCGCTCCCTGTTCGAACAGCACCTGGATCGGCGGCTCGGCCTCGAACGCTGCAAGCGCTTCCTCGTAGGTCAGCCCGGTGAATCGATCGGGGGGCAGCTCGATGCCATCGACGCCGAAGACCCCTGCGCCCAGTAGCGGCGCGACGAGCCGGGCCGCGCCGAGCGTCGGAACTCGTTCGGCCACATAGAGATCGAGGAACTCGGCATAACGCGGCAGGATGCCCGGCGAGATCGACTCGAAATGGAGACCGTTCACGAGCGAGGCGTAGAGCTGGTCGGTGCCGCTGAAGTCATCGAGGATCGATGGGTACCGGCCGCCGGTCTGCTCGTCCTGCCATGCCCCGGCGATGAATGTCGGAACCTCGATTTGGTCGGCGAACAATGCGGGCGACAGCTCATCTGCGAGCGCCGCATCGTAGAACGGTGTGTCACGGATCTCCTGAACGAGATCGGGGTTCTGCAACCGAAGGAGCTGGTTGTCGGCGCACTCCTGGTCGCCGGCGGCGATTCGCTGTGCCGCCCACTCTTGTCCTTCGGGCTCGCCGTTGTCGAGCCGGTCCTGGATCCACTCCACGGCGAAACCGGTGTTCAAGATTCCCCCGGGGTACAACGTCGAGTTGTAGCTGTCGTCGATCACCGACAACGGCGTGATCGCGGCCAATGAGGGCGGTTGCGTTTGGGCGACGAACAACTGGCTGATGCCGGGGTACGACAGCCCCACCATTCCGACCCGGTTGCCCTGCACCCACGGCTGGGAGGCGATTGCCTCGATCGCGTCGTAGCCGTCGAGGCTCTGGGCGTATTCGAAGTACCGAAACGAGCCGCCAGAGCAGCCGGTGCCGCGCATATTGACGCCGACGTACGCGTAGCCCAACGAGTTGAACAGGGCGGCGAACCCAGCCTCGTCCGGGTTGCTCGGGGTGTACCCCGAATACTCGACGACCGTGGGATACGGGCCGTCTTCGACGGGTCCGGGCAGCGACACGTTGGCGCTGAGTGTGGTGCCGTCACGGGTGGTGATGTAGCCGTATCCCGGATCGATCTGCTGACTTGCGTAGAAGTCTGCCTCGGGGTGGGTCGCACGATCGAGGGTGGTGAAGGGTTCGCTCACGCCGTCGTCGGTGACGATCACATAGTCGGCATCGCCGTCGAGCCCACGGAAGAGCAACGATCCGAACTCGTCGACCGTTCCGTCAGCCGTTGGTCCCGCTGGATCGCTCGCCGGGGCAATCTGCAGCGTGGCGCCGACCGGCGCACCGGTGATCGCGAGTTGCTCCACACCCGGCTGGAGGGCGACGTCGAGTTCGATCGTCGGGAGGGCGCTGGACGTCGACGCTGGTTCGGTCGTCGTCGGGCCTGCGGTGGTCGGCGCCGTGGCTGTTGACGCGGTGGTCGCTACCGTCGACGCATTGCTGTCGCTGGTCTCGCTGCTGTCGGAGGAACAGGCGGCCGCGAGCAGGGCTGACGCGATCAGCAGAATCGGTAGGGGTCGATGCACGAACGGCGATGATGTCAGCTGGCGACCTCGATACGGTGTCGGAGGTGCTCGAAATGTTGCCTTCGATCGAGCGGTTCGATCTCGACGCGATGCTCGGCGACCTCCGCCGTCTGGTCGAGGTCGAGTCGCCTTCGCACGACCCCACGTTGCTCGCCGTATCTGCTGCGGAGTTGGCGGCCATGATCGAACGGCACCTCGGCACACCGGCGCAACTCGTCGACAGCCCGGCGGGACCACACGTGTGGTGGCGTGGGGGGCCCTCGTCGAAGGTCCTGCTGCTCGGCCACCACGACACGGTCTTTCCGGCCGGCACGTTGGCCGAGCGGCCGTTCACGGTGCGTGATGGCCGGGCCACCGGGCCAGGCGTGTTCGACATGCTGGGCGGCATCGTGCAAGCCCTCTACGGGCTCGCCGAGTTGCGCCGCGACGGTCAGTCGCTTGACGGCGTCGAGCTGTTGTTCAGCTCAGATGAGGAGGTCGGCTCCAGGGCCTCGCGGGCGCTGATCGAGGAGCGGGCGCAGGCATGCGGTGCCGTGCTGGTGCTCGAGCCCTCGGGCGATGGGGGAGCGGTGAAGACGGGGCGCAAGGGGTGTGGAACCTTCGAGGTGCGCATCGGTGGTCGGGCGGCTCACGCTGGACTCGAGCCGGAACGTGGCGTCAACGCCCTGATCGAAGCGGCCGAGCAGGTCCTGACGATCGCCGCGATCGGCCGGCCCGAAATCGGCACCACGGTGACGCCGACGGTTGCGTCGGCGGGCACAGCCGACAATGTCGTGCCGGCCGAAGCGCGGATGAGTGTCGACGTACGGGTGGAGTCGGCCGAAGAGGCACGACGAGTGGAATCCGAGATGGCTGCGTTGGTGGCCGCGCACCCCGAGGCCGAGATCGAGATCACGGGTGCGGTGAATCGTCCGCCGATGCCGGAGTCGGCGTCGGCGACGTTGTTTCCCTTGGCCACCTCGGTGCATCCACAGCTCGACGGCGTCGCTGTCGGCGGCGGCAGCGACGGCAACTTCACCGCAGCGATCGGCGTGCCGACGCTCGACGGGCTGGGTGCGGTCGGGGGCGGTGCGCACGCCGATCACGAGTTCGTCGAGGTCGATACGATGCCTGGACGGGCGCAGTTGATCGCCGGCATCGTCGCCCAACTGCTCGCGCCGTAGCCGTTCTGTTGTCGCAGACGTGCGAATTTCGCACGGAATCCCCGGGATTTCCGCTCTGAGCCGTGCTGTTTGCGGGGACGTGCGGATTTCGCACGGAATCCCCGGGATTTCTGTCAGGGGTCGAGGGCCTGGGTGACGTCGCCGGGGGTCAGGCTGCCGATCGAGCGGTACAGGCCGAGCTTGTCGCGGGTGTCGGTGATGTCGAGGTTGCGCATCGTCAGCTGTCCGATTCGGTCGAGCGGACCGAACGCGGCGTCCTCGACGCGCTCCATCGAGAGCCGGTCTGGTTCGTAGGTCAGGTTCGGGCCGGTCGTGTCGAGGATCGTGTAGTCGTCGCCACGGCGCAGGCGCAGCGTGACCTCCCCGGTCACGGTCGAGCCGACCCAGCGGAGCAGCGGTTCGCGCAACATCAGGCTCTGGGGGTCGAACCAACGTCCCTCGTAGAGCAACCGCCCGAGGCGGCGCCCCATCGTGTCGTAGCTCTCCAAGGTGTTCTCGTTGTGGATGCCGGTGAGCAGTCGTTCGTAGGCGATCTGCAGCAGTGCCAGTGCAGGGCCTTCGTAGATGCCCCGGCTCTTGGCCTCGATGATGCGGTTCTCGATCTGGTCGCTCATCCCAAGGCCGTGGCGACCGCCGATCAGATTGGCCTCGAGTACGAGGTCGACCGGTGTGGCGAACGTGGCCCCGTTGATCGCCACGGGCCACCCTTCCTCGAAGCGGATCGACACGTCCTCAGGTTCGATCGGCACTGCGGGATCCCAGTGGGCGACGCCCATGATCGGCGACACGATTTCCATCGAGGTCGACAGCTCTTCGAGCGCCTTGGCCTCGTGGGTGGCGCCCCAGATGTTGGCGTCGGTCGAGTAGGCCTTCTCGACCGGGTCGCGGTAGGGCAGGTGACGGGCGACGAGGAACTCGCTCATGCCTTGGCGCCCGCCGAGCTCGTCGACAAACGTCGGATCGAGCCACGGCTTGTACACCCGCAGATCGGCGTTGACCAGCAATCCGTAGCGGTAGAAGCGCTCGATGTCGTTGCCCTTGTACGTCGACCCGTCGCCCCAGATGTCGACATCGTCGTCGCGCATCGCTTGCACCAGCAGCGTGCCCGTCACCGCCCGTCCGAGCGGGGTGGTGTTGAAGTAGGTGCGGCCGGCCGTGCGGATGTGGAAGGCGCCGCACTGGAGCGCGATCAGCCCCTCACGGACCAGTTCGTCGCGACAGTCGACCAGTCGTCCGGCTTCGGCGCCGTACTCCATTGCCCGGTCGGGCACGCTGGCGAGGTCGGGCTCGTCGTATTGGCCCAGGTCCGCGGTGTAGGCGTAGGGAATTGCCCCGCGTTCGCGCATCCATGCGACGGCGGCGGATGTGTCGAGGCCGCCGGAGAACGCAATGCCGACACGCTCACCGGTGGGGAGCGAAGACAGAACTCTGGCGCGGCTGCCCGCGTCCTTCGAAGGGTCACTCATCGGGCGGTGACGCTACCGTCGGTGGTCCCGGCGGCGCGGGCCGATACCGCCCTGTGAACGACGCGATGGCGACGATCGCCACTGCCCCTGCGATGGTCAGCTCGATCGCCGCCAGCCCAGTGCTGCGGGCAAAGTCCGGAATCGCGATCCCCGCCATCGCGGCGGCGCCGCCGAGGTTGAGCCATGGCACGCCGCGCATTGCATAAGTCGAGGCGACGCCGATGACGACGATGATGGTGAACGGGATGATCCGCACGATCACCGGAGTGGGACTCGACCGGGCGCCAAGCCACCACGTGCCGATGCCGAGTTCCTCGCTGGTCTTCCACACTGCGGCGTAGGCGAAGAATGCCGCGGCCCACGTCGCGGCGAGTGTCATCCGCCACGCGGTCGTCAGCTCGCCGGCGCGGGCGATGCGCGCCGAACTCGGTGGCGGTGGCGGTGGGGTCGCCGGCACCCCCGTCGGAGGAGCGGGAGCGTCGGACATCGTTCTCACCCTACGGCGCGATCTGCAGGCACCACCCGCGGCGCTACCCTGCGCCGTCGATGCCCGAGCCAGCGGCGCGCAATGGTGACGCACGTGCCTCCTCCACACCGGCGTTCGACAAACTGTCGATCTTCTACCCGATGTGGAACGAGGAGGAGTACATCGAACGCGCCTTGGCGGCGGGTCGCCGAGCCGGCGAACACCTCGTGGCCGATGGCGAGATCGGGGACTACGAGTTGATCGTGATCGACGACGCATCGACCGACGCCACGGCCGCGATCGCCGATCGGATCGCCGCATCCGACTCCCGTGTGCGGGTGGTGCACCATCAGAGAAACCGCAAGCTGGGCGGTGCGATGAAGACCGGGTTCGCCACGGCGAGCGGCGATCTGATCCTGTACACCGACGCCGACCTGCCCTTCGACATGAGCGAGCTGCCGCGAGCGGTTCGTCTGCTGCGCGAGTACGACGCCGACATCGTCAGCGCGTACCGCTTCGATCGCACCGGCGAGGGCTACCTCCGCACGGTGTACACGTTCGTCTACAACCTGCTGATCCGCAGCTTGTTCGGCGTGAAGGCGCGCGACATCAACTTCGCGTTCAAGTTGTGTCGGGCGCACATCTTCGACCATGTCGAGCTGCACAGCGAGGGATCGTTCATCGACGCTGAGCTGGTGATTCGTTCGACTCGGCTGGGGTACGAGATGCTCCAATTCGGCGTCGACTACTTCCCTCGAACCCGCGGCGAATCGACGTTGTCGTCGCCGAGCGTGATCGTCACGATCCTGCGCGAGATGTGGGAGTTGCGCGGCGATCTCGAGGGCATCGAACCGGTGGTCGAACGGCGTTGATGACGGCCGCCAGCAGCCTCCGAAAACACGGGGTGAACACGGCCAACGCGCGACGATCGCAGGGGTCGCGGTTGGTAGGGTAATGACCCACACCCAACCCGTCCTGCCCCCGTGAACGACCAGTCCCGTCTCCCTCCCCAAGCGCCCGCGCCGTCGGCTGCGAAGTGGCTGCCGGCGATCGCTGCGGCAGGTGTGCTCGGCACGGTGGTCATTGCGGGGGTGGCGATGGGTGGTGGAGGCAGCGGCGACTCCCAAGCTGGTGTGCCCAGTGCGCCGTCCGAGTCGCTGCTCCCGATCCCCGAGTCGGTCCCGCCCATCGAGACCGTCGAGACCGTGGCACCGGTGGAAAAGACCGTGCTCGATCGCACCGTGTCCAACGGCATGGTCGGCTCCGACATCCAGGCCATCCAGACTCGCCTCGACGACCTCGGTTTCTGGCCTGGCCCCGCCGATGGCATCTTCGGTGAACAGACCCGTGCGGCTGTGTGGGCCTACGAGAAGCTGATCATGGGTGCCGACGCGACGTCTCCATCGGGCCAGGTCACGCCCGAGATGTGGGATGAAATGCAGGAACCGTTCGTCATCAAGCCGCGACGACCCGATTCCACCCCGAACCACACCGAGGTGTACCTCGAAGAGCAGGTGCTGGCGATCTTCCACGACGACGTCCCGGTGATGATCAGCCACATCTCGAGCGGCGACAACGAGGAATGGTGCGAAGAAGTCACGATCAGCCCGGGTGAGTACGGCAACGAGGACGGTGAGGAGCCGCTCGTGCGCGGCGAGTGCGGCGTGTCGGTCACGCCGGGCGGCGTGTACAACGTCAACCGCAAGGTCGAAGGCATCCGCCAAAGTGCGCTCGGCGGCATGTGGGATCCGGTGTACTTCAACTACGGCATCGCCATTCACGGGGCGCTCAACGTCCCGACCTACCGGGCCTCCCACGGCTGCATCCGGGTGCCGTTGTCGATTTCGCCCGACATGCACGGTCTGATGGGGTTCGGCGACCAGGTGTTCGTGTGGGACGGCGAGAACGAGCCCGAGTTCTACGGGCCGCAGCCGCCGCGATTCAACTGGCAAGATCCCGAGTACTCGACCACGACGACATCGACAACCACGATTCCCGAGACGACCACCACCGAAGACGTGCCGGACACCACCGTCGCCCCGCCGACCACCACCACGACGACGACGGCGCCGACCACCACCACCACGACCGTTGTCGAGCAGACGACCACCACGGCTGCGCCGACGACGGATGCGGCCGCTGGTGACGGAGGCACAGGCGGGAACGACGGCTCGGGCGGGGTGCAAGGTCTGACCGCGGACGCCGGTGGCGAGCCCGTCGACGGGTGAGCGCCGGCGGCGAGGCACCGGTCGAGTACGACGAGTTCGGACTCTTCGCCGAGAACATCGCCGAGTTCGATCTCGACGTCGACCCGCACCATTTGCCGCCGGTCGAGCGGCTCGACACATCGATTCCCTGGACCGATCGCCACGTCAGCGCCCTGCGCTGGGGGAGTGGCCCGGTCGAGCGGGTATTCCTGCACGGCGGCGCCCAGAACGCGCACACCTGGGACACGGTGATTCTCGCCCTCGATACGCCGGCGTTGGCGGTCGATCTCCCGGGGCACGGTCACTCGTCGTGGCGTGACGACGCCGGCTACAACCCGATGAACATGGCCGACGACGTCGCCGAGATGGTCATGGCGTTCGCCCCGCAGGCCTCGCAGGTGGTCGGGATGTCACTCGGTGGTCTCACGGCGATGGAGCTCGCAGTTCGCCACCCCAACCTCGTGCGTTCGCTCGTGATGGTCGACATCACTCCCAGCGTGAACGGTGAAAAGACAAAGGCCATCACGGACTTCGTCAACGGTCCGCAGTCGTTCCAGCGTTTCGACGATCTGCTGGCGCGCACGATCGAGCACAACCCAACGCGTTCGGAGTCCTCCTTGCGCCGCGGGATCTTGCACAACGCCCACCAACTGGACGACGGCTCGTGGCAGTGGCGCTACGACCGGGGTGGTCGCCGACCGGTCGGGGAGGCCGACGCCACCCCCCGCGCAGTCGACGTTCCCGACATGTGGACGCACTTCGAGTCGGTCAGCTGTCCGCTGACGTTGGTCCGCGGCGCCACCTCACCGGTGGTCGACGACGATGACGTGGCCGAGGCCCGTCGCCGTCAACCCGAGATCACCGTGCACGTGGTCGAGGGTGCCGGCCACAGCGTTCAAGGCGACCGACCCGTCGAGCTCGCCCGCCTGCTGTAACGCTTCGTCTCAGAGACGATGTACGAGGTGGCGGCGACACCGGCACAGAGCCGAGCTGGCGACGGGCTCTTCGAGCTACACGCGTACTGCTTTCGACGACGACGATCACTTGGTGCGGGCCACGTGCGACATCCACCGCAATCGGATCGACCTGGTGCCGATCGCGGCGCTTGGCGCGTATCGCTGGTCGAGCGACGGCGTGTATGTCCGTCGTCGACGCGCGCCTGCGTGGCTCGCGACGACGGAGGTGCATCGCCGGCTCGACCCCGGGAGCCACCGGGCCCACGTCGAGCGGCCCCAGGCAGAACGAGTCGACCCCACACGATGCAGTGCAGGAGCGCATCGATCGAGCGATAGCTCGTAGCGGTGGGACTAACTCTCGGCGTCTCGACGGGCGACTCATCGCCACCGCCGGGATGCGAGATCTGTCGGGTGCGGACTTGGCAAGTCTGCTCGGACTGTCGGTACCTGCAAGCTCGCCGCAATCGTGCAGCAGATCGTGGCCGACCTGTAACGCGTCGTCTCAGAGACGATGTCACGCCTACAGGCGGGCGAGGCAGGTGTCGAGGCCGTCGAGCACGCCCGAGCGGAACGAATCGATCTTCTCGAAGGCACTGCCGATCACGTTCTCGTCCTCGCCGAGGTCGCCGATCAAGAGCACGGTCTGGATCGCCTCGTCGAGATCGCCGGGCGACACCGATGCGACCCGCTCCTCGACGCGCGGCTGGGGCAAGCCCCCGTCGTCGGAGGGGATCACCGTCTGCACCCACGCGCCCGCCAGACAGTCGTTGGCGAGTTCGCGGGTCTCGCCGGTGAGCTCGCTGCCGAGCGCCTGCTGCACCGCCTCAGCCCAGGCAACGCCGAGCACGTACCCGACGGCGAAGTCGCCGAGCTGGGCAAAGCGCTGCTCCGCGAGTGGAAGATTGAGCCACACGGTCGACGTTTGGCGGCACAGCACCGCGCCGCGACCGAAGTCGCCACTCGGCGCCAGACAGTCGATCTCGTCTTCGACCGACGCAGCCTCGAGGGTCAAGCCGTTGAAACCGAAGATCTGCTCATCGAGCTCTACGTCCCAGTAGAGGTTGAGGTCCTGGGGAAGGAACGAGAGCAACTCCCCGTCTTCGAATCCGAGCGGGGCGTTGCCGCCGGTCTCGAGGTCGTCGAACGAGCGGAACTCGTTCGGCACGAGCGGCAGCGGCGCGTCGAGGATCTCCGCACAGCGGGCGGGTCCCTCGAGGAACCCGACCTGGAAGGCACCGACGCGATCGAACGCCGAGCCATGACCCCCATTCGACAGCTGGTCGAGGCCGACCGGATCGGCGACGCGGGTCATTGCGACCAGCCCGGCGCGCACGTCGGCATCGCTGAACGCGAGCGTGGTCGCCTCTCCTCGGAACGCTCGGGCGGACCAGGCGCCGGCGAAGCAGTCGGCCTGCTGTTCGGTCCGGATCGTGGCCAACGGCCGGTTCAGCGCCCCAGATCGAAGCTGAATCGCATGGCCGTACTCGTGCGCCAACACGATGCCGATGGTGCTCGGCCCGAACTCGTCCGCGAGCTCGGTGAGCAAGCTGGCGGGACCGCTGTCGTAGACGACGAAGTCGCCTGCCCCGCAATAGAACGCAACGAACTGTTGCACGTCGTCGTAGCTCGTTTCGGGTTCGCCGCAGCCAGGAATCGGGTCGATGCGCTGGGGGTGCGCAGCGAACACACCACCTTCGAGTGAGCGGTGTGGATCGCCGTAGATCGCTGGGTACTCCACCGACCACCACGCTTCGAGATCGGTCATCACGGCGAGCAAGAAGTCGTCCCAGGCAAGCGGCGGGGTGCCCTCTCCGAAGTCGATCAGGGTGGGGTCGGTCTCGAGCTGGGGTACCGACGCCGTCGGTGGGCCCGTCGTTGGCGGATCGGAGGGCGCCTCGGTCGTCGGCGGGGCCGTCGCGTTTGGCTCCAAGACATCGGTCGTCGGTGCGCTCGTCGGCTCGTCAGCAGGCGTGGTCGGTTCGTCGACCGGCGCACTCGACGCCGGCGGCGCCGACTGATCGGGCTGACCGGCGGATTGGTCGATCGGCGGGCTTGCGCCGACCTGGTCAGCCCGCTCGGTAGCGACCGAACTGGCGACCGAACACGCTCCTGCGAGCAGCGCAAGCACGACGGGGGCGATCAGTGCTCGGGGGCGCACCGTGGCGAGCCTATTGGTCGTCGAGGTCGCGGTGGCCGCGCGAGCGGATGAATTACGGGCCCATCGTGCTCACACTGCTACGGTCATCGACCGCACGCCTCGCCGCCGCCACGGTGGGCGTTAATCAGTGGATCAACAATGGGGAGTTCGCGCGTGGCATTACTGGAGGTGCAGGACATCACGGTCACCTTCGGCGGAATCGTCGCCCTCGACGGGTTGTCGTTCGAGATCGAAGAGGGTGAGATCCTCGGACTGATCGGACCGAACGGCGCCGGCAAGACGACGATGTTCAACGTCGTCAGCCGTATCTACGACCCGACCGGCGGATTGTTGACCTTCGACGGGGAGAACCTGTTGGACGTTCCCGCCCACGGCATCGCCGGCAAAGGCATCGCCAGGACGTTCCAGAACCTCGCGCTGTTCCCGACGATGACGCTGCTGCAGAACACGATGACCGGCGCGCATCACCTCGGCAAGGTCGGATACCCGCAGGCAATGCTGCGCATCGGTGCCAGCAAGGAAGAAAAGGCGCTCGCCGAAGATGCGTTCGGGATCCTCTACTCGTTGGGTCTCGCCGAACTCGCCTTTCGCCCGGCCGCCGGGCTGCCGTTCGGCACCCTCAAGCGGCTCGAACTCGCACGAGCGCTGGCCTCGCACCCCAAGCTGCTGTTGCTCGACGAACCGGCGTCAGGTCTGACCCACCGAGAGGTCGACGAACTCGGCCAGACGATCAAGCAGATCCGCGACCAGTACGGCCTGACCGTGCTGTTGGTCGAGCATCACATGGGGATGGTGATGGGTATCTCCGATCGTGTCGTTGCGATGGAGTTCGGCCGGAAGATCTCCGAGGGGCTGCCCGCCGAAGTACAGAGCGATCCGAAGGTGATCGAGGCGTATCTGGGGACATCGGCATGAGTGATGCACTCCTCGACGTCACCGGTCTCACCGCCGGATACGGACCGATCGAGGTGCTCCATGGCCTCGACTTCTCGGTTGCCGATGGCGAGATCGTGGTGATTCTCGGCGCCAACGGTGCCGGCAAGACGACCACGATGCGGGCGCTGTCGGGCATGATCTCGCGCAGTGGGACGGTCACGTTCGGTGGCCGCTCGATCGGCGGCATGAAGCCCGACGCCGTGCTGCGCGCTGGCGTGTCGCAAGTGCCGCAGGGTCGCGGCACGTTCACCGACCTGTCAGTCGAGGACAACCTGCTCGCAGGGGCGTACACGCTGAAGGGTGAAGCGGTCGGCGACGACCTCGATCGGTGGTACGGGGTGTTTCCGCGCCTGGCCGAGCGCAAGGATCAGAAGGCGGGGTCGTTGTCGGGCGGTGAGCAACAAATGTTGGCCATCGCCCGGGCGATGATGAACCGGCCCAAGCTGTTGTTGTGCGACGAGCCGAGCCTTGGCCTTGCACCGATCATCACGCAGGAGCTGTTTCGCGTGCTCGGAGACCTCCGCGACGAACTGGGAATGTCTCTCTTGATCGTCGAGCAGAACGCCGGACTCTCGCTCGAGCTCGCCGACCGTGCGTACGTGCTCGAGACGGGCGACATCGTCGCCACCGGCACCGGTGACGAGTTGCTCGCCGACGACACGATCAAAGAGGCCTACCTCGGGGTGGTCAGCTGATGTCGCTGTTCATCGAACGGATGGTCAACGGCCTAGCCGACGGGGCCATCTACTCGCTCCTTGCGCTCGCGCTGGTCGTCATCTTCCGGTCGACCGGACAGCTCAACTTCGCCCAGGGCGAGATCGGCACCTTCGGCGCGTTCGTCGTGTCGACCCTGACGCTCAGTGGATGGCCCGTGTGGATCTCGATCGGTGTCGCCATGGTGGTCGGATTCGTGATCTCCGCCGGCGTCGAGCGAGTTGTTGTGCGTCCGATCGAGGTACGCAACCCGGGGGCGGTGATCGTGGCCTTGATCGGCGTCTTCTTGGCCGTCAATCAATTGACGGCGATGATCTGGGGCGTCGACGCCCGCGGTCTGCCGAGCGTGTTCCCCGACGACGCCGATGACTTCGTCACGGTATTCGGCGCCCCGCTGCGCATCGCTCGCTTGGGCATCCTGGCGATGCTCGCCGTGGTCGTGTTTCTTCTGTGGCTGCTGTTCAACAAGACCAAGGTCGGCCTCGCCATGCGCGCTGTCGCTAACAATCAGGAGTCGTCGAACCTCGTCGGGATCCGTGTCGGCGGCATCTTGCTGCTCGGCTGGGGCTTGGCCGGAGCGATCGGCGTGCTCGCCGCAGCGATGCTGGCACCATCGGCGGGACTCACCGGCACGCTGATGCTCAGTCCGTTCCTGCTGGCTTCGGTGGCCGCGGTGCTCGGTGGTCTCGACTCGCCGCTCGGCGCCGTGGTCGGCGGGTTGTTGATCGGCGTCACCGAAGCGGTCATCGTCGGTTACGTCGATTTCCTCGGCGCCGACATGTTGTTCCCGGTGATGCTCGTGATCCTGCTGGCGGTGCTGCTGTTGCGGCCGGCCGGATTGTTCGGCACCGAACGTGTGGAGCGCGTGTGATGGACTTGCCGATCAGAGTCGACAAGGGTTCGTGGCTGCATTGGCTCGGACGTGTGTTGTTGTTCGGTGCGTTCGGGCTGTTCCTCTATCGAGCGGTGACCGAGTGGACCCGCTCGGGTCTGGGCCTGCTGACCGATGCGCTGATCATCGCCATCGCCGTCACCGGCCTGAACCTGATCACCGGGTACACCGGCCAGCTGTCGCTAGGACACGCCGGGTTCTTCGCGATCGGTGCGTTCGTTTCGGCGATGCTGGTCAGCGGAAAAATCTGGACCCCGTTCCTCGAGTCGAACGTGTGGACGCCTGGCTGGACGTTGATTGCCGCCGCCCTCGTTTGCTTCGTCGTCGGTGTGGTCGTCGGTATCCCAGCGCTGCGGCTGAAAGGCATCTATCTCGCGTTGGTCACCTTGGTGTTCACCGAGGCGGTGCGGGCGTTCTTCAAGTACGAGGAGTTCGCCGGCGTCACGGGCGGCGCGACCGGGTTGAAGAACCTGAACTACCTCCCGCCGAGTTGGACGGGCCTCGAGGGGCGTGCCGATCTCGTCACCTGGTTCTTCTGGCTGGCGCTCGTGATTCTGATCGTCGCGTCGATCCTCTCGGCGGGACTACTTCGCAGCCGCATCGGTCGATCGATGATCGCTACTCGCGACAACGAGACGGCAGCCGCGGTGATGGGCGTCAACCTGGCCAAGACCAAGACCGTCGTGTTCGGAATCTCGGCCGCCATCGCTGGGGTCGCCGGGTCGCTGTTCGGACTCAAGCTCGGGCTGGTCGAAGCCGACATCCCGATCTTCGGTCTGTTCGGCTCGGTGACGCTGCTCGTCGCACTCATCGTCGGTGGAGCGGCGCAGAACTGGGGCCCCCTCATCGGTGCGTTGTTCTACGTCTTCGTCAACGACTACGCCCGATCTGTCGGCGAGGCCCCTGCCGACAGCTGGCTGCTCGGCTGGCTGATCGACGGCTCGACTCAACTCGACGGGCTCGGCGGTGTCGTCTTTGGTGTGATGCTGATCCTGTTTGCCCGCTTCGTCCCGCTGGGCGCCGTCGGCACGCTCAAGACCTGGCGGGCCCGACTGGCAGTCGTCATTCCGAAGATCTCGGTTCCTGCCGCAACGGCCGGTGAGCCGATGGCGAGCGGCGACGTGTCTGCGGATGGAGCTGTGACCGATGGTGTCGCCGACGCTACGGTGAGCGGGGCAGCCGCTGAGGCTGCCGATTCCGACGCACCCGCGTCGGACAGCTGAGCGTGTTCAATCGAATACAGCGCAACTATCAAGGGGGAACCTCAAACATGCGCAGAAGCAAGAAGCTCTTTGCCCTCGCCGCGGCGAGCGCCCTCGTCATCGCCGCCTGTGGCGACGACGACGGAGGCTCGAGCGACACGACCGAAGTGTCGGAGACGACCGCTGCGGAAGAGACGACCGAGACCAGCGAAGCCGACGAGATGTCGGACGAGGAGACGACCGAGACCAGCGAAGCCGACGACATGTCCGAAGATGACGACATGTCCGAAGACGACGGCTCCGCCGACGACGAGGAAGCGGTCGCCGAAGCTGCGTCGTTCGCCGTCGACACGTCGGTGTGTGAGGACCCCGACGCGGCGACAGCAACGATCGACGGCACCATCAAGATCGGCACGTCGATCCCGCTGTCGGGCGGGCCGGCGGTGTTGTTCGCGCCCTTCGGCTCCGGCCAGCAGGCGTACATCGACTACTACAACTCCGAGTTCGGTGGTGTGAACGGTCAGGAGCTCGAACTGATCGTCAAGGACGACCAGTACACCGCCGACCTCACGAAGGCCAACTCTGACGAACTCGTCTTCGACGACGAGGTCGCCGTGCTCGGCGGTGTGATCGGTACGCCTAACAACCTGGCCATTCAGGCCGACCTCAACGCTCAGTGCGTCCCGCAGTTGTGGGCGTCGACCGGTGCCCCCAACTGGGGCGCAGTCGACGAGTTCCCCTGGACCACCGGTCTGCTGGTGGCCTACGACATCGAGTCGGCCGTCTGGGCAAACTGGATCGTCGACAACCTCGGCGAGGGTTCGACGGTCGGGCTGTTCTACGTGAACAACGAGTTCGGTCAGAGCTACGTCAACGCCTTCAACGTCGCAGCCGACGAACTCGGGCTCGACATCGTCGCCGAGGAAGTCATCGACCCAACCGACTCGGGTTCGCCGAGCGGTCAGATGACCAACCTCGTCGAGGCCAACCCCGACGCCATCTTGGCGATTCCGCTGGGTGGCCAGTGCACGGCCTTCATGCTCGAGCTCGGCAACGCCAAGGCGGCGAACCCCGAGTTCGATCCGGCCGTGTACCAGACCGCCACCTGCGCCAACCCGATCTTCTACGGGCCGGTCGACAATGGCGGCGCCGACGGCGTCTTCACGTCGAACAACCTGAAAGACGTCAACAACCCCGACACCGCGGCCAACGATCCGGGCGCCATCGCCTACCTCGAGGCGTTCGCCGCAACGGGTTCCGACGCTGACCCGGGTGGCATCGCCGTGGCTGGTTGGGAGTCGATGGAGCTGACGGTGTACGCCATCCAGCAAGCCGCCGACGCTGGTGAGCTCACCCGGGAGACGATCATCAACGCTGCTCGCAACATCAATCACGTCAGCAACCTGTTGCGTGACGGGCTGACCTATCGCATGAACGGCGAAGACGGTTACATCGGTGAGGGAGCACAGATCCTCGTGTGGAGCGAAGCCGATCAGACGTTCGTCGAGGAGGGCGACATCATCAACCTGGAAGGTTCGCTCGGGATCTACTCCGGCAGCTGATCCAACGTCGTGTCGGTAGGCACCGGCACGACGCAAAAACGATCCGGGCCCGCTCACCTCGTGAGGTGAGCGGGCCCGCTCGCGTGTGGGAAGCGTTCATGCCGCCCGCGGCGCCGAGGCGCCGTTGCCGATCGAGGTGTCAGCCGCCGAGTTCGAAGCAGTCGATCAGGCCGGTGACCAGATCGTCGGGGATGTCGCCGGTTTGGCCGGCAGCCGCGATCTCGGAGACATCGAAGGCCTCCAGGCCTTCGCGCACGCAGTCCTCGTCGAAGGGAGTGCCCGACTCCTCGAGCCCTTCGATGAAGGTATCGGCGATGGCGTCGGCGTTGGCACAGTTCAGCAGCTCGATGCTCAGGGTGGCGCCTTCCTCGCTGAGCTCGGCGTCGCCGCCGCCGGAAGCGGCGATCGCGGCAGCATCGTCGTCGGACAGCTGTCCGGCGATCTCCTCGACGCAGCTTCGATCGAGTTCGACGTTGCCCTGTGCGGCAGCATCGATCGCTGCGTCGGCCGCTGTCTGCTGGTTACCCGACAGGTCGGCGCTGCTGCCGCTGTCGTCATCGTCGCCGCACGCGGCCAGCACCAGTGCACTTGCGGCCGCGATCGCCAAGAACTTCGTTTTCATGGTTCCTCCCTAGTGTTGGACCTCGTCACTCTTGCAGGTCACCGTCAGCGGCGCGTGAGATCCCCGTCAACTCCGCGCCAGACGAGCTCAGGGTTCGGTGGCCAGCGCGGAGCCGCAATCGTCCGAGACGTCCCCGAAGCAGCTGATGCTCACCGTGTATTCGTTTCTGTCGAGGATGACGATCTCGAATCCCCACACCTCATCGGTTGACGTCGTGCCCGTGCACTCGAAGGTCGTGTCGGGATCTCGGTTCGGGGGTTCCTCGCACGTCGCGGAGACGAAGTCGATCCCGCCCAACTCTGTGGACAGCCCCTGGTCGTTCTCGATGAAGCTCTCGGCGTCGTTCTGGAAGTCTGCGGTCGAGGTGAAGCAGCCAGCGAGGAGCGCGGCGCTGGCGACGAGTGCGAGCGGGAGGCCGACGGCGCGGTGGTTCACACGCCGACGGTACCTCTGGCTGTGGCGCCGGCCGGGGCCACTCGACGACGCGCCGACAGCTGGTCCCATGTCACGACGAACAGCGCCGCCCAGACAAAGGCGAACCCCATAACTCGATCGGTGGGCATCGACTCGCCGTACCACCACCATCCCAGACCGAAGTTGATCACCGGCACCAGAAGATTGAGCGGCCCGAGCAGCGTGAACGGCACGGTCTGCGCGGCACGAGCGAACAACATGAGCGGCACCGCCGTGACCACGCCCGTGCCGAGAACGAACAGCCACTCCGTCGCCGTCGCGGTTGCCACGACGCTCGTCGCGCTGGAGGACAGCGCGATGATCCCGACCGTGGCCGGCACGAGGACGACGAACGTCTCGCCGGCGAGGCTCTCCACCGGCCCGAGCGAGGTCGTGCGTTTGGCCGCGCCGTACGCGCTCCACGTGATCGCGATGATCGCTGCGACCCACGGCGGTCGCCCGTACGACACGGTCAGCACCACCACCGCGATCGACGCCAACACGAATGCCGCTCTTTGCGCACGCGTTGGCGTCTCGCCGAACGCGAGGACCCCGATGGCCATCGTGCCGAGCGGCGCGAGGAAGTAGCCCAGCGCGGTCTCGATCACGCGGTCGTTGACCACGGCCCACACGTAGCTGCCCCAGTTGAGCGTCAGCAGAACCGCTGCTGCCGCGAGACGCACCAGGGTCGACCGTGACGAGAACGCGGCGCGCATCGTCGACCACGAACCGTGGACGGTGACCACCGCGGCCATCACCACCGATGCACACACCATTCGCCAGGCGATCAACTCGACTGCATCGAAGCCATCGAGTTGCTTCCAGTACACCGTGAGAAAGCCCCACAGCAGATAGGCGGCGACGGCGTACTCGACGCCGCGGGCGACTCGCTGGTCCTTTCCGTTCGCCTCCCCGTGCATCGATTCGTAGGCTACGGAGGAGGGCGCACTTCGCCGAAGACGTATCGGAGGCAAGATCGTGGAGAGCAACCGACAGCGATGGGAGCGGGCGGTGGCCGATGCGTCGACGCGCGACGCCGTGTTCGAGACGATGTCGGGGATCCCCCTCGACACGGCCTACGGCCCCGACGACGGCGAGTATCCCGGTCAGTATCCGTATACCCGTGGTCCGTATGCGTCGATGTACCGCTCGAAGTTGTGGACGATGCGCATGTTTGCCGGCTTCGGGACCGCCGACGACACCAACTGGCGCTTCAAGGAGATCATCCGCGCTGGCGGCGATGGACTGTCGACGGCGTTCGACATGCCGACGTTGCTCGGGATCGACTCCGACGATGCCATGGCGCTGGGAGAGGTCGGTCGCTGCGGCGTCGCTGTCGACACGCTGGCCGACATGGAGGATCTGTACTCCGGCATCGATCTCGGCGAGATCACCACGTCGATGACGATCAACAGCCCCGCCGCCCCGATCATGGCCATGTTCGTTGCGCAGGCCGAGGCCGCGGGCGTCGACAGGTCGCAGCTCGGGGGCACGCTGCAGAACGACATCTTGAAGGAGTACCAGGCACAAAAGGAGTTCGTGTTCCCGCCGCGCCCGTCGATGCGGCTCGTGCGCGACACGATCGCCTTCGCCACCGCCGAGATGCCGCGGTGGCACACGATCTCGATCTCCGGCTACCACATCCGTGAGGCCGGCTCGACCGCCGCCGAGGAGCTGGCATTCACGCTGGCCAACGGGTTTGCCTACGTCGAGCTGGCCATGCAAGCGGGACTCCCGGTCGACGCGTTCGCACCGCGTCTGTCATTTTTCTTCAACGCGCACATCGACTTCTTCGAAGAAATCGCCAAGTACCGCGCCGCGCGGCGAATCTGGGCGCGGTGGATGCGCGAGCGCTACGGCGCTGAGTCCGAACGGTCGATGCAGTTGCGTTTCCACACTCAGACCGCGGGAGTGTCGCTGACAGCGCAGCAGCCAGAGGTGAACATCGTGCGCACCGCGATCGAAGCGTTGGCGGGCGTGCTGGGCGGGACCCAGTCGTTGCACACCAACTCGATGGACGAGGCGTTGGCGCTGCCGACCGAGAAGGCGGCGCGGATCGCGCTGCGTACGCAGCAGGTGATCGCCAACGAGACCAATGTGGTCCACGTGGCCGACCCGCTGGGTGGCTCACACTTCGTCGAGGCGCTGACCGATGAGGTCGCCGAGCGCGCCGTGGCGCTGTTCGCCGAACTCGACGAGATGGGCGACGGCTCGATGCTCGACGGTGTGATCCGCGGCATCGAAGAAAACTGGTTCCAAGGGCACATCGCCGAGTCGGCCTACGAACTCGAACGACGGTTCAACGCCGGCCAACGGGTCGTGGTCGGGGTGAACGCACACACCGAGGGCAACGATGACGATGACCTGTCGATCCTGCGCATCACCAATGACGACGAGCAACGTCAACGCAAGCGGTTGGAGCAGGTTCGCCAAGACCGCGACAGCGATGCCGTCGCTACAGCACTGGCACGTATCCGAACTGAGGCCGCCGATCCCGACATCAACCTGATGCCCGCGCTGATCGCGGCCTCGAACGCCTACGTCACGCTCGGCGAGATGATGGGCGCGCTTGGCGACGTGTTCGGGCGGCACGTGGAGACCCCCACGATCTAGCTGTACACGCGCGGTCGGCGCCGAGCCGTCGGCAGCTACGCGGGGTGCGAGAGCGCGTCGCCGGAAATCGCCTCGAACAGGTGGACACGGTGTCCGGGCAGGCCGACGTCGAGGGTCGTCCCGAGCGGTGGCGGCGCGCCCCGCATCACACAGTTGAAGCGGCTGCCGCGACGAGTCTCACCGTGCACGTGGGTGACGTGGCCGAGCGGTTCGGTGCTCACCACACCGACCTCGATGGTGTTGTCGAGCGCGCCGCCGAGGATCACCTCGTCGGGTCGCACACCCACGATCACGTCGGCGCCGGCGTCGGGTACCTGCCGTGCCGTACGCAACGTCATTCCTAGCACGTCGAGCGCGCCGTCTGGCTGCACTGTCGCCGGCAGCAGGTTCATCGCCGGTTCGCCGAAGAACGCAGCGACGCTGGTCGTCGCCGGGCGGTCGTAGACGTCGTATGGGTCGCCGACTTGATGGACGATGCCGTCGAACAATACGGCGATCCGGTCGCACATCGCCATCGCGTCCTGTTGGCTCGCCGTGGCCATGACGGTGGTCAACGAGCGGTTGCGTTGCACCGTCACCATGTCATTGCGCAATCGCATTCGCACCTGGTCCTCGAGGTTGGCCAGCGGCTCGTCGAGCAGCAGCGTCGACGGTGAACTGACGACCGCCCGAGCCAGTTGCACCAAACGGCGTTCGCCCTCCGACAACTTCGATGGCGAGCGGTCGAGGAGATGTTCGATGCCGAGCATGGCGGCTTCGTCCCGAACGCGATCGAGGACTCGTCCGATCTCACCGTTCGGATCGCGCACCTCGAGCGGGAACGACACATTGCGAGCCGCCGAGAGGTGGTGCAGCAGCTGGTTCTGCTGGGTGACCATGCCGACGTGCCGGTCGCGTTCGGGCCAGTCGGTCACGTCGCGCTCGCCGATCAGAATCCGGCCTGCGGTCGGCGTCTCGAGGCCCGCGATCAGCCGCAGCACCGTGCTCTTTCCGCAGCCGGAGGGTCCGACGAGACCGAAGAACTCGCCGTCGCCGATGCACAACGCCACATGGTCGAGCGCCGGCACCGTGTCCGGAAACGTCTTGGTGACGCCGTCGAGGACGATCTCACCCACGACGAAACGCTAGACCGCCATCTCGCCGCGTGCATACGCGGCGAGACGATCTCCACCCAGCGTGGCGACGCTGATCTAGGTTGCCGGCATGGACATTCTTGTCAGCGACGATCCGGCTGGCGACGCCGCGACGTTCATCGCTCGCAAGCTGGTCAACGGCGTTCGTCGCCGGGGGAGTGCGTCGCTGGCGGTGAGCGGTGGAAGTACGCCGCAACCGATGCTCGATGCATTGGCCGCCACCGATCTGCCGTGGAAGCACGTCACCACCTGGCAGGTCGACGAACGGATCGCCCCTGATCACGACTCTGATCGCAACGCCGACCAGCTCGACGGGTTCCCTGGGACGGTGCGTCTGATGCCCGTGACGGCGAAGGATCTACGAGCCGCTGCACGACGATATGCCGCCTCGTTGCCCGAACGCTTCGACGTGATCCACCTCGGTCTCGGCGACGACGGACACACCGCCTCATGGCCGCCCGGCGACGCCGATGTACTGCACAGCACTCGGCCCGTTGATCTGGTCGGCGAGTTCCACGGTCGTCGCCGAATGACGCTCACCCCGCCGGTGGTCAATGCGGCCCGCGCTCGCTTGGTGCTCGCCGCTGGAACCGGCAAGTCGGCGGTCGTCGAGCGGTGGTTGTTGCGCGACCCCGCCCTGCCGATCAACACCGTACGTCGCGGCGCGACCACGGCGTTTCTCGACAGCGCCGCAGCGGCGGACGCGGCGGCGGCCGCATCACTCGCGCCGGCGAAGTAGTTTCCGCTGCGATGGCTGACACCTCCGCTCCAGCGCCCGATCCAGACGCCTTGTTTGCGTCGCTGCGCTTGCTCCCAGAACCACCGCCGCTACGCCAGTTGCTCACCGACGATCCGAGCCGCGCCGACCGCTACGTGATCCAGGCTGGTGACCTGCGCGTCGACTATTCGAAGCATCGTGTCGACGACACGATCTTGGCGGGTCTGTTCGACGTCGCCCGATCGGCCGGTGTCGAACGGCGACGCGATGCGATGTTCGCCGGCGAGCACATCAACGTCACCGAAGATCGCGCCGTGATGCACGTCGCACTCCGTGCTCCGTCGGGGGTGTCGATGTACGTCGACGGTCACGACGTCGTTCCCGACGTGCACGCGACCCTCGACAAGATGTCGGCATTCGCCGAGCGCGTCCGTGCCGATGAGCGGATTACGCACGTGGTCAACATCGGCATCGGCGGGTCCGACCTCGGCCCTGCGATGGCCACCAAGGCGCTGCAGGCGTTCGCCCACCCGCGGATTCGTAGCTCGTTCGTGTCGAACGTCGACGGTCAGGACATCGCCGACGTGCTGGCAGGTAGTGAGCCCGCCGAGACGATGTTCATCGTCGCCTCCAAGACGTTCGGCACCGTCGAGACGTTGACCAACGCCCGCACGGCCCGCGATTGGCTCGTCGCCGGGCTCGGCGAGGATGCCGTCGCCGACCACTTCGTCGCGGTGTCGACCAACGCCGAGCGGGTGGCCGACTTCGGCATCGACACCGCCAACATGTTCGGGTTCTGGGACTGGGTCGGGGGGCGGTACTCGGTCGACTCCGCGATCGGACTCTCGCTGATGGTGGCGATCGGGCCGGAGCACTTCCGCGAATTCCTCGCTGGGTTCCGCAAGATCGACGAACACTTCACCGAGGCGCCGCTAGAAGCGAACGCACCGGCGGTGCTCGGGTTGATCGGCGTGTGGTACGGCAACGTGCTGGGCTGGTGGACGAAGGCCGTGTTGCCCTATGCCGAGGAGCTGGCTCGTTTTCCGGCGTACCTGCAACAGCTGGAGATGGAGTCGAACGGCAAGTCGGTGCGTCTCGACGGCACTCGCCTCGCCACCGACTCGGGGCCGATCGTATGGGGCGAGCCGGGGACGAACGGTCAGCACGCCTTCTATCAATTGATCCACCAGGGCACGCGCATCGTGCCCTGCGACTTCATCGGGTTTGCCAACCCGCACCATCGGTACCGGCACCATCACGACCTGCTGGTGGCCAATCTGATCGCCCAGTCCGAAGCGCTGGCATTCGGACGCGACAACACCGACGAGCCGTACCGCAACTTCGAAGGCAACCGACCGAGTGCGGTGATCTTGGCCGACGAGCTGACGCCGTCGACACTCGGACAGCTGATCGCGCTGTACGAGCACATCGTCAACGTCCAGGGCACCATCTGGGGGATCGACAGCTACGACCAGTGGGGTGTCGAGCTCGGCAAGGAGTTGGCCAACAACATCACACCTGAGCTGACCGGTGAGCCCGCTCCCGACCGCCACGACGCCGCCACCAACGCCCTCATCGCCTGGTACCGCACCCACCGCTAACAGAAAAACCGGGGATTCCGTGCGGTTTTCGCACGTCCTGGCAAACAGAACAACTGCGGGCGTCGCGATACGATAGGGGGTATGCAATTCCCTGACGAGGTAAGCGCCGACGTAACCAACCGGCTCCGACGGTTGGAGGGACAAATCCGGGGGGTGCAGAGGATGATCGATGAAGGTGCAGACTGCCAAGCGGTGATCACGCAGCTGTCGGCGTGCAAGTCGGCGCTCGATCGCGTCAGTTATCGGCTGATCGCAGGCGGTATGCGGCATTGCGCCACGCAGCCCGACGGCGGCATCGATGTCGACGAGCTCGAACGGCTCTTCGTCAAGCTCGGATAGGAGGGCGGCACCGTTCTGTTCGCGGGGACGTGCGAAAACCGCACGGAATCCCCGGTTTTTGGGGTGGGGTGTGGGTCGGTGTGCTCCGACTGAAGGTCGGGGTCGTGGGTCGACCAGACTGAAGTAATGCGCGACTACTCGAACATCTACATCGACGGCGCCTGGGTGCCCTCCGACGGCTCCGGCGCGATCGAGGTCATCAACGCCGGCACCGAACAGGTGATGGGCTCGATCCCCGAAGGTGCCGCCAGCGACGTCGACAAGGCCGTCGCGGCGGCCCGTCGGGCGTTCGACTCGTGGGCCGGTACGCCGGTCGAAGAGCGCCAGAAGTACATGGTCCGCCTCAACGAGGCGCTCCAAGCTCGCGGCCCGGAGATCGCCGAAGTGATCTCGGGCGAGGTGGGGATGCCGATCACCTGGGCGAACATGATCCAGGCCGGTCTGCCCGCCGGCAACATGCAGAACTACGCCACCCTGCTCGACGACTTCTCGTTCGAAGAGACGATCGGCAACAGCCTGGTGGTCAAAGAGCCGGTCGGTGTCGTGGGCGCCATCACCCCGTGGAACTACCCGCTGCACCAGATCATCTGCAAGCTCGGGGGCGCGCTGGCCGCTGGCTGCACGTTCGTGTTGAAGCCGAGTGAGGTCGCCCCGCTCAACGCCTTCATCCTCGCCGAGATCGTGCACGAGGTCGGCCTGCCAGAGGGTGTGTTCAACCTCGTCAGTGGCACCGGCCCCGAGGTCGGCGCGGCGATTGCCGCGCATCCCGATGTCGACATGGTCAGCTTCACCGGCTCGACGCGTGCGGGCAAGGCTGTCGCCGCCGCTGCTGCCGGCACGGTCAAGCGGGTCGCTCTGGAATTGGGCGGTAAGTCGGCGAACATCGTGCTCGATGATGCCGACTTCACCGACGTGATCCCCAAGGGCGTGTTCGCCTGCTACCTCAACTCGGGGCAGACCTGCACCGCACACACCCGGATGCTGGTGCCGCGTAGCCGCTACGACGAGGCGGTCGCCGTGGCCGTGGCGACTGCGGAGGGAACCGAGGTCGACGATCCGACCAAAGAGGGGATGCACCTCGGCCCGTTGATCTCTCAGGCCCAATGGGATCGTGTTCAGGGCTACATCCAAAAGGGCATCGACGAAGGAGCAGTCATCGCTGCGGGGGGCCTCGGCAAGCCGGAGGGCAATGAGACGGGCTACTTCGTCAAGCCCACTGTGCTCGCGGAGGTGACCAACGACATGACGGTGGCCCAGGAGGAGATCTTCGGGCCGGTGCTGTCGATCATCGCCTACGAGGACGAAGACGACGCCGTGCGCATCGCCAACGACAGCTTGTACGGATTGTCGGGCGGCGTGTGGTCGGGCGACCAGGACCGTGCGGTGTCGGTGGCCCGCCGAATGCGCACCGGGATGGTCGACGTGAACGGCGGCGCATTCAACATTGCTGCGCCGTTCGGTGGCTATAAGCAGTCCGGGTACGGCCGCGAGAACGGCCCCTACGGCATCGACGAGTTCCTGCAGGTCAAGAGCCTGCAGTTGTGATCTGGGCCTGTCGCGGTGGCGGTTGACGCCACCGTGACGGGACTAATCTCACGCCGTGTCTGCAGCCCGAGTGCTCGTCGCCAAGGTCGGTCTCGACGGGCATGATCGAGGAGTCAAGGTCGTGGCGCGCATCCTGCGTGACGCCGGCTTCGAAGTGATCTATACCGGTCTGTTCCAGACTCCAGAAACCGTCGCCGCCGCGGCCGTCGACGAGGACGTCGATCTCATCGGATTGTCGATGTTGTCTGGGGCACACCTCACGCTCGCCCCGCTCGTGGTCGACGCTGTCCGCGGGCGCGGCTCAGACGCACCAGTCGTGGTCGGTGGCATCGTGCCGCCTGACGACGTCGCCGAACTCGAACGGGCCGGTGTGGCCGACGTACTGACGCCGGGTGCGAGTGCCGACGAAGTGGTCGACCGGGTCCGCCGGGTCCTTGAGCGGCAGACCTGATGGTCGACCGTCTCGAGCGGCTGACCAACCTGCTGGCGCTGTTGCTCGAAACGCCTCGACCGTTGACGCTTGTCGAGATCGCTGGTGAACTCGACGGTCAATATCCAGCCGGTGAGCGCAATCGACGGGCCGCGTTCGAGCGTGACAAGGCGGCACTGCGATCGATCGGAGTACCAATCGACACGTCGACTGTGGTCGGCGGGCCGGGTGCGGGGTCGACGAAGTATCGGATCGATCGGTCCGCCTACGAACTGGCCGACCTCGACTTGACGCCCGAGGAGATGCGCGCCGTGCAGCTCGCCGTCGCTGCGGTGCACACCGGCTCAAGCGCTGGAGACGAGGCGATCCGCAAACTTGGCGGTTCACCGATCGGCGCGCCGGTAGCGGTCAGCGCAGTCGTCCCCGATCGGGCCGAGCTTCCCGAACTCCGTGTGGCGATCGCGCAACGCTCGACGGTCGAGTTCGGCTATCGAGGTGTCGCTCGCCGTATCGATCCGTGGGGCCTGCTACTGCGCGGTGGCTTCTGGTACGTCGTCGGGTTCGATCACGATCGCCAGGCCAAGCGCACGTTCCGCGTCGACCGCATCGATGACGGCGCACTCACTCTGAGCGAGCCCGGAGCTTTCGCTCGCCCCGAGAGCTTCGACCCCCGCGATGCGTTCCCGTCTGATCCGAAGCTCATCGGTCACGTTGCCGACGACGACATCGACGCCCTGGTGCGGATCGACCGGCCGCGCGCCGGCGGGGTGGTCGCTGAGGTCGGGGATGATCGCGTCGTCGAACGGTCCCCCGACGGGGCGGTCGTCGTGAGCGTGCCGGCGGCGAACCGCGACGCATTCGTCTCGTGGATACTCGGGTTGGCCCAGCATGCCGAGGTGCTGGCCCCCGCCGACCTGCGCGAGACGGTCGTCGCCGAGCTCGATGCGGTGATCGCCCGCGGCGAGGCCGCATCATGACGACGAAGGCCGAGACGCGATTGCGGCGGCTTTTGGTGATGCTGCCGTGGCTGATGGAGCGCGGCGAGGTACCACTCGAAGAGGTCGCCACACGGTTCGACGCATCCGTGGACGAGCTCGAACACGATCTCGAACTCGTGGCGATGTGCGGGCTCCCACCGTTCGTCGACGAGATGGTCGACGTGTTCATCGACGACGGCGTCGTCGTGATCGGAGTGCCACGACTGTTCACTAGGCCGCTGCGGTTAACCGCGCCAGAGGGCTTCACCCTGTTGACCGCAGGACGAGCGGCGATGCAGCTCCCCGGCGCTGATCCCGCGGGACCGCTGGCCAGCGGGTTGGCCAAGATCGGCGACGCCCTTCACGACATCGGCATCGTCGATGACGCGCCAGGGGATGACACCGCTGGGCTGGTACTCGAACTCGATCGCCCGGCGCTGGTCGACACGTTCGTCGATGCCGTTGCCGATGGCGACGAATTCGAGATCGTCTACTACTCGCCGGCGAGCGACACGACGACAACTCGCCGCGTCGTGCCACGTCATGTGTTTGCCGATGGTGGGCATTGGTACGTCGTTGCCGACGACGATCGCTCCGGCGAGCGCCGAACGTTCCGCATTGATCGCATCGACGATGCGACGCGCACCGGTGGTTGCGGTCCGGCGCTGGCTGCTCCGGTCGATCGGCCAGCGTTCTTCGACGACGACGTCCCGCGCGCCACGTTGCGGCTGCGTCCGCCAGCCCAATGGGTGCGCGAGCACTACGCCGTCGACTCGGTCGAAGTGCTGCGCGACGGCCGCCTCGAGGTGGTGCTGCCGATGAGCAGCGAGCGTTGGTTGAGTCGGTTGCTGCTTCGGCTCGGCGACAACGCCGAGTGCGTGAGCCCATCGGGCGCGGTAGCCGGCGCGGCGGCGTTAGCTGTGGCGATTCGCGAGCGCTATGACGGTGCAGCTGCAGCGAGCGCCGACGTCGGCGCAGGCACCAAGAATGGCTCAAGCTGATCGAACGATTTGACTCCGAGTTCGGCCAGCAGAATCGGGACGAGCGCAGCCGTAGCCCGCGCGTCGCAGCGGGCGTCGTGGGGGCGGTCGATCGTGATGTCGTAGTAGCGGCACACGTCGGTCAGGCGGTGCGAACGTCTGCGGTCGGGGTCGGTGGCGCGCGACATTTCGAGTGTGCAGAGGGATCGCTCGGTGGCCGCCAGCAGTCGGGCGCGTACATCGGGTTCGGCGTGGAGTGCAGCGGCGCGAACGAACTCGACGTCGAACGCTGCATGATGTGCGGCGACGAGCGTTCCGTCGAGCGCGTCGGCGAGCGCCGCGAGCGCATCGCCTAGCCGTGGGGCACCACGCAGTGTCGAGCGCCTGATGCCGTGGATGCGTCGCGGGCCGACTCGCTGCAGTGGCCACCGCAGCCGCACGTACGACGACCATGCGCCGAGTTCGTGCCCGTCGGCATCGATGGTGATCGTGGCCGCCTGGAGGATCCGGTGGCGCGCCGCCCGGAGACCGGAGGTCTCCAGATCGAGCACGGCGAGCCGGGGAATCGTCACACGGTCGACGTTAGATCGCCGGTGTCACACACGATGCACGGATGGCTTGATCGCGAGCGAGACGTGATCGCAGGCCCTGCTCAGAGGAGCTCTGCGGCCAAGCTGGCGACATCACTGCGCTCACACGCGGTGAGGGTGATGTGGCCGAAGCAGCGTTGGCCAGCGAATGCCGAACTGAGCACACTCAGCGCGTTGTTCGACTCGGCCAGGTAGGGCGCGTCGATCTGGCTGGTGTCGCCGGTGAACACGACTTTTGTACCGTCGCCAACGCGGGTCAGGATGGTCCGCAACGTGGTCGGCTCGAGGTTCTGGGCTTCGTCGATGACCACCATCTGTCGCTGGAGTGATCGGCCGCGCAAGAACGTCACCGATTCGAGCGACAACTGGCCGCGGTCGGTGAGCTCGTCGACGAGGTCGCGGGCGTCGTTGATGTTGCCGCGATCGGTCAGGGCGACGACTGCGTCGTGAATGGCGGCCATCCACGGGTCGAGCTTCTCGTCGAGGCCGCCGGGGAGAAATCCCACGTCGGCGCGGCCGACCGGCACCAGCGGGCGGTAGACGGCGAGACGCTCGAAACGGTTCTGCTCGACGACCTGCTCGAGGCCGGCCGCAATCGCCAGGATCGTCTTGCCCGTCCCCGCCCGGCCATCGAGCGCAAGCACCGAGATCGACGGGTCGAGCAACAGCTCGAGTGCAAAGCGCTGCTCTTTGCTGCGGGGCCGGAGGCCCCACGCTTCGGGCACGGCAGAGGACAGCAACACGAACTCGTCGCCGACGACGCGCACCAGCGCCGACTGTGACCCACACCGCAGCACGGCGAACTCGTTCTGTTCGAACGTAGTTTCCGGTGCGGCGCCGTGCTCGGCCAGCGCGTCGATGGCGACTGCGCCCGCGGCGTAGAGGCAGTCGATCAACTCGTGTGGCGCCTCGAGTGTCGACCATCCCGCTGCGGAGTGCTGGTCGTCTCGGCGAGCCAGCTGATGTTCGGCAGCCGACACGCCGAGGTGAGCGGCCTTGATTCGCAGCGCTGAGTCGTTGGAGACCATGGTCGTCGGGCCGAGTTCGGCCTGTCCGATCGCTGCGCCGATGATTCGGTTGTCGGGGATCGATGGATCGAGTCCGTGTTCCACCAGCAGGTGCTTCCGGATGTTGTTGATCTCGATCTGCAACGTTCCGCCGGCATCGGTCGGCACCGGGTGGGCCAACGAGCCGCCATGGCGGACGCGCAACTCCTCGAGCGACCGCAGTGCCGCACGCGCCGAACGGCCGACGTCGTCGAGTCGACGTTTCAGGCCGTCGAGTTCTTCGACCACCGTGAGCGGGATGACGACATCGCAGTCACTGAACGCCGACACGCAGGAGGGGTCGGAGATCAGTACCGAGGTGTCGAGTACTAGCCGGGTTCGTTGCCCGGCGGCGGTACTCGTCGACTGCTTCGCCGCGGCGGGCGTCGCAGTCGTGGGGCGGTCAGTGGGCGGAAGTAGGTCGGTCACCATACCCTCAGCTGACGTGTCGCAGATTCGCGTGAATCGGTTCGATACCCAACGGCTCTGTTGTAGCGCAGCCCGCTCGATCGATGGTGGATCCGCGGCGCTCGAGAGCCGAATCGGGCGATGACCGAATTCGACACCCAGTACCGGTAAGGGCCAGACGAGAGAACCATTGCAAATGCAATGAGATGGGTGCTTGAACGTAGCCCTCGATCGTCGTTCTGATGGAGCGCGATCGGCACCGACGTCGATCACGTCCGACGAGGCCGTTGGACGCAACAACCCGAACTCGAACTGAGACCGAAAGAGGACTCGATGGCAACCAAAGCAGAAATGATCGCATCCGTGGCGGACGCCGCCGGTGTCTCGAAGGCGGACGCCGAGCGCACGCTCGGTGCGTTCTTCGACTACGTCGTCGCCGAGACGAAGAAGGGCGACAAGGTGGCGTGGGCCGGCTTTGGCACATTCAGCACCACCAAGCGCAGCGCCCGTACCGGCCGCAACCCGCAGACGGGTGCTCCGGTGAAGATCGCCGCGTCGACCGCAATGAAGTTCTCGGCCAGCTCCACGCTGAAGGCCGCACTCAACCCAGGGAAGAAGTGACCTGATGGCAGCAACCAAGAAGCCTGCGAAGAAAAAGGCTGCGGCGAAGAAGTCGACGGCCAAGAAGAAGGCAACTGCGAAGAAGGCGCCTGCGAAGAAGAAGGCAACTGCGAAGAAGGCGCCTGCGAAGAAGAAGGCAACTGCGAAGAAGAAGGCAACTGCGAAGAAGGCGCCTGCGAAGAAGAAGGCAACTGCGAAGAAGGCGCCTGCGAAGAAGAAGGCAACTGCGAAGAAGGCGCCTGCGAAGAAGAAGGCTGCGGCCAAGAAGGCGCCTGCGAAGAAGAAGGCTGCGGCCAAGAAGGCGCCTGCGAAGAAGAAGGCTGCGGCCAAGAAGGCGCCTGCGAAGAAGAAGGCCACCAAGAAGAAGGCTGCTGCCAAGAGGAAGTAGCCAACTTCCGGCGTCCTGCCGGAGTGGTGCGACGATGGGGAGCCGTAGGGCTCCCCATCGTCGCGTCCGGAGGCGCTTGCGCTAGAGGTCGGGAATGAGCTTGAAGACCTCTGCGGCAGCGAATCCGTGCGGCTCGCCGAGGCCGGCCAGACGGGCGCGAATCCGGTCGTCGAATGCCGAGAGGTCGGACTCGGTCGTTTTCATCGTCGATTCGAACTGCGACTCGTGCGCCGCGAGCGCCGAGAGCTTCGCGTCGATCGCTGACGACACGTCTTCGACGTGGTCGGGTTGGTCGGCTTCCCACAGCAAGAGCGAGTCGGGTCGATGGTGGGGGTGTTCGTGCTCTTTGAAGAAGTGTGGATCACGGGCGGCGACGATCGCGTCGCAGGCGATCAGGCCGGCGTTGCGGTGGTCGGGGTGCAGGCGATAGCGCTTCCAGGGGTCGTGCCCCAGCACGACGTCGGGTTGCAGCTCGCGGATGATCGCGGCGACTCGGCCGCGGAGCTCGCGCGTGTTTTCGAGCTCGCCGTCCACCACTCCGAGAAACCGCACCTCGCCGGCGTTGGTGCCTGCCAGTCGTCGTGCAGCTGCTCGCTGTTCGACCTGCCGCGTCGCCGCGAGTTCGGCGACGTCGGCATCGGGGTTCCACGTCCCTTTCGATCCATCGGTGCACACGACGTGGTGCACGGTGCAGCCGGCCGCTGCCCACTTGGCCAAGGTGCCGCCACATCCGAACTCCACGTCGTCGGGGTGTGCGCCGATCGCCAATGCCTTCTGCGGCGTGGCCAGGTTTCGGCTGAACTCGTCGAGTGCCTTGTGGTTCAGTCCGCCGGGTTGGCCGGGTTCGTTCGCAGCCATGGTGGGAGTACCTCCTCCACGAGGGGATGATGCAGATCCTCGACGGTGTCGAGGTCGAGCGAAAGATGGTGGTCTCGGCGCACCTCGATCGAGTGGCCGAGTACTTGGGCTGCCGCGAGGTGCCGCCGGAACGACCCGCCGCCGTATGACGCAGCCACTCGGTGATCGGTGGGAAAGGACATCACGTTCGTCCCGTCGAGGCGGCGGTCAGGGACCAGGGTGATCGTGCCGGCCCGCGCGATGGTGGGCAGCGCGACCGGGAGCGGCAGATCGGCGTGCGACACGATCACGTGATCGAAGCCGCGTTCCGCAATGGTCGCCACACCGTCATCGACGGCCCGATTGAGGCCGAGCTCGGGGCCCCACGTGACCGTGGCTCCGCGCGTTTCGGCCCACGAACGGACGTCGTCGTCGTCGCAGGCAACAAAGCACTCGAGTCCCGCGCAGGCGGTGAGCACCTGCTCGGCCATCCACTGGGCCAGTTGCGCACGATCGTCGTCTGGAATCACGCCTCGCAGTCGACCCTTGGCCGCGGTGAACCGCTTGACCGGGACCAATACGGCGACTTGCACGAGCCGCAGGCTACGGCGGCGAGTCTCGGGTCGCCGATGCGGCGCGAGCTTCGCCCCGATCACCGACGCTGTCACCTTGGATCGATCCCGCCGGTACCGTGACGCCGTGACCACAACGGGTGTGACCGGGCAGGCGTGGCGGGCCACCGTGACCGACCGTGGGCACGTCGTGACCGACGTACATGAGGTTGGCTGGGCGGTGGCCGCGGAAGACCGCTGGCATGTCGCTGTCGACGAGGTCGCTGTGCGTCAGCAGCGCATCGAGGGGGCCCCGGTGGTCGAGACGCGAATGCGCGTGCTTGACGGCGATGCGGTGCAGCGTGTGTGGTCGGTGCCGGATCATGGTGGTCTCACGGTGATCGAAATCGAGAACGACTCGCCGCTGCCCATTGCCGCCGCGCTCCACGGAGCGCCGCTGCTCACCGATCGACCGCCGAGTTCGGTACCGCCCCAGGGCATCGAGCTGCCGGACGACACGATCGTGTTGCCAGTGGCTCATCGCGCACGTGTGCGTGTGGCGATCGCCCACGACCACTCGGCGTCGTTGGACTACGTCGTGCCTGGCCAGCTTCCCGACTGGTTGGCCGTCGCTCGGGGTTGGCGTCAGACGGCCGAGCAGGCCAGCCGCCTCGTGTTGCCCGACGAAGCGCTCGCCGACGCAGTGGTTGCCGCTCGCTGTGACCTGCTACTCGACGGGCCAACGCTCACCGATTCGCTCGACACGGTGTTCGACATCGCCGAGCTCGTACGCCTCGGCGAGCCGGGTGAGGCGTGGATGCCCGAGATCATCGAACCGGTGGCCGCGGTAGCCAAGCGCGACGACGCCGCGGTCGACGACGCGCTCGGTGCCGTTGCTCGAATGGCGCAGCTCGCGGGAGATGACACGGCGGCACGAGACGTCCGTCGACTGCTCAAACGGCGGCGCCGCGATGGGCGTGGCCTCGATGATGCACCGCCGACAGCGCTCGCCTCGGTGCAGCGGGGGCTGTCAGCTGGACGTTTCGTGCGAGATGTTGAGCGGTGCCTGGCCGAGGACGGCGCCGTGTTGCCGATCGGGATCGCGGCTGCGTGGCGGGGCGCCAACTTCGAGGTGTACACGGTGCCGATCGGGATCGACACCACTGTGTCGTACGCGGTTCGCTGGCACGGCGACCGTCCGGCCGTCTTATGGGAGCAGCACGGAACGCCGATCGAACTCACCGCGCCGGCTGTCGATGGCTCGTGGGCGACGAGTGAAGTGCGGGGCGAGGGCCTGTGGCAGGCCGTGCGGGCTGTGCGGACGTTGAGTCTGGGCGAGATGCCCGACGGTGGCGACATCGCATGAGCGCTCGTCGATGGTTGTGAAATCGCGTGCGCCCACGAGGGCGATCGAACGATCGCTGCACGAACGCGGGCACGAGGTGGTCGTCGGAATCGATGAGGTCGGGCGTGGTGCGTGGGCCGGACCGCTGATGGTCGGTGCGGCGGTGATCCCCGATGACCGCCGGATTCAGGGAGTGCGCGACAGCAAGCTGCTGACCGAGGCCGAACGCGAGCGCCTGTTCGACAAGCTCGCGGCGTGGTGTTCGACATGGGCCGTCGGTGGTGCCACGCAGTCCGAGTGCGACACGCTCGGCATGTCAGCGGCGCAGAAACTTGCGGCCCGCCGAGCCATCGAACAACTCGACGTGCGGCCCGACGCCGCGGTCACCGACGGGCGGTGGGACTTTGTGAGTCCTGCCGTCGACCACGTCGAGCTGGCGGTCAAGGCCG
Source organism: Actinomycetota bacterium (assembly GCA_039177505.1). Taxonomy (GTDB): domain Bacteria; phylum Actinomycetota; class Acidimicrobiia; order Acidimicrobiales; family Ilumatobacteraceae; genus JABSQH01. Next base: position 34,824 of record JBCDFR010000012.1, on the reverse strand, counting down.
ATCGACGGTGTCTCAGCGTCGCCGCTGCAAGTGTGCTCGCCAAGGTGGTCCGAGATCGCCAGATGCGCGAGCTGGCAGCGCACTACCCGCCGTGGTCGTTCGACACCAACAAGGGGTACCCGTGCCCGACCCATGTCTCTGCGCTCCGGGGCCACGGGCCGTCGGCGATTCACCGCCGCACATGGGTGTTCATGGACCACGACATCCCCTGGACGGCAATCCGTCGGCGTCCGCCCGCCGGTCAAGGCGAGCTGTTCTGAGCCGTCGCAGCGCTACAGCTCGTCGAGAGCGTCGAGAAAGCGGTCGGCCCAGCCGTGCAGATCGAACTTGCTGATCTGCGCGCGCAAGCCGGCCATCCGTTCGCGGCGCTCGTGGCGATGCATCTCCACGGCGGTGACGATCGCCGCTTCGAGCGCTTGCTCGTCGTGAGGATTGACGAGCACCGCGTCGGTCAACTCGTCGGCGGCTCCGGCGAACTCCGACAACACTTCGACGCCGTCACCATCGATGTGTGCTGCGGCGTACTCCTTGGCGACGAGGTTCATGCCATCGCGGAACGGCGTGACCAGCAGCACGTCGCCGGCCCGGTACAACGGAATGAGCTCCTCGAATGGGATCGTCCGGTAGAGGTAGTGCACCACCGGCAGTCCGAGGCGGCTGAATCGGCCGTTGATCGAGCCGACGAGTCGCTCAATCTCGTGGCGTTCGTCCTGGTAGTGCTCGATCGCTTCGCGAGTCGGGGTTGCCACCTGCACCATCACGTGCCGCTCGGGGTCGAGCAGCCCTTGTTCGAGCAGTCTGCCGAAGGCTCGGAGTCGGAGTCCGATGCCTTTCGTGTAGTCGAGCCGGTCGACGCCGAGCAGGATCACCTCGGGGTCGCCGAGGCGGGCGCGGATTTGGCTCGTGCGCTGACGGGTTGCTCGCCCAGCGGCCATCTCCTCGACCTCGGCGACGTCGATCGAGATCGGGAACGGGCCGACGTGCACGCGGCGTCCGGCGACATCGATCACAGCGGTGCGTTCGTCGTCGCTGCGTTCGGCCTCGACGTCGAGGAGCTGTTGCGCACTGGCCACGAAGTTCATCGCGCCCATCGGACGTTGGAACCCGACGAGGTCGCAGCCGAGCAGTCCCTCGATCACTTCGTTGCGCCACGGTAGGCGGGAGAACAGTTCGTGGGGTGGGAACGGAATGTGGAGGAAGAAGCCGATGCGCACGTCGGGCCGTTGGGCGCGCAGCATCGCCGGGACGAGCTGCAGCTGGTAGTCGTGGATCCACACGAGCGCACCCTCTGGGCTCTCCGTGGCGAGCACATCGGCAAATCGTTGGTTGACCGTGCGATAGGCCTCCCACTGATCGACGTCGTAGGTCGATTCGCGTAGTGCGTCGTGGTACAGCGGCCACAGACCGTCGTTCGAGAAGCCTTCGTAGTACCGCTCGACCTCAATGGCCGAGATCGGCACCGGAACGAGGTCGACACCGTCGACATGGAACGGCGCAGGGGCATCGTCGGTGTCGCCGGTCCAACCGATCCACTTGCCACCGGTGGCGCGGAGCAGCGGATAGAGCGCTCGTACGAGGCCGCCCGGGCTGGGCGACCATCCCTCGTCGGTGCGCATGACCGGCAGCCGGTTGGCGGCAACGACGATCGGGGGACGATCCGATGTTTCCGGCGTGGTCGTTTCAAGGGACTCGCCGACGGGCCCGCTGTCGGGACCGTTGGCTGTGTTGCTCATCGGCCGGCGCGATCGAGGGCATCGCCGAGGTCGGTCACCAGATCAGCGGCGTCCTCGATGCCGACCGAGAGGCGGATCAGGTCGTCGGGCACCTCGAGTGGGGACCCTGACGCGGATGCGTGAGTCATCGCGCCGGGATGCTCGATCAAACTCTCGACGGCGCCGAGTGACTCGGCCAACGTGAACACGCTCGTCGATGCCGCCACCTTCATGGCGGCGTCACGTCCGGCTCGGACGGTGAACGAGACCATGCCCCCGAAGTCGCGCATCTGCTTCGCCGCGGCCTTGTGGCCGGGGTGGTCGGGAAGCTGGGGGTACAGCACTCGGTCGACGGTCGGATGGCCCACGAGCAGGTCGACGATCGCTCGGGCATTCTCGCAGTGCCGCTCCATCCGTACCGCCAGCGTCTTCACGCCGCGCAGTACGAGATAACAATCGAATGGCGCTGGTACCGCCCCGGCCGCGTTCTGATGGAACCGCAGCCGCTCTTCGAGCTCGTTGTTGTCGACGGCGACGAACCCCCCGACCACGTCGCTGTGCCCGCCGAGATACTTCGTCGCCGAATGCACGACCACATCAGCACCCTGCGTGAGCGGCTGTTGCAGAAACGGGGTGGCAAAGGTGTTGTCGACCACGACGATGGCACCACGCTCGTGCGCGATTGCCGCGATCGCTTCGATGTCGAAGCAGGTGAGCAGTGGGTTGGTCGGGGTCTCCAACCAGACCATTCCGACGTCATCGGGCCAGTCGGCGGCGAGGGCATCGACATCGGTGAGGTCGACCGCCGACCACGGGTAGCCGAGCGGCGACCAGACGTTGGCGATCAGGCGGAACGTACCGCCGTAGGCGTCGTTGCCGAGCAGAATGCGCTGGCCGGGTCGGAGGAGCCGGATGATCGTGTCTTCGGCGGCGAGTCCGCTGGCGAAGGCCAACCCGTGGTCCGCCTGTTCGAGTGACGCCACCTGTGCCTCGAGGGCGTGGCGGGTGGGGTTGCCCGAGCGCGAGTATTCGAAGCCGCGATGCTCGCCGACGCCGTCCTGGGCAAAGGTGGTCGACAGTGAGATCGGAGTGACGACCGCTCCCGTTGTCGGGTCGGGCGCCTGACCGTCGTGGATCGCCCGGGTCGAAAAGCCGCGCTCGCGTTGTTGCTCGTCGTCGAGGTCGCCCATCTCAGCTCTCGACCGCAGCGTCGGCCACCGCACCGAAGTACGCCAGCACGTCGGTGCGGGTGAGGACGCTGAGCGGTCGGCCGCCGCTCAGCACGAGCAGCGCCGGGGCCGTCTCGAGCATCTCGATCGCCTGCTCGACCTTTTGTCCGACACCGATGGTCGGCAGTTTCGGGCCCATCACCTTCTCGACCGGGGTCGACATCACGCCGGGGTCGCGGTGGATCGCCTCCATCAGCTCGAGCTCGTCGACCGCGCCGGATACTTCAGCGGCGGCGAACGGCGGCGTGTTCTTGCACACTGGGAGCTGGCTGACGCCGTTCGTCCGCATCATCGAGATCGCCGCTGACACGAGTTGGTCGGGATTGACATACAACAGGTTCTCGATCGACGCGTTGCGCGTGTCGAGGACTGCGCCGACGCATTGGTCACACTCGACGAGGAAACCGAAGTTGGCCATCCAGTCGTCGTTGAAGATGCGCGACAGGTATCCGCGGCCCGAGTCGGGGTTGAACACCACGACGATGTCGTCGGGGTCGGCTTGTTTGGCGACCTTGATCGCAGCGGCCACGGCCATGCCGCCCGACCCGCCGATGAGGATGCCCTCGGCCTCGCTGACATAGCGGGCAGTGTTGAAGCTCTCTTCGTCGCTGATGGCGATGATGTCATCGAGCAGCTCGGGCTCCCATGCGGCGGGGAAGAAGTCCTCGCCGACGCCCTCGACCAGGTACGGGCGGCCCGAGCCACCGGAGAACACCGAACCCTCAGGGTCGGCGGCGATGATGTTCACGTCGGGGTTCATCGACTTGAGGTAGCGACCCACACCGGTGATCGACCCGCACGTGCCCGCACCGGCGACGAAGTGGGTGATGCGGCCGGCAGTCTGGCGCCAGAGTTCGGGCCCGGTGGTCTTCACGTGGGCGGTGGGGTTGTGCGGGTTGTGGTACTGGTTGGGGCGGAACGCGCCGAGTTCGTCGGTCAGCCGTTCGGCGACCGAGTAGTAGCTCTGTGGATCGTCGGGTTCGACCGCGACCGGGCAGACGACGACCTCGGCGCCGTACGCCTTGAGCAGGTCGATCTTCTCCGGAGCGACCTTGTCGGTCATGACGAACACGCACTTGTACCCGCGTTGGGCAGCGACGATCGCCAAGCCCACACCCGTGTTGCCGCTCGTCGGCTCGACGATCGTGCCGCCGGGTTGTAACTCGCCAGCGGCCTCGGCGGCAAGGATCATCTCGAGCGCCGGCCGATCCTTCGACGAGCCGCCGGGGTTGGTCACCTCGTACTTCATCGCCAGCGTGCACTCGATCCCCTCGAGTTCGCTGATGCGCTTCATCCGCACGAGCGGTGTATTCCCGATGAGGTCGATGACCGAATCGACGATCTCGGTGCCCTCGAGTGATGCGCCCGATGCCCGTGGTTGGCTCATGACTGCGATGGTACTGCCGCGACCGGGTGTGGGTCCGAGGCCTGCGCCCGATGTCTTGTGGATCGCGATGGGTCGCGCTAGCGGAGGGCTCAGCCGCCGAGGACCCGTTGGACCAATCGGCCGACGCCACCGGGCTGGGGCGGCTCGAAGTCGGCGGGGAGCAAGTGCGGCTCGTTCTCGGCAAGCCATGCTGCGAGTTGGTTGGCTGAGGGGTTGACGAACCCCTGCCCACCAACGACCACGGTGGGCACGGTTTCGTTGCCGTCGGCGTGGTGACGAACGACGGCGGCATCGTTCGGGTCATCCCAGATGTTGCGCTCGACGCGCTCGATGCCCAACTTGTCGAGGCCGCGCTGCAGCCCGGAACAGAAACCACAGCCGGGTCGCCAGTACAGCGTGATCTGGGTGGCGGGAGTGGAGCTGTGCTGAGGGGTGGGCGCGGAGCCATTCTGGGCCATGCGAGGGACAACGGTTGCGGAGCCGCGGAAATTCCCGACCGATTCCGTCGGGATCGGATGGGGCGACAGATACCCGCACAATGGTGTGATGCGCGAGTGGCTGGAGCAGCGGGTGTCCGAGGCGCTCGACGTCGACGTCACGCATCTGTCGCGCCTCGGCGGTGGTGACGTTGCTGAGTCTTTCGCCGTCGCTCTGAGCAACGGCGACCGCGTGTTCGCCAAGACCCACCGCAACCCTCCACCGCAGTTCTTCGAGACCGAGGCGGCATCGCTCGAGTGGCTGCGTGCCGCCGACGCGCTACCGGTGCCCGCAGTGCTGGCTGTCGGGCCTGGGTTCCTCGTGCTCGAGTGGATCGACGAGTCACATGCTCGTGCGAACACCGTGGGAGAAGCAGCGTTCGGGCGTGGTCTTTCCAAGCTGCACGGCGTGGGTGCCGGGTGGTTCGGCCGCGAGGACCGGCGGACCACCGGGAGCCGACGGTTGCCGAACGAGCCGACCGCTACGTGGGCGGAGTTCTTCGCCGAGAACCGGCTGCTTCCGCTGGCCCGCATGGCCCGTGATCAGCGAGCGTTGCCCGAGCACGTGTGCGACGGGCTCGCAGCACTCGCGGGCACGCTCAGCGAGGTGGGTGGGTCGTCTGAACCGCCGGCGCGACTGCACGGCGACTTGTGGGCCGGGAACCGACTGATCGATGCGCGCGGGCAGAGCTGGATCATCGATCCGGCCGCGCACGGTGGCCACCGGGAGTTCGACCTGGCGATGATGCGCTTGTTCGGCGGGTTCGGCGAAGTGGCCTTCGATGCCTATGCCGAGGCGTTTCCGCTCTCCGACGGTTGGCCTGAGCGAGTTCCGCTGCACCAGCTGGCACCGCTCGCCGTACATGCGATCAAGTTCGGTGGTGGCTACGTCGCCGCCACGGAACGAGCCCTCGCCGCCGTGTCGTAGCCGTTCCCGCCGTGCCCCAACCACACCCCCTCCCGAAATTCCGGGGACTCCGTGCGTAATACGCACGTTTTCCACAACAGAACGGTCGACTCGGCTCCCCACACGAGCAGAATGGAGCGATGGCCCACACGTTCGACTCGTCGGTGTATCTCGAGCGCTTGCAGCACGTGCGCACGGCGATGGCTTCCCATGACGTCGATGCGTTGATTGTGTCGGTCGGTCACGACTTGCCCTATCTGACCGGCTATCAGGCGATGCCGTTGGAGCGGCTCACCGCGCTCGTCATGACCGCCGACGGTGACGCAACACTGCTGATCCCCGGCCTCGAGGCCGAGCGCGTGGTGGAGCAGCCCGGCGTGTTCACGTTGCATCCGTGGGCGGAAACCGACGACCCGACCGCGATCGTCGCGACGCTGGCGCGAGGCGCGCAGCGAGTCGCGGTCGGCGATCAGATGTGGGCGCGCTTTCTGGTCGAGTTGTTGCCGCAGATCCCCGGCGCGGAATACACCCGAGCGACCGAGGTCGTCGGTGGATTGCGAGTGGTCAAGGACGCCGCCGAGGTCGACGCACTGGCCGCTGCTGGCGCCGCGGTCGACCGCATCGCCGGTGAGTTGCAGCGCGGTGAGATTCCGCTGGTTGGTCGTACCGAGGCCGAGGTGTCCGCGCACCTGGGTCGGCGCATCGTCGAGGAGGGCCACGACGTGGTCAACTTCGCCATTGTGGCGTCCGGGCCGAATGCGGCCAGCCCGCACCACCACGCCAGCGACCGGGCGATCGGGCCCGACGAAATCGTGCTCTGCGACTTCGGCGGAACGATGGCCGGCTACTGCTCCGATACGACCCGCTGCGTGTTCACCGGCGACATCGACAGCGCCGCCCCCGACATCGCCGAGGCCTACGCCGTACTACACGCTGCGCAACAAACCGCGGTCGAGGCGGCGACGATCGGGACACCGTGTGAGGACGTCGATCGGGCGGCGCGCACCGTGATCACCGATGCCGGCTACGGGGAGTACTTCATCCACCGCACCGGTCACGGCATCGGAATGGAAGAACACGAAGACCCGTACATCGTCGAGGGCAACGACACGCCGCTTGCGTCGGGGCACGCCTTCAGCGTCGAGCCTGGCATCTATGTCGCTGGAAAGTGGGGCATGCGCCTCGAGGACATTGTCGTGGCGACCGATGCGGGACCGCGCCGCCTGAACGTCTCCGACCACGCCTTGGCCTGCGTCTGAGCGTCCGTCTGTCAGCTGCGGTGAGCGAATGCGCCGACAGGAGGCGCATTGGCTCACCGATGAGCTGTGGCGGTCGATTGCGGTGAGGGAGCGGGCCCACAGGAAGCTCACTGCCTCACCGGTCAGCTCGGCTCGAAGGCCGCCTCATCGATATCTGGACCGATTGCCACGATCTCGATGAATTGATCAGCGCCGTCGTAGCGGGCGAGCTGGCCGCTATCGAGTGCGCAGTAAATCTTCGACCCACCGGTGACGGGAACATCGACACATGTGGCTTGCTGACCGGCCTGAGTGATTTGGTACCCCCTCGGATCGCCGACGCGGCGGTTGGCGTCGACGCGTAACCGCTGGGCAAAGCTGCGGGCGTAGAAGTCGTGAGTCAGCTGTGTGTCGCTTATTTTGGCGTCGTTGATCGCGGCCTCGCAGGTGTCGGCGACCAGATCGCAGGTCGAGTCGGTACCCGTGTTGATGAGGAAACGAATGTCGTTGACGGTGATCGAGCGGCGGCCGTCGTCGGCCTGGACCACGGTGGCAGTTGATTCGACGCTGCCGAATTTGGTGAGGATCTCGTAGTCGGCCGAGAACGATTCGACGCCGATCGAGTCGAGGCGCTCCAAAACTACGTCGATCTCGGCGCTGCCGGTGGGCTCGTCGAGTGGCTGCTCGTCCTCGAACGAGGGGCGCTGACCGGTGAAACATGCGGTGAGCGCCAGCGCCCCAGCTGCCAGTGCGAGCGCAGTGCGCAGGTGGCTGCGTCGACGTGACAGATGATCGGGGGACGGCACCATGGCGGGCTCAGGCTACGGCGTTACCCTCCGACTGCGTGATCCGGCTCGACGCAGCGACGGTGCTCCTGCAATGGGCCACCGGCGGGATGTTGTTCTGCTGGTTCACGACCAGGAGGCGTTCCGTCGGTCTGGGCTACGGCTGGCTGCTGCGCGGCGTGTATGCGTGCTTCGCCGCCGGAGCATTCGCCGCGGGGCTAGCGCTCGGTTTCGCTCCAGCGCGCGACCTCGCGTCGATCGCCGTTGCCGTCACCTGTGTCGCCGTGCTCGGCGTATCGGTCGTGCAACGACGAGCTGGCGTCAGTGGCCAACAAGCCGAGTTCGACCGACGCTCCGAGCGGGTGGCGGCGATGACCGGCATCGACCGCACGGTAGAACCGGCCGACGATGCGGCGCTTGCCGGACGGCCCGCTGGCCGCGAGTTCGACCCCCGACTCGACCTGATCCCGGTCGTGATCGGCGTCGTTGGCCTGGTCGCAGCTGCGATCGACGCTGGCGGAGACACCACCGTAGCGATCCTGCGGACGCTGGTCGGGGCTGCCTTCATCGGTGCGATCAGCGATGCCATGCTCCTGGGTCACTGGTACCTCGTGCAGCCCGGATTGCCGCGCAAGCTGCTGAACGAAATCGTCACCGCAGTGGCATGGCTGTGGCCGCTCGAACTGATGGTCATGCTGCTGCCCACCGGCATGATCGCCGTGTTCGCCGGCGAGGTCGACGACGGATGGGGCGGCATGCTCGGCTGGATGTGGGCCGCGTGTGCAGTGACCACGATTGTGTTGGTGTTCGTCACCAAAGCCGCCTTGCGCGAGCACTACTACTCAGCGGTGATGGCCGCGACCGGGCTGCTGTATCTGGCGATCCTCACCGGGTTCGGCATGGACATCGTCGCTCGCGCCGTGCTCTCGTAACCATCGGGCTCGGTCGGCCTGGTGGCCTTTCCCTCGCCTCTGTGTCCGCGCCCATGGCGTTCGCCCGCCTGGATCGGAGCACGCGTGCGACTGTGTTGTCTACCGCCCGCGACATAGCCGGGCAGGCGACCGGAGCGGTGGCGCAGGGAGCCCGGGACGCGAGGGCAAGCCCGCTAGAGCGTCCGAGCTCGTGGTGCACGTCGACCGAGCCCGAAGATCAACGTGCTTGACTGGTGGGATGGCACGTCCCGTGTGGAGCGGCACGATTTCGTTTGGGCTGGTGGCGATCCCGGTCAAGCTGTACCACGCCGTGCGCCGCCAGAGCGTCTCGTTCAACCAGCTCGACGAACGCAACATGGCCCGTATTCGTTACCGCAAGGTGAACGCCGAGACGGGTGAAGAGGTCGGTGAGGACCACATCGTGAAGGGGTACGAGATCGCCAAAGGCCGCTACGTCGTGGTTGATCCCGACGAACTCGAACCGTTCATGCCGGTGGCGACCAAGATGATCGACCTCCAGGAGTTCGTCGATCTCACCGAGATCGACCCGGTGTACTACGAGACTGCGTACTACCTGGCCCCGGACGGGCCACCGAAGCCCTACGTGCTCTTGGCCCGGGCACTCGAGTCGAGCGGCCGCGTCGCCATCGGTCGGTTCGTCATGCGCAACAAGCAGTACACCGCAGCGATCCGGGCCGAGGACGGACGTCTCGTCATGTCGCAACTGGCCTACGCCGACGAGGTCGTCGATCCGACCGACATCGACGAGCTCCACGGTCTCGACGACATCGAAGTCGACGACCGGGAGGTGACCATGGCCGAGTCGCTCGTGGACTCACTCGTCGCCGCGTTCGAGCCGGGCAAGTACCACGACGAGTACCGCGAACAGGTGATGGCGCTGATTCGTGCCAAGGCCGAAGGGGAGGAGTTGACCACCCCCGAGGTCGCTGCCGAGAAGCCCAAGGTCGTCGACATCATGGCGGCGCTGGAAGCATCGGTCGAGGCCGCCAAAGCGGCACGTTCGCGCCATCCCGCCAAGAAGGCCGCGGCCAAGAAGGGCGCCAAGAAGAAGGCGGCGAAGAAAAGCCCTACCAAGAAGATCGCGGCGAAGAAGGCGGCCAAACGCCAGGCCGCCAAGTCCGCGTAGCGCGTCGCACGAACCGTGGCCGCGCCGATCGAGGTCGACATCGACGGCCGCTCCGTGCGGCTGACGAACCTCGACAAGGTGCTGTATCCGTCGGGGTTCACCAAGGCCCAGGTCGTCGATTATCACGCCCGGATCTCTCCATGGGCGATTCCGCATCTGGCGGGACGATGTCTGACGTTCCGGCGGTTTCCCGACGGCACCGAGCAGCAGGGGTTCTTCGAGAAGCGCTGCCCGTCGCATCGGCCAGAATGGGTGCCGGTGGCGCTCGGTCCCGGTGATCGCCGCGGCGGCATCGAGTACTGCCGAATTGAAGAGCCGGCGGCGATGGTGTGGGCGGCCAACTTGGCGGCGATCGAGCTGCACGCGCCCATGGCGGTCGCTGCCGATCTCGACCACCCGCGGACGCTGGTGTTCGATCTCGACCCCGGTCCGCAGACCTCCATTGTGGAGTGCTGTCAGGTGGCACTGGAGATCCGCGACGTTCTGGCTGCGGTGCAGCTCGACGGCTGGTGCAAGACATCGGGATCGAAGGGTCTCCAGCTGTACGTACCGCTCAACGACGACGATCCGGCCGCCGCGCCGACCCACGACGCGGCGGCCGACTTTGCGCTGGCGGTCGGGCAACTACTGGATCGTCGGCGGCCCGGCTCGACGACCACGGTGATGGCCAAGGCGGAGCGGCCCGGCAAGGTGTTCGTCGATTGGAGCCAGAACGCGCACCACAAGACGACGATCGCTCCCTACTCGCTGCGGGCGCGGCCGACACCGACGGTGTCGACGCCGGTGTCGTGGGACGAGGTCGCAGACGCTGCCTCGGCCCGCATCGAGCTGTCGTTCGATGCGGCGGCTGTGCTCGACCGGGTCGAGTCGCTGGGCGACTTGTTCGAGCCCGTGGTTAGCGTGTCCCAAGAGCTGCCGCGACCGGGCTGATCGAGCGACATCGACGCGCCTGTTCGGCCATCAATGTTGTGTGTCACGGTCAACTAGACCCTAATGTCGCGGCCGCGCAAAGTGGCGACTTGAACGCCACCGGTCAGGAAAATTCCTGACCGGTCACGATCGATGGTGTGGTTCGCGCGATCAGCGGTCAAACTGTGCGGATGACCTTGTACGTGCGCGCACCAAGACGGTTCCCCGTCGTCGGTGGCGCCCTGCTCGTCGCGCTCGCCCTGGCCTCGTGCAGTCTGGTCGATCGCAGTGATGACGGTGCGGATGGTCAGTCGCCGGCAGCCGCGCCAGAGGTTGAGTCGTCGCCGGGCGCTCCGGTCTCGCCGGTCGTCGTCGCCGACGGCGCGGCCGCGGCGAGCGAGCCCCGTCGAGCAGCCGACGACGGCGTCGTGCGACCGCCGGTCGTGCCGACCTCGACGGTGCCGACGCTCACCGGATGGGCGGCGTTCGACGCATCCCTTCGCGACGAGATCCTCGGCGGAGGATCGCAGGCACTGTCGGTCGCGGTTGCGATCAACGGCGAGCTCGTCCACGAAGCGACGCTGGGGCGGCAGTCGCCCGAATCGTTTGCGCCAGCGGGTCTCGACGACCGCTTCCGCATCGCCAGCATCAGCAAGCCGATCACGGCGATCACGGTGATGCAGCTCGTCGAGGATGGTCTCGTCGGCCTCGATCAGCCGGTCGGGGCGCAGGTCGCCGCGCATGTCGGCATCGACGATCCGTCGGCTCGGGCGTCGGCGATCACGGTGCGCCAGCTCCTGACGCACACGTCGGGCTTTCCCCAGTCGCAGTCGACGTTCTTCTCCAATCGAGTATGGGCGTGTCCACAGGCAGCGGCGGCCGGGTTCACTGGGCCCATCGGGGGCAACGGCTACGACTACAGCAACATGAACTACTGCGTGCTCGGGATGCTGATCGAACAGCTCACCGGGCAGCGCTACGAGGAGGTGGTGTATGAGCGCATCCTCACACCGCTCGGGATCTCGGGAATGCGCATCGCGCCCTCCTATGACCCGGGCCCCGGTGAGATCGAGCACTACACCACCGAGGGCCGGAACTACATGGAGGCGCTCGGCGGAGCGGGCGCCTGGGTCGCCACGGCCGGGGACATCGTGACGATCCTCGACAGCATCGACTTGTCGACGCCAGGATGGAAACCGCTGACCGCGCCGTCGGTGGAGATGATGCGCACGAGCGGCACCGGCGGCGGCGACCGCGGCTACGGCATGGGTCTGCTGCTGTACGGCGATGGCGTCCACGGGCACACCGGCACGCTGGAGAGCACCCACGCCATGGTGCTGAACCGCAACGACGGTGTCACCTGGGCGGTGCTCGTCGCCGGCTCGACCCCGAGCGAGTCGTCGAATCTGCGAGCGATGGTCGATCGAGCGTTTGCGGCCGGCGGTTTCGTGTTCGCCTGATGAGCACGTCGTCGGCACCACCGTCGCGGGTTCCTCTGACGGTGATCGGCGGCTATCTCGGCGCGGGCAAGACGACCCTGCTGAATCACGTGCTCACGCGGGCTTCCGGTCGTCGGTTGGGTGTGATCGTGAACGACTTCGGCGAGGTCGGGATCGACAGCACCCTGCTCGGCGATGTCCATGACGGCGTGATCAATCTGCCGAACGGGTGTGTGTGCTGCACGGTCGCCGACGGACTCGGTGTGGCGCTCGACCAGGTCGGTCGCGCTGATGTCGATCATGTGTTGATCGAGGCCAGCGGCGTCGCCGATCCAGCTGTTGTGGCCCACTGGGGCACAGTGCCGCCGTTTCGGCCCGGTGGCGTGGTCGTGCTCGCGGCCGCGAGTTCAATCGGCGACTCGGTCGACGACCGTTATGTGGGCGACGAGGTACGTCGTCAACTGCAGGGCGCCGACCTCGTCGTGCTCACCAACACCGATCGGGTCGACGCGGCCGGCGCACGCGCCGCGTCGGCGGTTATCGCGTCGATCACTGACGCGCCGTTGATCACTGCGGTGCGCGGCGATGTTCCGACCACCGAGATCCTGGGGATCGACGACCCACGACCCTCGCTCGACTCGCGCGGCCCCGAGGTCGGTGGCCTCTACACCACATCGACCTGGCGTTCGGCCGCGCCGATCTCGCGGACGGCGCTCGATGTGCTGCTCGATGGAATGGGCCGAGCCGTCGTGCGCGCCAAGGGGATCGTGTTGCTCGACGACGGGTCTGCGGTCGAGGTGCAGCGGGTCGGCCGACGAACCGACATACATCCGTCGCCGGCCGTGATCGACGAGTCGGTACTCGTGTCGATCGCGGTCCGCTCCGACGAGCCGGTCTAGCCGGCAGCTGCGAAGGGTGTCCCACCCACCACGGTGCCCCACACGGGGATGTCCCGGATGGTCATTGGGTCGACGGCGAGCGGATCCTCGCCGAGCACCGTGAAGTCGGCGGCCTTCCCGCACTCGATCGTGCCGAACTCTCGATCGAGATGCAGCTGGTACGCGGCATTGAGCGTGACCGCCTGCAACGCCAGCTCCGCCGAGATCCGCTCGTGTTCACCGAGGACCCGACCAGATGGTGTGACCCGGTTCACCGCGCACCACATCACGTGCAGCTGTCCGAGCGGCGTCACGTTGGCGTCGGAGTGCAGCGAGAACGACACGCCCTCGCGCGCTGCGGTGGCGGCCGCTTCGAGGCGGCGCGCCCGCTCCGGCCCGACGGTGAGGTCGTGGTGCTGGTCGCCCCAGTACCAGATGTGATTCGAGAAGATGTTGGCGCACATCCCCAGCTTGGCCATCCGTCGGAATTGGGCCGCGGTGGTGAGCTGGCTGTGTTGCACCGTGTGGCGATGGTCGAGCCACGGGTGTTCGAGCAGCAACCGTTCGACGGTGTCGATCCACAGATCGATGGTGAGGTCGCCGTTGCAGTGCACGTGGATGTTGATGCCGCGACGGTGGAACGGCGCAGCGATGTCGTACAGCTGGTCCGGAGCCACGATCCATAACCCATGGTCGGTGCCGGTGTAGTAGCCGGGCCAATCCATCTTGGCGGTGAAGCCTTGGATCGATCCGTCGAGGACGATCTTGATGCCGGCAGTGCGCAGCTTGTCGGTGTCGTCTCGGCGGAGTTGGACGAGCAACTCGGCCGACTCTTCCCAGTCGAACTCGCCGGGTGCCATCGCTGCGACGTGTCGCTGGAGCAGCCGCGCCGGGTATGCAGGGTCATCGATCACCTGGTGCCATTTGGCGGGCTCGTCCGGACGTGTGAGTCCGGGGCTCAGCAGATCGCACAGCATCGTTACGCCTTGGTTGGCGCAGATCTGGCCGAGGTCGCGCAACGCCTGCGGGTCGTTCATCTTGTTGCTGATCACCGAGAGGCCCGAGCGGGCGAGCATCATCGCCGGCTGTTCCTGTAGTTCGCCGTTCGGTTCGCCGTCGGGGCTGCGGGCGACACCGGGCGTGGTGGCGTCGCGCGTGATCTCGTGGCGGTCGAGCATCGCCGTGTTCACGGTGGCCAGGTGAGCATTGGCGTGGAACACGAAGATCGGCCGGGTGGTCGAGACTTCATCGAGGTGATGGCAGGTCAACCGCTCTTCGTCTTCGAAGTAGATCGGGTCGAACCCGCCGACCACCAGCGGCTCGGTCGAGCCGGGTTCGGCCGCGACGAGCTCATGCAGCCGGTCGAGGAGCGCGCCGTAGCTGCGGATGCCAGGTGACATGCCGCCGTCGACCCGATGGCGATCGAACCAGCCGACGTACGGCAGTGAGGCGAATGCACCTTCGAGGGTGTGCCCGTGGGCCTCGATCATCCCGGATGTGAGCACGAGGTCGGCGAAGCGGTCGTCGATCTGGTGGGGTCCCCACGAGCGGCACTCGTCGAGGCTGCCCGCGGCGAGCACTCTGCCCTCGCGCACGGCGACAGCGTCGGCCAGAGGGTCCGATGGGTTACCGGTGACGATCCTGCGCGCCGGGTAGATGACCGTTGGCGCGTCCGGCTCACTCGCAGTTCCCCGGTGCTGTCCGCTCATGGCCGCACCCTAGGCGTGCGGTCCACCCCGAGCGGTGAGGGAACTGGCCCACAGGGAGCCGTTTGCCTCACCGGTGATCGGGTGGGCTGCGCCGCGGTGAGGGAACTGGCCCACAGGGAGCCGTTTGCCTCACCGGTGATGTCGTGCGTCAGGACGTGGCGACCTCGGAGGCGACCAGATCGAGATGATCGAGGTCCGCGAGGTCGAGCACCTGCAGATAGATGCGCTCCGCACCCGCCTCCGACCATGCCGCGAGCGTCTCGGCGACCTCCGCGGGCGTGCCGGCTGCACCGTTGGTACGCAGCTCGTCGGGCTCACGGCCGATTGCCGCGGCTCGGCGTGCGACCTCGGCGTCGTCGGCTCCGCAGCACAACACGAGTGCGGCCGAGAAGGTGATCTCGCCGGGGTCGCGATCGATCGACTCGCACGCGGCGCGCACCCGATCGGTCTGGGCCGAGAAGAACTCGCGCGGAACGAACGGCGTGTTGAACTCGGTGGCGAAGCGGGCGGCCAGTGCGGGCGTACGCTTCGGCCCACCGCCGCCGATGATCAACGGCACGCGTGCCTGGGCGGGCTTGGGCAGTGCTGGCGAGTCGGTGACGGGGTAGTGCCTGCCGTCGAACGAGAACGTTTCGCCGACCGGGGTCGACCACATACCGGTGATGATCTCGAGTTGCTCTTCGAGGCGATCGAATCGCTCGCCGAGCGCGGGGAACGGCAGCCCGTAGGCGGTGTGTTCCTGCTCGTACCATCCGGCACCGAGGCCGAGTTCGGCGCGGCCGCCTGACATCTGATCGACCTGGGCGACCGAGATCGCCAGCGGGCCCGGGTAGCGGAACGTCGCCGACGTGACGAGCGTGCCGAGCCGGATTCGCTCGGTCTCGCGCGCCAGGCCGCTGAGGGTGATCCAGGCGTCGGTGGGCCCGGGGAAGCCGTCGGCGTCACCCATCTTGAGCCAGTGATCGGATCGGAAAAACGCATCGAAGCCCAGCGCCTCGGCGCGCTGCGCAACGGACAGCAGGTCGTTATACGACGCGCCCTGCTGGGGTTCGGTGAATACACGGAGTTGGGAGAGCTGCACGTCCGGCACCCTAGGGGCCGTGACGCACTTGCGGTGAGGGAGAAGGCCCGCAGGTGGCGCATTCGCTCACCGGTGAGGCGTGGGGCGCCCAATTGGCAGGGGTCGGATGGGGGTGGCGGTGCGTGGGAGACTGCGCAGATGTCAGGACTGGGACAATCCGGGCGGGCTGTCGACGACGTAATCGCTGAGCTCACCGACAAGCGGGCCAACGACGTGCGCTGGGCTGATGGCAAGACCTTCGGGATGGTGTACAACGGCGGCCCCGGCGTGCATGAGGTCGCCGACCAGGCCGCCCGGCTGTATCTCCACGAGAACGCACTGAACACACAGGCGTTCCCGTCGCTCGGGGCGATCCAGCGAGAGGTGGTCAACTGGACCGCCGACCTCCTCCACGGCCGCGACCTCGAGGAAGGCCCGGCGGCCGGATTCCTCACCAGTGGCGGCACCGAGTCGATCCTGTGCTCGGTGTTGGCGGCCCGCGAGCGAGCGGCGGCCGAACGCGGGGTCACCGAGCCCGAGATCGTGCTGGCCGAGTCGGCGCACGCTGCGTTTCACAAGGCGGCGCACAACTTCGGCCTCACCGTGCGCAAGGCGCCGGTGCGCGACGACTGGACCGCCGATGTCGATGCCATGGCTGAGCTCGTGGGGCCGAACACCGCCGTCGTTGTGGGCTCGGCTCCGCAGTACCCGCAAGGCGTGCAAGACGACATTCCGGCCATCGCTGCGCTCGCCCAGTCGGTCGGCGCGAACTGTCACGTCGATGCATGCATGGGCGGGTTCGTGTTGCCGTTTGCGGAGATGCTCGGCCGCAACGTGCAGCCGTGGGACTTCCGTGTCCCTGGGGTCACGACGATCTCGGCCGACATTCACAAACTCGGCTACGCCCCCAAGGGTGTGTCGGTCGTTCTGCATCGCACGAAGCAGTCGCGCAAGTACCAGACGTTCGTGTTCGATGGCTGGCTCGGCGGGTTCTACGCCTCACCGAACATGCAGGGCACTCGGTCGGGTCTCCCGATGGCCTGCGCGTGGGCGGTGATCGCTCACCTCGGCATCGACGGGTATGTCGACCTCACGCGCCAGACGCTGGAGAACGCCGATCGATTCCGCGCCGGTGTGGCCGGCATCGACGGCATCCATGTGCTCGGCGATGGGCAATTTCACCTTGTCGCGCTCGCTGCCGACGCTGCGTTCGAACCGCAGATCGACATGTTCGCCCTCGGCGATGCGCTGCTCGCACGGGGCTGGTTCCATGATCGTCAGACGCCGCCGGACAGCCTGCACTCGACGATTTCCAACACGAACACCGGCGTGATCGACGACTACCTGGCCGACCTTGCCGAGTGCACCGCATCGGTGGTCGGCGAGCGCACCGCCGACCGGTCGACGAACTACGCCACGCTCGAGTAGCGAGCTGCGCGTCAGCGCTCGAACACCTCTGACACCTGCATTGCCGGTGCCGCATTCGTGAAGTTGGCCAGGTCGGCCATGGCTTCCTCGCCGCCGCCCATCCCTGCAGCCAGCGCTTCGGGTGAGTCGAAGTACAGGTGGCCGATCGCCACGTAGGGGCCATCGTTGCCGCTGTCGACTTCGATCCTCGACGGCTTCATCGTGCGCTCCACGATGTCCATGTGTGTCGTCTTGTAGTACTCGATGTCGAACGTCGTGTCGTCGCCCTTGGGGTACATCACGCTGACTTTGATCATCACGGTCTCCATTCGTTTGACGGCAACGACCGTAGTAGTCGAAGAGGAGCCGCGGCGATGTCACACGTTCGACGCAGCCGGAGAATTCGGAGCCGCCTACCGTGCGCCAACAGCGTGCCGGGTTCAGCGATGCGCGCGTCGCACCGGGTGACGGCGCGTGGTGGCCCACAGGGCGGCGCCGAGCCCGAGCAACGTCATAGCGAGAGGGACGATGAAGTTGTTGTCCGTGCCGGTCGCAGGCAGCTGGGTCGTCGGCGTCGGCCCCGCATTCGGAGGCGGGGTGACCGACGGTGCTGGAGCCGGGCTGGCCGACGGTGCCGGAGTGGTCGACGGAGGCGGTGTGGTCGACGGAGGCGGCGGGGTCTGGCTGGCGATCACGGTGATGGTTTGGGTGGCCGTCGATGTGTTGCCAGCGGGGTCGGTAGCCGTGCAGGTCACGTCGATGACGCCGGCGTCGATCCTGGTCCCCGGCTCGGGTGTACAGGTGACGCTGACCTGGCCGGAGTTATCGGTGGCGGTGGCGGGTTCGTATGCGAGCAACCCCGAGGTCGCATCGACCGGCAGCGTAAGGGTCTGGTCGACCGCGGTAATCACGGGATCCTCGGTGTCGTTGACGGTGACGGTGAACGCAGCGTTGGTCTCGTTGCCCGCCGCATCCGTGGCCGAGCACTCGACCGTGGTGTCCCCGAGCGGGAAGAACTCCCCGGAGGCAGGGGTGCAGCGAACGTCGAGGATCGAGAGCGCTCTGAACGACAGAGCGGCACTGTCTTCTTTGTCTTCACCGTCTTCGTCGGTGGCGGTGACGACATAGTCGACAACGGCGCCGGCCTGCCCCGCATCGTTATCGACTTCGATCCCTTCGACCGGAACGTCGAGCACGGGAGGTACGGGGTCGAACTGGGTGAGCGCCACGCTCGACGGCGTGTTGCCGGTAGCCGAGCTGTCGTCGGCTTGAGCGGCGTTGGCAGAGACGATCACGCTGATCTCACCTGCAATGTCGGGGAGATCGGTGAGGGTGACGATGTAGTTGGTGGCGGGTCCGGTCGCGGGGTCGACGGATATGGTCGCGACGCCGTCGGCGAGTCGCACCAGCAGATCGCTTGGCGCGAGGCCGGTCACGGGCACGTCGAACACGACGTCGAACGTGATGCTTTCGGCGTTGACTGGGCCGGGGACGGTGGGGGTGATCGTGACCGTCGGTGTGCGGTTGACGGTGAGTGTGAACGAGTCGGTCGCAGTGTTGCCCGCCGCATCGGTGGCAGTGCAGTCGACGTTGGTTTCACCAGGATCGAAGTCGAAGTCGGCCGACGGCAGACACACCACGGTCGGCGGGCGACCATCGTTGTCCGAAGCGGTAGGAGCGACGTACGGAATGGGGCCGCCTGTAACACCCGGTGGGAGTACGAACGTTTGATCGGTGGCGGTGATGCTCGGTGACTCGGCGTCGTTGACGGTGACGAGGAAGTCGTCCATGGCGGTGTTGCCTGCGGCGTCGGTGGCAGTGCAGGTGACAGTGGTAGGACCGAGGTCGAAGAAGTCGCCAGAGGTGGCGGTGCAGCTGGCGATGGTGCCGGGGGCGTTGTCGTTGTAGGCGGGGTCCTCAAAGGTGACGTTGGCGCCGGCTTGGCCGTTGGTGTTGTTGACGGTGATGTCAGCTGGCGCAGTGATGGTGGGTGCTTCGGTGTCGTTGACGGTGACGACGAACTGCTCGGTGGTGGGGTTGCCGGCTGCGTCGGTGGCAGAGCAGGTGACGGTGGTTACACCGATGGGGAAGAGTTCGCCTGAGGCGGCGGTGCAGCTCACGGTCGGGTTCGCGGGCCCGGTTTCGTCGCTGGCGACAGCCGTGAAATCGACGACCGCACCGGGTTGACCGACGTCGTTGTCGATGGAGATGTCGGCGGGCAGCGTGAGCACCGGTGGCGTGATGTCGAGGTTGATGGTGACCGTGTTGGAGGCGGTGTTGCCCCATGGGCCGATGTCGCCTGCTGGGATGGTGACGGTGATGGTGCCGTTGGTGGTGGCGCCGGTGATGTCGATGTCGTAGGTGGCTGCGGGTGCGGCGGTGGTGATGGTCGCCGTGGTGGCACCGGCGGTGCCGCCGATGATGATGTCGCTCGTGTCGAAGTCGTCGACGATCCGTTGGAAGGCGACGGTGACGGTGGGGCTGGTGTCGTTGGTCGGGTCACCGACACTGGTGCTGAGTGTGGCGGTGGTGACGAACACGACCAGCTCCGGTGTTGCGGCTGAGGGCGCCACACCGTTGCCGAGTACGCCGGAGTTGTCGGCGCCCCAGCAAGCGACACGGCCACGGTTCAAGAGCGCGCAGGTGTGATCGGCATCGTCATCGGCGGAGATCGCAACGGCGGTAGTGGGGTTGCCGTCAACGGTCGGAAGGCTGATTGGGCTCGTCGGCGTAGAGCTGCCGGTGCCCGAACCTGTGCCGAGCTGCCCACGGTTGTTGCTGCCCCAGCAGGTGACATCGCCGCCGCGCAACAAGGCGCACGTGTGCTGTTCCCCTAGGGCCACGGCGGCGACGGTTTGCCCGCCGGGGAAACTGATCGGACTGGGTGGAGCGGTGACAGCATCAAATATCCCATTGGCAGGATCAAAGCCGTTGCCGAGCACTCCAAAGATCGGCGATCCCCAGCACGTGAGGTCGCCAATGTTGAGGATGGCGCAGGTGAGGATGGCGCCGGCGACGATTGCGAGAGCAGTTGTCGGAACGCCGTTCACAGTGGGGAGGTCGATCGGGGCGGGCGGTGCCCAGACGATGGGTGTGCCACCGGCACCGGCGGGGTTGGGGCCGTCGCCGAGCTTGCCGGTGCTATCGCTTCCCCAACACGTGGCGTGCCCGCCGCTGACGATTGCACAGGTATGGCTGATTCCGGCTGAGATGGCGATGGCCCGGGTCGGTTCGCCGTCCACATTTTTCAGGTCGATCGGGCTTGATGGCACGCTCAGCGAGTCGCCGCTCGTGTCGCCGGTGCCCAACCGACCGTCGCTGCCGCTGCCCCAGCATGTGACGTGCCGGGTGTTCAACACGGCGCAGGTGTGGGATCTACCCGCGGAGATCGCCACGGCGGTGGTGGCGTTGCCGCCGACTGTCGGAAGGCTGACCACACTCGATGCTGTCGTAGTGTCAATAAACGAACCGTCGCCGAGCTGCCCGAAGCGGTTGAATCCCCAGCACGATACGCCGCCGTTACTCAACAGCGCGCAGGTGTGATTGCCGCCGGCGCTGATGGCGACCGCCGTGGTCTGAGCGCCGTCAACGATCGGCAAGGCGATCGGGGCCGGCGCAGCTCCCACCGTCAGGCTCAACCCCGACGAGGCATTGATGCCATCGCCGAGCGCCCCGTCCGTGCGGCTGCCCCAGCAGGTGACAGTGCCGTTGATCAACAGCGCACACGCGTGATCCGCGCCGGTGGCGATGGCAATCGTCGTTGTGGGGCTGACGGCGGGGAGCACGACCGGGCCCGGAGGCGTGCTGACGTCGTCGTTGCTGTCGGATCCATTGCCGAGCTGCCCGTCGGTGTCGGCGCCCCAGCACGAGATCTCGTTGTTGTTCAACAGTGCACAGGTGTGTGTCCAACCGACCGCAATGGCGGTGGCGGTCGTCGGGCTACCGTCGACTGGGGGGAGGGTGATCGGTTGCGGCGGGGTGCTGACAGGGATCGTGGAGCTGCTGCCGTTGCCCAGTTGTCCGTTTCCGTCGGCGCCCCAGCAGGTGGTGTAGCCGGCGTTGAGGACTGCGCAAGTGTGGGCGGGACCGGCGGCGATGGCGATCGCCGTCGTCGGGTTGCCGTCGACTGTGGGGAGGTCGATGAGGGTGGGCGTGGGAACCGGAGCGGCGTCGATCGCGCCGGTCCCCAGGCGGCCGTCGTCGGTCGAGCCCCAGCAGGCGACGCGGCCGATGTCGAGGATTGCGCAGGTATGGCTGCTACCGGCGGCGATGGCGGTGGCGGTCGTCTGCCGGCCGTCCACCGTGGGAAGGGCAACCGGTTGTTGCGGCGTGAAGCGGGTGTCAGTTCCGCTTCCCGCGATATTGCCGACGCCGAGCTGTCCGCCCGCATTCCGGCCCCAGCAACTGACACCCCCGGAATTCAGGAGCGCGCACATGTGTGCTCCCCCAGCGGCGATCGCGGTGGCCGTTGACGGGTTGCCGTCGACTGTGGGCAGCGTCACCGGCGGTTGCGGGAAATTCTCTTGGAGCGGCTCATTGAACCCGGGCTGGCCGGTGCCCAACGCCCCAAACGCCTTGTAGCCCCAGCAACTGACGCCCCCGGAATCCAGGAGCGCGCACGTGTGTGCATCCCCAACGGCGATCGCGGTGGCTGTTGACGGGTTGCCGTCGACTGTAGGGAGTGCGACCGGACCTCGTGGGTTTTGGGCGTTGCGGGGGGTGACGCCGATGCCGAGCTGACCGAAGGAGTTGGGGCCCCAGCAACTGACGCCCCCGGAGTCCAGAAGCGCGCACGTGTGATGCGTATAGGTGGCGATTGCGGTGGCCGTTGAGGGGTTGCCGTCGACTGTGGGGAGGGTGATCGGTTGTGGCGGCACGTCGACATCGCTGTTGCTCGGGCCGTTGCCGAGTTGACCGCCTCCGCCCGCCGTCTCGGACGTGTCGCCACCCCAGCAGGAGACCGCGCCGCTGCCCAGTAGTGCGCATGTGTGGTAGCGCCCAGCAACGACGTCAGGAACCACACCAGAGACGCCGGCCGCCAACGATTGACCCGCATCTGGTACCGGGGCGGCCGCCACCTGTGGGGCGGCTCCTCCACCGGCAAGCACCGCAACCGTTGCCAACACCGCGATCATCCCCGCGGTCGTATGGCGCCTTATTGTCCCACCAGCTTGTAACCCCACCTGCGAGACTCTAGTGGTCGTCGTCCGGTCGTTGCCACGCCGAGCGGAGCACTGTTGACACTGAATTGACACGATCCGCTCGGGACGGTCCGTTCGCGACGTCGCGCTCCCGGCACGAGATCGCGGAGTTTCTCCCTAGTTGATCGACTTCTCGCGGTCGGCCCAGAACGGCTCGCGTAGCTTGAACTTCTGGAGCTTGCCGGTGGCGGTGCGAGCGAGTTCGTCGCGGAACTCGACTCGCTTGGGGCACTTGTATCCGGCCAGTCGTTCCTTGGCGAAGGCGACCAGGTCCGCCTCGGACAGCGTGCTACCCGGCGTGGTGACCACGAGCGCCGTGACGAGTTCGCCCCACTTGTCGTCGGGGGTGCCGATCACCGCCACCTCGGTCACTTCGGGGTGCTGGAACAGTGCGTCCTCCACCTCGATCGACGACACGTTCTCGCCGCCGGAGATGATCACGTCCTTCTTGCGGTCGGAGATCACCACGTAGTGGTCGGCGTCGATGATCCCGCCGTCGCCGGTGTGGAAGTAGTTGTCGTAGATCGCGGCTGCGGTGGCCTCGGGCTGTTCCCAGTAGCCGCCCATGATCATGTTGCCGCTGGCGAGGATCTCGCCGTCGTTGCTGACGTCCATCGTGCAACCCACGACGGGCGCTCCGGCACGGCTGAGCTTGGCCGCTCGGTCGGCGGGGGAGAGATCGTCGTATTCGGAGCGGATGCGGTTCATCGTGAGTACTGGCGTGGTCTCGGTGAGGCCGTAGATCTGCACGAACTCCCAGCCGAGCTCGGTCTCGCACCGTTCGATGGTGCGCGTCGGCGGCGGCGCGCCTGCAACCACGATGCGGACGCGATCGCGGCCAGGGATCGGGCCGTCCCAGTCGGCGGCGGCGTCGAGGATCGCGTTGAGCACTGCGGGAGCGCCACACATCAAGGTGACGCCGTGCTCCTCGATCCGGTTGAGAATCTCGACGCCATCGACCTTGCGTTGGATCACGTGGGTGGCACCCATGCCCGTGACGGCGTAGAGCATCCCCCACCCGTTGCAGTGGAACTGCGGCAGCGTGTGCAGGTACACGTCGCGGTCGTTGACCCCCATGTGCCATCCGAACACGGTGGCGTTGAGCCACAGGTTGCGATGCGTCAGCTGGACACCCTTCGGGCGAGCCGTGGTGCCGGAGGTGTAGTTGATGGTGGCGGTGGCGTCTTCGTCGGCCTCCCACGGCTCTGGCTCGACGTCAGAGCGCATCAGCTCCATGTCGGTCTCGCTGCCGATGATCAGCTTGCGCTCGCACTCGACGTCGGCCATCGCATCGGCGAGTTCGGGATCGACCAACAGGATGCGGGCGCCGGAGTGCTCCACGATGTAGCGCACCTCTTCGGCCACCAGCCGGAAGTTGATTGGCACGAGGACTCTGCCGGAGCCGGACACGCCGAACAAAGCGGTCAGCAGTCGCGCTGAGTTGTGGCTGACCATGGCCATCCGCTCGCCACGAGCGATCCCCAGCGCATCGAGACCGGCGGCGATAGCGCGTGCTCGGCGAGCCATCTCGCGGTAGTCGATCGACTCCCACGATGCAGCGGGTTGATCGGGCTCGTCGACGATCGCCGTGCGATCGGGGTACACCAGCTCGGCGCGGCGCAGGAAGTCGTTGACGGTCAGCGCAACCTTCATGGCCCCGAACGTACCCAACTCGACGGCTCCAGTTGGAGGCCGGACCCGCTGGTGCGGCTTGCTCGGTCAGCTGTCGAGCGGTGTCGCGCGCGGCGCAGCGGCGTGGGGAACGATCAGCGGTCGGTCGGTATTGGGGTCGGGCGTCACCGACGCCTCGATGCCGAACACGTCGCGCAACAACTCGACGGTGAGCGTCGACCACGGATCGCCATTGGCGACGACGCGACCCGATTGGAGGACGAACATCTCGTCGCTGAACGTCGCTGCGTGGTTCAAATCGTGGAGCACCATCAACACGGTGAGCCCACGCTCGGTGTTCAGCCGGCGGACGAGTTCCAATACCTCCCACTGGTGGCCGATGTCGAGAAACGTCGTCGGCTCGTCGAGCGCGAGTACCGGCGTCTCTTGCGCCAATGCGAGCGCCAGCCACGCTCGTTGGCGTTCGCCGCCGGACAAGGTGTCCACGTCGCGGTTGACAAACTCGGTCAGGCCGACAAGCTCGATCGCTTCCGCGACGGCGCCGTAGTCCCGACGGCGAAGCATGCCGAACGGGCCGACCCGGGCGAAGCGGCCCTGCTCCACCAGATCGCGCACCGTGAGGTACGGCGGGGTCGCCGGACCTTGCGGGAGGAGCGCGAGGCGCGTCGCCACGTCGCGAGTCCTCAGCTGGCGGACGTCGTCACCGCATACGTGTACAGCCCCGTCGTTCGGGCTGACCAGCGCGGCGCACACCTTCAACAACGTGGACTTGCCTGATCCGTTCGGCCCGACCAGAGCCGTGACCTTGCCTTCGAGTGCCGAGCAATCGACCCCGTGCAATACCTGTCGGGCGTCGTAGCCGGCATCGATGGCAGTCGCCCGCAGCTCGTTCGGTGCTCCTGAAGTGGCGTCGGCGTGATGATGACCGGTAATGGCCCGGTTCGTCTCGTTCGACGACACCGACGATTTGTCGGTCATGGGAGCCTCCGCAGCATGTGGACGAAGAACGGCGCTCCGATCAGTGCCAGGTAGACACCGGTCGGCAACGTGGTCGGCGCCACGTCTGCGCCGACGCCGAAGAAGTCGGCGATGTCGCCGGGCCGGACGTTGCGGGCGGCGAAGTCCGCTGCAGCGACGAGGAGTGCGCCAGCCAGTGCACTCGCGGGGAGCAGGCGTCGGAGGTCGGAGCCCGTGCGCGATCGGACGAGGTGTGGTGCGACCAAGCCGACGAAGCCAATGCCGCCAACAAGCGACACCGCTGCGGCGGTGACGGTCGCAGCGGCGAGCAGCACGATCGCCCGCGCTGTGTTGACGCCGAGGCCGACGCCTTGGGCGATGTCGTCGCCGAGTCCGAGGCCGTTGGCCAACGGCACCGCGTACAACACCAACGGTGCGGCGATGGCGAGTGCTCCGAGCAGGATCCAGACCCGGTCCCACGTGGCCACCTGGATCGAGCCTACGGTCCACTGGATCAGGTCTTGGGAGAACTCGTCGGTGGTGAGAATGGCGATTCCGACGACCGAGAAGAGCAGCCCGCCGAGCAAGACGCCGATGAGGATCATTCGGAGTGGGTCGACCCGTCCGCCGAGTCTGGCAATGGCCCACGTCAGCAGACCTGCGCCGAGCCCGCCCGCGCAGCCGATGAGGGGGAGGAACCAGATGGCCTCGTCGGTGCTCGTCGACCCGTACGCGAGGTAGACCACCACCGCCACGACCGAGCCCTGAGTGACTCCGGTGATCTCGGGGCTGGCCAGTGGATTCCGGTACAGCAGCTGCAGGAACGAGCCGGCGATGGCCAGCGCCGCACCGACGGCCATCGCCATGACGGCGCGCGCTGATCGGGCCTCGACGGCGACCTGCGCGAGCCGCGATGCGTTGTCGGGGTCGGTCCACGACTCGAAGGCCTTTACCGGGCTGATCCGGATGCTGCCCGTGCCCCACCACACCGACACGACGAAAGCGACGACGCAGCCGACTGCCAACAGCGCGACCAACGCCCACGTGCGGCGACCGCGCGGGTCGGCGGGGAGCGCAGTGGTCGTCACTCGGCCACTCGCTTGCCGAGTCGGCCGACGAGCACGAGCGCCATCGGTCCGACGATGATCCAGGTGAAGATGCCTGCCGGCACTTCGGTGGGCAAGAACAGCAAGCGGGCCGCAGAGTCGGCGACGAGCAGCACACCGGCACCGATCAATGCCGAGAGCACGAGGACATGTCGGGCGTCGGTGGTCTTCGTGAGGCCTCGGGAGATGTGTGGTGCAAATAGGGCGACGAATCCGATTGGTCCGATCACGGCGACGAACGGGGTCACGAGGATCATGGCCAGCAGCATGAGCACGATGCGCGCCCGTGTTGGCCGGAGCCCCATGCCCGACGCGGCCTCGTCACCGAGCTGCAGCAGATTGAGGGTGCGTGAACCGGCGAATGCCAGCGGTACGCCGACGACGAACCATGGCAGTACGACACCGACTGCATCCCAATTGACTGCGGCCAGCGAGCCGATCACGAAGCGGTAGTACGAGAAGATCCCCGCCGTGCGTTCCTGTGTTGCGAGCAGCACCACCGCAGTCGACAGCGTGGCGAGCAACACCGACACCATGGCGCCGGCGAGCACCACGCGCACCGGGTTGCGGGCGCGGCGCGACAGTGCGATCACCGCTGCGCCGGCCGCTGTGCCGCAGATGAAGCACCACACGGTGGTGGGCAGATTGGGCACGAGCTCTGGGTAGATCGAGATGAGGGCAACGATCAACCCGGCGCCTTGGGCCACGCCGAGCAGCGTCGGATCGGCGAGTGGATTGCGCAGCGAGTCCTGGAGCAACACACCGGCGAGCCCGAGGGAGGCTCCGGCCATGAGGGCCACGATCACTCGCGGCAATCGCACTTCGCGGACCAGGATGTCGGAGATCACGCCCTGTTCAGGGCTACCTCTCCACAGTGCATGCCACACCTGCGAGAGCGACGAGTCCGGCTCGCCCTGCGTCAGGTTGAAGACGGCCAGCGCCGCGAGCACCATCACGACGACGGCTGCAATCGAGAGCGTTCTCGACCACGATCGTCGCGGCCCGCGGGAAGCGGCGCCCGCCGTCATGTCGACCTCGTCGACGTCCGGGTTAGCGTCAGCGATGCTCACCCAGTTGCAAGCGGGCTCTGCGCAGGATCGAACTGCGCCAGGTCCCCCGGACCAGCGATACCCGCATCTGGGAACAGCAGGTTGATGTACTCCTGCGCGGTGTAGATCAGGCCGCCGGTCGAGCAGCAATAGAAACGCGAGTTGGTGGTCTCGTACACCTCACCGTTCTGCACAGCGGTGAGCTGATTCCAGATCGGGTCGCTGGCCTCGCGCTCGGCCACGGTCAGGTCCCCGCCGAAGGTGCTTTGGATGATCACGTCGGGATCCTCGGCCAGGAACGCTTCGGCGTTCAGCAACTCGCCAGCGCCGGTGCCCACGCATGTTCCGTGTCCCGTCTCGGCGAGCAGCAGGCAGAAGGCGCTGTCGGGCCCGATCGCTGCGTACCCGGGGATCGCGCCGATCACGGCGACCGTTTGTACTTCCGTCCCCGGCGTCGCAAACTCGGCCAGTGTTGCTGCCGCCGCCTCGTAGTCGGCGATCACCGTCTCGGCGGCCTCGGGCATGTCGGCCAGCGCGCCCATCAGTCGAAGGTTCTCGGTGTACGAGTCGTAGCCGCCCAGCGCACCCTCAGGTGCAGGCGCAGCGAACGTGTCGTAGTGCAGGAAGAAGATGGGCGAGGCCTGCTCGATCGCCTCGGCCACCGGGCTGCCCTGTCCTTGGATGCTGGTGAGCACGAGGTCGACGTCGGCCGCAGCCCACTCCTCGGGGTTCGTGGTATCGACGATGAACGTGTCGGGTGCGACGCCATAGAACGGAGTGTCGGCTTCCTCCTGGGCGACGATCGACGCCTGAATCGGTATGCCGAGCTCGGCGGCGGTTTCGACGCAGCCGTACCACGCGCAGCCGAGGGTCGGCGGAGAGTCGAAGGTGAATTGCTGTCCGGCGGCGTCGGTGATCGTGAGCGGGTACAGCGACGGTGCCACCGTCGTCGTCGGCGCGACGGTGGTCGTCGCCGCTTGCGTCGTTGCGGTGGCCTCGCCCTCTGCGGTTGTGGTGGTGGGGCTCGCCGTCGTCGCAGCGCTGTCGGTCGTTGGAGCCGCAGTCGTCGCTGCGGTCGATGTCGCCGTCGTGTCGCTGTCGGAGGAGTCAGGCTCCTCTGAGCTACATGCGGCGATGGCAACAGCAGCAGCAACTGCCAAGAACGCGCCGCGTTGTACGGCACTGCGACGGAGGGGGTTGGGCATGCTGGCTCCCGAGCATTAGAAGACGAGGACCCGAAACGGGTCAGTTGGTCGTCGCAAGATAGTCGGTCACCGTCCATCGGGCTACACGCCGAGTGCTCGGCATGCTTAACATCGCACTCGTTGGCAGCCGCGCCGTACGTCAGGAGATTTGGCAACCATGCAGATCGACGGGTTCGACCCCGCCACGACGGACGAGCTGGGCACCACCTTGCCCGCCTTGTTCGATCAATACGCCGCGACGTTGGCGTTCATCGCCCGGCCGGTGTTGGGGCTCGTCGAGGGGGAGGTCCGCGTGCTGCGGTTGTCCCCAAACGACATGGTGATCGGCGTCGGAGAGCGATCGGCGGAAGTCGAATTCGACGATCCGATCGGCGGGTTGGAGGATCTCGTCGGCACCGCAGTGACGCTTGCCGCGGTCGCCCGCGACCAGTTCCCCGATGCGCCGCTGACCGATCTTGAACAGATCATGTCGTCGGTGCGCGCACAACGCTTGTATCAGGGGGAGGTGGTCGGCTCCGAACGTCTCTCGGACAGCGTGTATTCGGTGCGGATCGGTCCGTTCCCGACGTTCGCGTCGCTCGGATGGGATCAGTCGGTGTCGGTGCTCACCGGGTCGGACGGCCGCGACGTCTTACCGACCATGACGTTTGAACAGTGGCGTGATATGCCGCCCGAGACTGCGCCGCGGGCTCGTACCTACACGATTCGAGCGATCGACGACGGCGTGCTCGATCTCTGGATCGCGTTGCACGGCGACGACCCGGTCAGCGTGTCGACGTGGGCGCAACGCTGCGTGCCTGGTGACTCGGTGAGCGTGATGGGGCCGCGCGGCCGTTTCGAGCATCGGTCCGATGTGGAGCGTGCGGTACTCATCGCCGACGAAACCGCGCTCGGCGCTGCCGCAGCGATGGCCGATCACCTCGACGTGCCCTGCGAGATCGTGGGACTCGTGCGCGGCGCCGCGGACGAGGTGGACGTCGCTCCCACGGCGTGCGCCGTCACGTGGCTCCACGAGCCGCTCGACATCGATCGGCGCGTGACTGCAGTGCGCAACTATCTGACCGTTGACGATGACACCTTGTATTGGGGTGCTGGCGAGTTCTCGATGATCGGCACGCTACGCCGCATGCTGCGACGCGAGTACGAGGTGCCGTCGGCACGCGTCGCACTGACCTCGTATTGGCGCGCCGACCTCTAACGGTCGGTGCGCCGGAGGGATCAGCCCGCCAGGGCGGCCGACCCCGTTGTTAATGGCCACGGACGATTGCGCTCGACGGTGAGTGCGAGATCGAGGAGCAATTCTTCGGAGAAGTGCCGGCCGATCACTTGGAGGCCGATCGGCAGACCGTCGAGGAATCCGGCGGGGATGGAGATCGCCGGGTTGCCGTGCAGGTTGGCGGGGAAGGTCAACTTGCCGTTGTTGCCGGCGCCGCCTTCGACCCCGCCGAACACCGACGGCAGTGGACCGTCGGCGTCGAAGGCCACGTCGGGGTTGCTAGCGGTGATCACGAAGTCGACGCCGTCGACCGGGTCGAAGATGCGAGCCATCGCCTCGTTGAGTTCCATCCGCCGACGCTCGATCTTGGCGCGCGCCTCGGCGTTGTACTTGCCCGCAGTCGACTCCAGTCCGAAGCGCATCTCGGGAGTGAGGTCGTCGGCGCAGTCCGGCCACTTGTCGCCCAACCGGGCCTCGATGGCGATCGTCCCCGAGATCGACCACGCAGCGCCCATCCGCGGCAACGTCGTGTCGACGTCGTCCACGAGCGTGAGCCCGCAATCGTCGATCAGGTCGGACGCCGCCGCTTGGAGGAGTTCCCACATCACCGGCGAAACGATGGCGTTGCCCCAGTCGGCGACCAGGGCAACCTTCAACTTGCGCAGCTCGTCGACGTGCGTGCCGAGACCGCGCTCCCACCCTTGGACCCGCGGCAGGCTCAATGGATCGCCGGCGTCGTGCCCGTTGGCGACGTCGAACCAGCGTGCGGTGTCGCGCACCGAACGGGCCATGCACCCGATCGACACTGTGAGGTTGCCGTAGGTGGCCTGCGGGCCGCGCGGGATGCGGCCGAAGGTGCCCTTCAGGCCGACGAGGTTGGTGAAGCCGGCTGGGATACGAATCGATCCGCCGCCGTCGCCGCCGGTGGAGATGGGCAGCAACCCGCCAGCCACGGCCGCCGCCGAACCGCCCGATGATCCACCGGGGGTGTGCCCGTATCCCCATGGGTTGTGCGTGGTGCCATGGAGATGGGTGCGCGTGACATTGACGCCGCCGAACTCGCTGGCGGTCGTCTGTCCCGCAAGGACCGCACCGGCTGCGACGACGCGCTGCACCATGGTCGAGGTGTGGTCGGCGACCTCGTCGCGCAACGGAACCGACGCGCTGTTGAACGGCCAGCCGTCGACCGCATCGAGTTCTTTCACCCCCAACGGAACACCGCCGAAGGGGAGTGCGACGTCGGCCGTGGTTGCGGCGGCCATGGCTGCGTCGCGGTCCTCGTACGACAGAGCGTTGAGGTCGCTGGCGTCGATGGCCGCGTAACACGCGGTCAGCTCCTCGCTCGGGGATCGTTGCCCGGACCGAAAGGCGTCAACCAGTCCGACCACATCGCCTTGCCATGCGTCGCTCGTCGGTCGGCGAATCTCGGCGTGTGTGGTGAAATCGACGGTCATGGGTCGACGTTAGGCAATCGGCGCCGGACACCGCTGGGTCGGGGCATGCCACCGCTACCGTGCGACGCGATGGACTCCCGGCAGTTCCTCGGCCTCGAGCCGACGCACAACGAGTTTCGCTGGACACTGCCGGTCACGCCGGGGGTGTCCACGACCGGTGGATTCTTGTTCGGAGGGTGTGGCCTCGGTGCGGCCATCGCTGCCATGGAGGGGACGACCGGTCGGCAGTGTGTCTGGGCGACTGCGCAGTATCTGTCGTACGCCAAGCCGGGTGAGGTGGTCGACGTCGACGTGACAGTGGTGGTCGCCGGCCACCAGATTTCGCAGGCGCGTGCGGTGTGCCACGTGGCTGACCGCGAGATCCTCACGGTGAATGCTGCGCTCGGCGATCGATCGATCGATTCGGCCGGCCAATGGGAGTCCATGCCGCTCGACGTCCCTCGTCCGCAGGACTGCCCGCCGCGGACGTACACCAGTGACTGGTCGGGGTCGATCAACGAGCGGCTCGAGCAACGGCTGGTCAAGGGGCGCACCCACGACCAACTCGATGGCGCACACAGCGACGGACAGACGATGTTGTGGGCGCGACTCCCCGATGTGATCAGCGGCGTCGACGCGACGACGCTGGCGGTGCTCGGCGACTTCGTGCCGATGGGGATCGGCCAGAGTCTCGGAGTGCGCGGCGGTGGTAACAGCCTCGACAACACTTTGCGCGTCGGCCGTCTGGTGCCGACCGAGTGGGTGCTGATGGATATTCGCGTCCACATGGTCCAGCGTGGGTTCGGACACGGGTTGGTGCACATGTTCGCCGAGGAGGGCACGCTGTTGGCCACGGCAAGCCAGAGCGTGATTGTACGCCGGCGCCGCGGGAAGTAACGGGTCGACCACGCCGAATTGTGCAATGGTCGTCGGGTGAAGTCCCTCGTTGCCTCACGTGCCCGTTCGTTTGCGAATCTTGCGACCGCCGGTGTCCTCGGATGTGTTGGCACGTTGATCGTCGTATCGGCGTGGCGCGCCGATGCGTCGCCGGGCGATCTCGACGCGACGTATGTGCCGATCGCCGGGTGCCGAGTCACCGATACCCGCGTCGCCACGAACGTCGGACCACGAGCGGAGCCGCTCGGTCCGAACGAGGTGATGACGGTCGCGATCCACGGTCCAAACGGTGAGTGCACGGGCGCGCTCGCGGTGCCAGACGATGCCGTCGGGGTGGCGCTCAACGTGACGGCGGTCGGCGCAACCGCTACCTCGAACATTCGCGTGTACACGGCCGACCTGCAGTCACCGCCGAATCTGTCGAACCTCAACGTGTACCCCGGCGCACCCCCGACGCCGAACAAGGTCGACGTTCAGCTGTCGTCTTCGGGAGCGATCAAGGTGTACAACTTCAAGGGCACAGTCGATGTCCTCATCGACGTCGTCGGCTACTACTCGTCGGCGACGTTGTTGGATCTAGCGAACCGCTCCGGCGCTGCGGGGCCCCAAGGGCCCGTCGGGCCGCGAGGGCCAGCGGGAGCGGATGGATCGGACGGATCAGACGGATCGCGGGGTTTCTCAGCGTGGGATGTCATCCCGTCGGGCGTCACCGTCACCGGGAACTTTGTCTTCGATCAGCCCGTGACGGTCGCCAACAACGGCGACTCTTACTCGAGCGCCGTAACGCTTCCCGGCATTGCCTCCGATGTGTTGGGGACGACCGACGTGAACTTCGCCCCTACCGGCAACGCACTGGTGTGGGATGGCGACGACGACTGCACTGGATCGGCCAACATCCCGACCGCGCCCGCTGGAAAGGTGTGTCTCTACCTCGTGCAGACGTCGAACGTGAACAACATCGCGGGATACGGGGCACGGCTCGGCGATCGTGGATTTCGCGTCGGGTGGAGCGATGACGGAAGCGGCGCGGCCGGGCAGTCCTATCGCGTGTACGCGACATGGGCCTACACCGCGCCGTAGCGGCGCACGCGCGCCCACATCGCTCACGTCGGTCGGATCGGTCAGGCCCAGCCGAGGCACGTAGTGTCGCTGTCATGACGCTTCCCAACCGTCCCGGCATGACCGTTCCGCTCCCCGGACCGCTGCACGCGCAGCGCGACAAGCTGGTCGAGCTGGCCGACATGGGCTACACCGACATCTGGTCGGCCGAGTCCGACGGTGCCGATGCGTTCACGCCGTTGGCGATGGCCGCAGCCTGGGAGCCGCGGTTGCGGCTGGGTACGGCGATCGTCCCGGCCTACACCCGCGCGCCCGCGTGCATGGCCCAGAGCGTCGCCTCGATGGCCG
Source organism: Actinomycetota bacterium (assembly GCA_039177505.1). Taxonomy (GTDB): domain Bacteria; phylum Actinomycetota; class Acidimicrobiia; order Acidimicrobiales; family Ilumatobacteraceae; genus JABSQH01. Next base: position 1,506 of record JBCDFR010000012.1, on the reverse strand, counting down.
ACGCTGCGCCGGGCCGGTTCGCGATCGGGATCGGGTCGTCGAGCAACGTGATCGTCGAGCGGTGGAACGGGGTGCCCTTCGAGGAGCCGTACAAGAAGGTGCGCGACGTGGTGCGGTTCCTGAAAGATGCGCTGGGCGGGGAGAAGATCAAGCACGCCTACGACACCTTCGAGGTCAACGGCTTCCGCCTCGGCGTGCGGCCCGAGCAGCCGCCGCAGATTCTCGTGGCGGCGCTGCGCGAAGGAATGTTGCGCCTCGCCGGGCGGGAGGCCGATGGAGCCATCATCAACTGGTTGTCGCCGACCGACGTGTCCACGGTGGCGCCGATCGTGCAGTCCGCCGGTGGCGGTGACGACAAGGAGATCGTGGCCCGTATCTTCTGTTGCCCGAGCGAGAACAGCGAGGTGGTGCGCGGGTCCGCCAAGTTCGCGATCGCGGCCTACCTCAACGTGCCGGTGTATGCCGAATTCCACCGCTGGCTGGGGCGCGGCGAACAACTACAGGGGATGTGGGATGCGTGGGGTGCGGGTGACCGCAAGGCGGCGTTGGGCGAGATTCCCGACGAGGTCGTTGACGAATTGGTGGTGCACGGCACTCCGGAGCAGTGTCGGGCGCGGATCCAAGAGTACTTCGACAACGGCGTGACGACGAGCACGTTGGCGATCCTTCCGCTCGATCCGGACCTCGACTTCTGGCAAGGCGTGCGCGACCTGTCGCCCACCGCCGGCTGAAGCCGGGCACTCCGCTTCAGGCGGCGCGCCGACCCTCGTGGGTGTTGTCGAGCTGCTTACGGATCTCGGCGATGTGTCGCAGGCCGCGCCGACGGGTTGCTGCGCTGAGCCGGAAACGGGCGCTGACGTTCGATGCAGGGAGCAGGAGCTCGAGCTGCTCCGGCCCGGTGTTGGAGTGAGGGGTCGTCGTCATGGTCACCATGGTGACGACGGGGTGTCACATCGCACGATGTGGCCGCTGAGCTGGGGCGATACACACCAGGACGCGCACGGAACGATGTTGCTGGGGTTAGGTCCAGCCGGTGATGTCGATGATGAGGTCCATTTGGCGGTGGGTGTAGATGCAGATGGTGCCGGTGGGTGAGAGGGCGATGACGGCGTTGTTGGCGATGGTTTGGTCGGCGGCGTAGTTGAGGGTGGAGGCGTCGGGTTGCGTGACGTTGCAGGGGTAGATGGTGATGAAGCCTTGGAGTGCTGGGTTGATGGCGGCGATGTTGAGGATGGCGCTGGTGGCGTTGTTGGGGATTTGACCGCGGCCGGCGATTTGAAGGGTGGTGATTTGTCCGGCGTTGCGTGGTCCGATGTTTTGTGATTGGCCGTCGAAGGTGGTTCGGCCGGGGCGTGTTTCGAGGTATCGGGCGGGGTTGATGGTGTTGACGGTGTTGGTGTTGGGGATGGAGCCGGTGACGTCGACGATGAGGTCCATTTGGCGGTGGGTGTAGATGCAGATGGTGCCGGTGGGTGAGAGGGCGAAGATGCCGCCGTTGGCGATGGT
>JBCDFR010000011.1:0-76321 GCA_039177505.1 Actinomycetota bacterium | reverse complement strand
GGCCAGGAACGCTGGATGAATCGCTGGAAGCCAGCGCTCAACGCCTTTGCTATCACCTTTGAAGGCCGCCTCTTCTAAGGCCCTACGATCCCCAACAACAATGACCAGCCAGATCAGTTACACCAAAGATCTGACAGTCCCGGATCGCGGTCTCGAACGTGATCGGGACTGTTGCGTGGTGTGTGTAACCGGGGCGGTCACGGTTAGTTGGTGACCGCGTTGATGCGGTCGTGGTAGTGGATGGTGAGGGTATTCAAGATTGATTTCCAGCCGTTGATTCGCCCGGTCGGGTTCGACCGGTTCTTGCGTTTCTCGATCGCTGTGAGGAACAGCACTTTGAGCGCTGCCTGCTCGGTCGGGAAGTGCCCGCGGCGAACGGCGGCCTTGCGGAACCTGGCGTTCAATGACTCGATGGCGTTCGTGCTGTACACGATCTTGCGGAGCTCGACGGGGAACTCGAGGAACGGTTCGAAGTCGTCCCAGGCGTCTCGCCACGCTTTGATCATCGCCGGGTAGGTCGGTTCCCACTCGGCAGCGAACGCTTCGAAGGACACCTCAGCAGCGCCGATCGATGGGGCGGTGTAGATCTCACGCAGCTCGCTGGTGATCGTCGACCAATGCTTCTTCGACGCATACCTGAGGCTGTTGCGCACGAGGTGCACAACGCAGAGTTGGACGTCGACGAGCGGCCACGTCGCCCGCGCCGAATCAGGCAGTCCCTTGAGCCCGTCGCAGCACAGCAACAACACGTCACCAACGCCCCGGTTGCGGAGCTCGGTCATGACCGACAGCCAGAACTTCGCGGACTCACCGCCGGTCGGGCCGACCCACAGTCCCAAGATGTCGCGTTCGCCGTCGAGGTTGATGCCCATGACGACGTAGACGACCCGGTTGGTGACGGTGCCGTCTCGGATCTTGATACGGATTCCGTCCACCAGCAGCACCGGGTAGATGCTGTCGAGCGGGCGAGATTGCCAGGTCTCCATGTCGGCGACGATCGCGTCAGTGATCCGACTGATCGTCGCTGGATGCACGTCCTGGTCGTAGACGTCTCCGAGGTGGGCTGCGATGTCGCCGGTGGTGAGACCTTTCGCGTAGAGCGAGATCACCATCTGATCAAGACCCGACAGCCGGCGTTGCCCGACCGGCACCGTGACCGGCTCGAAGCTGCCGTTGCGATCTCTCGGCACCTCGACTGCGACGTCACCGACTTCGGTGCGCACCGTCTTCGGATAGTGGCCGTTGCGGCTGTTGCCCGACCCACGCCCCTCCACCGCATGCGGCGGATAACCGAGATGATCGGTGATCTCGGCCTCGAGCGCGCCCTGCAACACTCGCTGCACCAGCCCGGTGAGGAGCCCGCCTTCGCCAGTGAGCGCAACACCTTCAGCTTTGGCCTGCTCGACGAGCTGGTCAGCTGCGGCACCCAACAATGCGTCAGGTGCCAGCACCAGCTCGCCCGACCGGACCGCCTCGGGCTCGGTCGATGTATTCGTTTCAGAGGTCATCGGAATGATCCTTCCCGGCCCACGACTCCTCGCCGCGGACCAACAGGACCACCCTCAGTTACACACTCCGTGCAACAGTCCCCCACCCGGTGCCCAGCCAACGCTTCGCAACGGACACAATCTGCTGATCGTCTTCCACCCCGAGAGCAGCCTGCAAGCAAACACCATCGTCGCCAACGACACCGACATGAGATCCATCCTTGAGCTCACCGATCTCCACCACGTCGGACCCGTACACGTCAAGACCTGAGCCCGCCAACCCAACGCGCACCATCGCATAGCGACACGTACACGTTCTTAGCCCATGCCCGATCGTGGCTTTACGGAGTCACGCATATCGCTCATGCGAGACACACCCCAAACCCGCCCAGTACGGCACGGCGGCGCTCGCTGATGTGGGCTGTATCGCTCACCGATCAGCTCGCACTAGGCGGTCCGGCCGAAGTCGTCTTGGCCCAGATCTCCTCGCCGTCCTCGTCGATGGCCCCGGTTTTTGTCATCCCGAGCCGCTCTGCGACACGAGTCGATGCGACGTGGTTGACGGCGATGTGCGCCGCGATCCAGGGAGTCGTAGCCGAGGTGACGCGGGGCGTAGTCGAATCCCACCGACTCGAGGTGGACCAGGATTTGCTCGACCAGTTCGCTTCTTGGCCTTCGGATAGTTGCACCGACCCGAACTACCAGCGGATTGCCGGCAGCGTCGGTGGTCAACACCTCCTCAACCACCAGGCAAGTCTCGCATGCCAGCGACTGCACACCGACCCCGATCGTCCCGCTAGCAGCCCTGGATCCCACCGCCAACGTGTTTGTGCTGGCAGGCCGTGCACACCCACTCAACGACGTTCGAGCAGCACCGCCGCCGTGACATTCCACCGGAGTCGTAGGGTCATCACGTTCAGACATATCGATCCGGGATGCGACCGATCTTGTTCGCTTGGGCCAGACGCCGTGGGCGTCCGTTCCGACCTCGTCGCCAACGAGCACGCCGCTTCCGCACCGACCCGGCGGCGGACTAGTGCAGGGGAGTCGCTCACCTCAGGAGCCCCACACCTATGACAACAGACAGAATCGACCGCGATGGCGTGATCCTCATCTCCGGGGCGAACAAGGGCATCGGCTTGGCGATTGCGGCTCAACTCCGCGGGGAGGGCTTCAGACTCTCCCTCGGCGCGCGACGCACCGAAGCTCTGGAGGAAGCACATGGCCCCGAAGACGAGCGGCTCTGCTTCCACCGCTTCGATGCATTCGAACCGGCAACAGCGGAACGGTGGGTCAACAACACCATCGAGCAGTGGGGACAGATCGATGCCCTCGTGAACAACGCCGGCAGCATCGAGTTCGTGACGATCATGGACGACAACGACGAGGCCCTCGACCGCCTATGGGAGGTGAACGCCAAGGCCCCGCTGCGGATGACGCGACTGTGCCTTCCCCACCTCGAGGCCTGCGGCCACGGACGGATCATCAACATCGCGTCGCTGTCGGGGAAACGAGTCCGCAACGCCTTGGTTGGGTACAACATGACCAAGTACGCGTTGATGGGCCTGACACACACCACACGGCATGTGTCATGGGACAAAGGGGTCCGCGCGACCGCCGTCGCGCCAGGTTTCGTCCGGACCGAGATGAGCGCCTACTCGGACAAGATTTCCCCCGAGGAGATGATCCAGCCAGAAACCCTCGCCGAGCTCGTCAGCACGCTCATCCAGCTCCCGAACAACGCCGCCGTCGCCGAGCTGCTCGTCAACTGCCGACTCGAGGACACCCTGTAGCGAGGCATACATCGATCAGGCACGTCGGCAAGACCGCCACGATCCCGCTCGCCCCACGAACGGCCAGGGCGCTCGTTCTGTAGATCGATGAGCCAAGTCGCCAGCGCCGATCAGCTCGGTCAGCCGAGACGGGCCCGACAACGAACGGCGTTCGCACGGTACTGGCCACGGCCCGGCGATCGGCCAGCTGAGCGGCCCGAGCCGAGAGCGTACGGAACCAAACTGGTTGGGTACACGTCCAAATCATATGAGTGTCCGTTCAGTAGCTGCGGTGGTCGTCTGTGGTGTTGTTGCGCTTGGCGCTTGCAGCTCAGGGGACAGCGACGATGGCACTACCGACGGTTCGGTTGAGACCTCCGTGTCGACGAGCGAGGCCAGCGACCCGAGCACCACGACGGGTGCCGAGGTTGAGGTCGTCTCGATCGAAATCAACTCACAGCAGGACGCTTCCACGTCGGTGCAGCCAGGCCAACGAGTCGACCTCTACTTCGAACCCGTCACCGAGCGCGGCGTGGGTTGGACGTTGACCGGAGGCTCACCGGAGACGACGTACTACCTCGTGTCGTCATTTAGTGAATCGGGTGAACCAACCTGGACCGACAGCATCAACGAGTTCGACATCCCTGATATCGCAATCGGCGGCGCCGGGCCCGACCCGATCGTGATTCCCGACATCGCGACCGCAGGCGACTACCAGCTCTGCCCTGAGAGCGACCGGCGCGCGGATCTATGCACGACAATCACTGTCGCCTCCACGTAGTTCGGAGATGGCCACCTACCAGTAGTTCCCTCGCGTCCTCGCTCATTGGACATCGGCGCACGACGACCGCTCGGGTGAGCGGCCTCGACCCGGACCAACGTCCACGGCTGACGCGGGCGGTGATACTCCAATAGCGGTGCCCGTATCGCCGAGCAATTCGACGACGATGTTCACTGGCTCCCTAGTACTCGCCGGCCACGACGTTGTGGAGGGGTCGGCCGGCGGCGTAGCGGTCGAGCTGTTCGGCCACGAAGCGGTAGGCCCGTTGCAGTAGCGCATCGGTGTCGCCGGCGACGTGCGGTGTGATGAGAACGTTCGGGGCGGTCCAGAGTGGGTGTGTTGCGGGGAGCGGTTCGGGATCGGTGACATCGAGCGCCGCTCGGATGCGACCTCGTGTGAGGTGGTCGAGGAGTGCGGCCGTGTGCACGGCGTCGCCCCGGCCCGCGTTGACGAACAATGCGCCGTCGCGGAACCGCGCGAACACGCTGTCGTCGAAGCAGCCGCGGGTTGATGGTGTCGAGGGCAACAGGTTGACGACGACGTCTGCGGCACCGACGAGTTCGCTCAGGTCATCGAGGTTGTGGAAGCCGTCTCGTAGGGCGATGCGGGTAAATCGCGTGCCGAACACTGTGAGTCGGGCCTCGACCGCGGCGCCGATCGAGCCGTAGCCGACGATGAGCACCTGTGCGCCGGCCAACTCCTGCTGTTGGTGGTGCTCCAACCGCTGCTCACGCTGAAGGTCCCAGTAGCGAGGCAAGTCTCTGGTCATCGTCAGGACCGCTGCGCTGACCCATTCCGCAACGCTGACGTCATGCACCCCGCGAGCACCAGCGAGCACTGTGTGTGTGGTCAGCGGCACCAGCCAGTCGACGCCAGCGTTGATCGACTGCACCAGCCGCAGTTCCCCGAGCCGGGGAATCAGCGAAGTGACGGTGTCGCGGTGGAGCCAGTCGACCACCAGCACCTCGGCGTTGGTCACACGTGCTGGCAGAGCGTCATCGATGCTGGCGGGCATGACGACGAACTCGAAGCCGGCGGGGGCCGCACCCAGTGCGTGGCGATTCACCGCTGGGGGAACGAGCACGATCCGTGGAGCAGTAGGCGGCTCTAGCTGCACGATCTGGGCTCTTTGAGATTCACAGCCTTGGCGTAGCCCGAGGTCGGCGGTTGGACCTCGTGGTGCCGCACCGTCTTGTTCGCGCACATCGCAAACAGACTCCAGACCTTCCTGTCCGCGTCCTGATGTCTGCGAATGTATCCGGCGGCGGAGGTACGTCTGAGTCGTTCCGGAGTCCGTCCGGCCCCGGTGATGTCGGCGAACTCCTCCTGGACGAGCTCGGCGCCGCTGGATTGTCGTGCCCTCACGCCGATGTCGTGTGGCGGGGGAGCGTGAGCAGCACCGCCAAGGCGGCGAGAGTGATCACCAGCGAACCGAGGATCACCACGGTGTACCCGTCGGTGCGGTCGAGGACCGCGCCGGCGAGTGGCGGGCCCAACAGTCCGCCGATGGCGGACGCGGTGTACAAAGCGCCGAGCACGCCGCCGAGCCCGTCGGTGCCGAAGGCGTCGGCGGCGACCGCCGCTGACAGTGCAATGAATCCGCCGTAGGCCACGCCGAGCACCACGGCGAACAGCACCAGCAACGTGTACCGGCCGTTGGCTACCAGCCACACCAGAAAACTGGCGCCCATGAACGCAAAGCAGCCCTGGTACAACCGGACCAAGCCGACGCGCGGGGCGAGCGTCCCAAGGACCAGTCGACCCACGATGCTCGATCCGCCGATCAACCCGACGAGCAGGGCGGCGCGTCCCGACTCGATGTCGAACTGCTCGGCGTAGTCGACGAGGAACACAAACGGCACGAACAGACTGATGGACATCAACAGAACCGACCCGTACAGCGAACGAAACGCCGGCGTGCCGACGACCTCGCGCAGCGGGATGGGCACGACGGTGGTTGCGGGCTGCGGCGGCCGGGCGGCCACCAATGCACACACGACCAGGATCACTGCCGCACCGATAGCGAGGACTCGATACGCAACTCGCCACCCGTTGGTCACGATCAGCCAATTGGCCAGGGGTGTGACCACCAGCGTCCCGAAACCGATGCCGGCCACCGCGACACCCAGAGCGAGGGTTCGTTGTCGTTCGAACCAGCCGCTGACCACCGCCACCATCGGGACGTATCCGCAGGCGACCGCAATACCGACGCCGAGTGAGTACGCGGCGATACCAAGCCACAGCGAGTTGGCCATCGATGTGACCCACAGCCCGGCGAGCATCGCGACCGCGCCGGTCAACAGGACCGGCCGTGGTCCGACGTGGTCCGACCATCGGCCGGCGACGAGGCCGAGCGTGAAATACAGGAACGTCGTCAGCGCAAAGAACAGCGCCGTCTCGCTACTGCCCGCGTCGAACTCCTCGACCATCGGGTCGAAGAAGGCACCGAAGCTGTAGGCGACGCCGAAGACCGCAAAGGTGGAGGCGAATGTCGCAATCGCCATGACCCACGAACGGCGCAAGTCGAGATGGGAATCTGCGCTGCTTGGCACGCCCCCATGGTGCCCGACGCTCGGCCGTTGAACCACAACAGTGTGGTCAGGCGGTGTCAGAACACGCTCGCCCCTTTGGAGGCCGCGACACGCCGGTGTCGACGCGGTCCGACGCGCAGGGCACGCATGGCCCACGACCCGAGGAGCGGCCCGGGCACCAGGAGCATGAATGCCCACCCCCAGCCGTACCGACTCTCCACCGTCGGTACGAGGAAGATCGTGAACACGGTCAACACGAACCCAGCAGCGAGTTGCAACGTCAACGCAGTTCCCACGTAGCGCGGGGGCACGCGTTCAGTCACGATTGCCGAGAACTGAGCGCTGTCAGCGATTACCCAGAAGCCCCAGACGAGGCCGACAGCGATCACCACCGCGTGCGGCGCATCGACCAAGAAGCCGATGACGAAGGCTGCTGCCGCCGACCACCGCATCGCCAGGCCGGCGGCCTCGGCGCGACTGGTGCGGTCGCTGAGCAAGCCTCCGTAGATCGATCCGGCCGCACCGATGGCGATCACGAGGAACGCGACGAGGCTGGCCGTACGGGTCGAGTTGAACACGTCGCCGTAGAACGCGGCGATCCACGCCCACATCGCGTACAACTCCCACATGTGCCCGAAGTAACCGAAGCTGGCCAGGCGAAACCCGCGTTTGGTGATGATCACCCGCAGTTGTGATGGGTCGAACGGCGCCGTGCCAGCGGCGAACGGCCCATCGGTGCACGCCAGGAGAGCGATCACACCTCCGGCGAAGGTCAGCGCCGAGACGACAGCGAGGGTGGGTTGCCAGTCGAAACTGCCGACCGCATTCACCAGGTGGGGGAGTGCCGAGCCGATGGTGAGAGCACCGATCATCACGCCGAGCGCGAGACCGCGTCCGCGCCGGAACCACGCCGACATCGCCTTGAGAGCCGGTGGGTACACGGCGGCAAGACACGCTCCCGTACCGAGCCGCGCCACGATGCCGGCGCCGAACGAGTTTCCGGCGATCACGGCCAGGTTGCACAGCGCGGCCCCGGACGCGCCGATAAAGATCAGCCGTCGCGGAGGAACCCGGTCGGCGAGATTGGTGAAGGCAATGCCCACCGCGCCGACGACGAAACCGAGTTGTACGGCGATCGTCAGCCAGCTGGCTTGGCTTCGAGTCAGATCCCAGGCGACGCGCAGTTGCTCGAGCACAGCCGCGGTCGAGAACCACGTCGACATCGCGAGCACCATCGACACGGCGAGCAACATCAGCTCGCGCCGCGGCGATGTCAAGGACCTCATGGTGGCGGAACCGCATTCGGGATCGCCACATTCCGGCCGCCGTGTGCCGAGCTGGTGGTCTGGTGCGGGTGTGCTGCAGGTGTGGTCGCGTGAGGATGGCTCAGGCGACCATCGAGCGCAGCATCCAGGCGGTCTTCTCGTGTACCTCGAGGCGCTGGGTGAGCAGATCGGCGGTCGGCTGGTCGTTCGCCTTGTCGGCGGTGGTGAAGGCGCCGCGCGCCGTGCGGGCGACCGCTTCGTGTCCGCGGACGAGGTCACGGATCATGTCTTCGGCGGACGGTACCGAGGTTGCCTCGTCGATCGAGGTCAACTCGGCGAATGCGGAGTAACTCCCCGGCGCGAACTCGCCGAGCGAGCGCATGCGCTCGGCCAGGAGGTCGACGGCCACCCAGAGCTCGTTGTACTGCTCTTCGAACATCAGGTGCAGCGTGTTGAACATCGGGCCAGTGACGTTCCAGTGGTAGTTGTGCGTCTTCAGGTACAGCGTGTACGTGTCAGCGAGCACCTTCGACAGCTCGTCAGCGATCGCGGTGCGTTCTGCCTCGGAGATCCCAATGTCGATGGGCAGCGTGTCGGTCGTGTCAGTCATCTCGGCTCCGTTCATCTGGGTCTAGTACAACCTCCGACCGAGCGTCGATGTTCCACCCCTCGATGGTGATTCGCTCGTGCGCGGTACGGTCGCGGCATGAGCGATCAGATCGATCTCGATGGAGTGAAAGCCGCGGCCGCCGCGCTCAGCCCGTGGGCCCACTTGGCCACGGTGGGGGCCGATGGCGAGCCCGATGTGGTCCCGGTGCACCCGTGTTGGGAAGGTTCGATGTGTTGGTCGATGGTCGGCAACACGTCGGTCAAGGCCCGCAACGTCGCTGCCAATCCAAAGGTGGCGCTGCACTGGCAGGTCACCGAGGTTGGTGATGGTGTCGAGGTGTGGGGCACCGCCGAGTTGTTCACCGACATCGAGACAAAGCGTCGCTTGTGGGAAGGCGTGTTCGACTACGACCTCAACGCGTTTGCTCCGGGCGGCCCCGATAACTCACCCGACACGGCGTTCTTGGCGATCACCCCGAACCGAGCGCTGGTACTCAAGCAGTACGGGATGGGCGGCATGCAGCGCTGGACCGCCGGCTGATCGCCCTCGGTGCAGCACGGTCGAGCGATGGGTCACTTCGAGGCGTCGGCGCTCACCACGATGCTCGTCGTCGACGATGTCGAAGCGAGTCGCGACTGGTACGTCGGGGTGCTCGAGGCGACCGTGTACGGCGAGTACGGCGGGACCTCGGTCGTGCTCGAGCTGCTCGGGAACTGGGTGTTGTTGGTGACCGGCGGCGGACCCGACGAGGGCAAGCCGGCAGTGATGCTGCGACCTCCGGCCGATCCTGATCAGGTGTCCGCCCAGATCATCTTCCGCGTTGCGGACTGCGTCGGGACGTACGAGCTGCTCAGCCGACGGGGCGCGGAGTTCCTTGCGGCGCCGCACGTTCGAGAGGGCGAGACCCGGGCGTTCTTCCGCGACCCGTCGGGTCATCTGTTCGAGATCTCCGAACTGACCTGAGCGGATCTCGCTCGGCGACGCGTCAGGCCCCGACGACGACGGCGAATTCGCCGGAGGGGTGCACGCTGCACGTCCCTTCGAAGACCCCCACGGTGGTGAACCGTTGGCGCAGGGTTTCGCGTGGTCCGAGAAACCACGGACCGAGGAAGTGTGGATGGTGGTCCTCGTTGCGGATGACGATCGTGTCGTTCAGATCCGCTTCGAGCGTGGCCGGCAGGATGTCGAGTTTCTCGCCCTGCTCGACCCGTTCGGCCGACCCGTCGGGGATCACGAAGGTGAACGTCGGCTCGTTGCTCGACGAGCCGACGCTACCGCGACCACACGAGACGGCGAACACGGCAACCAGCACGACCGACACCACTACACCGACGAGCTCGTGCAGTTGGCGATGGCGCCCGCGAGCGATTGGGAGGGTCGGGCGTACTGGCAGCGTGTTCACGACTCAGGTGTTCTCGTTGACCACGACAGCGGTGACCATGCCGAACATGCCGTCGGTGCGTTCGACGTGGGTGAGGATGTGGCAGTGGAACACCCAGGTACCGGGGGTGTCCGCCTGGAACAGGATCGAGTAACGCTCGCCGGGGGCCACGTTGATCGTGTCGGCCCAGTACGGGTTGTCGAGGGGAATGCCGTCCTTGGCGTACACCAGCTGTGGGAACTGGTGCAGGTGCATCGGGTGCGATGTCAGGCCCTCGTTGTAGTAGTGGATCACACCCCACTCGCCCTCGTTCATCACCAATGGAGCTGTCGCCGGGAAGCTCTTGCCGTTCAACGACAGCCCGATCGTGCCGGCGTCGTTGAGCACCATCGGTTCCTCGAACGCCAGCTCGAGGTCTTCGGGGATGGTCACGCCCGAGAAGGTCTCGCCGTACGGGATCGGGTTGTCACCAATGGTGAGTGGGGCGAACATCCCGTTGATCACCGAGGTCTGGCTGTGCATGTGCGCGTGGTACATGCCGATCGCCGGATCCTCGGCGGTGAACTCGTAGGTGAATGACTCCCCGGTCCGGATCGGGTCCTGGGTGTACGGCGACACACCGTCTTGGGTGTTCGGTGTGTGGATCCCGTGCCAGTGGATGTCGGTCGACATCGGCGTGAGGTTCGTCAGCTCGACTTCGACTTGATCGCCGACGTCGAGCTGGATCCACGGTCCCGGGACCTGGCCGTTGTAGGCCCAGGCCTCGACGAACTCGCCGGGTGCGACCTCCCAAGGGATCACCTCGGCGACCAGCTCGAACCGCTTCGTGCCATCGGCGAGGATCTCCGGCTCGAGCACCTGAGCACCCAGGCCCTCGGTCTCTGCTGGGTAGGCGAGCATCGAATCGATCATCAACTGGTCGATCTCCTCGTTGGTGAATCCTGCGTGATCGCCGGCGATGTCTGCCGGCTCGAAGGCGTCGCCCTCGGTGATCGTCAGTTCGGCGACCATGCCGGACTCGGCGTGTCCGGAGATGTCGCAATACAGCTCGTAGGTACCGGGAACGAGCGTTCCCAACTCGAGCGTGTCGACACCACGCGACATCATGTCGCTGCTGCGGACGCCGAGCTCGCGCACCGCCACGTTGTGCTCGATCGCCCCGGCGTTCACGACGTTCAACGTCACTTCACCGGCGGGCGCCGACAGTTCGCCCTCGATCGCGAACTCGGTCAGCGAGATGTCGAGGTTGCTCGACACCGCTGTGCCGCCGCCGTCGCCGCTTCCACCGCTGTCGTTCAAGATGGCGACGAGCGCGAGCACCAGCAACCCGGCGACCACCAACACCACCAGTGAGGCACCGAGGGCGAAGATCGCGCCGCTCAACAGCTTGCCGCCCGGCTCGTTCGGTGGCAGAGCTGTCGACTCTTCGGTGGGCGGGCGTTCGATCACTGACATTGGGCACACTCCCGTACAGAGGGGTTCACGAGCATCGAGTCTCCTCCCGTTGTGCGATGGAACGTGAGGGTCGAAGGTCCTCATCGCCGGTCGGCCAACGTCGCCGATCGCGCGTGTCCCATCGGTCATGCTGTTCGTCGTGACCGAGCTGCGCGAGCGGGACCGCCGGGACTGGCGACGACATCCCGGCGACATCGCCCGGCTCGCCGGGTGGGGCGCGCTACTCGCACTTGCGCTCGCACTCAGCGCGTTGATCCCGGCGGCGTTGCGGAGCGCATCGGCCGACCTTGTGCAGTTCTTCGCGGGCTTGCCGCAGCCGGCGCGCTACGCCCTGGTTGGCGTGGCCCAGATCTCGATCGTGGTCGTGCCCACGATCGTGATCGGTTGGTTGGTCGTCCGCCGACAGCTCGCAGAGATCGGCAGCGTCGTCGGCGCCGGCGTTGCTGCGGCGCTCGTGATGTGGGCGCTGACCGGCTGGCTCGATCGAGTCGTGCCGCCGCAGGTGATCGACGACCTGCCGTCGAACTCGTTCGCGTCGACGTCGTTTCCATCCACCTCGTACCTCGCGGCGATGGTCGCCGGCGCCATCGTCATCGCACCTCTGCTGCCGAAGATGTGGCGGATCGCAGCATGGACGGTCGTCTGGTTGACGATCTTGATGCGCGTCGTCACGGCCGTGCAGGCACCTGTCAACATCGCGGTCACAGTTGCGCTCGGCGGGGTGATCGGATCCGCCGTGCTGGTCGCGTTCGGTTCGCCAATCCGGCGACCCGGCGCATCGACCTTGCGTGATGTGCTCGCCGCGAGCGGGTACACGGTGCACGACCTGCGTGACGAAACGTCGATGACCGGTCGGCGCAGCTACGTCGGCAGCGGAGAAGACGGTCCGATCGTGGTCGCCTACGTCGACCGTGACGATCGCGACGCCGCGTTGCTCTCACAACTCGTGCGGGCGGTGCGCGTGCAGTCGGTCGACGTCGACACGTTGTCGGTGCAGCCCGATCGACGCGTCGCGCATCAGGGGCTCGTCACCGCCATGGCCCGGCGCGCAGAGGTGCGCACCCCCGATGTGGTGGCCGTCGCCCCCGGTGGAGGCGCCGGCGCAGTCATCGCGCTCGAGGCGGCGACCGGCGTGCCCATTGGCAACGTCGACGACCCGGCGCAGGTCAGCGATGCTGCACTGCTCGACGCGTGGCGTCAGCTCGATCGCCTCCACGCCGCGCGCATCGCTCATCGCTCGCTGACCCGTCGACACATCTACATCGATGGCGACGAGGTCGCGCTGGTCGATCTCGAGTTCGCCCGGCTCTCGGCGTCGAACGATCAGCTCGCCGTCGACGCCGCCGAGATGCTGGTGAGCACGGCCCTGGTCGTCGGCGTCGACCGCGCGCTCGATGCCGCGACGACCAGCGCGCGGCCGACGCTTGAACGCGCGCTGGCGTTCATTCAGCCTGCGGCATTGCCTGCGGCGACACGGCGTGCGGTGCGCAAGGACAAGGAGCGACTCGAGGCGTTACGCGGCGGTCTCCAAGAGCGGCTGGACGTGCCGCCGGTCGAGCTCGAACAGCTCGACCGGATCAGCGTCGCCAAGATCGTCAGCTGGGTCGGCTTCGCCGTGCTGGCGTTCTTCATCCTGGGCCTCGCCAGCAGTTGGTCGGACATCACCGATGCGATGAGCGATGCCAAGTGGTGGTGGGCGATCCCCGTGCTTATCGCCACGCTCATCGGCACCGTTGGCGGGGCCATGTCGTTGTCGGGTTCCGTCGTGCGCGACGTCCCACTCGGCGAGTCCACGGTGATCATGTTCGGGCAGTCGTTCCTCAATCGGTTCACGCCGATGAACGCCGGCGGGATGGCGATGCGTATCCGCTACCTCCAGAAAGGGGGCACCGACACCACGGTGGCCACCGCGGCCATCGGTCTCACCTCTGCCGCGAGCGGCGTGATGCAAGTGGGATTCATCGCGTTCTTCTTCCTCTGGAGTAGTTCCGATCCGACCGCCGGGTTGAGCCTCGATCGTGGAAACGAGAGCGGTGGTGCGCTGGGCACGATGATCGCGGTGTTCGTTGTCGCAGCGGTGATCGCTGCGGTGTTGATTGCACTGACGCCGCGCTTGCGCCAGTGGGTGATCGGATTCGTGCGCTCGACGCGCGACAAGATTCGACGCGACTTCGGCGAACTGGCCCGTCGACCGGGGAAGCTGTTGCTGTTGTTCGGTGGGGCCGGACTCAGCAAGTTGACCACGATCGTGGCGTTCGCTGCAGCCTGCCGGGCGTTCGACATCGACTTGGCGTTCGCCGAGTTGGGTGCGCTGTACCTCGGTGCGAACACGGTGGCGTCGGCGGTGCCGACGCCGGGTGGGGTGGGGGCGATCGAGGCCGCCTTGGTGCTGGTGCTGAGCAACGCCGGCGTCGACGACGCCACTGCGTGGGCAGCGGTGTTGTTGTTCCGGCTGATCAACTTCTGGTTCCCGACGATTCCGGGCTACGTCGCGCTCCGCGTGAGCGAGCGCCGCGAACTCGTCTGATCTCGACGCTCAGTTGCCGGTGGATCCGTCGATGAATTGTTCGGTGGTCGTGACGGTCGCGTACGCCGGTACGAGCGCAGCCATGAACGTACGGTGCACGGTGTCGGCGGGAATCTCGACGCCGTCGAACCGCTGCTCTTTGGCCGCGCACGCATCGTGGAGCACGCGCACCTTGAATCCGAGGTCGTTGGCGGCGCGTGCCGTGGCGTCGATGCACATGTTGCTCTGCGCCCCGACCACCACGACCTCGTCGATTGTGGCGTCGCGCAGCTGCCGCTCGAGCGACGTCTCGCGAAAGCTGTTCGGGTAATGCTTGGTCACGACCGGTTCGTCGCCGTCCGGTGCGACGAGGTGGTGAATCTCGGCGCCCGCCGTGCCCGGCTCGAAGAATGGCGCGCCCTCGACAGGGATCTCGTGGCGAACGTGGAACACGGCGAGTTGGCTCGAACGGGCGTGTTCGAGGGCTCGCTGGGCGCGCTCGGCAGCGGCTGCCATCCCCTGTAACGGAAACTTGCCGTCCGTGAAGTAGTCGTTTTGCACATCGACGATGACGAGAGCTGAGCTGACCATGTTGTGAACGTAGCTGCTACTCGACGTAGCGGAACCCGCCGTCGGCGTCGATCACCTGACCGCGAATCCAGCTGAGATCATCGCCGGCCAGCGCGGTGACGATGCTGGCGGTGTCGTCGGGCCGACCCCACCGTTCGTCGGGGAATCGGCGAGCGACAGCGGCGTGCAGCGTGTCGTCGGCGTACCCCGTGTCGACCGGACCCGGATTGATGCAGGTGGCCACGATTCGCGACGGCGCAAGTGCCTCGTTGATCGATGCGGTCATCTGGTGGAGCGCACCTTTGGTGATCGCATAGGGCAACTCGCCAGGCATCGGTCCTCGACCCTGCCCGCTGGTGAACCAGATCATTCGCCCGATCGGCGGGAGGTCAGCCGGTGCCGGTTCGTGGACATCAGCGAAGCGCTGGGCGAGCAGTACCACGCTGCGCACGTTGACTGCCCAGCACAGATCCAGCTCGGCGGCCGTCGTGGCTGCGAGGTCGAAGCTGGAGCTCCGAGCGTGCGTGGCGACCACGATGTCGAGCCGGCCGTGTTCGCCGACGGCGCGGTCGACGATCGCCGCAGGCACCGTCGGATCGGCGAGGTCGTCGCGAGCCACCTCGATCGGGAGCGCAGCGAGTGTGC
Source organism: Actinomycetota bacterium (assembly GCA_039177505.1). Taxonomy (GTDB): domain Bacteria; phylum Actinomycetota; class Acidimicrobiia; order Acidimicrobiales; family Ilumatobacteraceae; genus JABSQH01. Next base: position 61,318 of record JBCDFR010000011.1, on the reverse strand, counting down.
CGTCCCACGGTTGTTCGTCGTCGTGTGGTGGCCAGCCGGTGGCCGTGACCGCTGCGCCCGCATCGTGGAGACGCCGCACGATCGCCGCGGCGATGCCGATCTCACGCGACACACCGGTGACGAGCGCGGCTCGTCCGGCCAGTGGGCGGTCGTGAAGGGAGGTCGAGACCATCGCGTCATCGTCGCAGCTCCTACGCTGCGACCGTGACAGAGAATCGGTCGACCGAACGTGCCGAGGTCGACGTCGGCGTCGTCATGGGGTCGACGAGCGACTGGCCAACGATGGAACACGCCGTCGACACGCTGACGACCTTTGCGGTCGCGCACGAGGCCGAGGTGGTCAGCGCTCATCGCATGCCCGATGAGATGTTCGCCTATGCCGAATCGGCGAACGATCGGGGGCTGCGGGCGATCATCGCCTGTGCCGGCGGTGCCGCCCATCTGCCGGGCATGTTGGCAGCGAAGACGACCGTGCCCGTGCTCGGTGTACCGGCCCCGACGCGCCACCTCGGTGGGCAGGACTCGTTGTATTCGATTGTTCAGATGCCCGCAGGGGTTCCCGTTGCCACCTTCGCCATCGGCCGTGCTGGCGCGGTCAATGCGGCGTTGTTCGCCATCGCATTGCTCGCCCCCGACGACGCCGACCTCGCGGCCCGCCTCGATCGGTACCGCCGCGAACGCCGCCACCAGGCTGCTGAGTCCGAGCTGCCGCCCTCATGACCGGCGCGGTCGGACCGATCTCACCGCCGGCCACCATCGGAATGCTCGGTGGTGGACAGCTCGGCAAGTTTGCGCTGATCGCGGCGACGCAGATGGGGTATCGGACGATCGTGCTCGACCCAGACCCTGGCGCTCCGGCCGGCGTCGTCGCCGACGAGCACCTCATCGCCGCATACGACGACCGTACCGCGCTGGCCGAGATGGCTCGGCGGTGCGCCGTGGTAACGACCGAGTTCGAGAACCCGCCGGCCGCAGCGCTGTCATGGCTTGCCGAACGCACCCGTGTGGCGCCGTCACCACACGCCGTGTCGATCGCCCAAGACCGCATCGCCGAGAAGCGTTTCCTCGTCGACAACGGGTTCCCGGTTGGTCAGCACCAGGTGCTGACCGACGATGCCACCACGGCGCACATCGATGTCCCTTCGATCATTAAGACCGCCCGCCTCGGCTACGACGGCAAAGGCCAGCGAACGGTGCTCGACGACGCCGAACTCCTGGCCGCATGGGCCGAGCTGGGTGGCGTGCCATGCGTGGTCGAGTCGCGTCTTGCACTCGACACCGAAGTGAGCGTGGTGGTCGGTCGACGCGGCGACGGCGACGTCGAGACCTACGCCGTTGCCGAGAACCGTCACGCCGACGGCATCCTCGACCTGAGCGTCGTGCCGGCGAACGTGTCGTCCCGACTGGCCGACCGGGCGACCGGCCTGGCCATGGCCATCGCCGACGCGCTCGACTACTGCGGTGTGTTGGCGGTGGAGATGTTCGTGGTCGACGGCGAGTTGCTCGTGAACGAACTCGCTCCGAGGCCACACAACAGTGGTCATTGGACGATCGATGCCAGCGTGACATCGCAGTTCGAACAACAGATCCGTGCCGTGTGCGGCCAGGCGCTGGGATCACCGGAGATGACCACGCCTGCGGTCGCGATGGTCAACCTGCTCGGCGATGTCTGGGGCACCGCGCCGGACGCCGACAGTGCACCGGGTTGGACGTCGGCGCTCGGCGATGCCACGGCGAAGCTGCACTTGTACGGCAAGGCCGAGCCGCGCCCGGGGCGCAAAATGGGTCATCTCACCGTGCGCTCGACGGTGGCCAGTGAGGCCGCCTCCAGGGCGCTGGCGCTGCGCGATGCGCTCGACGTGCGCACGCGCTGAAGCCGGCCGCGTCAGGAGGCGCTGTGTTCGAGGACGCCCTCGTCGTCGAAGCGTTCGATACGGCCGTCAGCGTGACGGGCGAACCGTCGTGATTCAGGGCCGTGATTCGGATCGTCGGCGGGCCACGGCCACCCTCCGAAGCCGGTGCGTTGATAGTCGGCGAAGGCCTGCTCGATCTGGGCGCGGGTGTTCATGACGAACGGTCCGTACTGCGCGACCGGCTCACCGATCGGGCGGCCCTGCAAGACCATGCACTCCACGCCCTCTGGGCCGGCGATGAGCTCGAGCGGCCGGCGTGGATCGACTGCGGCTCCGGTACCGGCGTCGACGACCTCGCCTGCGATCGACAGACTCGATCCGGCGAAGGCGTAGATCACGCGATGTGCATCGGCGGCGACGGTCGGTGGCATCGTCCAGCGAGCGCCCGGATCGAAGCGCAGATGCCAGATCCCCACGTCGGCCTCGGCACGAGCAGCCCACGAGTTTGGTGGTGGTGCTTGGCCCCGCGTGCCATCGAGGGAGCCAGCGATGACCGTGATGTCGACCAGACCGGCGCCACCATCGCCAGCGCCGACCAGCGTTGGTGTGTCGTGGCTCCACAACATCGTGAAGTACGGCTCGACCATCTTGTCGCTCGCCGGCAGATTGAGCCAGATCTGGAACAACTCGAGAGGGTTGGGGTCGTCGGCCGACAAGAGTGGGAACATCTCGGCGTGCACGATGCCCTTGCCAGCAGTCATCCACTGAGCATCGCCGCGTCCGAACCGGGCCGTCGCTCCGAGGGAGTCGCTGTGATCGCAGTACCCGCTGCGCAGGTAGGTGATGGTCTCGAACCCGCGGTGGGGATGCTGCGGAAACCCGGGGACGGTCGACCCGTGGTACATGTTCCAGCCGTCGACGCCGGCGAAGTCCTGACCCATGTTGCGTCCGTTGAGCGGCGCGTCGGGTCCGAGGTCGGGGTTGCCCGTCGGATAGTCGTCGAGGTGGTGGGCGACGAACAGGAACGGATCGATCGTCGGCCACTGCGGGCCGAGCGGGAAGGTCTGCAGCACTGCGCTCGACATACATCGATCGTATCCCAATTTGGTTGAGATCGCAACTAAATGGCGTTGCCGCTGTTGAGCCTTCGTTCGTACAGCAGGTCGGTGGCTGTCCGGCCGTCGTCGATGCCGCGCTGTTCGAACCGGGTGAGGGGTCGATCTGCGGTGGAGCGATCGATGGGACCACCGGCCAGGCGCGGCTCGCCATCAGCTGCGGTGCGCATCGCTGCGGCGTAGTCGGCGATGTCGGTGGCGAGATGCAGCGTGCCGCCGACGCGCAGGCGGTCGGTGAATGCAGCGATGGTGTCCGCAGCGACCATTCGACGATGGTGTTGCCGTGGCTTGGGCCACGGGTCGGGGAAGAGGACGCGCACAGCTGCGAGCGACTCGGCTGGTACCCGGTCGAGAAACCGCAGGCCGTCTCCGAATACAACGCGCACGTTCTCCAGCGCGTCGCGCTCGATGGCATCGAGCACGGTTGCCGCTCCGGGTGTGTGCACTTCGATTCCCACCACATCGGTCGCCGGCACCCGTCGGGCGAGATCGAGCACGCTTTCGCCGTGGCCGAAGCCGATGTCGAGCACCACGTCGTGGCGGCGGCCGAATACACCGGTCCAGTCGAGTGGCGGCCCCGACTCGTCGAGCCCCCACCGTTCGAGCCACGCCACGAAGCGGTCCTGGCGGGCGGGCGCCATCGCCCGGCGTCGGAGTTTGTACGTCGACGACGTGCGAGCGACCGATCGCGCGTCTGTCATCGGTCCGTTCTAGCGCGATGACGCTGCGCGACCCACAATGGGTTGGTGAGCATCGAGCAGCCTGTCGGCGACCGCCACCACTCGAAGGGCGTGGCCGCCATGGATGGCCTCGCGACCGACCGTCTCGCGATGGACGGTGTCTCGATGGACGTGTTGCGTGCGGTGGAGCAGCGCGTGCTCTGGCTGGCGACACGGATCGTCGATCACGCCAACCGCGAGCGTCCGACACCACTGCGTTCGGACATGGCGATCAAGGTCGGCGGCCACCAAGCATCGTCGGCCTCGATGGTCTCGATCATGACGTCGTTGTGGTTCGGCCACCTCACCGGGGCGGACAAGGTCGCCGTCAAACCGCACGCCAGCCCGGTGTACCACGCCATCAAGTACCTCACCGGCGAACTCGATCGGCGATACCTCACGGAGTTGCGATCGTTCGGCGGCCTGCAGGCCTACCCGAGTCGCACCAAGGATCCCGACGTCGCCGACTTCTCGACCGGCTCGGTCGGACTCGGGGCGGTTGCTCCGTTGTTTGCCGCGATGGTGCGTCGGTACATCGCGGCTCGTGACTCAGCACCATTCGTCGACGACTCGAGCGCTCGATCGGCGCGGTTCATTTCGCTCGTCGGTGATGCCGAGCTGGATGAAGGAAACGTGTGGGAGGCGATCGCCGAACCGGCCTTACACGGTCTCGGCAATGTGATGCTCGTCGTCGACGCCAATCGGCAGAGCCTCGACCGGGTCATTCCCGATCAGAAGATCAAGAAGCTGATGGACTTCTTCGACGGCGCCGGTTGGCACGTGGTCGAGGCCAAGTACGGTCGCCGCCTCACCGACGCGTTCGAGCGACCTGGTGGTGCCGCCCTTCGAGCGCATATCGATGCCATGGAGAACGAGCGTTATCAGTCGCTGTTCGGGCTGCGCGGCCCGGCTTTGCGTCAGCGCTTCGTCGACGGCGGGAAGAAACGACTGCGCGCAATGGTCGACGACATCTCCGATGACGATCTGTATCCGCTGGTGACCAACCTCGGCGGCCACGACCTCGATCTGCTGCTCGATTGCTATCGGCAGTGCGACGCCGTCAGCGACCGACCAAGTGTCGTCTTCGCGTACACGATCAAAGGCTGGGGTTTGCCCATTGCCGGCGATCCGCTCAACCATGCCGCGCTGCTGACCGCTGCGCAGGTCGACGGGCTACGCGACGAGGTGGGCCTCGACGCGGTGACCGAGTGGGACCGATTCGACCCCGAGTCGCCAGCCGGTCGGCTGTGTGCAGGAACCGGCGGCGAACTGAACAACCAGCCACTCCGGCCGCGTCCGAACGTCCCGATCCCCGATGCCACCGGGGTCGTTGCCACCTCCATGCTGAGCACGCAGGAGACGTTCGGACGGGTGCTCACCTCGCTCGCCGGGGTCGACGCAGTGGCGGCACGAATGGTGACACTGTCGCCCGACGTGAGCGTTTCCACCAACCTCGGTGGGTGGATCAACAAGATGGGCGTGTTCGCACCAACTGAACTGCCCGACGAGCTCGGCGAGGACCGCCTGTTGCGTTGGCAGCAGACTCCCGACGGCCACCACGTCGAACTGGGCATCAGCGAGATGAACCTCTTTCTCGCGCTGCACGCCTTCGGGTTGGCTCATGAGCTGCACGACCATCATCTGTTGCCGATCGGCACCGTGTACGACCCGTTCGTGTGTCGCGGCCTGGACGGCCTCATCTATGCCCTGTACAACGGTGCCCGATTCGTGGTCGTCGGCACGCCTGCTGGAGTCACGCTCGCTCCGGAAGGTGGCGCCCACCAGTCATCGATCACGCCGTCGATCGGACTCGAACTACCGGGGATCACCACGGTCGAGCCGGCATACGCTCGAGCGCTCGACTGGCTGCTGTGTGACGGGCTACAGGGCCTCGGCTTCCCCGACGGTGACTCTCTGTATGCCCGGCTGTCGACGCGACCGATCGAGCAGGCACCGTTCGCCGCCGCCGACGAACGGCTCGGTACCGAACGCTTGCGTTCCGACGTGTTGGCGGGCGGCTACCGGCTCATCGAGCCTCACTCGTCCCCGCTCGCCGTGATCGCGGCCGCCGGCCCCCTCGTTGCCGAGGCGGTCAGTGCGGCGCAGCTACTGGCCGACGAGGAAGTGCCGGTCGTCGTGCTCGACGTCACCAGCGCCGACCGGCTGTATAGCGGGTGGCGCGCCGAGTTGCGTCGAGCGGGTCGTGACGCCCGGCACGCGCAGCCTGCGCATCACGTCGCCGATCTGCTTCGTCCGGAGGAGCGGCGATTGCCGATCGTGACCGTGCACGACGCGGCGTCGCATCACCTCGCCTGGCTGGGATCGGTGTTCGGCGCCCCGACGGTGCCGGTCGGGGTCGACGAGTTCGGCCAGTCGGGGACGATCGCCGAGCTGTACGAACATTTCGACCTGCTCCCCGAGCAGATCGCCAACTCGGTGCTGGTCGCGCTGGCGGCGTAGCTGACTACGCCGGCACCGTCGGCTGGTGGACCGTGGCGTTGGCGTCCTGCTCCAATGGCGGCTGCGGGTCGGACAGCAGTGCCGCCGCTTGGGCCCGTTCGTCGCCGGTGAAGGGTCGCACGGTGTGGCAGAACTCGACCATGTTGTGCATCGGGTCGCGGATGTAGATGCTGACGCAGAACTCGTGGTCGACCTCGAGCACGGTGTGGCCGTGTTCTTGCCAGCGGCGTCGGTGCTCGTCGAGCGCCTCGCGAGTCGGTGCGTCGAAGGCGAGATGGTTGACCCACCACGGTAAGCCGGCCGACTTGTTGAGGTCGACGCCGAAATCGGTGCCGATCTCGTCGTCGTGGATCTCCCAGAACGCGATCATCCCCGGATCGCCTGACTCATCGGCTGCTCCAGTGGAGTAGAAGAAGTGCTTGCTGAAGCCGTCACCATCGTTGGGTGTTGGCGCAGCGATGACCTTGACGAGCTCGAAGCCCATCACTTCGGTGTAGAAGCGGTGCGTTGCCTGCGTGTCGTTGGTGGCCAACGCGACATGGTGGAAACCCATCGCCCCATGATCGCGCCTGGCGCGTGTGGGTGACGGGTCAGAGCGGCAGGCATGCTGTGGGCATGTTCCTCGGTGAGGATCTCCTCGCGTATCTCGTGTTGGCCTTCGGCGGCGCGTTGTTCGTCGGCAACCTCGTGGCAGTGATCCGTCCGCCCGAGCGCCAACTCGACGACGACAACCTCGAGCGCGCGCCGGTCGGCCGCAGTCTGGCGTTCTCGGCGATCGGGCTCGTGGCGACGATCTGGGCGCTGGCGTCGCTGATATCGGGCTGACGAGTCAGTTGTTGAACACGCCGATCGTCACGATCGACTCCCCGGTGCTCCCGAGGCCGTTGATCGACACCGTGTAGGCATCGCTCATATAGGTCGACGTGATGTCGTCACCCGATCGGAACACGCCGGTCTCCTCGAAGCCTTCAGCGACCAGCAGCGCGCCGTAGGCCTCGGCGTATTCGACGGGCGAACCGGCAACGTCACCGGTAACGGTGCTCTGGCCGGTGGTGCCGTCGCCGATGAACGCCGACGAGGTGATGGTGAGGCCCTCGGGAACGGGTACCTCGGACGGCCATTCGTCCGGGATCTCGCTGCCCTCGTTGAACTCGAACGAGCCGTCCTCGGTCTGGACGCTGACGTCGCCGTCCTCTTCGTCGACTCCGAATTCGGCGACGCCGTCTTCGTCCTCGAGCGTGAAGCTGCCGTCGCCCGCCTGACCGGTGACGACTTCCCCGTCAGCGCCTTCGATGATGAAGTTCCCGTCTTCGTCGACCGACATGCTGCCCTCGTCGGATTCGAACGAGAACCCACCGTCGTCGAGGTCGATCTCGACGTCCCCGCCGCTCTGGGACTCGATCAACTGCTCGATTCCCTCCTCGGTGGCCGAGCTGCATGCGGCGGTGAGGCCGGCGAGCCCCACGCCGAGGGCGAGTGCCCGGCGGACTGAGGTGTGCGAGCGAGCTGTGGTCATGGGAACCTCCTAGGGGTTGACTGTAGGTCGTGTCGACACGATTGGAGCTCGAGTTCGTGAGTTCCGCGAGCAACGTCGAACAGCTTGCCTCATCTCCGGTCGAGCTTGCAGTGGTCGGCCGGTCAAATGTCGGTAAGTCCTCGTTGATCAATGCCTTGGCCAACCGCAAACAGCTCGCTCGAGTGTCGAACACCCCTGGGCGTACGCAATTGATCAACGTGTTCACCACCCCGAGTGGCGCAACCTTCGTCGACCTCCCGGGGTACGGCTACGCCAAGGCGTCGAAGGCGACGCGTGCGACGTGGCCGCGCATGATCGAGGGGTATCTGCTCGATCGCGAAGAACTCGATCGGGTGCTGGTGCTGGTCGACGGCGCGATCGGGCCGACTCCGCTCGACCAACAGATGCTCGAGTGGCTGCGCCATCACGACACTCCGCACAGCGTCATCGCCACCAAGGCCGACAAGGTGAAGTCGTCGAAGCGACAGCGTCGGCGCCGCGACCTTGCGGAAGGATGCGACCTCGACCCCGGTGACGTGTTGTGGGTCAGCTCGACCACCGGCGCGGGCATCGACCAGCTGCGTTCCATGATCGACCTCTGGTTGAGGCCGTGAATCACGGCCGAGAGATCGATCACGAAGCGGGGGCGGTCGCCCTCGATTCGACCCGCGGGCGGGCGGTGTTGGCCATGGCCATCCTCGGCTCTGCCGTGGCCATGCTCACCAGCACCGTTGTCGGTGTGGCACTGCCGACGATCGCCGTCGATTTCGAGGCCACCTCGGCGCAGCAGACCTGGGTGATCAACGCATACTCACTGCCGCTGGCCGCGCTGATCCTGATCGGTGGGTCTCTGGGTGATCGCAGTGGTCGCTTGCGCATGTATCGCATCGGCATCGTTTGGTTTGCGTTGGCGTCGTTGTTGTGCGCGACGGCGTGGAACGTCGAATCGCTGATCATGTTTCGTGTGCTGCAGGGGATCGGCGGGGCCCTGCTCACACCCGGCAGCTTGGCGATCGTTCAAGCAACGTTGCGCGATGAAGACCGGGGACGCGGCGTCGGAGCGTGGTCTGGCCTCGGCGGCATCGCCAGCGCGATCGGCCCGCTGGTCGGCGGACTCCTGGTCGACGCGTCGTGGAGGTGGGCCTTCCTCATCAACGTTCCAGTGGCCATCGCGGCGCTCGTGCTGTCGACGAGAGTGCCGGAGAGTCGCAACGACTCCGCAGGCGCCTCGCGCCTCGACGTCCGCGGAGCGGTGCTGACGGTGATCGTGCTGGGCGGCCTTTCGTATGCGCTGATCGAAGGCCCGAACGACGGGTGGTCGCCGCTCGACGTTGCGCTCGGCGCAGTCGCCATCGTGGCCATTCCGGTGCTGTTGGCCATCGAGCGCGGGCGCGATCATGCGATGTTGCCGGTCGAGCTGTTTGCCGACCGCACGTTCAGCGTCGTCAACTCGTTGACGTTCACGGTGTACGGCGCGATGGGTGTGGTGTTCTTCCTGCTGCCCCTGCAGCTCCAGGTCACCGCCGACTGGTCGCCGGTCGGCGCGGGAGCCGCGCTCTTGCCGGTCACTGTCGTGATGCTGCTGTTCTCAGCGCGGGCGGGGGACCTCGCAAGCCGGATCGGACCGCGGCTCCCGCTCACCTTCGGGCCGCTGACCGTCGCTGTCGGAATGCTCCTGATGTTGCGCATCGACTCGACGGCGTCGTACGTCGGCGACGTGTTGCCAGCCGTGCTCGCCTACGGCTGCGGTCTTGCGCTGATGGTCGCACCGCTCACGTCCACCGCGCTCGGCGCTGCGCCGACTCAACGCGCTGGAGCAGCGTCCGGGGTGAACAACGCGGTGTCGCGAACGGGCGGACTGCTGTTCGTGGCCGCCGTGCCGAGCCTGGTGGGGCTCACCGGAACGGCGTTGAGCGATCCGCTGCAGCTCGACGACGGGTTCGGTCGGGCGGTGATCGTGTCGGCCATCGTGGTGACCCTGTCGGGTCTGCTCGCGTTCGTGTTGCTCCCGCGTGCCGAGTCGATCGCCGACGAGCGCACCGATGTCACCGTGGTGTCGAGCCGTTGTCCGGTCGATGGCAACGTGACCACCACGGTGGGCGCGACCACCGATGCGTAGTGGTCACGACGATCAACTCGCCAACGCACGATGCACGATCGTGTCGATGAACTCGCTCTTCTCATCGGTGTAGCGCTCACGGTCGGTGCGGTACGTCGCAGCGAATGTCTGCTTTAGCTGCTCGTATCGTTGTCGATCGTCGGGGTGGCGCCGCAGCCAGTCGCGAAACGCGATGTGACGGTCCCACCAATCAGGATCGGTCCGCTCGACGAGATGCAGCTGGTGCGTGGTCACCCCTGACGCCGCACGGCGGCGCAGGTAGCGACGGTTGGGAAACTGTGCCTCGTAGTCCGGGACATATGTGTATCCGAGCGCCTCGATCGCTGGAAGATGCGCCCGGAACGACGCCAGCTCGCTGACGCCGATCTGGATGTCGATGATCGGTTTGGCCGCCAGCCCTGGCACGGCGGTGCTGCCGATGTGTTCGATGTCGACGGCCCACTCCCCGAGTGCCTGGTGGAGTTCCGTGGCCGCAGCGTCGAACTGCGACGGCCACAGCGGGTCGTATGTGGCGATCACCACCGGCTCGTCGCTCACGGGGCGACGGTAGCGCCGCGAGTCATCGTTAGGCGCCGATCAGCGTGCCGTTGGGAGCGACGACGAACCACACGCCGCCGGAGCCCTGACCTGTGACGTCGCCCGGCCCGAAGTCGCTGGCGAAGCGATACAGCGGCCAGTCGCCGGCCTTCAGCTGCGACGAGCCGTCGGGGTGTTCGACGACCGTGAAGACCGCGGTATCCAGGCCCGCGGGAACTTCGGCAGTGTCGACGGTCAGCGGCGGCCACGCGCCGGCGCAGCCGCCTTCGCACGTGGGCACGCCGTCGACGTCATCGGTGAATCCGTAGAGCGTGAAGCCGTTGGCGTCGGCGAGGATCTCGCCGAATTCCGAGTCGACGATCGTCACAAACACTTCGGCGTCGGCCGCATCGGTGGTGCCTTGATCGGTGGTGCCTTGATCGGTGGTCGCCTGATCGTTGGCGGGTGTCGTGTCGGTTGTCGCGGTCGCGGCTGCGTCGGTCGCCGCGGTCGTGTCGCTGTCGTCGTCTGAACCGCAGGCGGCGATGACGATCGTGGCGGCGGCGAGCGAGGCGAGCAGTGGTGTGCGCATGGGGGTCTCCTGAATCGGGTGTGATCGGTGATCGATGTCGTTCTGTACGCCGACCGGTACGGAGCGAAGCCCGCGATCGGTTCGCGAACGGAGAACTCACGGCGCGACTACGTTCGGAGGGCGTGTCGAACACGACCAACGCCGTGTTGTCCGCCGTGCTCGCGGGACTGGCCGCGCTCATCGTGTACGTGCTGATCGACGGGGGATTCTCGGGCACCGCGATCGCGGTCGGCGTCGTCGCTGCCGTTGCGGCGGGTGGCACCCGGTGGTGGATCAATCGCCGATCGGTGTAGCTCGATTTGATCGACGCCATGCCTGCATCGGGGTCGTCGCGAGTGCGAGTGGGCGGCCCACGGCCAGTGGCACTCCCACCGCCCCGACGGCACCGAAATGGTCTGAGCTAATAACGAGACTAGAAGTCTCGCTGTACCGTGCTGCCGCGGATGTCAGGGAGCGTTGGCCGCGATGAAGTAGTCGATGACGCGTTCGAGGAACTCGTCGTCGACCGGGTCGCTCGTGAGGAACCGAGTGAATACGAGCGACCCCGCGACCGTCCGCCACGCGAGTTCGAGATCGAGGTCGTCGCGCAGCTCGCCGCGGGTGATCGCCCGACCGAACGCCTCGTTGATCACGGGACGCAACTCGGCCATGAAGCCGTCACGCACCTCGGCCAAGGCAGTGTCGTGGAGCGCACGCAGCATCATCGTCGCCATCAGCTTCGACTGTTCGACATCGGCGAGGTCGATGACGAATCCGGAGAAGATGTTGCGCAGGTCGGTCGCCAGGTCATCGCCGAACTCGAAGTCGCTGAAGTCGTGATTTTCCATCGACTCGATCGCGGCGCGTAGCAGCGCCGCACGGGTCGGGTAGTGCTTGTACGCCGTCGTGCGGCTGACGTTGGCCGCAGCGGCGACGTTGGCGTGGGTCACAGCATCTGGACCATCGGCGCGCAACAGCGCAGCGGCCGCATCGGTGACGGCGGCCCGGGTCCGCTCGACGCGCGGGTCGGCGTCGCAGGGCGGGCAGTGGTTGGCAGGGCAATTCATGATGAGTCGGATCGATCTGGTCGCTGTGTCATCGGCCACAACTGCCGATTATCACTTGCACCGTCTCCACTGTACTGGTCAACTTGTCCACTAATGAACACAACGTCCACTTATGTCCGAGACGAGCCGCGCGTCGACGACTCGGTCCCCTCCGCCCCACCGGCGTCACCGTCGATGTGGGCCCGCCTGGGTGGGTTCGCGTTCCGTCGCCGTCGTCGTGTGGCAGCTGCCTGGGTAGCGATTCTGGTTGCCGTTCTGGGGCTGTCTGGAGCGTTCGGCGGTTCGAGTGACAACTCGTTCTCCATTCCCGACTCGGAGTCGAAGAGCGGCTTCGACACCCTCGACACCTACTTCGACGGCTTCGGCAGCGGCATGTCGGGCACGATTGTGTTCCAAGCCGACCAGGGCATCGACGACGCCGAGGTGTCAGCGGCAATGACCGAGTTGTTCGAGGAGGTCGACGCCATCGACGGCGTCGATGTCGTGAGCCCGTACTCACCGCAGGGCGCAGCGCTCGGGCTGACGGCGACTGATGGTCCACTCGCCGGTCAGGTGGCCTATGCCCAGGTCGACCTCGCTGAGACCGTCGACGAGGTGGAAGCGACCGAAATCGGCGCGGAGATCCTCGACCTTCGGCCGACCGACATCGACGGACTCACGGTCGAGGTGGGCGGTCAAGCGCTCGGAGAGTTCGAGCCGCCCGAGTCGGAGCTGATCGGCCTCGCCTTCGCCATCGTCATCTTGATCGTGTCGTTCGGCTCGGTGCTTGCTATGGGGCTGCCGATCGGCGTGGCCCTATTCGGTGTTGGCATCGGCGCCGCGCTCATCACGTTGGTGGCCAACGTGATGACAGTCCCCGACTTCGCCATCACGTTGGGAGCGATGATTGGTATCGGCGTCGGTATCGACTACGCGTTGTTCATCGTCACCCGATATCGAGAGGGGCTGCGTGCCGGACTCGAACCGGAGCAGGCCACGATCGCGGCGATCGACACCGCCGGGCGCGCCGTCGTGTTCGCCGGCTTCACCGTGGTGATCTCGCTGCTCGGGATGTTCATCATGGGTCTGTCGTTCATCAACGGGTTGGCTACCGGAGCGGCAGTCACCGTGCTCGTCACCATGACCGCTTCGGTCACGCTGTTGCCTGCGCTGCTCGGGTTCGCACAGCGGCGCGTCGAGGTCACACGAGTGCGTGGGCTGATCGCGGCCGGGTTCGTGTCGTTGTCGCTGCTCGGGCTGGGTCTCGGTATCGAGCCGTTGCTCGTCGGAGCACCGATCGCAGCGGTCGTACTTCTCGCCTCGCTGGCCGTCGCGCCGCTGCGGCGCGAGTTGCCGCCGCGTCGAGAGAAGCCCCTCCGAGAGACGTTGTCGTATCGCTGGAGCCGCTTTGTGCAGGCCCGCCCGTGGTGGATCGCGCTCGCCACCACGGCGTTCCTCCTCGTCCTGACCATCCCGTTGTTCGGATTGCGGCTCGGATTCAGCGACGAGAGCAACTTCGCCGAAGACACCACGACCCGTGCCGCCTACGACCTCACCACCGAGGCGTTCGGTGCGGGCACGAACGGCCCGCTATTGCTCACCGCCGAGTTGGGCTCGCCCGACGATCTCCAGACCCTCGTCGGGGTGGCTGCCGCTGTCGAGGCGACCGAGGGTGTGGCCAGCGTCGTCGGCCCGATCCCCAACGACCCGGCGAACCCTGAAGCGGCGATTATTCAGGTCACTCCAGTGACCGGGCCGCAAGACGAAGCCACGTCCGAGCTGGTCGAACAGCTCCGGGGAGAGGTGCTCTTCGAGTCCGCCGACGGCACACCGGTGGTCGTCAATGTGACCGGGACGGTGGCCGCCAACATCGACTTCAGCGACTACCTCGCCGACCGTATTCCGATCTTCTTCGCCGCCGTCCTGAGTCTGTCGTTCATATTGCTGATGATGGTGTTCCGCTCGCTGCTCGTGCCGCTCAAGGCCGTGATCATGAACATGCTGTCGATCGGCGGTGCCTACGGCATCGTGGTGGCGGTGTTCCAGTGGGGGTGGGGCGTGCAGCTGTTCGGAACCTCCGCCGGCCCGATCGAGCCGTTCTTGCCGATGATGATGTTCGCCATCGTGTTCGGTCTGTCGATGGACTACGAGGTGTTCCTCCTGTCGCGGGTGAAAGAGGAGTTCGACCGCACCGGGGATGCGATCAACTCGGTCGCCGACGGCCTGGCCGCAACAGCACGAGTGATCACTGCTGCGGCAGCGATCATGGTCGTGGTCTTCGGCTCGTTCGTGCTCGAAGACAACCGCATCATCAAGATGTTCGGTCTCGGCCTGGCGACGGCGGTGTTCCTCGATGCGACACTCGTACGAATGCTGCTCGTGCCGGCGACGATGCAACTGCTCGGTGCCCGCAACTGGTGGTTGCCCGGCTGGCTCGACCGATTGTTGCCCACCCTGAACGTGGAGGGCGGCGCCCACACGTCGGTGATCGAGCAGGCCGACGAGTCAGACGAAGCGGCCGACGATCGCGACCCGGTGCCGGTATAGCGCCCGTTCCAGAAGACCTTGCCGATCTGGGAACAGGCGCCGAACGAATCGAGACGTCGCGCCGAGCGCCAGACGGCCCGCACCGCTCACCCGTAGCGTGTCGGTCCATGCAGTGGGTTCGCCGCAATCTGAAGTTCCTGATCCCGGCGGGCGTCGTGCTGGCTGGAATCGGCATCTACCTGTTCTTCTTCGTCTTCGCTTTCCACCTGATGTTCATCGACGACGAGGTCGACGAGGCCGGCCCGGTGTTCGACTCCGGAGCCGACGCGTCGGCGCAAGGCGCGGCATCGGTCAGCCCCGACGAGGTGGTCGTCGTCGAGGAGACGCCAGCGGCCGACGCTGCCACGACCGGCGGCGACGAAGCAGTGATCGGCACCGATGAGAACAAGATCGACAAGTCCGGCCCGGGCGGTGAGGTGCAGGCCTCGCTCGATGCCGTCGCCGAAGCAACGAGCGAGGCAGCGGATGAGACCGCGAACGACGATGTGTCCCCAACCACCGAGACACCCGTCGCGACGGCATCGGCCGAGGCGCAGATCGCGACCCTCGTGGAAGGCAGCTTCATCCCCCGCGGCCGGTACTCGGGCGAGGGTCGTGCCTTCGTCCTCAACGACGGCAGCGAACAACGGTTCCTGCGCTTCGAGGACTTCGCCACCGACAACGGGCCAGACCTCAACGTGTATCTCGTCAACTCCGAGGCCAACGCGGACGAGGGCACCTTCGACGACGACTTCATCGACCTTGGTGACCTTCAGGGCAACATCGGCAACCAGAACTACGAGATCCCGGCCGAGGTCGATCTCGCGGTGTACGACACCGTCGTTGTCTGGTGTGTGCGCTTCGGCTCGGCGTTCACCGCCGCCGACCTACTGCCGGTCTGATCGCCCGCTCAGCTCGCCTGCCTCGCGAGCCCTTGGTGAGAAGCAGGTGAGAGCGGGTACTCGTGCGGAATCAGCGGTGACCCCGCGTCGTTGTATCAGACACGATGTTCAAGAACACTCTCAAGACCACTGCCCTCCTCGGTGGGCTCGGCGGCCTGATCGTGGTCGTCGCCGGCGTCCTCGGCGGCGGCAGCTCGACCGCCCTGCTCATCGGTCTGTTGTTCGCCCTCGTGATGGTCGGCGGCAGCTACTGGTTCAGCGACCGCCTCGCGCTCAAGTCGGCGCGTGCGCGCGTGGTGACCGAGGCCGACGCACCCGAGTTCTACGGGATCGTTCGTTCACTTGCGCAGCGAGCTGATATGCCCATGCCCACGGTCGCGATCTCGCCCGACGCCCAGCCCAACGCGTTCGCCACCGGCCGCAACCCCAACTATGCTGTCGTGTGCGCCACGCAGGGTTTGCTCCAGTCGCTGCCGCGCGATGAGGTGGAAGCGGTGATGGCCCACGAGCTGATGCACGTCCGCCATCGCGACATCCTGATCGGATCAATTGCGGCGGCGATCGCGACGGCGATCTCCTTCATCGCCAACATCGCGATGTGGGCGTCGCTGTTCGGTGGTGGACGTAGCGACGAGAATCGCAACCCGATCGCACTACTGGCAGTGGCGCTCCTCGCGCCGATCGCCGCATCGTTGATGCAGATGGCGGTCAGCCGATCGCGTGAGTTCGAAGCCGACCGCGGCGCGGCCGAGCTGCTCGGCAGCGGCCGTTCGATGGCCAACGCACTTCGCCGGATCGAGTCGCTGGCCAGCCGCACCCCGATGGAGGTCGCACCAGCGCAGGCCTACGCTTACATCCACAACCCGCTCGCCGAGTTCGAGGGTGGTCGTCGACGCCGCAACAGCGGGCCGAACCTCGCCCGCCTGTTCTCGACACACCCGCCCACCGCGGATCGCATCGAGGCGCTCGAGCGCTTCGATCAGAAGCGGCTGATCGGCGCCTGATCGATGTGGCCCCCGCCGCTAACGCGGCGTGGGCGCAAAGCTTGGTCCGCCATCGACCTGCTCGCCGCGCACTGCGGCGAGTGGGTCACGCACGTCGTCGATGTAACCCAGCGCGTACGCGCCGAGTTGATACCCCATCAGTCGCAGCAGGTCGTCGGGGAGTTCGGCGGCGACTTCTGGCGCGACCGAGAGGTACTGGTTCTCCTCCTGGCGGAGCCATGACACGTTGTAGGTGATGTTCAGGCCGCGGCGCGTGTCGGCGGTCTGGTTGGCGCCGCCGCCGTGGTAGACCTTGCCGGTGTACAGGAGGCACGACCCGCGGGTCATCTCGGCGGGCACGGTGTCGTCGACCGTGTACTCGAAACTGTTCGGGAGGTCCTGGCTGTTGGGCATCACGCGGGTTGCACCGTTGGCCTCGGTGAAGTCGGTCATCGCCCAGATGGTGTTGCACTGCACGTGATAGTCGGTCGGGAAGTCGTAGAAGTCGAACGCCCATTGATCGCGGTGGATCGCCTGACCCGGGGAGTTCGGCCCGATCGAGATCATCTGGGTGAGGTGCAGCTGGAAGCTCTTGGCCCGATCGAGGAGTCGGCCGGCGACATCGAGGACCAGCGGATGTTGGATGAGTGCATGACTCGACGGCGAACGAGCGATCAGCGCTCCGGTACGCGCAGTCGTGCGGCCTGAGAAGTCATCGCTGCCCATCGGCGTGGCGTCGACGAACGGGGTCATCTCAGCGTCGATGCGATCGATGAGATCGGCCGACGCCAGATCGTCGACCACGAGCGCGCCGTCGCGACGGATGATCGCTTCGAGCTCCTCGGCGTCGGTGTCGGGCGGGCAGTGCACGATCCCCATGGGTCGACCGTACTCAGGCGTGGTCCGTCGGGATGACTCGGCGACGAGCTGACAAACTCGTCGGCGGTGACGATGATCGTCGAATCGCAGCAACTCGTGATGCAATTCCCCGCGACGCTCGCCCTCGATCGGCTCGACATCTCGATCGACGCCGGCGTGACTGGCCTCGTCGGTGCCAATGGGGCCGGCAAGACGACGTTGATCTCGCTCATGTTGGGGCTGCTTCGGCCGACCGCAGGATCGATACGGGTCCTCGGCCGCGACCCGGGCCCCGACGGCCCAGAGTTGCGCGCCCTCATCGGCTATGGCCCGGAACGCAACGTGTTACCCGACGACATGCGGGCCTACGACTTCGTACATCATCTCGCGGAGGTCAAAGGCCTGCCGCGCGACGAGGCGCGCAGTCGGGCCAGCGATTCGCTCTATCTCGTCGGGCTCGGCGAGGAGCGCTTCCGTGCGCTCGGCACCATGTCGACGGGCCAACGCCAGCGCGTCAAGTTGGCGCAGGCGATCGCGGCCGATCCGCGATTGATCGTCCTCGACGAACCGACCGATGGCCTCGACCCGGTGCAGCGTGACGAGATGTTGGCGATCATCCGCCAGGTCAACCGCAACTTCGGGATCGACGTGATTCTGTCGTCGCACGTGTTGGAGGAGGTCGAGCGGGTGTGCGATCGAGTCGTTGCGCTCGATGAAGGTCGGCTCATCGCCCAGGGACCGCTGCATGAACTCGCCGGGACGACCGGTGGTCTGGAGATCGAGTTCGTCGAGGTGCGAGATCGACCGCAGGCGATCGACGAGATCGTCGCCGATCTCATGGCGGCGGGCTTGGGTGCCGACCGGACTGGATCGATCGTCGCGCTCGACGGCGCCGACGACGATGTCTTGTTCGATCTCGCCGGGGCGGCAATCGCTCGGCACGGTGCACGACTGCGTCGCCTCGAACGCCGACGGCGCTCGCTCGACGATCTGTTCGACGATCCGCGGGTGACGTCGTGAGCGACGCCCGCATCGTCGAGAGGGGGTTCCAGCGCTACGACGGCGCGCGGTCAGGTGTTGCGGGCGCGATTCGCAGCGTCGCGTGGCAGTCGGCGCGGGCCACGCTCGGGCTGGGTCGACCGGCACGCTCGAAGATCTTCCCGGTGATCGCCGTGGTCATCGCCTATGTCCCGGCGATCGTGTTCGTTGGGATCTCGGTCCTGATCCCGGGCGACGTCGTCGACCCCGAAGATGTTGCCGACTACGCCTCGTACTACGGCTTCATCACACTGGCGATCTTCCTCTTCGCCGCGCTGGTCGCACCCGAGATGTTGGTCACCGACCGGCGCAACGGAATGCTCGCTTTGTATCTGTCGACGCCGTTGCACCGGGGCACGTACCTGGCCGCCAAGGCCGTCGCAGTCGCCGGCACGTTGGCCCTCGTCACGATCGGACCGCCGCTCCTCGTGCTCGCTGGGTACACCTTCGATGGATCAGGGCCCGACGGCCTCGACGCGTGGTTGCTCGTGTTTGCGCGCATCCTGTTGTCGGGCGTGGCCATCTCGGCCGCTCTGATGGCGGTGTCGATGGCGGCGTCGAGTGTCACCGACCGCAAGGCGTTCGCGGCGATCGGCATCATCTTGCTGGTCTTCGCATCGAGCGCGTTCGCCGGTGCGTTGGTCGATGGCGCCGACGCGCCGGTGTATTGGCGGATGCTCGACCTCTCGACGATGCCGTTCGAGTTGGTATTCCGCATCTTCGGTCAGGCGGGCAACTTCCCCGATCTGGCTACGTGGTCGGTGATCGCGGCCAACCTTGCGTGGACCGCAGCAGGTCTCGCTGTCGTCTCGTGGCGGTACCTCCGGTTGGTGATCGCCAGATGACGACGCTGCCGCCACCGAACCCGCTCACACCGCCCGCCCCGAGATCGCGCGCAACGTTCGCTGTCGCGCCGGGTGACGGGATGTTGTCGGTCGACGCGGTGTCCAAGTTCTACGGTTCGGTCGTCGCCGTGAGCGATGTTGCCTTCGATGTCGGCCCGGGTGTCACCGCGCTCCTCGGTCCGAACGGTGCGGGTAAGTCGACGTTGTTCCGCATGCTCTGTGGTTTGACCCCGCCGTCGCGGGGTCAAGTGCGCGTCCTCGGATGCGACCCGCGCGACGATCGTGACGTACGCGGCCGCATCGGTCTCGTCCCGCAGCAGGACGCGCTGTTCGACCACCTGTCGGCATCCGACTTCGTCGAGTTCGCCGCTCGCAGCCATGGGGTCGACGACCCGACGCAGGCCGCAGCGGCCGCACTGGGCGAGGTGGATCTTCTCGACGTCGGGAGCAAACCGGTTGGCCAGTTCTCCAAGGGCATGCGTCAGCGGGTGAAGGTGGCGACCGCACTGGTGAACGACCCCGAGGTGATGATTCTCGACGAGCCGTTGACCGGCCTCGACCCGGTGCAGCGGCGGCGAATGATCGAGTTGTTCCACCGCCTCGGCGACGACGGTCGGTGCGTACTCGTGTCGAGCCATGTGCTCGACGAGGTGGCTCGCCTCGGTTCACGGGTGCTGGTCATTGCGCAGGGCCGGCTAGTGGCGACCGGTGACTATCGCGATCTGCGTGAGCTGATGGACGATCGTCCCCATCGTTTCCGGCTCGAGGTCTCTGAAGCTCGGAGGGTGGCCGCTGCAATGGTCGAACGGGGCCTGGTGTCGGGCCTCACGCTCGACGGGTCGGTGATCGAGATCGAGACACTCGACGTCGACGCCTTCGGCCGACAGCTCCTGCCGCTGGTCGTTGGCGCCAATGCTCGCCTCAGCGAGATGCGTCCGCTCGACGATGATCTGGAATCGGTGTTCCGCTACCTGGTGGAGGGACGCTGAGATGGCCCAGATCGAAGCGATGAGCGCGCCGCGCCGAGTGCCGCCGACGACGGCGATCGCGTTGTGTTATCGGCTCGTCCTCCGCCAGCTGCTGACACCAGGACGCATCGTGGTGTTGACGTTGCTGTCGTTGGTGGCCACGGTGTCGGCCTTCGCGCTGGGTGTGGCCGACGCGTCGCTCGACGACGGCGTCGGCCTGCTCGCCGGGTTGGGCTTCGGTGTTGTCGTTCCCGTCGTATGCCTTGTGTTCGGCGGTGCGGCCATCGGCGACCTGCGTGACGACAAGACGTTGGTGTACGTGTGGCTGCGCCCCATCGACCGTTGGCCGGTCGTCGTCGGCGCAGCTGCTGCTGCGGCCACGCTGGCCGCACCGATCACGCTGATCCCGCTGACGTTGGCCGCCGCCGGCACCGGTGTTGGTAACGCGATCGTGCCGGCCACTCTCGTGGCCGGTGTGGTCGGCGTGACCGCGTATACCGCCGTGTTCACGCTGTTCGGCGTGGTGCTCAAACGGTTCATCGTGTGGGGACTGGCCTACATCTTGATCATGGAGGGATTCGTGGCCCAGGCCGGTCCCGGCGTGGCGCGGTTCGCGTTGCGCAAGTACACGCGGTCGATCCTGGTCGACATCACCGGGGCCGACCTCGATCTCGCCGACTTCTCCCTTGTCGTCGGAGTGATCACGCCACTGGTCGTTGCCGTGGTCGCCGTTGTCGTGGCGGCGTGGCGGCTGCGGTCGATGGACATCGACTGACCTCGGTGCTGGCGACGGCGACGAGATGTTCTAGGCCGCGGCGCGAGTGCGGCGCAGAATCGGATCGGCGGCGGCGAGTGTGCGATCCGCAGCCCACATGACCTTGCCAGCTGATCCAGGGGTGGTGTTGTCGACAAGATTGCCCATCACCGCCAAGGTGATGTTGGCGATTGCGTCGGTGCTCACCGAGAGCCGCAGACCCGAACGCAGGATCCACGGGTGACCGATCAAGAAGGAGAACCGCCGGCCCGTGCGCAAGAACGCGTCGAAACGCTCTCCCACCAGTTCGTCGTAGCGGGCCGGCGCGCTCGCCGGGTCGTCGAGGAAGCAATCGACGGCGAGCATCCCGGACTCGAGGCCGTAGTCGATCCCTTCACCGTTCATCGGGTTGACCAGCCCGGCTGCGTCACCGATCGCCACCCAACCGGGACCGTGCCGACGCAGTGTCGACATCGGCAGTCGCCACGCCCGTGGTCGTTCGAGGTTGGGGCCGAGCTCCCACTCGTCGTTCACGAGTTGTCGGTAGCTCTCAAGCAGCGTGTTCAGATTGAGCTTCTTGAAGCCCTTCATCGTCGATAGTGCACCGACACCGATGTTCACCGTGCCGTCACCGGCTGGGAACATCCAGCCGTACCCCGGGACCGGTGTCCCGTGCTCGTCGCGCAGGGTCAGACATGCTTCGAGGTGTTCGTCGGTGTGGCGCGACGTCTCGGCGTAGGTCCGGATCGCCAATCCGAATGGTTCGTCGGGGACGCGATCGGCGCCGAGCTGGCGGGCGACCGCCCCCGGCGCACCGGCCGCGACGATGGTGAGTGCAGCGCGCACTTCGGCGGCGCCGGAGGTCACGCCGACCACGCGACCATCGTCGTCGAATACCGGATGAGCTTCGGCATTCCAGCGGACATCGGCGCCGGCTTTGGTCGCCGCATCGATCAGCGCAGCGTCAAGGCGGCGACGCGGCCATACCGCGCCGTGATTCGGAAACCGGTCGGTCGTCGGCCAATCGAGCTCGCGTGAGACCTTCCCGGCGATCATCCGAAGCCCGCGAATTCGATGGGCACCCTCCGTATCGATGTCGAGGGCGTTGAGCGCACCGACCGCTCGAGGGGTCAGGCCGTCACCGCACACCTTGTCGCGCCCGTAGCCTGCCTTGTCGAACACGACGACCGAAGCACCGGCAGCGGCCGCTGTGATCGCTGCAGCTGCGCCGGCGGGCCCGGCGCCGATGATCGCAATGTCGGCGTGTTCCACAACACCACGGTGCCGGAGAACGCGGCGAATTGCACCGTCGAGCGCGGTGCCATCCGCAACATCGGCTGCGAGACTCGGCGCTCTATGGCGCTCGATGCTGCGGTGAGCACGCCGACCGATCCGGTCGGCGAGGCGGTCGTCCGTTTTATCGGCGAGTTGATTCCCAACGCCACCGTCGACCTGCGCTACGAGTCGCTCGACGAGCCACCCAGCATGCCCGCACCGCCGAGTCCGGCGATCACGTCGGCGTCTGCCGAAGTCGTTCCCGGATGGCGCACCACGATCAGCGTGGGATTACGCGACCGCGGTATCGCCACGATCGAGTCGGTGCCCGACGCGCTGCTCGCCCTCCCGAATGCCGCGTTGCGGGCGGCGAAAGGTTTTCGTCACCTCACCGGCGACGATCGTCTGAGCCCGTCGGTGGAGCGAGCGTTGCGCGACACCGTGGTCGTCGAGCTGCTCGGTCAGCATCAGGGCTGGTTCGACCCAGCGTGCGCGCCGACGGAGCTGCTCGCCGACACGTTGGAGTACCTCATCGAGCTGGGCGGCGCTCGGGTGGAGTCGCGCCGTTTGACCCATGGTGTCGTGATCACCGACGCCATCGCCGATGAACCCCGCTTGTCGGTGCCGTACCCCGCCGGTCTGCGCGACGCCAAGCGCAGTCCGCTGTTGTTCGACGGCCAGCGCGCGGTGTTGCTCGTCGATCAACACGGGCGGGCCCGCACCGAGCTCCAGGCGCATCGCCCAGACCGGCTGCACCCGAGCACCGTCCCGATGGGCCCGATCGATCGCGAGTTCGTCGACAGCGGTTCGCTCGTCGGCCAGGTCACCCGACAGCTCGGCGGCATCGGCTTCTTCTTGCGCGAAGACCGCAGTATCTGGACCTTCCTCGATGGTCAGCCGCTCGTGATCCGACGGAGTGAGCACTGGAGTGCGTTCCCGCTGTGGTTGGCGCGCACGCTCGGTTCGTCGATCATCGAGAGCCCGGCAGTTGATCTGGTCGTCCAGGCATCACTGCTCGTGTCGATCCGCGAGGGAGGGGCGATTTTCGGAATCGTCGACGAACCTGCCGATCTCGGCGACGTCGTTCCCGCCAAAGATCGTTTCGACTTGCGCGATGAGTACGACGTCGACGCAATGCGCCCCGAGACGCGTCTGCACCATCTGATCGACGGCGGAGACGTCGACGCCCAAACCTTGGCTCGACTCGGACAACTCGACGGTGCGACGATCGTCGATCGCAACGGCAGGTTGATTAGCTACGGCGCCATTCTCACCAGTTCCGACAGTCAGCACGAAGGGGCGCGCACCGCAGCGGCGAAGTCGCTGTCACAACTCGCGCTCGTCGCGTTGAAGGTGTCCGAGGACGGCGACATCACCGTGTTCCGAGGCGGCCACCCCAAGGTGACCCTGTTGCCATCGGGATCGATTCGATAGCCGCTGGTGGGTCGACGCGAGCGATCGATCAGAGGTCGTCGAAAAAGGCTGCGAGTGCGGCGTTGACCACGGCGGGTGACTCTTGTTGGACCCAATGCCCCGCACCCTCGACGATGGTGGCGCCTCGGAAGTCGGCGCACCCGCTCCCGGGATCGGCGAACGCGTCCGATCCCGGCACCATGCTGCGGACCGAGTCTTTCGCTCCGCCAATGAAGATCGATGGTTGGGCGATGGGTGCGCCGACCACATCGGCGTTGTCGTCGGGATCGACCGCCAGTGCGCGGTAGCGGTTGAAGGCGCCGACCATGCCGACGCGACCGAAGGCCTCGACGTATTCATCGAGGTCGCTTTCGCTCATGAACGACAGTGGCCCGTCGGGCGCTGGGGGCAACAGGTCGAGCAGCCCGGCGTCGCGACCGGCGTCGGACGAGAGGGGACTATCCGGACCGTCTCCCGAGAGCGCGAAGTACACGCGCTTGAGCGCGTCGCGCAGATCGCGATCGAACGCCGCCTCGACGATTCCGGGTTCCTGGAAATACAGCATGTAGAAGAACCGATCGGCGTACATCTGGTCGAACACGTCGAGCAGTGAGATCGGGAGCGGTGGCGTGTGCGGCACGCTCATGCCGGCGACGGCCGCTACGAGATCCGCATGGCGAATCGCCGTGTGGTACACGATGGGCGCACCCCAGTCGTGTCCGATCACGATCGCCGGACGATCGCCGACGTCCTCGATCACTGCGGCCACGTCACCCGCCAGCTCTTTCAGTGTGTACCGCGCGATCTCCGGCGGCGCGCTGCTGCGGCCGTATCCGCGAACGTCGATGGCGACGCATGGCCAGCCAGCGGCAACGAAGTGCTCCATTTGATGGCGCCACGAGTGGCTCAATTCCGGCCAGCCGTGAACGAACACCAGCGGTGGTCGATCGGTCTGCTCGAGGTTGGCGACCGTTGCGCCGATCGTGATGCCGTCGTTGTCGACCGCGATCTCGTCCATGTCAGACCTCGAGCTGCTTGCTCAACGACTCGGTCGCCTCGATGAACTCCTCGACCATGTCCATCACGACTTGCCCGGCCGACCTGGGGCGGTTCATCGTGCCCACGATCTGACCGACGAAGTAGTTGGCGAGTTTCTCGGCGCCAGATCCGTTCGTGTGGGCGGCACGCGAGATCCGCCGCTGCGCCTCGTTGGTCAGGATCGGCTGGAGCGGCATACCGAGCGGGTCAGGTGTGTCTTCGCGAGCCCATTCTTCGGTCCACGCCGACTTCAGCATGCGGGCGTGCTTGCCGGTGAGGCTGCGTGAGCGGATCGTGTCGGCCGACGATGCGGCGAGGAACTTCTCCTTCACCACCGGATGTGTCTCGGCCTCGTCGGTGGTCAACCACACCGAACCACACCACACACCCTGTGCACCGAGGGCCATCGCGGCTGCCATCTGCCGACCCCGGCCGATACCGCCCGCGCCGAGTACCGGGATGTCGACAGCGTCGACGATTTCGGGGATCAGCACCATCGACCCGATTTCACCCGTGTGTCCGCCGGCCTCGGAACCTTGGGCGATGATCAGGTCGACGCCGGCCGCTTGGTGCCGCTCGGCGTGTTGTGGCCGGCCCGCGAGAGCGCCGATGAGCCGTCCTTCCTGCTTGACCCGATCAATCAAGAACTGCGGTGGCGGGCCGAGGGCGTTGGCCACGAACGCGGTCCGGTGGGCCAAGGCGATCTCGAGCTGTGGTCCCGCGGTGTTCGCGCTGAAGGGTGCGTCGCCGCCGCTACCGGACACTGCGGTGCTCGCCCTGGTGTCGTCGTTTGCCGGCAGGTCGGGCACGTCGTATCGGGCGAGGATGTCGTTGACGAACTCGCGGTGTGTGTCGGGGATCAGCGCAGCGATGTCGTCGAGCGTGTATCCCCCGTCTTCCTCGCCGGCGTACTTCGCCGGGATGATCAGGTCGACGCCGTACGGCAGGTCGCCGATTTCGTCCTCGATCCACTGGAGGTCGATCTCGAGTTGCTCGGGCGAGTGGGCGACGGCCCCGAGCACGCCGAGGCCCCCAGCTCTCGACACTGCCGCCACGACGTCGCGGCAGTGGCTGAACGCAAAGATCGGGAACTCGATGTCGAGCATCTCCGTGGCTGCGGTTCTCATGCTGTCAGTGTGACCCGCCCGCCGATCTCGACACGAAGTGACGGCGCGTGCTTCGATCTGGCGATGCCCGACCGCACCGACGTGTTGCTGCTCACCGCCGCGACCCACGCCCGTCATCGCGACCGCATCGAGGCGCTTGACCGGGTTCGAGTGGTCGAGATCGACGCAGGCGTGACCGTCCTCCCGTCGGATGTCTCAGCCTTGACGATGGCGTTCTTCTCCAACGACGCATGGCCCGAGCTGACCCCCAACTTCATGGCGGTTGCGCTCGACGCTCCGCGGTTGCAGTGGTTGCACACGATGTCTGCCGGCGTCGACCATCCGGTGTTTCAGACTTTTGTCGATCGCGGCGTACGGCTGACGACCTCGTCCGGCGCGAGCGCGGAACCGATCGCCGGCACCGCAATGATGTACCTCCTCGCGTTGTCCCGCCAGCTCCCACGACTCGCGGCAGCGCAGGCGCGTCACGAGTGGGCCCCTCAGCGGTACCAGGATCTGGCCGGTCGCGAGCTGGTCATCGTGGGCTGGGGGCCGATCGGACAGGCGGTCGCCCGACTCGGCGGCGCGTTGGGCATGCACCCGGTGATCGTCCGCCGCGCGGCGCGTGGTGACGAGCCGCACCCAGTTCGGCCGATCGGTCAACTCGCAGATGCGGTGCGTACTGCAGGCGCTGTCGTCCTCGCCGTTCCGCTCACCGACAACACGCGTGGCGTGGTCGACGCAGTGGTGTTCGAGGCGATGGCGGCCGACGCTTTGTTCGTCAACGTGGGGCGAGGCGAGCTGGTCGACCAGGCCGCTCTGCTCGATGCGCTGCAGTCCGGATCGATTGCGGGGGCGGGTCTCGACGTGTTCGATCCCGAGCCGTTGCCGGCCGACGATCCATTGTGGGACGCGCCGAACACGATCATCACGCCGCATAACTCGGGTACCACCGACCGCACCGCTGCGACCGTCGACGAGCTGTTCTTCGACAATCTCGAGCGTCTGTTACGCGGCGCCGCGCTCCGCAACGAAGTCGCTCGGTGAGACCGGCGCGTACCGATTGACGTGTGAGGGACCAGCGTCAGGCGACGAACCGCGCTGCGTCCTCGCGCATCCGCCCCAGTGCTCGTTCGACGCGTCGACGCGCCGCTTGGGCGGTGACGCCGAGCTCGAGTCCGATCTGGCCATAGGTCGCCGGGACGTCGTCGTCGAGGCCGAAGCGCGCCCGAACGGCGTAGCGCGTCGGCGGATCGAGATCGTCGACCAGTCGGCGGACCGCTTGATCGGTGACCGTCCGCATCGCCCGTTCTTCGGGTGGCTCGATGTCGCCTGAGAGCATTGACCCGAGGGGAGCGTCACCGACGAGGCGATCGATCGAATCGGTGGTAGTGAGCTGGTCGATCGTCGCGAGGGCGGCGCTGAGTGGGCGGCGACCCTGTTCGGGCGTGGCGATCGCCGAGGCGTGCGCCGAGCGCAGTTCGCGCGCCCGCTGGGCGGGGATGCGAATGGTCGATGAGGTGGTCTCCAGCCCGCGCTGGATCGCTTGGCGGATCCACCACGTGGCGTACGTCGAAAACTTGTAGCCACGACGCCAGTCGAACCGATCGACAGCACGTTCGAGCCCGAGCATGCCGTCCTGTACGGCGTCTTCACGATCCACGTGCCCTGGCAGATGAAAACCGTTGGCCACGCTCTGCACGAGTCGGACGTTGCACTCCATGAATTCGTGGCGGGCTCGGTGTGCACCCCCGATCACGTCGTCGTCGCCGGGTCGGCCGCATCCGTCGTCGACGCGCGCTTGCGCATCGCGGCCCGCTTCGATTCGTTGTGCTAACTCGCGCTCTTCGACCGCCGTGAGCAGTCGATGACTCTGTCGCCACCCCGGTTGAGGGATCGTTCGTGGTTGGCGTACGGCTTGATCGGTCGGCATATACGCACACTAATTCGTACGATGCAAATCGTCAATTGGAGAGCGCATGTTGTGAGCCCCCTATACTGTCATCGTTCGGGAACCCCCATCCCGCTCCCGTCGATGCCGCACCACCCCCGCCACCTGCCGTTGTGATCTGGGCCCTCCTTGCGGCCCACGTCGTCGTGGCCGCCGCCATTCCGGCCTTTGCTGCGCGAGTAGGTGGGCGTGCCTCGTTGTGGCTGGCCGGCGCACCAATGGCCGCCACGGCGATCTGGGCATGGACGCAACTGGGCACGACGACCACCACCAGCGTTGGCGTCGAGTGGGTCACCGGACTCGATCTCGAGTTCGCCTTCCGCGTCGACGCGATGGGTGCCCTGCTCGCCGTGTTGGTGTCGGGCATCGGGGCGCTCGTCTGCGTGTATGCCAGCGGGTACTTCTCGGCGTCTGCTGCGGGTGTCGGGCGGTTCGCCGCCACGCTGCTCGCGTTCTCCACGGCGATGCTCGGGCTCGTCTGGGCCGAAACGGTGTGGACCTTGTTCGTGTTCTGGGAGCTCACGTCGGTGACGTCGTTCCTCTTGGTCGGATTCAAGAACACCGACCCGGTGGCGCGCACTGCCGCCCGCCGAGCACTGGTGATCACCGCGAGCGGCGGGCTGGTGTTGCTCGCCGGGTTCGTTCTTTTCGTCGACGCTGCTGGATCGGCGCGCCTCACAGAGCTGTCGGCGCTCTCGGGCGGCCAAGCCACCGCGGCGGGCGTGCTCGTCATCGTCGCCGCTGCCACCAAGTCGGCGCAGGTGCCGTTCCACGTGTGGTTGCCGGGCGCAATGGCTGCGCCAACCCCGGTCAGCGCCTACCTGCACTCGGCCACGATGGTCAAAGCTGGCGTGATCCTGATCGCACTGCTCGCGCCCGCCCTGCGCGATACCGACGCCTGGAAGCCGCTGGGGCTGACCTTCGGCATCATCACCATCGTCTGGGGCGCAATCGGTGCGCTGCGTCACGTCGACGCCAAGCTCATCCTCGCTTGGGGGACGGTGTCGCAGTTGGGTCTCCTGGTGACGCTGCTGGCGGTTGGCACGGGCAAGGCGACCTTCGCTGCAATGTCGATCCTCGTCGCTCACGCCGTATTCAAGGCGGCGCTGTTCATGGTGGTCGGCGATATCGACGTGCGCACAGGCACCCGCGATATCAACCAACTCCACGGTCTGGCCCGATCGATGCCGGTCGCCTTTGTCGTCGCCGTCCTGGCGGGTGCTTCGATGGCCGGTGTACCACCCATGCTCGGCTTCCCGGCCAAGGAAGCAGCAGTGGAAGCCGTGCTCGGACTCTCGGGGTTCGACCAGTTCATCGTCGGCGTTGGTGTGCTCGGTGGTTCGGTGCTCACCGTGGCCTACACCGCTCGGCTGTTGCTCGGCGTGTTCAGTCCGGCCCGAAGGGGAGATGAGCCCACCGCGGTCGCGCCCCGGCGGTGGGCGATGTCGGGGCCAGAGATCGTGCTGGGCGCCGCGTCATTGCTCGGCTTC
Source organism: Actinomycetota bacterium (assembly GCA_039177505.1). Taxonomy (GTDB): domain Bacteria; phylum Actinomycetota; class Acidimicrobiia; order Acidimicrobiales; family Ilumatobacteraceae; genus JABSQH01. Next base: position 32,256 of record JBCDFR010000011.1, on the reverse strand, counting down.
GTGTTCCTCACCTGGGTGACCGACGTTGTCGTCCGCCCGGTGAGCGTGCTCGTGCAGCAGTCGTCGGAGGTCTACTCGCTGATCCGCTGGCCTGGCCTGAAGGACGCGTTTGTCATCTCGTGCATCATCATCGGCCTCGGAGCGGTGATCGGTTGGGTGCTGCATCGTCGACGGGTGGTCGACGGGCCGCTGCCGCGCGGTGCCTATGGCGTCGACTGGGGGATCGACTCGATCGTTGTGCTCGCCAGACGCGTGGCGGCCATCGTCCAGCACGGCTCGCTGCCGGCGTATCTGGCCACCACTGTGCTCGTCTTGCTCGCAGCCATCAGTCCCTTCTACGCCGAGGTCGACATCGGGGTGCTGTATCGGTGGGACAACGCCACCCAAGCGGCACTCGTCGTGCTGGTCGTCGCCGCATCGATCGCAGCCACCATCATTCGCACCCGGCTCGCTGCTGCGATGGTGCTCGGAGCGGTCGGCTTCGGTGTTGCCGGTTTGTTCTTCGGCCAAGGCGCGCCCGACCTGGTACTCACGCAGCTGTTGGTGGAGACCGTCGTCGTCGTCGGCTTCGTCGTCGGCCTCGGCGCGCTGCGACGGCGCTTCCCGGCGGTGTCGCGCCCGTGGCTCGTGTGGCGCATCATCGCATCGGTGTGCGTCGGTATCGTCGTCGCAGTGGCCCTCGCGGCCAGCGCCTCGGACCGGACCGGCACACCGCCCATCGACGAACTGACCGAAGGTGCGGTTAACGAAGGTGGCGGCAACAACGTCGTCAACGTGATCCTCACCGACATTCGTGCCCTCGACACGCTCGGCGAGGTAGTCGTATTGATCGTGGTGGCCCTCGGCATTCTCACGCTCGCCAAGGTCCGGCGCGACGAGGAAGCAAGTGGTCTCGACGCACACCCGATCGACGAGTCCGACGACGACGAACGACTGACCGAGGACGTGTCGTCATGATCGCCAGTCGTTCGCCGATCGTGCGGCTGGCTATTCAGGCCGCCAGTCCGCTGGCGATCATGATCGGCGCGTTCGCACTCTTCGCCGGTCACAACCAACCGGGAGGCGGCTTCGCCGCCGGGCTGCTGTTCGGCGCAGTGGTCGTGTTGCGCACCGTCGCCGGCCTGCAGCGACCCGAGCACGCCGTCGGCTACCTCGCGTGGGGCGGAGTGATCGTCTGTGTGTGTGCGCTGGCACCGCTGTTGTGGGGCGAGCCGCTGCTCAACCAGGTGGTGATCGAAGGGACGGTTCCGGTCCTCGGCAAGGTCAAGTCCGGCAGTGCCTTGCCCTTCGACATCGGCGTCACGCTGATCGTCGTCGGCCTGATCCTGTCGTTGCTCGATGGACTCGGGGCCACCGATCTGTCCCAGGATGCGCGGCGCACCTCACGCGTCCGTCGGGCCGAGATCGATGTGCGAACCGGTGAGTCGAGTGGAGCTTCGGAGGACAAGGCGTGAGCGCCGCGCTGATCCTCGGGGTCGCTGGTCTTGCCGCGGCCGGGACGTTTCTCATCACCGCACGTTCGCTCAGCCGAATCGTGATCGGCTTCGCGTTGATCGGTCACGCCACGGTGCTCGCGCTCATCGCCGCCGGGGGACCCTCGGGAGACGCCCCGATCGCCGATGGCTCCGACGGCAGCCTTGCCAACCCATTGCCTCAGGCGCTGGCACTGACGGCCATCGTGATCTCGTTCGGTCTGACATTGTTCGTCCTTGCGCTCGCCCGGCGCCAGCAACAGCTCACCGGCAATGACCTCGTCGAAGACGACATCGAAGATCGGCGAATTGCCGCCATCCACGGTGGACTCCACGATGACGGCATCGAGCACGACCATGGCGAGTACGTCGATGAGCGCGAGTGGACCATCCCCGAAGCGACCACGCCGCCGTCCGATGCGGCACGGTCAGGCGATGCCGCACCGTCGGACACGCCACCATCGGACGGGTCGGCACGATGACGGCGATTATTGCCCTCGTCGTCGTACTGCCATTGCTGGCGGCCGCGCTGGCGTTGGCCACCGGAACGATTCCTCGGCTCCGCGACGGGATCACGATCGCCACGCTGCTCGCCGTCACCGCGCTCTCGTTTGTGCTCCTCGTCGCCGTGGAACGCGACGGCACGGTGGTCTTGCGCGTCGGGGGGTGGTCGCCCGAACTGGGCATTGTGCTGGTGGCCGACCTCTTCGCCGCCTTGATCTTATTCATCGCCGTCGCCACGATCACCGTGGTCGAGTTGTTCGCGATCGGCCAGCGCCGCACCCCCGCCGGCGCCAATCCCGCGGTGGTCAGTCCGATTCTCCTCGTATTGACCGGTGGCGTGTGCCTGGCGGTTCTCACTGGCGATCTGTTCACGCTGTTCGTCGCGTTCGAGCTGATCCTCGTGTCGAGCTACGTCTTGTTGACCCACCAGGGCAGAGCAGCCCAGATCCGGTCGGGCATGACCTACGTGGTGATCAACCTGTTTGCGTCGGCATTGTTCCTGTTCGGCGTAGCCATCGTGTACTCGGCCACGGGGACGGTCAACATGGCGTTGCTCGCCGAGCGCATCCCGCAACTGTCGAGTGGAGTGCAACTCGGTATCGGACTGTGGTTCCTCGTCGTGTTCGGCACGAAGGCGGCGATCTTCCCGCTGTTCTCGTGGCTCCCCGACAGTTATCCCACCGCACCCACATCGATCACAGCGGTGTTCGCCGGTCTACTCACCAAGATCGGTGTGTACGTGATCATCAGATTCTTCACGATCACCGAGATGAACGACCTCGGGCCGCTGCTCCTCGTCGTCGCCGGTCTGACGATGATCGTCGGGGTGCTCGGCGCGCTGGCCCAAGACGACGTCAAGCGCATCTTGTCGTTCCACGTCGTGAGCCAGATCGGATACATGATCATGGGGCTCGGTTTGTTCACGGTCGCCGGTGTCGCGGGTGCGGTGTTGTTCCTGATCCATCAGATCCCGGTCAAGACAGTGATGTTCCTCTCGGGTGGACTGATCGAAGACGACCAAGGCACCTCGACGCTCAGCAAGGTGGGCGGCCTGGCCACGTCGAAACCCGTGATCGCTGCGTTGTTCGCGCTCCCCGCGCTCAGCCTCGCCGGTCTGCCGCCATTCTCCGGCTTCGTCGCCAAGTTGGCGTTGGTCGACGCCGGAATCGACAAGGGAGCGATCGCCATCGTGGTGGTGTCCCTCGTCGGCAGCGTGCTCACGCTCATGTCGATGACCAAGATCTGGCTCGGTGTGTTCTGGGGCGCTCCCACCGCTCCGGCATTGCCTGCGTCGAGTCGCACCTCAAAGCGGTTCATGACATCGGCGACCTCGATCGCCGTGCTCGGCACATTGACCATCGCGGTCGTCGCCGGCCCGCTGTGGGACATGAGTGAGCGGGTGGCCAACGAGTTGCTCGACCGCACTCCCTATATCGAGGAGGTGCTCGCCGAGTGAACTTTGTCGTTACCCCTCGACGGGCAGTCACCGTGATCGCACTCGTCGCCGTGTGGTGTGCGTTGTGGCGCACGATCAGCGTCGCCAACATCGCGTCCGGATTGATCGTGGCTCTCGTCGCAGTCTCGTTCTCACCGCCGCCGCCGGGTTCCGGGGGGATTCGGTTGTGGCCGTTGCTGACGTTCCTCTGGCTCGTCGCTGTCGACCTCGTGCGCTCGACGGTAAGTGTGGCCCGTGAGATCCTCACTCCGACCGACTACACCGACGAGGCGATCATCGCAGTCGATGCGCCGGTCGATGCCAAGTCACACCTGCTGATGCTCGTGGTGGCCATCACCGTCACGCCGGGTACGGCGGTGGTCGATGCCGAGCCCGACACCGGGACGCTGTATCTGCACGTGTTGCACGCAGAGCAGATTCCGTCGATCACCGAACACGTCGGTCAGCTCGCCGAGTTGGCATGCCGTGCGCTGCCGATCGATGGGCCAGGTGCGATCTCGACCAGCGAGGGAGCGAAGTGATCGGGTCGATTGCCATTGCGGTGTTCATGCTGGCGGCGGTGTTTGCTCTCGTGCGGCTCGTCCGCGGACCTGCCCTTGTCGATCGGGTGATCTCGCTCGACGTGCTGCTCGTCGCGCTGATGTGTGCGGTGGCTACGCGGGCCGCTGCGACGGGCGATCAGACGTATCTCGGCATCCTTGCCGTGATTGCGATCGTCGCGTTCACCGCCACGGTCGTGCTGAGCCGGTTCGTCGAACGCAACGAAGCGGGGGGCCGCTCGTGAACGTCGTTTCGGCCGTCCTCATCTTGCTCGGAGCGTCGCTCCTGCTCTTGGCGGGCATCGGGCTGCTGCGATTCGAGTCGCCGTACGCCCGATTCCACTCGGCTGGGAAAGCCAGCCCGATCGCTTTCTTGTTGGTGGCTATCGGGGCGGGAATCGAACTGGGCTGGGCCGGCGCCGCACTGCTTGCGGTTGCCGCGGTTGCACTCGTGCTCACGTTGCCGGCCGGCACGCACCTGTTGTTCCGGGCCACCCACCGGACGACCGAATCGGTACACCTCTCACGCGACGACCTCGCGCCGGCCGAAGATCGCGACAGCTGATTCGAGCGTCAGCGCAACAACTACTGGCGCGACGCGATCGGTAGCGCGACGATCTGGCCATGACCGTCGAAGACGGAGCAACGCTGGACATCGATGGTCTCCTCCTCGACATCGACGGCGTGCTCACCGTGTCGTGGCAACCGATCGAGGGAGCTGTCGATGCGCTGGCTGAACTGCGCCGTCGCGATATGCCGCTGCGGTTCGCGACCAACACGACCACACGCACCCGCGCCGATGTCGCTGTGCTCCTGCGACAGGCAGGGTTCGAAGTCGCCGCCCCCGAGATTCTGACGGCGCCTGCGGCGACGGCGACCTACCTCCGTCGGGAGTATCCCGGTGCGCGCTGCTTTCTACTCAACAGCGGCGACTTGTCGGCCGATTTGACCGGTATCGAGTGGATCACCGATGGCCCGGCCGATGTGGTCGTGATCGGTGGTGCGGGACTCAACTTCACCCACGCCCAACTCAACCGGGCGTTCGGATTGCTCCTCGATGGTGCAGCATTCGTGGCGATGCACCGCAACCTGTATTGGCGCACCGGTGGCGGACTCGAACTCGACACTGGGGCCTATGTGCGTGCGCTCGAAGACGCTTCGGGTATCTCGCCGGTGGTGCTCGGCAAACCATCGCCGGAGTTCTTCGGATCGGGGGTCACCGAGCTGGGATGTCCGGCCGGGCGAGTCGCGATGGTCGGCGACGACATCGACAATGACGTCCTCGGTGCGCAGCGCGCCGGACTGCATGGCGTGCTCGTGAGGACGGGCAAGTACCGCGCCGAGGTCGAAGCGGCGGCCCGTGCTGCCGGGAGTATGCCCGAGATCGTCATCGACGGACTCGGCGCGCTCCCGGCGTTGCTCGCACCGGGGTGACACGGCGCACCGTCTGCGAAGCCTCCGCGCCATCGGCGCGCGGTTGACGTAGCGTCGGATTGACACTCGGGAGGGGATCATGAGTGAAACGTCTGGGACCGACCTGCCACCGCCGGGAGGTTCACCGCCTCCGTCCGCACCGATCGCCGGCGGAGCGCCGTACGCCGCCCGCGTCGAGGTCGACTACACCGACGAACGAGATCGGGTCACCGTTGCGTTCCGCATCATCTTGATCATCCCGATCGCTATCATTTTGAATCTGTTGGCCGGCAGTACCGGACAGTGGGTGCAGACCAATAGTGGCAACTGGGTGTACACCTCGTCGGCGGGAGTCGGCGTTGCCCTGTTCGCCGCCACGTTGTTGATGCTGCTGTTTCGCCAGCGCTATCCCAGATGGTGGTTCGACTTCCTGCTCGAGCTGAGCCGCTTCGCCTTCCGCGTCGGCGCGTATCTGGTGTTGCTCACCGACAAGTACCCATCGACGGTCGATGCTCAAGATGTCCACCTCGAACTCGACTATCCGGACGCCGAACGCGACATCAGCCGGTGGATGCCACTGGTCAAGTGGCTCTTCCTGATTCCGCACTACATCGTGTTGCTCTTCCTGACGATCGCTGGGTTCTTCGTGGTGATCTTCAGTTGGTTCGCGATCGTTTTCACCGGCCGGATGTCGCGCGGTGCGTTCGACTTCCTCGTCGGCTACGGCCGCTGGGCACTGCGCGTCCACGCGTACGGGTTCTTGCTGATCACCGACGAGTACCCGCCGTTCTCGCTGCGCTGAACGAGCGGCTCACCCGATCGCGGCGTCAGCCGGGCACGAGCACGGTCTTACCGGCGACTCGGCCGTCGACCTGATCGCGCAGCGCCGCGGCAGCCTCGGTGAGCGGCCGGGCGGTCGGCTCGGTGGGGTGCAGCTCACCATTGGCGATCTGGCTGATGACGTCCTCGAGCAGCGCCCGGTTGTCGAGTGGGTTGGTCACGGTCCAGCCGCCCCAGTCGACGCCGGTGACGCGACGGTTGCGCAGCAGGATCTGGTTCGCCGGGAGGCGCGGGATCTCGCCGGCGGCAAATCCGAGGATCAGGAGCTGTCCGTCGTCGGTCAGGGCGCGCAGCGCCTGCTCGCTCGCGGCGCCACCGACGGGGTCGTACGCCAGGTCGACACCGCCGTCGGAGGCGGCGCGAACCGCGTTCTTCAGATCGGCGTCGCGACTGTCGACCACCGCTGCGGCACCGAGGTCGGTGGCGCGCTGGCGCTTTTCGTCGGTGGAGGCAGCGGCGATCACCCGCAACCCCATCGACCTACCAACGTCGACTGCGGCCAGTCCGATCCCACCGCCCGCGCCGAGCACGAGCAGTTGCTGGCCAGCGTGCGCACCTGCTCGGCGGTCGAGCGCGAAACGCGCCGTCATGTAGCTCTGGGTGAACGACGCCGCCTGGCCATCGGTCATCGCGTTCGGCGTGTGGTGGACGGCCAGGGCAGACACGACGACCTCAGCCGCGAACCCCCCGGTGAGACCGGTGCTGGCGAACACCCGCTGGCCGATCGCGAATCCCTCGACGCCCGCGCCGACGGCGCTGACCGTGCCTGCGATTTCGCTGCCGGGCGTGTAGGGCACGGGTGGTTTCAGTTGGTACTGGCCCTGGGCGAGCAGCCCGTCGACGAAGTTCACCCCGGCCGCGCCCACGGCGATCCGTACCTGTCCGTCGCCACACTCCGGGACCACCTGGTCGTCGATGACCAGATCATCGAGCGGTCCGAATTCACGACACACCACCACCTGCATGCCGCGCACCGTACCGACGTGACCGTGCGGTGAGCGAAGTGGCCCACAGGGGGCCGTCTCGCTCACCGGTGGCTTGAGCGTCACGGTTGCGATGAGTGAAGTGGCCCACAGGCGGCCGTCTCGCTCACCGGTGGGTCAGCGGGCGAACAGTTCGAGCATGGTCGGCTCGAAGCGCGGGTCCTTCTCCCACGGGATCACGTCGGTGGTCGCCAACATCCATTCCATCAGCTCGGCGCGCAGTGCCGCTTCGACGTCGGCGACCGCTACTCGCCCGGCGAGGTTGACCGTCTCGTAGGGGTCGTCGACGAGGTCGTACAACTCGGGGCCTTCGTACAGTCGATGCACGTAGCTGTGTGTGTGCGTGCGCACAGACATCGCCTTGCCGACCGACGCCGGGTCGTCGTGCTGCTGGATTGCCTTGGGTGCGTACGCGCCTCGCGCCTGCTCGAGCAGGTGTCGTTCAGCGAGAACGAATCCGCCTTCCGCGAAGGCATGCGTTCGGTGATCGCTCGACGGATCTGCCAGCACGCCGACGAGCGACCGTCCGAAGTGGGTGTGGCCGGCCTCGCCACCGGCGACGTCGAGCAGCGTCGGGAGCAGATCGACCATCTCGACGAGTGCATTGCACCTGCCACCTTCGACGACTCCGGGCCCCGCGACGAGCAGTGGGTTGCGCAGCAGCACGTCGTGTTGCCCCGATGGCCACTTCTCGACCAGGCCGTGGTCGCCGAGATACTCGCCGTGATCGGTGAAGCACCAGGTCATCGTGCGTTCGCTCTGTCCCGCCTGGTCGATCGCTGCCAGCACGCGGCCGAGTTGATCGTCGGCTCGACTGACCATGCCGTGGTACGTCGCCGCAATTTCGGCCCAGCGTTGTTGATCGAACTCGCCGGTTCCGTAACGCTCGCGCAACGCCTGCATGAACCGCGGCTTGCTGTCGGCAACCCACGGCGCGGGAGCCGGCACCGCCGTGCGGTCGTGCATCGAGAACCACGGCTCTTCGGCGACGAACGGCGGGTGGGGAAAGACCAACGCGATCAACAGACACCACGGTTCGGGCAAGCCGTCGGTGATCCACTCGATCGCCGTCCGGACGGTCGCTTCGTCGAAGTCAAGGGTCGGGCCGTCGGGTCCACCGGCGCGCCGACCGTGATAGTGCGCGTTGAACCAAGGATCGTCCGGTCCGAAGGGGCTCGGCTCCATCATCACCGTGGGCCTGACCTCGAAGCCGCGCCGGTCGGTCGAGGCATCGGCCACGCCGGGGGCGAACATGTCGCCGCGTTCGCCGGCCCATGCCACGTGGTACCCGGCGTCGCGCAGCAGGGCCAGCAGGTTCGGCTCGTGCGGTTTCACCAGATTGGTGAGCGTGCGATGACCTGCTACGTGCGGATACCAACCCGTGAGCATCGAGACCCGACTCGGGCCGCACACCGAGTGCTGGCTGAACGCGCCGGTGAATCGAACGCCGCGCGAGGCGACCGCGTCGAAGTGTGGAGTGTGCGCCACCGGCGAGCCGCTGCACGCGAGCGCGTCGTAGCGCAGCTGGTCGGTCATGAACATCAGGACGTTCGGACGTGAGTCGGCCACGCCCGTACGATCGCACGATGGCCAGCAACGTGCAGAGTCAGCAATGACGCAGCGACGGCACTTCGAGGCGGGAGGCGACGACTACGCGCGGTATCGCCCGACCTACCCGCCTGCGCTTGTCGACTGGCTGGCCTCGATCGTGCCCAACACCGATCGAGCGCTCGATGTGGGTTGTGGCACCGGACAGCTGTCGGTCTTGCTTGCCGGGCAGTTCGGCGAGGTCGTGGCCACCGATGCGAGCGCAGACCAGATCGGCAATGCCACGGATCACCCCCGGGTGACCTATCGCGTCGAACCGGCTGAAGAACCACTTGAAGCCGAATCGTCGTTCGCGTTGGTCGCAGCTGGCCAGGCCGCCCATTGGTTCGACCTTCCGGTGTTCTTCGATGCGGCGCGACGCGTGGCCGTGTCGAGCGGTGTTGTCGCTCTCGTGACCTACGGCGTCATCGAGGCCTCCGGCGCTCCCGGCGAGTTGATCGACGATCTCTATTGGCGCGTGCTCAAGGGTTGTTGGCCGCCCGAGCGCGCCCATGTGGAGCAGGGCTACCGCCAGATCGACTTTCCGTTCGCCGAGATCGAAATGCCTGGAATGTGGATCGAGCGATCGTGGACCGCGGCTGACTTCCTCGGCTACGCGATGACCTGGTCGGGAGTCAAAGAACTGACGCGGCGTGGCAGGCGCGTCGAGTTCGAATCGTTTGCCGACGACCTGCGGTCGCTCGTCGGCGACGCGGCGATCGATGTGCGGTTCCCGGTGCTTGGTCGCATCGGTCGACTCTGAGCCTCAGGAACCGCCGAACAAGAACTCGTCGAGGTCGTCGAGAGCGGCCTCAGCGGCACGGCGTGAGCCCGCCAACCAATAGCGGTCAGCGACGAACACATTGTTGTCCTGCACGGCGGGGAGGGTCTGCCACAGCGGGTTGGTCGCCACTTGGTCGAACGCTTCTTGTACTGCGTCGGCGGTGTCGGTCGCTCGCCCGTGTGGCATCACGATGATGTAGTCGGCGTCGGTCAAGTCACCGAGGAGTTCCGGACTGATGGTGACGAATCGGTTGTTGACGTTCTCCAACGGATCGTCCGACCGTTCGAACGTCCAGCGATCGGGGATCCGCAGGCCTGCGTCTTCGATCACATTGCCGGCGAAGTGCAAGTTGGTGTGGACACGGATGGCATCTGGCCGCACGCGGACGACCGCCACGCTGGGATCGCCCAACTCGTCGTCGATCCGCGCCGCCAATTCGGTCGCACGATCGTCGTACGCGGCGATCTGTGCGTCGAGTTCGTCGGGTGCGCCCAGTGCCTCGGCGACGAGGCGTGCATCGTCACGCCACTCGCCGCTGACGACGAACGGGACGCTCGGTGCGATCTGCTGCGTCAACTCGAACTCCTCGACGGAGCCAGGCGAGGCGATGATCAGATCTGGATCGGCTGCAGCGATCGACTCGAGTCCGGATGTCGAGCCGAACACCGCGACCTCGACCATGTCGGTGAGCTCGTCGGGTCCGACGAGCTCGTTCGCCGATGTGCCGTCGGCGGCGAACGATGTGCCAACGATCGGAACGCCGAGGTCGAGTGCTGTCGGGAGGGCGATGATCGGGTCGACGACGACGATGCGTTCCGGGGCGCCGGGTACCTCGAAGGAGCCGAATTCGGTGTCGACAACGATCGGCGCAGGTGACGCTGTCGACACCGGCGCATCGGTGGTGGATGAGGCGGTGCTCGCCGCCGACTCGTCGGCGCCGGTCGCGCCCGTCGCGTTACTCGTCGTACCCGTCGAGATGGTGGTCGGCGCCGGCTCGGTCGTTGGACTCGTCGTTCCGGCGGTGGACGCGGTCGAGGATGCATCGTCGGACGAGGGACCGCCCCCGCATTGGGCCACCAACGCAGCCGCGACGGCGACGGCGAACGCTGTCCGCAAGCGATGACGATTGACCGAGGGGGAGGCGAGCACTCGGGGATCGTAGGTGTGCTGAACGGTTAGTGTGAAGCAGCGCTCGGATCTCGTCGATCCACCGTCGACCCAGATCGTGACTTGACGATCAGCACCAGCGCGGCGATCGGGATCGATGTCGACGCCCACAACGCAGGCCGATAGCTGCCGCTGACCGACTGCGAGAGTGCGAAGAACGCTGGGCCGATCGCGCTCCCGATGACCATGGTGCTCATCTGCACGCCGGCGATCGATCCGAGGTGTCGTCTGCCGAACACACGCGGAATCGCCGCCGTGGTCAGCGACGAGAAGCACCCTTGGGAGACCCCCCACCCAGCCACCGCCAGCACGAACGTCACCGGCGCGTTCAGGTGGTCGAATGTGAGGTACATCACGAGCTGCGCGACGGCCATTGCAGCAGCGATCATCAGAGGCGAGACACGGTCGATCAGCCAGCCGGTGAGCAGGGTGATCGGCACGCTGACGAAGGCGATCGGCACGAAGATACGCACGATCTGTTCCTCGCCAAGTCCCTGTTGGGCGCCGATGTCGACGATGTGGAACGTGAGGGCTGTCGCCGTCGACGCGAGCGCGACGACCGGAAGCGTGAGCGCCCAGAATCGGATGTCACGGACCGCTTCGTCGCGGGTCGCATCCTCGTCGGTACCGATCATCGGCGACGGGATCTCGACGTCCGCATCGGTCGGCGTGCCGCCCCCATCGATGGTCAACCCCGACGCTTCCGGACTCACCCTGAACAGCACGACGATCACCGTTCCGACGATCGCGACGAGTCCGACGGCGATGAGTCGCCATGCGGTTCGGAACCCGTCGATGTCGATCAACGCGAACAACAGCGCCGGTGATGCGGCGAACGAGAAGCTGACGATCGACGTCGAGATCGAACTGACCAGGCCGCGTCGCCGGTCGAACCATTGGGCGAGCATCGTGCGCGACGACAATGTGAGGAGACCTTGGCCGGTGAAGCGCAGCGCGCCGAACCCGAGACTCATCACGATCAGTCCCGTGACGGTCCCCATCGGCCCGACGAAGCTCAACGCCAGTGTCGTGGCGGCTAGTCCGATCGTGGCGACGAAGGCGACCACTCTCGAGCCGTATCGATCGATCGCCGTTCCTCCGTAGCCGAGCAGCACGCCGCTCGAGCCCGTACCGATCAAGTAGGCGATCGACAGTTGGAGACGGGTCAGTCCGGTCGTATCGGTCAGATCGTCGGTGAACACGCTGACCCCGGCGGTCTGGCCGGGGATCGAGGCCACCGCGCCGATCGTGGCGGCGACGAGGATGACCCATCCGTAGTAGAAGCCCACCCGGCGGGGATCGAACGGCCAACGCCCCGCCTGCATTCGGGGCACCCTACGGCGCTGTGTGGCGAATCCGAGGTGGGACTCGCACGGGGCCGGGTGGTGCCGAGTGGTCAGGCCCTGGCGTGCACGAAGGCTTGGCGCGTCGTCTCGTGCTCGAAGCGCGGCGCCCGAGAGGCCACCGTTGTGACTTCGAGACCGGCGCCGTCCAATCCAGCGGTGATGACATCGATCGAGTGGCGATACAGCGTGAGGGTCGTGTCGGTCCCGTAGGCGTCGGGTCGATAGACCGCTTCGCCATCGCCGGATTGAAATCCGACCAGCGCACGGCCACCGTCGACGAGCACGCGTCGGAGTTCGACCCACACGACATCGAGGGCGGCGGGTGGCGTGGCAATGATCGAGTACCAGAACACGACACCAGCCGCGTGCTGGGCACGAATCGGGAGCTGTGTGAGCGGTGCCACCTCGAACCGCAGATCGGGGTGGGCATGACGGGCGACATCGATCATGCCGGGCGCGATGTCCGTCCCGAGCACCTCGAGGGTTCGATCGGCGAGCAGCCGTGCGACGCGGCCGGAGCCGCACCCTGCGTCGACGACGAGCCCGCCCTCGGGGCACTCGGCGGCGAACGCGTCGAGCTGCGCGACGTCGGTCGCTGTCTCGAAGGCTGCCGAGACAACCGTGCCGACCGCCGAGGCGTAGTCGACGGCCGATCGGCTATAGACGGTGCGTGCGGTCTGCTCGTGGTTGCTCACCGGGTGTCATCGTGGCATTGCTCGACCATCCGAGCGGCTACCCGTGCACGCCGGGCGAGTGACTGCCGCACATCAGCTGATCGGGATCGTCCGATCAGTTCCGCTCGATGACCATCTTCATCGACGGGTCGGCGAGCGCCTCTGCGGCGTCGTCCCAGGGCACGACGTCGGTGGTCACGACGTCGGGGTCGAAGCCGCTCTCGATCGCGGTCAGTACAGCCGGGATGTCTCGTCGGGGGTGCGCTCGCCCGGTGTGGCACGTGCAGCACCGCGAGCGCGAGAGCGCGTTCTGTTCGCGAGAACGTGAGAAATTCGCACGGAATCCCCGGTATTTCAGGAGGGCGTGAGCGCGTCGGGGAGGTCGGCGCGATCGCTGATGCCGAGTTTGGTGTAGACGTTCTGGAGGTGATTGTCGACGGTACGCACCGACAGCGTCAGTGTTTCGGCGATCTGTTTGCTGCGCATGCCGTTCGCGGCGAGAAGTGCGATCTCACGCTCGCGCTTGGTCAGTGGTGTCGGTTCTTCGCCGGTCATCAGTACCGGGTTGATCGATCCTTCGCAGCGCTGCGCGATCGAGCGCGACCGGGTGGTCAGCCCGGTCGCTCGGCGCACATCTCCGCCGGCACGTGCGTGGTGCGCGGCACCGGCCAACGCCTCAGCAGCGGAGAACTCGGCTCCGTGCGCGAGATAGTCGTGGGCGACCTGCTCGAGCGCGTCGATGTCGGCGGCGAGCGCCGCTGCGGCATGCCGAGCTGGCACCGTGATCGCCTCGGCGTCGGACTCCGCGGCGAGCTCGGCGAGCCGCGCTGCCGCGAGATCGGGCTCGCCGATCGAGACCAGCGCGTGGAGCGCTTCGGCCTCGTTGATCGCGTGGCCGTTCTCGCGCCAGCGCGCTGCGGCTTCGATCAGACCCGCCGACGCAGCAGCAAGGTCGCCTGCGTTAACACGCAGCTGCGCCGTAGCGCGTTCGATGTCGATGTCGCTCAACCGTGCCAGACCGTCGAGCGCCAATGCCTCCTCCAACGCTTCCTGTCCGAGCTCGGTTGCGCCGACGCGTGCCAAGGCCAGGGCCAACCCTCCGAGACACCACCGCAACGAGTCGCGGTTCTGTGGTCCGCGGGCGGTCGCGGCGCCCTCTCGAAACCACTGTGCGGCGGCCGCCGGACGTCCGCGGGCGAGGTCGGTGCGGCCGTTCGTGTAGGCCACGATGGCGATCGACATCGGCTGCCACGAGCGACGCACCACGTCGTAGATGGTCTGGCCGAGCTGCTCTGCCGTTGCTAGACGGCCGCCGTTCGACTGCGCGCTGAGCATGGTCATCATGTGGTTCCCCGATGCGCCGAGCCCGACTTGCTCACCGAGTTCGACGTGTTCGGAGAATCCCCGCTCCGCGACCGCCACCGCCTCGTCGGTGCGTCCCTTCTGGCCGAGGGCTGGCGCACTTACGAACGCCACTTCGACTCTGGCGCGCTGATCGTTGCGCCGACGGAGCGGCACGATGCGTCGGAGTGCCTCGTCGGGCTCGCCGTTGAACATGCACAGCGTGCCGAGCAGTCCTTCCAGGTCGCCTGCCCAGTCACTGTCGGGATGTCGATCTCGAAACTCGTCGACCAATGACGTGCACAGCTCCCAATCGGCGAGCCCCCAGTACACGGTCGAGAGCTGATTGATGACCACCAGCGCTTCCTCGTCGGGGCCGTGTGCGACTCGTGCGGCGCGTTGGAGCCAGGCCTCGCTGGCCTTGTGGTCGCCGAGCTGATAGGCCATCTCGCCGGCGAGGACGGCAGCCTCGAAGTGCTCGCTTTCTGCGACGATCGCCTCCGCGAACCGCAGTCCGACCGGATAGTCGTCGGCGAACCGGGCGAACTTGGTGGCTGCCGCAAACAAGGGCCGATCGACGGTGCCGGACTCGAGTACCCACAGCGCATGACGCATCATGTCGATGTCGTCTTCGACGACGGGGTTCGATCGTTCCGCGAGCAGGCCGTACAGCCGCCGTCGGCGTGTCACGGCGAGCCCGGCGCGTACGACCTCGCCGACGAGGGGGTGCCGGATCTCCACGTTGTCGTGGCGGACCGCGACGAGCTCGGCGACTTCGAGCGCTTCGAGCGCTTCGGTATCGACGAGGCGTTCGGCCTCGCTCAGAGCGACCGGCTCGGACAATGCGATCAGCTCGACGCACTCGCGATGTTTGTCGTCGAGCTGGTCGAGGCGGGCGCGGACGAGATCGGAGACGCGGCCACCTCGAATCGACGGTCGCCAGCGTTCGTGCAACCGCCACCGGCCGTCTGATTCGGTGAGTGCCGAGTCTCGCAGCGCACTCGCCAGCAACTCCTCCACGAACAGCGGGTTGCCGGCACCGAGCGCGAACAGGCGGTGCGATGACGCTCCGTCGAGCGGGGCGCCGAGGACACCGGCTGCGAATCGTGCGCTGTCGGCTTCGTCGAGTGGGTCGAGATGGATCCGTGCTGCTGCGCCATTGGTACCGAGCGCGGTGATCGGGTCGGGCGTCGGATCTCCTGTGCGCACGGTCAAGATGGTCGTGATCGTCTGATCGGCAGCGAGTTGGGCGATGACGATCGCCGATGTCAGGTCGAGATGTTGCGCGTCGTCGATGATGAGTGCGCGGCGCTGCGAATCGTCCTGGGCACGGATGAGGTTGTCGGTCGCATGTTGCAGCAGCAGCAGCGTGCCGGCACCGGCAGCCGCGTTCTCCATGTCGGGGTTCGCAGGCATCGTCGGGAGCAGCGGGGCCAAGGCGCCGAGCGGAACGGACGACGAGGACAGTGTTCCCGTGATCCGGGCGACGTCAATCCCGTCGGAACGGAGCGCGTCGCCGATGGCGCCGGCGAGGTGTGTCTTGCCGACGCCCGCCGCGCCGGTGATGACGACGCACCCCGGCCGCTCGGCCACGGTCGTCAGCGCCAGCGCTAGTTCATCGTCTCGACCGATCACCAAACCCACCGCCGGTCGATGTTACGGCACCGTGCGTTGCCCCGATATCGCAACTTGAGTAACGGTTGCTCAGGCGGGTGAGCCGCTCCTCGGGTTCTGTGGCATCGGCGCCGATCGTCGGCGTTCGGAGATGGAGGGGAACGGCGATGTCCGTAGCAGTGGTTCGTGTGCGTTCGGTGGTCTGGTTGGTCACTGCGGCGCTGGTCGGAGCGGTCGTTGCGGCGATCGTGTTGGCGGCGTGGCGTGTGGATGCGGCGCCGGGTGAGTCGGATGCGACGTTTGTGCCGACGGCTGGGTGTCGGGCGTTTGACTATCGGTCAGCGCCGAATCAGGTCGGTCCGCGGTCGACACCGCTGGGTGCTGGTGAGGTGTTTACGCAGCAGATCACCGGCGGTGTTGGTGAGTGTGTGGGTGAACTGGCGATTCCCAGCGACGCTGCGGGGGTGGCGATGAATGTGACGGCGGTGAATCCGACCGCGCAGTCGAATGTGCGGTTGTTTCCGGCGGATCTGGTGGACGTGCCGTTGATTTCGAATCTGAATTTTTCAGCGGGTCAGGCGCCCTTTCCGAACAAGGTGGATGTGTCGTTGTCGCCGTCGGGGGCGGTCAAGTTGTTCAATCAGAACGGTGAGGTGTCGGTGGTTGGTGATGTGGTCGGGTATTACTCGACGGCCAGTCTGAGCGAACTCCACACCCGCCTCAGCGCCGTCGAGGCCGAGCTAGACACGTTGCTCGGTCGACTCGAGGGCGTCAACCGACTCGAGGTCGACGGTCGTGACACGTTGCGGTTCACCGGAATGAACGTCCAGGTGGTGAACGGCAACGGGACGACGGAGTGTTCGATCAACAGCGTCCCGGTCTGCAACGGCGAAGGCAATCTGATCATCGGCTACAACGAGGATCTGCTGACCCCGGAGTCACGGGTCGGGAGTCACAACTTCATCGTCGGCACCGACAACGATTGGACATCGCACTCCGGGGTCGTCGCCGGTGCCAGCAACTCGATTGGCAGCGGTTATGCAAGTGTCGTCGGCGGTCTCAGCAACACGGCGTCCGGCCAGTGGTCCGTCGTGACGGGCGGAGCACGGAACACGTCCAATTCGCCGTATGCGAGTGTGTTCGGCGGCGACGAGAACGACAGCACGTCGAACTACGCCACCGTCTCGGGCGGCTACCAAAACAGCGCTTCGGGCGAGCACTCCTTGGTCAGCGGGGGACGACGCAATGAGGCAGAGGGTTTCCGTTCGTCGGTGAGCGGTGGTGAAGAGAACACTGCGTCAGGGAGCAATGCATCTGTGTCGGGGGGTTCCGGCAACGTTGCGTCGGGCGAGCATTCCTCGGTGTCCGGCGGCCTCAACAACCAGGCAACAAACAGCGGATCGTCGGTGTCGGGCGGATCGAACAATGACGCGGTCAGCGTCGCCTCGTCGGTGTCGGGCGGTGCAAACAACCCCGCCGCCGGCGAGCGCACCTCGGTGGCTGGTGGGTTCATGAACCAGGCGGTCGGTGAGAATGAGTCGATCGCCGGGGGCGACGGGGTCAACTGCTCGGTTGCAAACGCCGCCAGGGTGTGCGGCGAGGGGCTCGGAGGGCCGTTGTGAGCATGGATTCGTTCGAGGGCCTCGACGCCGACGAACGCGCCGCAGCCGTAGCGGCCGGCAGTGCAGCACACTCCGGCTCTGGGGTTAGCCGTCCGAGCGGTCGGCGTGCGGTGTGGATCCTTGGGTTCTTCGTGGTCACCTACGTGCCGATCGTGCTGGGTGCGACGTGGTTGGTGAACCGCGTTGTGTACGAGCCGTTGTGTCGTCGCGAGGGCGATGTGGTGGCGATCCAACAGGGTGATGCCGACGTTGCGAACGGCGGTCAACCCGCGTCTTGTCGGTTCGCTGATGGGCGCGAGGTGCCAGTCGCTGAGGTGATTGGGTCGGCACAGGACTGGGTGCTGACGCTGGTCGTCTTGGTCTTCCGCGTCGGGCTGCCGTTCGTGGTCGTTTATCTCGTCGTTCGATTGTTCACGCGGTAGTGCCACGGTGTTGACTGATCACGTGGTGGCGGCATTCCAACGTCTGGTTCCTTGTGTGCACTGGCACCGACGGGGTACTCGTCATGGGTGACGGCGGTCGATCTGATGCACCGCTGTCGGTTGTGGTGTGTCGCGGGAGCGACTGTGCCAAGGACCAGTGTGATGCCTACCGCACGCTGGTGCGGCGCCTCGAGAACGCCTCGGTGAAGATCGCTCAATCACCGTGTCTCGGTGTCTGCCATGGACCGGTAGCCGTCGTCATTGATTCCCGCGGTCGAGCCGTTGTTGTCAACAAGGTCCGCTCGAAGAAGCGTCAGAAGCGTTTCGTCGCCGCCGTCGCAGAAGGTTGCTTGGCGGGCGCTGCCGATGCGGCTCCGGCGGTCGACGCAGCAAAGCGACGAAGCAAGGCGTTGCGTCGAGCCGGCCATGTCGTGTCCCGCCGACTCCGGAGTTCGCACACGGCGCGCTGGGGCCCGGTAGCCCGAAGAGCACTTCGCCGTGCCTGACCTACGGGAGGCCGCGCCGAGCGGACCGACCAACACGATCTGTGGGTTCGGTGTACCCGGGGAGGTTGTCGCCGCTCAGAGGTCAAGGGTCTTGGGGTAATAGTCGCCGGCCGGAGTGCTGCCAGCTTCTTCGGTGAAGTTGCCGTCGAAGGGCCAGTCGTTTTCTTCGCCGGGCAGGGGACCTTGATTGAAGCGACCGAGTTCTCCGCCACCGGCGCGCTCGTTGCCGACCAGCGACCAGGCCTGACGCTTGTAGGTCCAGTTGTCGGGCTGCAGGCGGTGGGCGGCGTTGAAGTGCGGAATCGCCGCGTCACGATCGTCGCGGCGCCACAAGTCGTTGGCCAGTTCGAAGTGCGCCGCGGCTTCCGACACAGCAGCGGGACGCGGCTGTGACGCGGCGATGACCTCGTCTGGGGACATCGCGAATCGGCTCTCGGCGCCGTTGGTTGCCCAGTCTCGAAGCGCGTCGGCGTACGACTGCTGATCCTGACCGCCGCGCATCTTGGCCGCAAGCTCTGGATCGGTTGCTTCGATCTCGGCCGCCTTGGCTTCGGCCGCCGCGTCGCGTTCGTCGAGGAACGAGCGCAGCCAATCGGGGTAGTGGTCGCCCCCCGGGAACCCGGGCTCTGCAGACCGGACGATGATGCCCTGTTCGTCGATCCAGATGACGTTGGGGATGTTGACCACTCCAAACAACGCGTCCATCTGGTGTGTCGGATCCAACAGTGACGGATGACTGGGCGATGCCGCATCGATGAACGGCCGCGACACCTCAGGCCCACTCAGTTCCAACGACACCGTGACGATCTCGACACCGTGCGGGCTCAGTTCCTCGTGCAGTGCCTGCCACCCGGGCAGGTCATAACGACAGCCTCAATACGGCGCCCAGGCGACGAGCACCACCTTCTTGCCGCGCAACGACGACAGGCGGAACTCGTTGCCATCGATGTCGTCGAGCACCAAATCGGGGGCCTCGGCAGTGACGAGCGCTTGGCCGTTCAGCGATTCCGGACCGAGCGCCCAGCGGCCGGTGGACTCATCGGCGACCAACGCCATGCCCAGTCGTTGCGCGGCGTGCTCGAGCGAGAACCCGTCAGGGAGCGGCACACAGACCTCGCCCTTGCAGGCGCCTTCGGGTTTGATCTGCCAGCCGGTGCCCGCCAAGAAGGCATCAGTGTCGATGTCGAGCGTGTCGAGGATCACACACCAACACTTGCACGTCGGTCCGGTCCCGCTTGAGCCGAGCACTCGGGTCAGAGCGACGTGTACTTGATTAACCTGCGCGTGCTACCGAGTGCAGCGCTCTCGCTGCCCATTCGATCGACGACAGAGCGGAGTGAGATGACGGCCTCGCAAGTGCTGGTGACCGGGTTCGAGCCGTACGGCACCACCCCGACCAATCCTGCACAGCTGACCGCCGAGGCGCTCGACGGCGAGACGATCGACGGGGTTCCGGTGACGGGGCTCATCGCTCCCAGCAGGTGGTTTCGTTGTATCGACGTGGTCGCAGCTGCCATCGCTGAGACGTCGCCGTCTCACGTCGTGATGCTCGGTGAGTATCCGGGACGGTCGATGATCACCGCCGAGCGGATCGCGCAGAACCTGAACGACTCAGCGCGATACGGCATTGCCGACAACGACGGAGTGATCCTCGAAGACGACGAGACCGTTCCTGGCGGTCCGGTCGGCATCTACGCCACCCTGCCGATTCGCGCCATGGTGCTGGCGATGCGTCGAGCTGGCGTACCCGCCGACATCTCCGATACCGGTGGCACGCTGATGTGTAACCACCTGATGTACGGGGTGCTGCAGCACATCGCGTCGGAGGCTCTCGGCATCAAGGCCGGCTGGGTGCACCTGCCACAGCTTCCCGAGGTGGCCGCCGTCGATGAGAACCTGGGCCATCCGAGCATGTCGCTCGACACCTCGGTGCGCGGTCTCCGCGCAGCGATCGGTGCGGCGCTCGTCCATCCCGTCGATGTCGACGAGCACGTGCACTCGCTGTTGCAGATCTGATGTTGCGGCGCGTCCTCGTCACCGACGCCGATGACTTCGTGGGGCCGGCTGCCGTCGAGCGGTTTCGAGCCGGTGGCGACGACGTCGTTGCTCACCGCGAACCGCTGCGGAGTGCGGTCGATACCCGCAAACTCGTCGCCGACCGGGGTCCGTTCGACGTGGTCGTCGCCAACCTCGATGCGCCGATCACGGTTGCGCCGATCACCGAGCACGACGACGCAGTCGTCGATGGTGCGTTTGGACGGCTCGTGCAACCGCTGTTCTGGCTATTCGGCGAGTGCCTCCCGTCGATGGTCGCGGCCGGCGAGGGAGCGATCGTGGTGCCCACATCGGCGACGGCCATTCGATCGTCAACGCATCCGATCGCAGCGTACGAGTCGGCTCGTTCGGCGCAGTTGACGTTGGTGCGCAGCGTCGGGCACGAGGTCGCCAAGCAGGGCGTGCGCGTGAACGGGATCGCTCCCAACTTCATCGAGAACCCCTCCTACTTCCCTCCGGCGACCGTCGCCGACCCTGAGTTCCAAGCGTCGCTGCGGCGCGAGGTCCCGGCGCGACGACTCGGTCGCGGCGGAGAAGCCGCGGAGGTGGTGTGGTGGTTGGCGTCACCGGCGGCGTCGTACGTGTTCGGCGCGGTGATCCCCACCGACGGCGGCTGGACACTGTGACGGCCCGGTCGCCACAGCGGGTCATGCCGCGACCGTTTCCGCGTCACATCGTCGACGTGGCGCCGTCGGTTGGTGACACCATCTGGCGATACCGCGAGACCTTCGGACTCGCCGATCCCGACGTGGCACAAGCGCGTCTCGATCTGGGAGCAGGCGGGACGCCGTTGATGCCGGGAATGGGTGAACTGCTGCTCAAGATCGAGTTCGCCAATCCGACACTCTCGTTCAAGGACCGCGGCGCGGCCGTGGTCGTCGCCCATGCCGTGGAGTGCGGCGCTGAGCGACTCGTGTGTGACTCGAGCGGCAACGCCGGTACCGCGGTTGCCGCCTACAGCGCCCGTGCCGGCCTGCCGTGCGCGGTCTACGTGCCGGCGACGACCAGTGAGGGCAAGACACGTCAAGCCGAAGCGCACGGCGCCCGCGTCGTGCGGGTCGATGGTGACCGTACGGCCGCAGCCCAGGCAGCCGTGGAAGCGGTGTCGCGAGGCGACGGGTTCTACGCCAGCCACGTGTGGGAGCCGAGCTTTCTCGCCGGCACCAAGACGTTCGCCTTCGAGGTGTGGGAACAGCTTGGTCGCCGTGCGCCCGAGCGGCTCGTGTTGCCGGTGGGGAACGGCACGCTCGTGCTCGGTGCATGGCTCGGCTTCGAGGAGCTCCGGCTCGCCGGCCTGGTCGACGAGGTGCCGCCGATCACCGCCGTACAGGCTGCTGGTTGCGCGCCGATCGTCGCCCACGCAACCGGGCGCCACTTCGACCCAGCCCCGACCGTCGCCGAAGGCATCGCCATCGCCGCTCCGCCGCGACTCGCCGAGATCGTCGACGTTGTGGCCTCAACCGGCGGCGAATTCGTCACCGTCGGGGACGGGGAAATCCTTGCTGCTCAGAGGGTGCTCGCCGAGGCGGGTTGGTACGTCGAGCCGACCGGCGCCGTCGCTGTCGCCACTGCTCGACAGCGTCGCGACCACGGTGGCGCGACCGTGGTGCCGCTCTGCGGAGCGGGACTGAAGTTGTCTTGAACCTTTGAGGTCAGTCGGGCGATCCGCCGCTCGGGATGAAGTAGAACGGATTCGGCATCTTGTAGCTGCACTCGATCGGTGGGTCCGGCGGACTGTCACCGATCGTCAGATCGCTGAATTGATCGCCGATGTTGCCGACGAGGTCGAAGTCGTCGGCGAGTTCGGCCCGAGTGTCCGCTTTGAACTTGCCAACACCACCTGAGTGGTCGATCGGTTGGAAGAAGAGCAAGAAGCCCTCGAGGTCGGGGTTGTGCGGACCGCCGGTCTGGAAGCCCGCGTCGACCAAGTTGGAGGTGGTCGCTTCGCCGATCGCGAGCTCCGATTCGCGGCCATCGAGTGGCGATGTGACCGTCAGCGTTTCGGAGCGACCGGTGACCAGAATCGGCTGGACGTTCTGGTCGAACAGATCGTTGAACCACTCTCGCGTTGGTTCGATCGCCGGATTCGCAGCGAGGAGGTAGAGCGAATTTTGGAGCCACACGTCGAATCCGAGGTCTTGCTGCGCCATCATCCAGAACGCTGACAGCGCAGTTTCGTCGACGTCGAAGATCACCGCTGGGCGAGCGGGCTGGTCGCGTTCGAGCACCGCATCGACGCACGCACGGGCGTCTCTCACCACGGCGACCTGATCCTGGTAATACGGGCTCGGGTTCGACGCCTGTCCGTAGGTCTGGACCTGCAGTCCGTTGGCCAGGTCGAGATCGATGAGCGGCTCGCCGTACTGCTCGATCGCGGTGATGGTGTTGCTCAGTTGATAGTCGCCGATCTCGCCGACCGGTGCCGGATCGTCGTTCGGAAAGGGAGCAACGACACCGGGTGGAACCTGTGGTTGTGTGGTCGTCGACGCTCCGGTGCGGCCGCTCTCTGGGGCGTCGGTCGTGTTGCATGCGGTGACGGCGATCGCCGCAATGGCGGCGGCCGCGACCGCGCGTACGCGGATGGTCGATCGTTCGCGCACTAGCTGTTCTCCGGCACGAGCTTGAACACACCGTCGTACAGCGACAACAGATACAGCTCGCCGTCGGGGTCTTCGCCCCAACCGACGATGCCGGTCGGCGGGTCGACGTCGAGTCGCGACACACCGTCGGCACCGATCGCCCACATCGCACCGCCGAGGTCGGCGAACAGATATGCCCCCTCCAGCTCGGGGAATGCGGCACCGCGGTACACGTGGCCGCCCATCACCGCGACACCGTCGCTGCGGGGGTAGTCGAACACCGGTGGGATCACGCCCTCGGGGGCGCCTGAACGCCGCGGATTCGTGCCCTCGAACCACGGCCACCCGAAGTTGAGGCCGCGTTCGCCGCCCCGCATCACACTGACCTCTTCGCGTTCGTCGTTGCCGACGTCGCCGATCCACATGTCGCCGGTCGGCCAGTCGATGGAGAAGCTCCACGGATTGCGGAAGCCGCGCGCCCACACCTCGGGCCGGTCGGCGACACCATCGGCGAAGGGGTTGTCGGTCGGGATGGTGTAGCCATCGCCGTCGAGATTCGGGGTGATGCGCATGATCACGCCGAGCAGCTTCGACGTATCGGCTGCGTCGCGACCGTTGCTGCCACCACCGTCACCGGAGCCGATGAAAAGGTTGCCGTCGGCGTCGAACAGCAGCCCACCACCGTTGTGGCCGACGCCCGGCTGTTCGATCATCAGGATCTCCCGGCGCGAGTCGGGCACGATCGACGCCTCGGCCATCTCGTACGACCAGACACGTGTGTTGTTGTCGAGATCGGTGAAGTTGACGTACAGCCGGCCGTCTCGGGGGTCGAACGCCGCGCCGAGCAGACCTCGTTCGGATCCTGACAGCAGTTCGATCGTTTCTCCCGACAGGTCGCCGACGGGGACCAACCCGTCGGGTGTGGTGCGCGAGATGAAGCCTTCCTGGGTGGTCACGTACATCGATGGATCTCCGTCGCGCCACGCGATCGCGGTGGGTGAGTTGACGTCGGCGACCTGTTCGAACCCGATCTGTACGGCCGCGAAGTTGTCGTTCGGCGGTGGCGCGGCGGGCGGCACCGTGGTGGTCGGCGCCGGGGTCGTCGCTGGTGGCGACGTCGAACTCGGGGCCGTCGACGGTGCTGTCTCGGCCACCGTCGACGAGGTCGTCGATACAGCGGTGGTGGTCGGCCGTGGGATCGTGGTGACGACACCGGCGCTCGTCGGCGCCACGCTGGTTTGGGCGGTCTGTGTGCTCTCCTCGGTGCTGCAAGCGGCGACAGCGAGGGCGATGGCCGCGGTGACCATGATGTGGTGTGGCCGTGCACTCCTGATTACCAGCACATCATTCCATCGTCGGCGAAGTAGGTCACGTCCCATGCTGGGTGGCCCGTTCTCGAGCACCGTGTCGGATTGTGATGCGTCCCGCTCCCACGACCCGGGCGCGATCGGCAAGACTTGTGGTGTGCGTCGCGTCGTGCTTGCGTTCGCAGTGGGGGCCTTGCTCGCGGCGTGCACGGCCGGCGAGGACAACACAGCGGTGTCTTCCGCTGTCGACGCCTCGCCCTCGACGACGTCGGCGGCCGAACCGGTGTCGTCATCGCCGACCAGCGGCGGGCCGGCGCCCACGGCAACCTCGGCCGTGCCGCCGACATCGGCCCAGGCACCATCGGCCCAGGCACCATCGGCCCAGGCACCATCGACCTCAGCTCCTGCCGACGCAGCGTGCCTACCGCCCGACCCTGATGCCACGGAATGGTCGACCCTCGACGAGACCACGATGGAGGAGTTGCTCGCGCGCGACGACGGGCTACGAGTGACCGGGGCGGTGTATCCCGGTCCGAGCGACACCGGGGCGCCGTGGTCGCAGTGGGGCCAGGGGGCGGTGATCAGCGACGGGCGGTTCTTCTCAGCGGTCGGCGATCACCTCGGTGCTGACGGCAACAGCTACCTCTACGAGTACGACCCCGAGAGCGGCGAACTGCGGATGATCGGCGACGCACTGTCGCTCGTCGACCACCAGCGCGGGGCATGGGGTTTTGGCAAGGTGCACGCGCAGATGATCGTCGGGCCGTGCGACCACATCTACACGTCGACCTACTGGGGATCGCGCCGTGGACTCGAATACCAGAACGGCTACGACGGCGACGTCCTGTTCCGCCTCGACCCGACCGCCCGAACTACCAGCGCGCTCGGTGTGCCGGTCGAGGATCACGGCACACCGTCGATGGCCGGCTCAGCCGCCTCGACCGTCCTGTTCGGTGAGGCGGTCGATCCGGAGTCGTCGCCCGACGCCGGCGTGCTGTTCAGCTACGACACGGCGACGGGCGAGTCCACCATCCTCGACGACTCCCCGGCCCACGTCGGGTTTCGTGCGATGGCCATCGAATCCGATGGCGCCGTGCTGTTCTCGTCGCCGGAAGGCCACCTCACGCGGTGGAGCCCATCGACCGGCGAGATGACGGAGTTGCCCGACCCGATACCCGGCCGGTTTCTGCGGGCGGCGACCCCGCCGGCACCCGACGGCACGATCTACGGGATCACGAACCGGCCGGACAACAAGTTCTTCGCATTGCGACCCGACGGCAGCATCGACGAACTCGGTGAAGCCCCCGGCTACGTCGCCTCGATCGCCATGGAGCCCGACGGCTCGACGGTGTACTTCATCCCGGGTGCTCACGGCTCTGCATGGACGTCCGGTACCCCGCTGATGGCGTTGGACACTGCGACCGGCTCGATCGACAAGATCGTCGAACTCAATCCGCTGACCGAGGACGCGCTCGGGCTCACCGCAGGCGGCACGTACAACCTTGTGCTCGATGCCGAGCGGCGGCGGCTCTTCGTCGGCCTCAACAGCGCCCCGGTGTCCACACGCGACGACTCGACGTTCGGCGAGGTCGTGCTCCTACAGATCGACCTCCCCGGCGACGGGCGCACCACCGGTGTGTCGGTCGAGTCCACTGCGTCGACGGAGGTCGCGGGGCTCACCTGCTGGGCAGCACCGGTGTCGTCGGCGGAGTCCACCGGCGAGATCCGCTGGGAGGACGTCACCGCCGCGAGTGGGCTCGACGACGCGCTGGTCGGGATGATGGGTCACGCCGCGGCATGGGGCGATGTCGACGGTGATCAGCTCGTCGACCTCGTGGTCGGCACGTTCGGTGACCGCCCGGCCGAGGACTACCGACAACGCGGCGCCTCCGTCCCGAATCCGGATCGCCTCCTCGGCGGCACGGCTGATGGGAGTTGGAGCGATCTCGCCCTCGACGCCCCGATCGGACGGACGAGCGGGGCGTTGTTCACCGACCTCGATCTGGACGGTGATCTCGACCTGGTGCTCGCCCGCAACGTCAGTGGTTCGAGTCCGACGCCGTCACAGGTGTGGCGCAACGACGACGGACAGTTCGTTCCCGTGCGCAACAGCGGGCTCGACGACGAGTCACCTGGGAGATCGGTCGGGGTGATCGACGTCGACCGCGACGGGCTCCACGACCTGGTCATCCTCGAAGATCGGTTCCGCGGCCGTTCGAGCCGGCTCTATCGCAACCTCGGCGACATGCGGTTCGAACCGTTCCGCGGCGCTTGGTGGCCCGACGACGTGTGGGGTCTCGGGCTCGCAACCGGCGACCTCGACGGTGATGGCCTCACGGACCTGGTCGTCGGTGGGTCGAACCGCGTGTTCCTGGGGACGGGCTCGGGGCTCGAGGAGGTGGTCGGCGCGATCGAACCGTGGGAGCTGTTCGGTGATGAGGATGATCCGGCAGGCGTGGCGCTCGGTGACGTTGACGGCGACGGAGACCTCGATGTGCTGATCGGCCAACACTTCAACTCCGCCGCGG
This sequence comes from Actinomycetota bacterium, assembly GCA_039177505.1. Classification (GTDB taxonomy): domain Bacteria; phylum Actinomycetota; class Acidimicrobiia; order Acidimicrobiales; family Ilumatobacteraceae; genus JABSQH01. The sequence goes on along the minus strand of JBCDFR010000011.1, from coordinate 5,517 downwards.
AGGGCGGAGAGCCGGTCCCGGTCAGGCTGTACGAGAACCGCTCCGAACCCGGTGATCTTGAGCTCGTCGACATCACGACCGAGGCGGGGTTGGCCGGGCTGTCGTCGAAGGCACCGCACGTGGCGCTTGTTGACCTCGACAACGACGGACGCGTCGACGTGCTGACCAGCGGCGGACTCGACAACGAGGTCGAGCCGGCGGTGTTCATGAACCAGGCCGATGCCGACTCGCCACGGTTTGCGCCACCGAGCGGGCTCGGAGACGGCCAATACTGGGTGAGTGCACCAACGGCGGACGTCGATCGCGACGGGCGGCTCGACGTGCTGCTCGTGGAGTGGGACCCGGGGCTGCCCTCGCGGCTGCTGCTCAACCGCACGCCGAGCGGTCACTTTCTCGATGTTGCGGTCGCTGCCTCGCTCGGCGGCGGGCCGGGGACGACCGTCGCCGCCTATCGGGCCGGCAGTGTCGGTGAGCCCGACGCACTGATCGCCTTCGACGAGATCGGCGGCGCCCAGGGGTTCGGTGGTGGTGTGGAGCCCGTCGCCCATCTAGGACTGGGTGCTGCAACGGTCGTCGACGTCGTGATCACTCCGCCGCAGGGCGAGGCGATCGTGATCAGCGACATGCCGGTCGATCGCAGAATCCGCGTGCCCGCCGGGTGTTGACTGGTAGCCCTAAGACGCCGACCAGCCGTCGAGAAGCGCCACGACCGACTGCTCGGAGAGGCGGTCGGTGTCGACAGGTGTGGCGAACCCGACGCGTTCGAGCACGACGAATCCGTGGAGCGACGACCACATCGCCCGCGCTAGATCAACTGCGGCGCGCCGCGACGGATCGGCGACACCGGCGGTGATGTGCAGCCACTGGGCGGCGATGTCGATGATCATCTCGAACGAGTGCACGCCTTCGGCCACGGCTGCGGGTCCGATCTCGTAGTCGGTGATCGGCCGCTCGAACACCAGCTGGTAGAGCTCGGGCCATCGGCGTGCTGTCGCTCGATAGGCGGCGGCTGCGCCCACCAGGTGAGTGATGGTGCCGCCGGGCGCGTCGACGGCATCGACGGCGTCGATCAATCGCCTTGACAGCCGTCGGTGGAGTTCGTCGAGCAGTCCATTCATTCCGGCGAAGTGGGTGTACACCACTTGACGCGACGCTCCGAGCTCCTCGGCGATCCGCCGCACGGAGATGCCATCGAATCCGTGCTTACGCAACAGACGCTCGGCGGTATCGAGCACAGCGTCGGTGGACACCGACGGCTGACGGCGAATCGTGCGGCTCGCGGACTGCTCCACGTTGCCAAGTATGACAGTGTCATGCATACTGGATCACATGCATGACACCGTCATGGACGACCGCCCCGTCACCGGACTGCCGACAACGGCGTCACCGACGGGTCCACCCGCGCGAACGCGCTTGGCTGCCGAGTGGACGACCGCACTGCAACCGTGGCGCCTGCTCTACAAGTCGCCCGGGTTGCGACGTGCGGCGCGCGGCGACGGCCGCCGGATTGTCGACATTCCGGGGTGGTTGACCGGATCGGAGACGCTGGCACCCTTGCGGTGGTACCTCGGTTCGCTCGGTCACGACGCCGTGCCCTGGGGGCTGGGCCGCAATGGCAGCGACGTGGAGAGCACCGTCGAGTGTTTCGAGCCCATTCTCGAGCAGCTCGTCGCCGATGGTGACGGCCGGCCTGTGCATCTCGTCGGCTGGTCGCTCGGCGGGGTGATCGCACGAGAGACCGCGCGCAATCGGCCCGATCTGGTCGAGCGGCTCGTCACCTTCGGCACGCCCGCCCAGGGTGGGCCGAGTTACACCGCCGGTGCCAGCCGGTTCGGCGCCGAAGAGTGCGCCCGCATCGCCGCACTGCAAGACGAAGCCAACCGCACCGACCCACTCACGCTCCCGGCGACGGCGATCTATACCAAGGCTGACGCGGTCGTCGATTGGAAGGCGTGCATCGATCCGTGGGCCACCAACATGACCCATGTCGAGGTCGGATCGTCGCACTTCGGTCTCGGCGTCGACCCCGACGTGTGGACGATCGTCGCCGACGCGCTCGCGGCGTAGCGCCTGTGGGGGCTACCCGTTCAGCTCATCGCGCCACGCGAGCCACCGATCGAGTCCGCTGAAGGAGTAGTCCGGGCCGTTGGTCCCGAAGGTGATCTGCGTGAACCCCATTGCCAGGTACTCCTGTGCATAGGCGTCGAATACACGGTCCGCGTCACCCGGCTGGAGGCCGATGCCCCACTCGATGTCGGTCGGGTCGCGGTCGAACTGCGCGCACCAGCCACGTAACGCCTCGACCGCCGGACGGAGATCGTCGGGTTGGCCTGGAAAGAGCGCGTGCCACATCGACGCATGACGGGCGACGTGCCGCAGCGTCTTCTTCGGGCCGGTGCCGCCGATCAAGATCGGGATGTTGCGGGTCGGTGCCGGATTGAGCGCCGCCCAACGCGACTCGATGCGTGGCAGGTTGTCGCCCAACGCGTCGAGACGTGAGCCGGCGGTCCCGAACTCGTAGCCGTATTCGTCGTAGTCACGCTGGAACCAGCCAGAGCCCATGCCGAGGATCAAGCGACCGCCACTGATGTGGTCGACCGTCCGAGCCATGTCGGCCAACAGTTCGGGATTGCGATACGAGTTGCACGTGACGAGGCAGCCGATCTCGATCGAGCTCGTCTGCTCGGCCCATGCAGCGAGCATCGTCCACGCTTCGAAGTGTTTGCCGTCGGCCTCGCCGTACAGCGGGAAGAAGTGGTCCCAGTTGTAGACCACATCGACTCCCATCGACTCCGCTCGCGCCACGGCGTCGCGCAGTGCGCCGTAGTCGGCGTGTTGGGGGTGTAGCTGGACAGCGATCCGGACGGGGCGGGACGGCGATGCGGTGCTCGACATGTCGTCCACCGTAGATGCGCTACGGATCAGCCGATGGCGTAGTCGCGCAACAGCTTGTTCAGTTCGATGGCGTGCAGTTCCTCGGCGCCGATCTGGGTCCGTGCGTACTCTTCGAGGTACACCGATCGATCCTCGGCGAGCCCGAGGAGCTCTCGGTATAGCTCGAGCGCACGCTGCTCGTGGGCGATCGACTCGTGCAGGATGGTCTCGATCGAGTGGTCGTGCGATTCTTCGATCGATGAGATGCCCTGCTCGGGATGGCCGCCGAGCCCGGTGAGGATTTCGCCAGCTTGTTGGGCGTGGGTGAGCGACTCGGTGGCTTGGGCGTTCATGAAGTCGACGAGCGGGAGGCGGTTGGGCCCGGTGATCACCAGGGCGTAGTGGGTGTATCGCACCACCCCGGAAAGCTCTGCTTTCATGATGTTGTTCAGCACCGGGATGATGTCGTTGGTCTCGAATGGTGTTGCGCTCACGGGTGATCGTTCTCTCGTAATGTGGGGGTCTGGAAGTACTGCGGCCCGCCGTCGGTCGGCAGTCACGTTGGGTGCGCTCGGCAAACGTGCGGGCCGGCCGCTGTCTGGGGTTCGATCGTATCGGTGAAAGGGGCCAGCGTCGGCCGCGCCCGGGCGCCGTCAGTTGGGTCGTATGAGTCCTGCTGATGCTTGTTCAACGGCTTCGACCACGTCGTTGCGGCTGATGTCGTTGCCGTTGGCCAGTGCCATGGCCAAGCACGACCTCAATCCGCCAATGATCGCGGCGCCAGCCAAACGGTGGTCGACCGATACGTCGATCTCGCCGCGGCGTACACCGTGGGCGATGTTGCGCGCCGCCATTTCGATGTGCCGACCGAGACGGCGTCCGTCGGCGAGCGCGGCCGCCGGCTCGGCAGGCGGCCCTCCGATGATCGCCCGACCGAGCGGATGATCGAACACGAACCCGACCTCGCGCACGATGCGCGCCCGCTCGAACTCGGTCCAGTGCACATCCGCCGGCGGCGCCTCGGCGAGCACCACCGCTTCGTACTGGTCGTAGAACTCATCGATGAGCGCGGTGATCAACCCGTCCTTGTTCGCGAAGTAGCGATACAACAACCCGACGCTCACGCCGGCGCGCTCCGCGACGGCGGTGACTTCGACGACGCCATGATCGAGCAGTTCCAGGCCGGCCACTTCGAGCAGGCGCTCGCGTGTACGTCGACCCTTGTCGGTGAGATGGTCGCTCGGTGCGGCCGTCATGTGGCCATGATGCCGTGCCGCGTGCGCTACGGCGTGATTACGTGCGACGGGTCCGGCTGTTGGTCGTGTGGCGCCTGGCTGTAGTCACCGAACAGTCCGTCGCGGTCGGTGATCACCGAGCGCACGCCGTCGGACTGCGCCCGCTCGATGAACTCGATGGCGTCGGGGGTGTTGCGCATGAGACCGTCGAGGATCGGGCCGAGCACCTGGGTGCTCGACACCCCCATGTTCTCGTACGCGTGGTTGACGACGAGCTTCATCGCCGCCAGCTGCGACGCGGGAATGGAGGCCAGCTGCAGCGCTCGTTCGCGCACTGTGTCTTCGAGTTGTTCGAACGGCACCGACTCGTTGATCAATCCGATATCGGCAGCTTCGACACCCGACAAGGCCTTACCGGTGAGTGCGTACTCCTTGGCCTTGGTCAAGCCCAGTCGGTACAGCCACATCCCGCTGAGGTACGCGCCCCACATGCGCGAGTAGGGCGTGCCGATGCGCGCGTCGTCAGACGCGATCACCAGATCGCCGCAGAGTGCCGTGTCACTCGCGCCGCCCACGCACCAGCCGTGAATCTGCACGATCACCGGCTTGTGGGTGTGCCAGATCGCCATGAACTTCTGCGTCGGCGCGGTGAGCCGGTCGGTGCTCCAGGCGAAGTCCTTGCCCGGATCCCACTGGCCGTCGGTGCTGATTCGTTCGCCCCAGTGGTTGAACCCGCCCCCGAAGTTGTACCCACCGCAGAACGCCCGGCCGGCACCGCGCACGATGATCACCTTCACCGTGTCGTCGACGGTCGCCAGGCGCACCGCTTCCTCGAACTCGTCGGGCATCGGCGGCACGATCGTGTTGAGTTCCTCGGGTCGATTGAGCGTGATCGTGGCGATCGGTGCGTCGACGTCGTAGAGCACGGTCTCGAAGTCCATGGTTCCTCCATAAGTGAACTGATTTCACCAGGCTAGGTGAAATCAATTCACTTTTCAAGCGATTCGTGTCAGGATGAGCCGATGAACGATTCGCAGTCGTCAGAACCGAGCGCCGTCGACAACCCCGCCGCGTGGGCCGCCTTGGCCGAGCTGTACCACCGCCAGCTCACCGGCCTGTTGCTCGGAATGGTCACCAGATTGGGTACCGAGCGAGCCGCCGACGTCGTGTTTCGCGTGTTCCGCAACCAGCACCTCGAAGCGTTTCATCCCGGGTTGGAGAAGCTCGGGCTCACCGCCGAGCCCGATGCGGTGGCGTGCGCCAAGTACCACGTGCTGTCGAACGCACTGGGTGGCGTGCGCGTCGAGTGGATCCCCGAGACGGACCGCAAGTCGTGGGTTCGGTACCTGCCGCCTCGATGGATCTTCGACGGCACTGCGGTGTGCGGTATCCCAACCGAGCTCAGCCG